>AP024680.1:0-600000 GCA_025999275.1 Patescibacteria group bacterium
CTGAACAGCCAGCCACCCATTATCATACCCCTGCCCCAAAACTAAAAGCCCGTTTTTATCTTTATTTTCAAACTCAACTTTGTATCCCCAAGTTCCATATTTTTTGAAAGATAAAACTTTAAGACTATTTTGCAAATTAGTAACTTCTCCACCACCAAGACCAGTAATTTGATATAACCAATATATATCAATAGGTATAAAAGCAATATCTTCTATAATATTTTCTGAAGCGATCCTACCAAAAGATCTTGTCTCAACATTCAAAGTGTAACCGGGAGGAACATCAGAAAATAGCTGCCGATTATCATCTTTAAGCTCTTCAAAAGATGGTTCTGAAGGTAAAATAACAAAATAAGAATCAAATTTACCATCTTTATTAGGAGTCAAAAGCTCCTCCAAATCCATTTTTCCTGTTCTTAAGTTCTGTAAATAAATCTTTAAGCTTCTACCCTTTAAATTCTGCCCCACAATTCTGAAAACATAGGCTTTACTTCTATCAACACCTGGATAGTAAAACCAGTCGCAAGAAACACCGCCATCATAGGCAGCATAAAAATTACCCTTTTCAAGACGGCTCTTTAAAGCCTGCCCCTTTTTTCTTTAAATCGCAGTTATAGCCTTCTTTGAAGCCTTGATCTTCCCCAAATTTTTCCTCTATTTTTTCATTAACTGGCAGAATAACCTTCGCTCCTGTATCTTTGTTTAAAAATTCAATATTTGATCCCAAGATTTCAATTTTAACTGGCCCGCGTGGATCAAAATTAACAAATGGAAAATCAACCATCTCTCCTGCTCTTCCACTCTCCTGCTCTTCCACTCTCCCAAAACTTACATATTCCTTATACTTTTGATACAAAGGATCATACTTTGAATATTTTAAGTTAGCATTAATCAAAGAATATTCCCGCGGCGCCTGGACAGGGTCCGACCCTGTCCCCTCAAAATGGTAAATTGTCAAAAAACCAAAGCGGGCAACTTCTTTTATGCGGCTAGATTTGGAAATTAAATCTTTAATTTCAGGAATATAAAGAAGCTTATTGTCCCCACCAGCATTAATAATTGATTCATCAAGCAAAAGATAAGAAACCTGATACTTAGCCAAAACATTCTCAAACTCCTCAACCACCCTCCTATTCCACTCCTCAATTATCTTTAGCTCCTCCTCCCCAGCCTCACATTCCTTCTTGTTTGGACAGGGTCCGACCCTGTCCTTATCAAAAGCATAATAACGATAAAGAATATTTGAAGCCTCATTATAAAAAGTTTCATTATAAGGGCTCCAGACATCAAAAGCTCGGTCTAATATCGGATTCTTTACTCCATACCACAAAAAACCGGATCCACTGTGCCCCCAGTTAGTAAATACCCATCCCCAATGATTTACAAAAGGCAGAATTGCTATTCTTCCCCCACCGCTCTTGTCATTAAACCAATCAACAGCCGACAAATAATCATTTGGAAGATTCACCTTCATCTTCTTAGCCACCAAATTACCCCCAAAAACAGGCCACACAGAAAACACACTTGCAAAAATAATCAACAATCCAAAAACAAAAGAAATAAAAAATCTTAAAAATCTGCGGTTAAATATGTCAAAAAACAAGACAAAATAACCCAGACCACAGGACAAAACAAAAGCAAAAGCAACAGACCACTTAGTAAAAACACTTCTAAAAATCTCGCTAAAAAGAGGAAATTTATCAACCAAAAATTCAAAAACACCACCGAAGGGAGGGTTTTTGGAAGCAAGCATGAAATAAGAAATAAAATAAAGAATTAAAAATGAAGCTGCAAATACTCTTTTCTTCCGAAACAAGGAAATCAAAATCCCCAACAAAGACAAAACCGAAAGCCCCACACCTGCCCAAAAAACTTCAATCTTATCAATCCATCCAATCCAGTCTCTAAAGAGATAGTCATGGCCGCCATCGACAAAAAAATCATAATAATTAAACCAAAAACCCTTTAGCCGCAGTACATCCCACCAGTTACCTGCCGCCTGATTCATAAATTGGGTCTCCGGTGTCGCAATAGAATTTATATGAGAAAAGGAATTGACAAACGAAGAAGTCAAAGCAAAATAGGCAACCGGCAAAAGCCAGAAAGCATTAACAGCCAAGGTGATAAAAGCGAGTTTTATTACACGAACAAATCCGCCTTTTTTAAACCTAAGAATCGCCTCTAAAGAAAAAGCCACCAGGAAAACAACATAAACCAAAAACAAAGTTTGAACATAAAAGGCGGTTGTTCCTAAAAAAGAAATCAATATAAAAAGAACTAAACCCCTTCTCTCCCCTTTCTCCAAATACCTTGTGGCAAAAAATAAAAACCAAGGTAAAAAACCATAGAAAAAGACAAAAGCCTCAAACGGAACAAAAAAATATTGAACTGTGGCTAAATTAAAAAGATAAAAGACAGACCCAACAAAACCAGCCAGTTGCTTAAACATTCCCTCCGATCGCAAAGAAAGCCTATCCTTAATAAAAAAGTAAACTCCAAGAGGACCTAAAAAAAGCATCAGAAAAGTCAAAAAATAACGAATCAAATTAGATGGTAAAACAAAACTCAAAAGTAAAACCAAAACTTGACGAGGCAAATCTGAAGCATGCGCCATCCCCCCTAAAAGCCCAAGACCTTGATACTCCTGCCAAGCAACCGAAAGAGATCGCCTGATGTTTTCAAGAGGGTTTAGTTCAGGTAATAAGTTATCCCAACCGAGAAGATGGGTCCCATAAACAAAATTTCTAAAAGCAACAAACGCCCAAATCAAAAGAAGAATAGCAGGAAAAAAGAACTTCAAAAAATTATGCTTTAAGAAGTGCATAATTAATTTTAAGCAAAGGAGAGACCACTGACAAGCTCTCTTTCAAATACATTAAGGAAACATCTTCCCAACTCCTACCTCTACATTGAACAGACACCAATTGACCATCCCTCTTTAACAAACTCCCCTTTAGTGCCCTCTTAAAACTAGTATAGTTAAGATCAAAAATTCTTTCTCCACTTTCATCTTTACTTATATTTTCAGAAAAGGCCCGAGAAACAATATATGGCTTGCCATACCCCAAACAAAGGGAAAAAGCCCCTGACGCAGACATTTTTGCTCTATAAGGAAAAACAAATAAATCAACCGCAGCAAAAACTCGCTTTACATCGCAATCAGGTACATAACCTGTATAAACAATACTACCATTAGCTCTTTTAATAACATTCATAAGCTTATTGTAATACTTCCTATACGCTATAGTTCCCTTCAAAGTAGGACTTTCTCCCCCTGCCACCAAAAGACGTATATTAAGTCTTGGGTTTTCTTTCACAAATCTGGCGAAATTTCTGATTAACCAATCTGTTCCCTTATACCAAGAACAATAACCAAAAATACCAATCACTTTTGCATTTTCATCGATACCAAAGTACTTCTTAGAAGCTCTAGAAAACTTAGATGTGATTTTTTTCCCCTTATCTATTCCGTGAGGAATAATTCTGATTTTTGTTTCATTAACAAAATTTCTAATTCTATCGGCAAGAACTTCGTCATGCACAAAAACTTTATCAACAAGTAAGCCAGAAATTGTATAAAAAAGCCTCAGAAGATAATTCAAGATTAATGATTTAAAGCCGTTCCTCTTAATAGCAAGATGGCCAGAAAGAACATTAATATCATTAACCACCTGATGAAACATTACCTTTGTACTTTTGCCAATAACTTTAAGGGCTACAAGCAAGGCCAAAAACTGAGGAATAACAACCTTTCCTCCAAAAACACTAAATTCAAACTGCACCAAGAAATCCTTAATAGCACTAAATTCATTTATCTTGGAAAGCAAACTTACAAAAAAACTCAAAGAATTTACTTTGTAAGTAGGCACCACAAGAATGTTAGGAGATCTTAGAAAAGGTTTCTCATCCTTTTTTCTTGACTCACAAAAAATAACAACTTTTTGACTCTTGGAAAAATTTTTTGTTAGAAGATAGGTATAGCGACTTACTGCATTGTCCCTAGCAACTTCCCCGTTTTTGGCAGGGTATGAAGAAATAATCCCGAGCGTGTCGGGATTATTAAAGCTATTTATAATATCTTTAGATATTCTTAACATAATAAGATTCTTTTAATCCTTAAATAAAATTTTTAAGAATTAAAAAAATCTGGCAAGCTCTTGCTTAATGTAACCCGTAAGGGAAACAAAAAGTAGTGTGCTTGCCAGTCATCGAGGCTACTTTTGCTGGGAAATCCACTCATCAATTTGGGTTTTATCCCAGGTTAATGGCATGAGCCAAGCCTCAATCGACGAGAATTGAACATTGTCCCTAGCATTTTGCCAGGATACCCAATCCCCATCGATCCTAGCTGCCGTCCAGCACCCTTCGGCACCAATTGAGGCTTTAAACGTCTTAGTGGACGTATCATACACGCCGGTTACATTGATGCGGGAAGGTTCTGCAAAATCGCAGTTGCTGGGCAAAACGGCTCCCACCTTATCTCCAGGTTTGAACTGGAGGGTGGTGCCGTCCGACAGGTGAACAAAGATAGGCCAGGAATACCCATTGGCCTTCATATTGTTCACCTTCGCGTCAACAAACTCTGCAACAATTGGTGGTTTTGCCGCGCTGAAATCATCAAGATTCCAGCTAGACGGGTACGCCCATGCCGAAAGTTCGCGCGCGCGGAAAACACCGTCTGAATCGAGATACCGATTATTCCCTGGCATCAAAATCCAAATGTGGTGCTCTTCGGCTAAATCTTTCCGCCCCTCGATAATAACTGGGCATCCAGCCAGGCTAGCGTCCGGGTGAGCTCTATCACCCACACGCACTGCCTTGGCTGGATCAAATTCCCACCAACCGGAATCAGTCTTTTGATCCACCTTCAACTGCACACCAGACTGAACCAGGATACATGGTGCTGTGGCGACCGGTGTCGTCCTTGGAGCGGGAGTCGGCACGATTGCCTGCGAGGGCAGCACGACAGTCGGCTCGGGTGCTGTCGTAGCCGTCGGCGCAGTCGTGGGCGTGGCGGTCGGCATGACCGTGGCCGTCGGCGTAGCTGCGGGTTCAAGAAAGCTATCCACTGCCGAACAACCAACCACTGAAGCTAACACTAACAAAGAAATTAACACTAGAAGAAATCTATTCTTCTTCATCTTGCACCTCCTCCTCTTCTAATTCTGTTCTCTTTTCTGAAGAGTTATTTCGTAGGCCTAGAATGATCCAAATTGCAAGGGGAACAAATACCCCCACCAGTAAAACTAAAGACCGACCCAAAACAATCCAGTCGACTTTTATATCTATAGCTCTCGATAGGCCGTAGCCGAAAAGAACTAAAGATAATAAACCAACTGGCAACCACCAAAAGGGCTGATGTTCAACCTCAGCTACCCAATTAAGAATTCTCTTAGAAGTCTTATCGGGCAACACAAGGCCAAAAACAACACCCACTCCCCATATGGTGGCCAGAACAACAAAAAATATCAAATCCCATTGCATAATTACTCCTTTCTTTGAATATTTTCCTCTTGGCCAAGAGACCTAACCACACGGCTAGGGCTTTGAATATTAGAATCAGGAAACCAGCTCAACCATTGGCCATCAGACATTAATCATCAACCATTAGCCATTAGCCATCAACATTGATCATTAGCTATTATCTTCTAATACCCACAGCCCTAACCGCTTGGTAGGAAATCTTGGCAAACAAAGAGAAAGAAAGGAGGTGTTAGCTGTTCTTCCACACCAGCAACCATTTCCCTACCTCATCTGCCTCGATTTTTTAATGTGCTTTTGGCTTTGCCAAAGCATTTTCCTGCCTAAAGGAAAAGTTTGATCGGCCAACTTTTTGTCTTCAAGAATCTTGAAGACAAAATCTGACAGATCAAAATAAAAAAAATCCTAAATTCTAATAATTCTAAATTATCAGAAATTAATAAAGTGCTATCCTCTACCCCTTAAGAATTGAATCTTTAAAGGTGTATCAAAGAGCAATCTTTTTAGAAAAGCGATAAAGAATAAAGGCAGAACCAACTAAGGCTGAAGCGACTAAAAGAGGATAATCTTCAATCCCGGTTTCAACCGGCTTATGTTCAGGTGCTTTAGCGCCACAAACAACTCCACCACCATAAACGGTTGTACAAACTGTTTCCTGAGCCAAGGCACCATTTGCCCTGCTCAAAAAAGCAAACAAAATTGCAAATAAAACTATAAGTCTTTTCATACTAGTTAGGCATTATATACTATAGTTTTTCAAAAGTCAAGTGCTATGGGATACGGACAAGATTAGTCAATAGCTAGTCCCCGCCTACGGCGGGGTTAGTCAAAGCTGGTCGAAGGTAGTTCACACCCACGGCGGAGTTATCCAAAGACAAAAAGAAAAGTTTAAGCAAAAGTTGCAATTAAAAACTTCAGACAAACTCAGGTAGGATAATCACTATATTCTTTCGCCTTCAGCTTAGGAGAAAAAGCACCAATCTGGCGAGCTATTCGCTTATACTCATGTTGCAATTGGCTTGTATCTACACTACAAACACAGTTTACTATCTGAAGCAATGTAACAACTTCATTAGTAGCCTTCAGAAATATTCGTTGCCGCAGAAACCGAAGCCCTCTTAATCTGATCGCACAAAGACCAATCTAAAGCTAGATTTTTATTTTCCTTTATAAGAGCATAAATCTGTTGAATCAATCGGATTGAAGACTGATAAATTCTCAACTTCTCAACCATAATTCATTCTACCAACTCCAACCAACTTTGACCAACTCCGACTAATTCAGACTTTCAAAAGCCTTGCGTATTTGAAGATACGAATTGGTGAATTTAAAGCCTCGCAGGTATAAAGAATCAAATCAGCCGAATAATCAGTGATTTCCTCTCCTTTCCCTTCCGCATAAACCTCATAAACATATTTTCTTTGCCTCCAAATGACCTCAACAGTCTCTCCAACTTTAAGCTTGGGAAGATTGTAAAAAGAATTCTTCAAGCGATACGGAACGCTCCACCTTAAATAACCGTAGCGGTGAGCGGCAAAAATGACCGGCGCTTTTCTCTCATAAGGAGTACCAAAATCAGGAACACGCCAAACGCCAATTTTTAAAGCTTCTTCATAATCTTCATAAGAAGCTTCATTTATTTTTGTATTAATACCAACAGAAGGAATAATCAAATAATTCTCAAGAGGAAGAGTTGGATCAAGCCTTGGCTGATAAACCTTTTCTTCAATCTGAGGAGCTGGTATAGAAGGCACATCCTGAGCCTTTCTAAAAAGCAAATACGATACTTTCCCACCCCCAGCAACCATAAACACCAAAGAAGGTGCATATAAGACAAGAAAGATTAAGATTCCCAAAAAACCAGCATACAAAGCCAAACGACGCAATATTTTGGCCACACCAACTCTAACCGGAGCCGGAATTATCTGGACCGGTTCAAAATTCTGTCGATAATAAGCTTCAAGATATGTTGGTTCCATAAAAAAAGAAAAGGGTGCAAAAGCGCCCTTAAGGAGCGGGTAGTACGCCTGCCCTACATACCACCCGCCCCCTAAAGACACTAACTACACCCTTTTCTTGTTCTAAAATATTATGGGCCAACGATAAAAATTTATCGTTTTAGCCTCATAACTTAAAATTGACTCTTGACAGACTAAAATTTTGGTAATAAATAATTTAAATAGGTTTTAATCTAGCCTGTCCTTTCCCGCCCTAGGCGGGAAAAGCCTAAAAAAGAGCATTCCTGCGAAAAAGATTTCTTTTTCGCAAGCTTTGCTTACTCGTGGCCAATTAGTTCCGATCAGACGGAAAACTTCCAGCGGTAAGCGAGGTTTGTTCTCCCTCGAGAGCAGGATGCTCTTTTTTTTTATTTTCAAGTACCAACAAAATTCTACCACTCCACCCTCCATTTGTCAAACCCTATAATTTTTAAAAGCCAAAAAACCAACACTCCTATAGTAATCTATAGTCAAAATATCCCAAAAAATAGGAATTTTAAAAATCAAAAACAAATTGTGGATAAGTTGGGGAGAAAATTGGGCATCAGACGGGCTAGTCGGAGTTGGTCCCCGCCTATGGCGGGGTTAGTCGAAGTTGGTTGAAACTAGTCGAAGTTGGTCAAAGCTAGTCAGAATTTAGTAGCAAAGGGGAGAAGTAAGATTCACGATTTAAGAATTAAGAATAAAAATAATTCAAAAGTTAAAATTCAAAAAATAAAAATTACAAGTTAAAAGTCAAAGGTTTAATTGCATAATTAAATAATTTTTAATTTTGAATTGTTGGCCCAAGGCCAACCAGCCTAGGGCTGATACTTTTGCCTGCCTGCCGGTGTAGGCAAGAATTTTGTCTTTTGACTTTTGAGTTATTATTTTTGTTTAGAATTTAGTGCTTAGAATTCAGATATTCTATTTCCTATACCCATTCCCCATGATTCATAAATCATAAATCTTTTTCCCCTTACTACTTACTACCGTTTCTGTGGTATCATCAAGAAAATGGCAACACATTCCCAGTTTGTCTGTCAACAATGCGGCTTCTCCCAAGTCAAATGGTCTGGCAAGTGTCCAAACTGCGGCGCTTGGGGATCAATGGTAGAAGTAACCACACAACACCAAAATAAGAAAGGAAAGGAAAATAAACCAGCAAAAACAATTACTCTTGATAAAGTCAATCTCCAAAAAACACCAAGAATATCAACTGGAAGTGTTGAGCTTGATCGGGTTCTAGGAGGCGGAATAGTTGCTGGACAGGTAATTTTAATTGCCGGTGAGCCGGGGATCGGCAAATCAACTCTTTTAATGCAGCTTTCAAACAAAGTCGCCTCACAATATCAAAAAAAAGTCATCTATGCTTCAGGCGAAGAATCAGCCCTGCAAATTGCCACCCGCGCCCAAAGGCTAAAGAGTAAAAATGAAAGAATTGTTATCTGTGAATCAACCGATATTGACTCAATTATTTCAACTTTTGAGGAAAATAGAGATGATATGCAAGTTGGTATTGTTGACTCAATCCAAACAATGTCAACGGTTGATCTTTCAGGGCTTGCAGGTTCAGTTGGACAGGTTAGAGAATGCGCTTTCAGACTTGTTAACTTTGCCAAGAAAGAAAATATACCCATTTTTATCGTCGGACATATCACCAAAGAAGGAACTGTCGCCGGCCCTGCCGTACTTGCACACATTGTTGATACAGTTTTGTGGTTTGAGGGCGAAAAATCGCTTCAATTGAGGTTAATTAGGGCGGTTAAAAATCGTTTTGGTCCAACTGACGAGGTTGGTATTTTTGAAATGACAGACAAGGGGCTAACTTCTCTAACCAATGCAGACAGAATATTTCTAACACAGGGGGCAAAAAATGTTTCAGGAAGCGTGGTTTCTTCAACCATGCAAGGCACAAGACCTGTTCTTGTTGAAATCCAAAGCCTTACAACTCCCACCAAATCGGCCTTCCCAAAAAGAATTGCACAAGGAATTGACTCAAAAAGGCTGGAGCTTATTATTGCCATTTTGATTAAACGCTCTTCCCTTCCTCTTTACGATCAAGATGTTTTTGTTAATGTCACAGGGGGAATAAAAATAGAAGAAAATGCCTGTGATTTGGCTGTTGCTCTTTCCATCGCATCTTCTTTTTATAACAAACCATTCCCTGCCAAAACTATCGCTGTTGGAGAGCTTGGGCTTTTGGGAGAAATAAGAGAAGTTGTTGCTTTAGAAAAAAGAATTAAAGAAGCAAAAAGGCTAGGTTTTGAGAATGCAATCTCAGCTAAAGAATTTACCTATCTAAACCAAGCCATAAAGGAAACTATAAAGAGATAGAAAGCTGTCAGCCATCAGTCATCTGATATCAGTTTTAATCATCAGAATTAGTTGGATTCGGAAAGATAGTAGCAAGTATAAAACACAACTTTTGACTTAACTTAGTAATGTGTCAACCTAATACACCGAAAGTTGTACTTGCGGAATATTGCTTGAGGTCTAGGTAGTCATAAACGAAAATATTTTAGCAAGTGTTACTTTGTTTCCCCCTTATTAATAACCTCTTTCCCTTTATCATTATCGTCTCCAAACAATAAATTCTCCATTTCAATTTCCCTAATTCCATCATCTGGGCCGGCTCCAGAAATAGATTCTTCTGGTTGAAAAATAAACTTATTAGCGGGTATTAACTCTCCAATTTCACTCAATCTTTCAGGAAACATAATCAGAATTATATTACTTAATTTCAAAAGTGTAAAGTCTTCAGCTCAAAGCCTTTAAAATAGACAAATTTGAACATAAATCGGTTATTATTAATTTCTCTTGAAAATATTTAATGTTAATCGGAAGGATTGATATACCAGATACAGAAAATCTTCGGCAAAAATCCAAAGATAATTGAGGAAGTACTACCCTCAATTCCCTTAAATCAAACCTACTATTAATCATTTTTTCTTCTAAATTTTTACCTTCAACAAAAGGGCTAACAGAGGCAAAAGATCCACAACAAGAACATCTAATCACTTTCTCAATCGGAGCAACCCTCAAAGGCAAAGCCAAATTATTAAATCTTAAATTAAGATGCCAATTTTCTTCTTCAGAAAATCTTGAAGCACTATTTGTTATCTCTTTGTAAAGATTAATAATTTTAGAAGCTTGACTTTCAGAAAAACTTCTCCATTTGCCCTGATTGTAAACTTTGACAACATGTTCACCAAAAAGATAAACCAAAGAATCATTACCAGCAAAATCCCATCTTTCTGAAAGATCACCGCAACAAAAAAACAAAGAGTCAGATAAATCAGAAGATCTTAAAAGTTGCCTTCTTTCAATCACTTTTTAAAAGGCAGTTATTTATAGCCAACAGGTTTTGAGGTCAAAACTAAACCTAAACTAATTTTCCTATCTTCTTTATTGATTTCATCTATAAAAACATCAATTTTATCTCCAACTTTAAGATTAGTGGCGGGTGGAATCTTAGTAATATGAAGAAGCCCTTCAATCCCAGGCTCAAGTTCAACAAAAGCCCCAAAATCAGAAATTTTAACCACCTCTCCTTTAACCTTCATTTCCACCTTATATTTCTTTTCTGCTTTCTCCCAAGGATCTCCTTGAGCCTGTTTGATAGAAAGAGCCAAACGGCCGTCTTTAATCTCCAAAACCTTAACCTTAACCTTATCCCCTTCTTTTAAGACCTCAGCTGGTTTAATCGATTTGCCCCAGGCAATTTCTGAGCTATGAACCAAACCTTCAACCCCTATCTTTTCCTTTTTATAAACAACCTCAATCCTAACAAAAGCCCCAAAATCAGTAACAGTGGTAACAATTCCATCATAAACTTCTCCCACTTTAAGGTTCGAAATGACCTCTTTTTGTGCTTCAAGCTCTTTTGCCTGAACAACAGCCTTTTGGGACAAAATAAGGCGATTTGAATCTTTGTCAAAATCAATAATCTTAAGTTTCAAAATCTTGCCAACCAAATTATTTACATCTTTTAACGTCTCCTTGGTCAAATGAGACATTGGTACAAAACCAGTTAATCCCAAAATCTCAACAGTTATTCCTGATTGTCCAGCATTTTTAACATCTAAAGAAAGTTCTTTGCCTTCTTTATAAAATTTCTCCAGCTTTTCCCAAACAAAACCTTTAGCAGATTCACGAAGAGAAATTATTGTATAACCATCTGAAGTTTCAGGAATTAAAACCGAACCCTCCACTTCATCTCCAACTTCAAGCTGCTTAACAAAATCTTTAGCCTCATTCAAGGCCTTACCAGCTACCATCCCCAAAGATTTACCACCAATATCCAAAAGCAAAGATTTGGGGCTCTTTTCTATTACTTTGCCTCTAACTTTTTGGCCAACCTTCAAACTAAAACTTAAACCTTTGGAAGAAGCCAAAAGATCAGCCATCGTTAATTCTTTTGAAGATTCTGTTTTTTTATTCTTCTTTAGTGCTGTCACTTGTATTTAGAGCCAAAAGCTCCCTCCTTTTATATTTTTTAGTCTTAGGTCTTTCGGCCTTGGCCTATTTTCGCGGGTCCTTGCGAACCAACTATCGTCGGCGCTTAAGCGTTTCACTTCTGAATTCGAAATGGGATCAGGTGGTTCCGCTTAGCTCTTAAAGACCGAAAGGCCTAAGACTAAAAGTAAAAAGAATTTTGCCCAAAATAGCAAAGCGAAAGAGAAAAATAGGAAAGGTAAAAGGTCTTCGACCGATTCGCACTGGTAAGCTTAAAGGCTCACGCCTCTTCCACTGCCAGCCGATTAACCTGGTATTCTTCCAGGGGTCTTAAAGAATCCTAATCTTGGGGTGGGCTTCCCGCTTAGATGCTTTCAGCGGTTATCCCGAAGGAATGTGGCTACCCGGCAATGCTGCTGACGCAACAACCGGAACACCAGGGATTCCTCCCTCCTGGTCCTCTCGTACTGAGGAGAGCTCCCCTCAAGATTCAACGCTTCCACCGGATAGAGTCCGAACTGTCTCGCGACGTTCTGAACCCAGCTCACGTACCGCTTTAATGGGCGAACAGACCAACCCTTGGGACCTTCTCCAGCCCCAGGATGCGATGAGCCGACATCGAGGTAGCGATCCGCGCCGTCGCTGTGGACGCTCGGGCGCGACTACTCTGTTATCCCCGGGGTAGCTTTTATCCGTTAAGCTCCGTGTCACCCACATGACATCGGAGGATCACTAAGACCTGCTTTCGCACCTGCTCGGCCCGTCGGCCTCGCAGTCAAGCCAGCTTATGCCTTTGCACATTCACTGCGGTTTCCATTCGCAGCAAGCTGACCTTTGTGCCCCTGCGTTACAGTTTAGCAGGGTACCGCCCCAGTAAAACTGCCCATCTAGCACCTTCCCCGAACCTGTATGCAAGGCTCTCGGGTAAGACTCAAAACGGTTCAAAGAGAGGTATTACACTGACCCCCACCAAAGGCGAGGTCCCTCCTATTCTCGACAATTGAAACGCTCAAGTCGATACTAAACTACAGTAAAGCTCCACGGGGTCTTTTTGTCCTGGTGGAAGTAGGCCGCGTCTTCACAGCCATCGCAATTTCGCCGAGTGAAGGCTTAAGACAGTTGTCAGCTCGTTACGCCTTTCGTGCAGGTCGGAACTTACCCGACAAGGAACTTCGCTACCGTAGAACAGTTATAGTTACTGCTGCCGTTTACCGGAGCTTGAGTTCGTGGCCACTTGTCTTGCGACAAGAACCACTCCCCTTAACTTACCGGCACTGGGCAGGCGTCAGCCCGTATACTGCGGCTTTCGCCTTTGCACGGACCTGTGTTTTTGATAAACAGTCGACTGACAAACTTTAGCTTCGCCCCGCCGTAGGCGGGGAGGACATCTTGCGAACTTACGTCCAGCTTGTTTGCCGAGTTCCTTAAGCCTCCTTCTCTCGCCCGCCTTAGACTACTCGTCCAACCCACCTGTGTTGGTTTGAGGTACGGCTTATTTTGAATCTCGTTGCGAGCCTTTTTTGAAGGACAGAATGTACCAAAATCGCCAATATCTCTATTGACTTTGCATCGCTGCTTGAATAAACAAATAGACAGATTTGCTAGTCTATTCTTCCTCACAGCTTGCACCTACTATATTCACAAGCAGGCTCTGGACATCCCATCCTGTCAACCCCCAACTGATAACGATCCAAAATAAATACTGGAATTTTAACCAGTCATCCATCAGCTACTCCCGCAAATTGCGGGACTTGCCTTAGGTACCGACTAACCCCCCGCTGACGAACATTGCGGGGGAAACCTTGGGTGTTCGGCGTTGCTGATTCTCACAGCAATTGTACGCTACTCATGCCGGCATTCTCACTTCCAAAAACTCCACCCTGCCTTACGGCAGAACTTCACTGTTTTTGGAACGCTCCCCTACCCCCCGCCTTACGGCGGGGCTCTAGCTTCGGTGTTCGGCTTATCCTCGATAAATTTTAGGCGCTTTCTCCTTCAACTAGTGAGCTGTTACGCTTTCTTTAAAGGATGGCTGCTTCTGAGCCAACCTCCTAGCTGTCTGAAGAAGAAAACTTCCTTTCAAACTTAGCCGCAACAACAAGGAAAAACCTTGATGCCGCCGCGAAAAATCGCAGAAACTTAAAGACCTTAGCTGAGAGTCTGGGTTGTTTCCCTTTAGTCACATCAGCTTAGCCCGATGTGGCTGTCTATCTACCCTTTATTAGAGACTATTCGGAGTTTGGTTGAGTGAAGTCGGTTGCCCTCCCTCACCCATCCAGTAGCTCTACCAGCCTCTAATTTTTGGTAGACACGGTCCCTATAGACCTTTCGGGGAGAACCAGCTATCTCCAGGTTCGGTTGGCATATTACCCCTATCCACAAGTCATCCCATGATATTGCAACATCAACGGGTTCGGGCCTCCCACCGCCGTTAGGCGGAGTTCACCCTGCTCATGGATAGATCACCTGGTTTCGGGTCTGCCACACGCTACTAAATCGCGCTATTCGCACTCGGTTTCCCTTCGCCTACTCCGTTTAAGTGGATTAAGCTTGCAGCGTATGAGCAACTCGCCGGCTCATTCTTCAATAGGCACGTCATCACACCTCGCTTCACTCGGTGTTCAAATTCAAAAGTTAAAATTCAAAAGTCAAAAATAATTTGAACTTTGACTTTTACCTTTTGACTTAAGCATCGAGTGAAACGAGATGCTCTGACGGTTTGTTCGCAACTGGTTTCAGTTTCTATTTCACTGGGCGTCCCGCCCTTCTTTTCACCTTTCCCTCACGGTACTAGTTCACTATCGGTTGCAAGTTGTATTTAGCCTTGGGGGATGGTTCCCCCAGCTTCCCACAGTGTATTTGCACCGTGGTACTCAGGAAATCCCAAGGAAGTTTGTTAAGTTTCGCATACAAGGCTTTCACTTTCTATGGCCAGACATTCCAGACTGTTCTGCTACAAAACAAACTTCCTTTAGTGGGCTCCTACAACCTCCCGCTATTTCCGAAGAAACAGCGAGATTTGGGCTCTTCCGCTTTCGCTCTCCGCTACTAACGGAATCACTATTGTTTTCTCTTCCTCGCCTTACTGAGATGTTTCAGTTCAGACGGTTCCCGCCATCAGAGTTATACATACCACAAGTGGCATGTTTTGGCTCCGAGGCACTCCATAAAGGAGTGGGTTTCCCCATTCGGACACCGACGGATCACAGCTTTTTGGCAGCTCCCCGACGACTTTCGCGGCCTTACGCGTCCTTCTTCGGCAACTTGCACCTAGGCATCCACCAATTGCGTGAGTAGACCTTTTTACGGCCTTCCCATTTTCTCTTTCGCTTTACCCGCCAAAATTAATTTGACGAAAGCGATAAGGACAAAATTCTCTTTACTTTTTAAAGTACCTGTGGACCTGAGCGGCTTCGAACCGCTGACCTCTACATTGCAAATGTAGCGCTCTGGCCAACTGAGCTACAGGCCCAAGTCAAAGATTTTTAAAAAGTGCTAACAAATAAAAAACCGACTCTCTTTGAGCCGGTAACCTACATACTTAGGAAAACTCTATAATTTAAAAGCCAACAAATAGGCTTAAAATCTTTAGTAATTCTTAAGTTTATTTTCCATTAAACAATACAAAAAATTTCGGCTCAAAGGCAACAAACATTATAAATGTAAAGTCAAATTTAGTCAATAGTTTAATTATGAACTATGAATAATGGGGTATGGGAAATAGAATATCTAAATTCCAAGCACTAAATTCTAGACAAAAATAATAACTCAAAAGTCAAAAGGCAAAATTCCTGCCTACCGGCAGGACAGCCTACCGTCAGGCAGGCAGGCAAAATTACCAGCCCTAGGCTGGTTGGCCTTGGGCCAACAATTCAAAATTAAAAATTATTTAATTATCTAACAAAACTTTTGAATTTTAACTTTGAATTATTTTATTCTTAATTCTTAAATCGTAAATCTTAATTCTTTTTTACCATTACTACTTACTGCTTTCTACTTACTACTATCTTTCCAGTTCTGACCAACCCCGCCGTAGGCGGGGACCAACTTCGACTATCAGCCATTGCTTAAAATTAACTTTTATCATAAAATAAGTAAGTTCAAGGGTGCGTAGTTCACTGGTAGAACGCTTCTCTGATAAAGAAGAGGTACATGGTTCGATTCCATGCGCACCCACCAGAAACTGACTTTTAGGCTTTGAAAGAGCCATTTTGTGGGCGGCGCACAGCGCCGCCCATTGATTTTGCGGCGTTGCGCGCGCTTCGCGGCCGGCCAAAATGAGGTTCGAGCCAAAGATTTCTTTGGCTATGACCTTTTTAGCAAAAAGGTCATTATCTCTTGCGATTTTTTCCACTTGTAAAGCGGAATTTATCCAATTTCTGAAAGGTTCGAGCCAATCATTCTGCTTTTGTTCAAAACGGATAATTTGCTCCTCCAGCGTCTTTTTCTCGCTCATTAGTTTTGCTTTTCTTTGCCGATATTCTTCTCTGTCTATGTCTTGCTCAAGATAAGCCTCTAAAAGTCGCTGGAGCTTGATATTGATTTCTCTGATTTTCTCTCTTGCTTCTTGAACAAAAGCAGCGCAGGATTGAGCGGCTTCTTTTTCGTCTTTTTCTGCCATTTTCAATAATTCCTCCGCCCAATCCTGCGGCAAAGAAACTTTTTGAATCATCTTTGATAACTGCCGATCAAGTTCTTCTTCTCGGATATATGGCTGGGTGCATCTCATCGCTTTGTTTTTCTTGGTACAGCGGTAATAGATATGTCCTTTTTGAATTTCGGCAGTTATCATCATGCCGCACTCACCACAGCGCAAAAGTCCGGTAAAGGCTTTGGGGATTTTTTCTTTCTTTTGAGGCTTGCCTCTTTGCTTTAATACTTCCTGAACCTTATCAAAAAGTTTCTTTGCAATGATTGGCTCGTGTTTGCCCTCGTGGATTTCTCCTCCATAGCGGAAGTGTCCGTAATAAAAAGGGTTAGAAAGGATAAATTTGATTCTATCTTTGTGGATTCTCTTACCATTACGGGATAAAATCCCGTGGTGCGCCAAAAAGTTGGAGATATCCTCTAAAGTTTTATCGCCTTTGGAGTAATGCTCAAAAGCAGCTTTGATAATTTTGACTTTCTTTTTATCAACAACAATTGTTTTTGTCCTTACATCATTGATATAGCCAATAGGAGCAGGTCCCGGATATTCTCCTCTCCTTACTTTTTGGCGCAAACCTCTTTTAGTGTTTTCGGAAAGAGAATCCACATAATATTTACTTTGCCCAAAAGCAATGTTGAGCATAAACTTGCCTTGAGGGGTTGGCTCAAACCAAAAAGTAGGGAATTTTAGAGCTTGAAGCTTGCCGGTATCCAATAGAAAAATAATCCTTCCACCATCTACAAAATTGCGCGCCAATCTATCTGGGTGCCAAGCCAAAATTCCTTGAGCCTCGCCCTTCTCAATTCTCTTTAACATCTCATTAAAAATAGGCCTTCCCGGAATTTTGGCAGATTGTCTTTCTATAAACTCCTTAACAATTGTTATTCCTTCTTTTTTAGCAAAGGCGCGCAATTCTGTTAATTGAGCCTCAATGCTCAACACCTGCTTATCCTCAACATCTGTGGATTTGCGGGCGTATAAAAAGAATTTTTGCGATGTTGGATTTTCCATAATTCCTAAAACTCAAATGGCCGCCCCGGTGCGACCAACCAAGAGAAACCTTGATTGTTCCGAGACGGCCATTAGAAAAGGCTTCTCTGTCTGGTTGGTCGCATTTTCAGTATATCACAAAATCAAAATTAGCAAAAATTCTTTTTATTGAGCAAAGCAAATATTATGCTCGCCTAAAAGGCGAGCTAAAGGTAGGATTAAAAAAATCGCAAGAGATACGAACCTTATTTTGGCTGCGCGCGCAACGCCGCAAAATCAATGGGCGGCGCTGTGCGCCGCCCACAAAATGGCTCTTTCAAAGCCTAAAAGTCAGTTTCTGGTGCAATTATACCGTTCCGCTCGAAACTATTTTATCAAAAATTTCTAAAAATTGTTAGCTCCGGCAGTGGCGGCAGGAAAAGGGGTTAAAGGGGAAAATCCTGCCTGTTTGCCTGTCGGCAGGCAGGGAATTGCCGCCACTGCCTCCGCTTTACTGCTCGTCGTCCCGCCTTACGGCGGGACTCCTCGCAATTTCAAGCCTCATTATTGCTCGGCCGCCTAACGGCGGCCTCGCGCTAATCGCTACTACAGTCGCACCCCCGCCTTTGCTTGGGGTCGCGCTCCTTTCGCTCGCCCCACCTCTGGCGGGGCTCGCTATCTGCTAGAGAAATTTTCGCTCATTTCGTATCTAAATAACAATACAAGTCCTGGCTTGAAGTATTAAAACTATCAAATTTCTCCCGTAGGTTGTAAAATATATTCCACATCCAAACTATGAAAGAAATAAATATAGTTTATTCTGAAAATTATCTTAAATATGACCTAGGCCTCGACAACCCTATTTCTAAAACCAAAACAGGAATGTTTCTGGAGAAACTTAGAAAAGAAGGAAAAATAGATTACAAGGTTTTGGAAGCTCCAAGAGCCGAGGAAGAAGACCTGCTTTTAGTTCATACACCAAGATATCTACAAGAGTTAAGAAGGTTGGCGGACAATAATTTGGATTTTGATGCCGATACTCCAGTAAATCATGGGATGTTAGAAGGGGGGTTATATATCATCGGCGGAACCATTCTATCCTTAAACCTTGCTTTGCAAGACGAAAGAGTTGTAAATCTAATCGGAGGCATGCATCATGCAAGTTCTTACAAAGCTTCCGGTTTTTGTATTTATAATGACCACGCCATAGCTATTCGAAAACTCCAAAAAGAGGGCAAAATAAAGAAGGCAATTGTTTACGATCTTGATGTGCATGCAGGTCAGGGAACACAAGAAATTTTCTATCATGATGCAAGTGTTATGACAGTGTCTATCCATCAAGACCCACGGACAATTTATCCGGGGACTGGTTTTGAATGGCAAAAGGGAGAAGGAGAGGGATTAGGAACAAATATTAATATTCCATTGCCTCCTGGTACTATGGAAAGAGAGTATTTGCAAGCATTAGACTCTATATTAGAAAGTACAAAAAGTTTCAGTCACGACATTTCAATCTTAATTTTAGGAGTTGATACTTATAAAGAGGACTTTCTGGGTGGAATGAGATTAGAAAAGGAAAGTTTTAGAAAGATTGGCGAGAGATTTAGAAATTTCCAGAAATTAGCAATTCTTTTTGGTGGTGGTTATTCTAGTAAAATTCCAGATCTTTGGATGTTATTCCTAAAAGGTTACTTAGGAATAAATTAATCAAAGACTATTTAAAAACTCAATTACCTTGTCCTCATAAATCGGTTGTTTTGTTTCTGGGTTTCTGTAACTATGATCCGCATTTGATATTTGGTGGTAAGTTATACTTTGTGATATAGCGCCATCCATATCTTTTTTTACCACCTCAATACTTCCAAACTTATCTTTTTCTCCTTGGATAATAGTGATTTTTCCAGTGAATTCATTTAGTTTGACTTCTCCAGTTACATATCCAAGAACAATTACTTCATATAGTTTTTTTTCTTCATCGGTCAAACTGTTTAGATAATAGCTAGCTATAATTCCACCAAGAGATTTGCCAATAAGTCGAATATGACTAAATTTATCAAAACCAGCAATCGATAACATTTTCCTAAGTACCTCCAATTCTTCTTTCAACTCTGGACCAGAAGAATGGTCATCCCCCCTTTCTAAGAAGGGAAAATTGAACATAATCACACTATTGCCTTTACCCTTAGAACTTTCAAACAATTTTTGCATAAAAGGAGAATTTATACCCCCGGATCCGCCATGCAAAATTACATCTAGTGTAGTAGCTTTGCTATTATGGAAATGTAAAAAACTGGTCAATTTATTCATTTCGGATTTTTCAATTGGGGTAAATTTTCGACAATTCTACCAATAACCATATCTGGTGTTAAACTAGTAGTATCTATTACTACCGAGTGGAAACATTTCCTCGAAAGATCAATCAAACAAGCTTCCATTGCTAAAAATTTTTCGGGCTTGTCTCGTACAAATAAATCTTCCGCTGAAATTTGATCTGGTTGATTTCTCGCACGCATTTCAAGCCTTTTCAGCCTTTCTTCAATGCTGGCAGTAAAGACAAAAGAAGCATCAAATTTGGGGTGATACGGTAACATATCTATCAAAACTTCTTTTATTCTCGGTGTCCCTCTTACAGTATGAAAGGCTAAAGATCTCAAAATAATTGTCGAGTCTTGAATAGTGTATCTCTCAGGCCAAACAAAACTTCTGATATCTGCCATAAGGGCGGCTACATATAAATTTCCTAGAACTTCGGCATCATACGCATCCGCCCTCCGTAAACTATCTGCCAAAAGATAAATTGGGTTATCGTGAACAATAGAATTTCGTCTTATTTCCCATTCTCTACCAGTATGTTCAATAAAATTCTTGGTGGCTGTTGTCTTTCCAGCTAAATCCATGCCTTCAAAATGTATATATAATGCTCTTTCTTTCATATTTACATCAATACATATAAAACTGAAACAGCATGTGATTTTAACATCCTATGCAGTGTTTTTTTAGATTCATTGGTACTTGTTTCTTGATATTCCAAAAAATATTTCTCAACAGCCCTTGGTTGATAAAATAAATCTCCTGGCACCTCCTGCCCCCCCAGTACCCTTACAACCTCCATTGCAGATAATAACTGCTTTAAGAGGAACCCCTCTTTTAATTGCTTCTGGAATTACGTTCTTGCCTGAATGAAGATATGCCCCATCCCCAGTAACTGAGATAACATTTTTCGCACCTGCCAAAATTCCACCTACCCCTACGCCCAAAGCGGAGCCAAAGCATAAACACGCATCAATTGTGTCAAGGGTATCTTGCGTGTATTCACCTAAATCTCCTACTACAAATGAGGGTTTCGTTCTTTTAATCGCCGAAAAGAGCTTTTTGTAATTATTTGAAATAATATAGCCACTGGATTTATCGGGAATTTTACCAAAACAAGCCTCAATTCTCTCGTTTGAAGATAGCGCCACAATTTTCTGCTTAGCAAATCCGTCACCTTGTTCTAAAACTACTACTCTGCGTGACCGATTAATTACATTTCTAAGATTGTCGGGAATTGGATAAGTAAAAATTTGCAATTTTCTAAACCCTTTATTCAAATACCTTTTCTCTTCTTCAAGATTACAGCCAAAAGACAAAAGTAACTTTTTAACCCCATCAAGCTTTGTTAGTTCCTTTTTATACAGCTTATTTATGAAACTTCTTATTTTTTTATTTTTATTGGAAAGAGACTTTCTCTGAGTTGCTGAATTAATTGGGTGAACAACAAAGCGTGTATGATCTTTAACTATTGGGAAATTTTTGATAAAATAGTCTCGAGCGGAACGGTATAATTGCACCAACTAAAGTTTAACTCAATGAAAGATTGTGTTTTCTGCAAAATAGCAAAAGGAGAAATACCATCAGCAAAAATCTAGGAAGACAAAAATTTCCTCGCAATCCTTGATATTATGCCAAACACCAAAGGAATGGCTCTTGTTATCAGTAAAAAACACTACGACTCCTATGCTTTCGATATGCCAGAAAATATGTTTAAGAAATTAATGGTAGCTTCAAAAAAAGTGGCAAAGATTCTTGAAAAAGGACTAAATGTTAAAAGAGTTGCAATGGTAATGGAAGGAATGGGAATCAATCATGTACACATTAAACTTTATCCACTACATGGAATAAACAAAAAATTCCAAGAAATGTGGGCAAAAGACAAAGTTTGGTTTGATAAATATGAAGGCTATATAAGCACCCAAACAGGAGAAAAAGTAGAAATAAAAGAGCTAGAAAAATTAGCAAGAAGAATTAGAACCAAAAATTCATAACTTCTAAAAATAAATTCACTCTTTAATGTATAATAAAAAGTATGACAGAACTTGTTACTCTTAACTTTAGAATTCCAAGAAATACTGATGTCACACCTGAGGCGGCACAAACTTTCCTTTCTGCCCTAACGCAGATAAACGCTGTTTCTTTCTGGGAAAAATTAACAGGAGTAGTGCCCCAACCTCTTGCTCTTGAAATTGCTCTCATAAACCAACAAATTAGATTTCAAATTACCTGCGACTCTGGCATTGCCCCATTTATTGAAACCCAGCTTCAATCAAACTATCCACTTGTGATTATAGAAAGAGTTGCCGATCCACTAACTCGATCAGACCTTTATAAAATCAATCTTCAAAACCTAACAACCACCTCTTTACAACTTAGAAAAGGAAGTTACTACCCAATTGCAACTTTTGATTCTTTCTCAGAAATTGACCCCCTCTCTTCAATCCTTTCTGTGCTTTCAAAAAGCGATCCGGATGAGTTTGCGTTAATTCAAATTGCACTTGAAGCAACAGACTCCTCATGGCAACAAAAAGGAGCATCTTTTGCAGAAAAAGGAACAAAAAATGATGATGGTAGTTATTCCCCAAGATCGGATAAAAATATAATAAATGAAAAAATCTCTTATACAGGATTTAGGACGTCTATAAGAATTGTTGCAAACCAAACAAAAACCGTAAAAGAATTGGTTAGTGCATTCGGAGTTTTTTCAAGAGCAGATGGAAATTCTTTCAAAATTAAAAAGAACGGGCTATTTGGATTAAAGAAAGATTCTATTAAAGATGTCATATTAAGAAAAGTAACAGATAACCAGATACTAAACATCAAAGAGCTGGCAACCATTTGGCACTTACCTTCTGAAAAAATAAAAACAACCGGAATTAGCTGGGGCGTCTCAGTCTTATATGAGCCACCCGACAACCTGCCAATAGCAGTAGATGATGAAAATATCAAAAAGGAAACAAATTTCTTCGCCAAAACATTATTCAAAAACAGAGAGGTTATATTTGGAATCAAAAACAAAGATAGAATGCGCCATATGTGGGCTGTTGGTAAAACCGGCACAGGTAAATCAACTATGATGGCCAATATGATAATTGATGATTTCAAAAAAGATCGAGGTGTTGCCTACATTGATCCGCATGGTGACACCTGTGAGATATTGCTTGATTATATTCCAAGCCACAGAATAAATGATGTCATTTATTTTAATCCTGCCGACCGTGATTATCCCATTACCCTTAATCCACTTGAGGTTAAAAATAACGAAGAAGCAGAACTAGTAGTTTCAGGTTTAATGAGCATCTTTACCAAAGTCTGGGCAAATGTTTGGTCTGCAAGAATGGAATACATATTAAGAAATTCGTTTATGACTCTTGCCACCTACCCCAATTCCACTCTTGAGGATGTATTAAAAATATTGGTCGACAAAAATTTCCGCGATCAAGTCTTGCAAAAAACTACCGATTCGGCTTTGATTCATTTTTGGAGGCAAGAATACGAAAAAATGCCCGATCGTCTTCAAAAGGAAGCAATTGCCCCTATTCAAAATAAAGTTGGTCAATTTGTAACCTCACCAATGATAAGACGCATAATCGGTAAATCAAGAAGTACCATTTCTCTTGATAAAATAATCAACGAGGAAAAAATTCTACTTGCAAACTTATCTCAAGGAAGACTGGGTGAAGACAATGCAAATCTCTTGGGAGCAATGCTTATCACCCAAATTCAACTTGCCGCAATGAGGAGAGTTGATATTAAAGCTGAAGAAAGAAAACCCTATTATGTATTTGTTGACGAGTTTCAGAATTTTGCCACAGATTCATTTATAAAAATCCTGTCTGAAATTAGAAAATATAACCTTTCCTTAACTCTAGCCAACCAATATATGGCTCAAATCCCCGAAAATGTAAGAAAAGCAATCTTGGGAAATGCCGGAACAATAATCACATTTTCAGCAGGTGCTGAAGACGCCGCTACCTTAAGCAAAGAATTTGCTGAAGTCTTTTCAGAAAGCGACCTGGTAAATTTGGCTAATTTCCAGATTGCCATAAAACTAATGATTGATGGACATTCATCAAGGCCTTTCCTTGCCCACACGCTTCCCCTTCCCTTATCCAAGAACCAGAACAGACAAAAAGTGATTGAGGTATCAAGGCAAAGGTGGTCAGATAAAAGCAATATCAATCAGCCACCAAATCAAAATTGGAAACAAATCAAATTTAGGTAAAAGCTACCTAAAATTTGAAAAAGCTCTTTTAAAACCAAAAGGAGGATAAAATGGACTATATTCTACTTGTAGTTGTTCTTTCAATTTTCCTATGGTTAGTTTTTGTTGTTGCGAATTGGTCAATTACGGTTTCTTTCTACAGAAAATTAATCAATTTGTTCAAAAAATAATAATATATTTCAAAAGCCATCCTTTATTTAGGTAAATTTACCTAGCAGAGGATGGCTTTTTTACTTTATAAAAACAAAAACCCGCCTATAAAAGCGGGTTAGACAAAAACTTCAACATCCAAATTATGACCGGGAGAGGTGCCCCGTTTTTTAAACAGTAAAACGGCGACATTAAAACTGGGGTGTGAAACACACTCCTTAGAAAGGAGGTGATCCATCCGCCCCTTCCAGGACGGATACCTTGTTACGACTTAATCCTCATCGCTGGTTTCACCTTCTCCCGCCACAGGCGAGATTCGGGTGCCCCCAACTTTGCTGACTTGACGGGCGGTGTGTACAAGACCTGAGAACGTATTCACCGGAGCTTGGCTGATCTCCGATTACTACCAATTCCGCGTTCATGAGGGCGGGTTTCAGCCCTCAATCCCCACTGAGAAGCCGTTTGATGAGATTAGCTCCGCGTTACCGCTTGGCAACCCATTGTTAGGCTCCATTGTAGCATGTGTGTCGCCCCGGACATAAGGGCCATGCTGACTTGACGTCGTCCCCACT
Source organism: Patescibacteria group bacterium (assembly GCA_025999275.1). Classification (NCBI taxonomy): domain Bacteria; species Patescibacteria group bacterium. The sequence goes on from AP024680.1 coordinate 24,793, forward strand.
TCCTCCCCGCATGTGCGGGGTTGTCTCCTGTGACCATCTAACACAGGACAGGGGTTGCGCTCGTTACCCCACTGAAGGGAACACCCCACGGCACGAGCTGACGACAGCCATGCAACACCTGTCTCGCCTTCCTTAATTACTTAAGGATTGTCTCTTATTTCTAAGAAACTATACGGCGGGATGTCAAACCCGGGTAAGGTTCTTCGGTTCGTCTCGAATTAAACCACATGCTCCACTGGTTGTGCAGGTCCCCGTCAATTCCTTTGAGTTTTAGCCTTGCGGCCGTACTCCCCAGGCGGCTCGCTTAACGCGTTAGCTTACACCCCGTACCAAAAGGCACAGGGCTAGCGAGCATAAGTTTACGGCTAGGACTACAGGGGTCTCTAATCCCTTTCGCTCCCCTAGCTTTCGTGTCTCAGCGTCAAGAAACCCCCAGCTACCTGTCTTCACCCTTGGCGTTCCTTATCATATCAACGGATTTCACCCCTACATGATAAGTTCCAGTAGCCCCTAAGTTCTTCAATTCTGGCAGTATTGAATCCACTCCTGAGGTTGAGCCCCAGTCTTTAAGATTCAACTTACCAGAACGCCTACACACTCTTTACGCCCAATAAATCCGGGCAACGCTCGCACCCTACGTCTTACCGCAGCTGCTGGCACGTAGTTAGCGGGTGCTTATTCGCCAAGGCTTATCAACCTTGGCAAAAGTGGTTTACAACCCTAAGGCCTTCATCCCACACGCGGCGTCGCGGCGTCAGACTTTCGTCCATTGCGCACGATTCCCAGTTGCTGCCACCCGTAGGTGTATGGGCCGTGTCTCAGTCCCATTCTGGGGGGTCAGACTCTCATCTCCCCTAACCGTCATAGCCTTGGTGGGCCATTACCCCACCAACTAGCTGATGGTCCGCAAGCTCCTCCACAAGCGAGCAGTTAAGCCCTTTGGTGCATAGCACCACATGCGGTATTAGCCCCGCTTTCGCGGGGGTATTCCCCACTTGTGGGTAGATTCTTACGTGTTACTCAGCCGTTCGCGACTGTCCGTAGGACAGAACATTTAACAATTAACACATAACATTTAACAATTAGCTGTTAACATTTAACTTTTAACAATTGGTTTAGAGAGTTAGGAAAGAAGTTTCTTAGAAAGGCCACCAAGCTGTTTTTGCTATAATCAAAGCTTTATCTACCAATGTTAGATATTTCTCTTTAGACAATAATTCAAGCGATAAAGCAAGATCAAGACAAGAAACAACTTCACTAATAGAACCTAGGGCATTCTGAATATATCTCCTAAAATCCTTATCAGTACCCTTTGCAGAACCTTCTGCTATATCAAGACAAACAGAAATTGAGGCTCTTACTAATTGATCTGCCAAACTCTTATCCTTCATACGCCAACCTCTTGCGAGAAGATATATATCACGATTGAATGCTTTAGATTCTTGGTAAACCTTAAATTTTAGAAATCTAAAGACTTCCATTATCTTATTTTAACTTTAATAGTTAACAGTTAAAAGCGTAAAACGTGTGTTAATTTGTTAATTGCTCGGTCCTACGGACCGTCCCACTTGCATGCTTAAGGCACGCCGCTAGCGTTCGCCCTGGGCCAGGATCAAACCCTCAAAAAGCGACGGAGGTATGTTTGCTTTGACTTGCAACATACTCGTCATCCACACAAGCAAAGCTTGTGTCCTGCATATACAGGTCTCCCAGTCATAATTTGAACGTTGAAATATTCAATTTTCAAAGTGCAAAAGCTTTGAAAACCTAAAAAACCCACCAGACGGTGGGTTTCTTAAGATTTGCCCGAAGGCAAAATCGTCTGGTTATCAACAGCTTTTCATCTCTAAAGCCACAACAAAGTGGCAAGAAATATTCTATCACAGAAGAGATTTAAGTCAATATCTTAAAACCTAAATTATCTCTCCTTTGGAGGTCTGGCCACATTGACAACCAAGTTTCTACCTCCCATATCTTTTCCATTCATTTTTTCAACCGCTGAACTGGCAGCCTCCTCTGTCGCAAAGGTAACAAAACCAAAACCTTTTGATCGGCCGGAGTATTTATCACTAATTACTACAGCATCAATTACTTCACCAAACTCGCTAAAAACTTTTCTTAACTCATCAGCATTAACAGAGTAAGGCAAATTGCCTACATACAGCTTCTTTTTATCTTCCAAAATTTCTCACCCCCTCAAAATATCTTTCAGTGAGAATACTTTTGGAGGAATCTGCCTTACAAAAGGAGAACCGCCAAGAAGTAATTCTTCTTCAAGACAAAATCATTATACACAAAAGCAAATGCTTTGTATAGTATCAGTTTTTTTTGCTATTTCTTTTTGACTTTATGTACTCAAAAACAATAGGCAAAACAGAAATTAGAATTATTGCCAAAACCACTAAAGAAAAATGTTCCCTAACTTGAGGAATATTGCCAAACCAATAACCTGCCAGAGTAAAAACAAAAGTCCACACAAAACCACCAAAAATATTGTAGCTTATAAATTTTCCATAATGCATCTTGCCCACTCCTGCTACAAAAGGAGCAAAAGTGCGAACAATGGGAACAAATCTTGCTAAGAAAATTGTCTTACCTCCATGTTTTTTATAAAATTCCTGAGTTTTGTCTATATGTTCCTGATTAATAAAAGGAATTTTTGGATTATCAACTATTTTCTGCCCAAAAAAATGCCCTATCCAATAATTGACAGTATCCCCCAAAACAGCAGCGGCAAAGAGAATCAAAAGAAGCCAAGTTAAATGAAGCGAACCCAAAGCAGCAAAAGCACCGGCTGCAAAAAGAAGCGAATCTCCAGGCAAAAATGGGGTAAAAACAAAACCAGTTTCAGCAAAAATAATAAAAAAAAGAATTAGATGAGTTAATGTCCCATATTGGGAAATAATTTCACCCAAATGGGTATCAATATGCAGAATAAACTCAAAGATTCCTGTCAAAAACGACATACAGATTTAATTTGTATCTTTTTTAGAGGTAAATTGCAAGAGGAAAAATTTCCTAACCTCCTAACTCCAGGAGTTAATTAGCTTCCAACAATGGGTATTTCTACCTAACTCATTCGTAAACCAACCTACCCTCAACTTCCCGCGAAGTATTTTGATTATTTTTAAACCACTCCTCCAGCACCTGTTGTGCAGAAGTGGAGACAACTTTAGAATCGCCACTTACCATAAGTTCATCTTGGCTAATATTTAAATATTCCCGGCAATTATTAAAATGATAACCCTGCATACACAATGTATAAAATTTAGTCTTGTCAACAGGGGCACCATCAATCATTAAAGATTCTAGTTTATGAAGCTTATCAGAATAAACTGCACGAACTTTTGAATTCACCTGATAACACTCTCCTTCCCCATCCCTGTTCTCGGTTCTCATAATGTACTCAAAGATCCTCCAGAGATCTGCGCCACTCACCTTAAACCGCCTTAAGACATCATCATAAGGAAAACAAGCAAGAAAATCTCTCAGGTTGACAGCAGGCCCCAGTTCTTTTACCCTAATTGAGCCGCTTCCAACCAGCATAACATCAGATTCACTGCTTTGGGCAAAAGCATCAGCGATCAAATTGCCAAGAGAAGTTTCTACTTCACGCTTGGGATGAGTTAATTTTTTGGCAAGTTTAGTTAAAATGACATTATACTTTCTGTCAACCTCACTCTTGAAAGAATAAATGTATTCCTCAAGCTTCTTGTCTGGTTTGGCAATTTTGTTGTTTATGGGAATTAACTGCCACCTATAATCAACAATACTGTTGGTATCATCATCAACAACAATATCAAATCTGCCAATTTGATCCGTGCCAACTCCGGCCTGGGCAATAAGAATATTATTAACTTTTGTCGGTTTATCCAAAATTGTATGAGAATGGCCACCAATTATTATATCCACTCCCCACTCCGGCTTTAGAAGCTTGGCAAGCTTAATATCAGACTCATAACCAATATGAGTCAAAAGAATTGTCAAATCTATATCATCATTTTTATAGGCATTGCAGATTTTACCAACTTCACGGCTAGCCTCCTCCACCCCCACAAAAGTGCCAATAAGTCTATCCTGCTTTATTGAATCCATAATTTTCTCGGTAATAATTCCTGTAAAGAGAATATCAAAGCCAGCTTTCTTGATAATGATATAGGGAGTCAAGATACGCCGGTTATTTTTGGTGATATAAAGATTGGCATTAACTAAAGGAAAATTCGCCATCTTTTCCAAAAAAAGAAGGTGTGGCAAACCATAATCAACTTCATGGTTACCTATTGCAACAACATCAGGGGCAAGATAGTTCATAATCTCAATTGTGGAGCAACCTTTCCATTCAGAATCAATTAAAGATCCTTGAAGCATGTCGCCTGAGATAACATACAAGACATTTTCCTCCTCTTTCCTAACCTTATTAATATAACCTGAAAGAAGCGAAAGGCCACCAATTAGTGTCTTTTTCTTATTTCTAATCTTAGTTCTTGAAGTCTCACTTTTAACCTCAGCCAAGAAATCTCCATGCATATCATTTGAATGCAGGATTACAAATTTCTTGGTGTTCATTAATAATATTATAGCAAGAAGGTACTAATTCCGAGATTTAAACCAATTCAAATAATAAGCTGGTAAAAGAAATAAGTTGTCTCTCTTTTCTGGCAGAACAACACACTAAAAACCTATGGTTGAAATATCCACTCAGGCAAAAAACGAACTTCGCGAACTTCTGGGAATTGCTTTGCCGTTGCTTCAATCTGCAACCACAAAATTCTTACTCTACAAGCCCCACCGACAGTTTTGTTTTGAGAATCGTTAAATTCAAGGGTCAAAATTCCGTTTCTTAAAGACGCACTTTTTAACGAAAATCCATCCAAAGGATATTCTGTGGTAATACCCCGATTAATTTCTTCTTGAGTCAAATTCTCCTTGCCTTTAAGCAAAAGTTTAACGGTTTCTTGAATCGGCGTCTTGGAAACAGAAATTTCCCTTTCGACCGGCACTATTCCATCCTGAGAACATTTTACGCTACCGTTTGCGTCTTTATCTTTTTCCGGCTGGTAGTAATACAATTTGACATTTCTAGTTTGAGGGGAAAATTGAGAGAAGAAAATAGGCATACGAAGCTCGTCTGCGTATTCTGGCAAACCAGAAGGATTACTCTTTTCCAAAACCAAAAAACCCCTTTGAGTAACTGGAACTGGAAAATCAATTCGCGCCTCAAAAGGCACAAATTCTTTTGTCGTCCAATCATCTAGCGCCAAAGCATGAGTTTGAGCCAAAATCTTGCCGTTTTCGTCCAAAAGTTTCATCGGAAAGACTGATTCAAAAAACCAAAAACCCCGTGCTTTTCCTTTAACAATCAGGGGATTAGAAACTAAATCATTGGCACGAGGAGATTCAACTTGAATCAAATCTTCCTTGGGGCAAGCCTCAAATTCGCATTTTGGTCCAACCCGGCTAACATATGTGCCATCTGAACAAAGCTTAGCACCCTCCGTACAGGCAACCGGTTTATCACCAACAATAAATTTCAACACCAACCGACTTAAGCCCCACCAAGATACTACCAAACCAACCAAAATTATTAAAGTAATAAAAAACTTTTTCATTTTTTGTTTGAGATAATTATCCGATTTTTTATCCAGTGTTTGGAGCTTCTTGTATTTCGAAGTATGCCAGTTTGAATGATGCAGTGCATTTTAAATTCTTTTCATCTGGGCAATTATTTATTCTTTTTTATGCTGACAAAAATCAGGCAGAATTTCAGGTTGTCCTAAATGGCTGCGGGGCAGGGATTCGAACCCCGATTAACGGATCCAAAGTCCGCTGTCCTACCCTTAGACGACCCCGCAATAAAAAACATTAAAGCATCAAAATTATATCAAAAGACTAGTTTTTTTAAAACTTGAATGGTAAAATAAACCCTGCTAAATTACAATCTTGGACAGGGTCCGACCCTGTACCAAGCATCAAGTATTCTGGGCCCGTAGCTCAATGGCAGAGCGCCAGCCTTTTAAGCTGGGCGTTGGAGGTTCGAGTCCTCCCGGGCTCACCCTTCGGAGAATTGGGATAAAATTTGAGTTTTGTAAATTTAAAAGGGAGAAAAGCACCTCAAAGTAAAACTACAAATAATAAATCAGAAGTTATACAATTTTTTCAAATTTAAATCCTAATATCTAAATCCTTGCCTGCCAGCAGATCAAGATACCGCCATGCAGACAGGCAAAACTAAAAATTAAAATTTATTTGATATATAGAAAAAAATTACTTTTAACTTTTACATCTTGCCTTTTATCTTTGTTGTGCCAGGTGTCAACCTATTTTGGAGGAAGGTGCCAACCTGAGACACCCTAAGGGTGGCAAGCTAAACAAAAATACCAGCCCCAGTCTGGTAATTTTGACTTTTGAATTTTAACTTTTGAATTATTTTATTCTTAAATCTTAAATCGTAAATCTTAATTCTTTTACCCCCCTTACTACTATTTTTGTGACGCTACCGGGATTCGAACCCGGGTTTGCGGGATGAAAGCCCGCTGTCCTAGGCCTCTAGACGATAGCGCCAGGCAAACAATTTTAACATTTAAAGCAAATTAATGCTAGAATAGCTTTATGGAAAAATTAAAAGCAAAAGATTTAAGAAAGAAAAAGGCCGACAAGACCTTGCTTAAAAAAATCAAAAGAACTCCTATCTATTTTATTCTTGATGAAATTCTTGATACTTATAACATTGGATCTTTATTTCGGCTTGCTGATGCAGTTGCCGCCCAAAAAATTTATCTCTGTGGCAATATGGATTTTCCACCCTCATCAAGAATACATAAAGCCGCTGTTGGAACTGAAAACTGGATCAGTTGGGAAAAAAGAGATTCAGCTCTTGAGGTGGTCAAGGAATTAAAAAATAAAGGAGTGCAAATAATATCCGTTGAGCAACACAAAAATTCTATCCCCTACTCCCAAATATCAAGCCATTTAAAATTTCCTTGTGCAATTGTTGTCGGTAATGAAACATATGGTGTCAAAGAAGAAGTTCTAAAAGAATCAGATTTAATAGTTGAACTGCCAATGCTTGGAATTAATCACTCTTTTAATGTTTGGGGTTCAGCTGCGGTTATTGCCTACAAAATACTTGAGAAAATCAAAATCTAAATTTTTACAATTTTAAGCCTCAAAGAATTGCCAACGACAGATATTGAAGATAAAGCCATCGCCAAAGCCGCCAACATTGGATTAAGAAAAATCCCAAAAAATGGATATAAGGCCCCCATTGCAACGGGAATAAGAAGGGTATTATAACCAAACGCCCAAAACAAATTCTGTTTTATAACAGATATGGTTGCTCGGCTTAATTTAAAAGAAGTTAAAACAACCCTTATATCACGGTTTAGCAAAGTAATTCCAGCTGTCTCAATGGCCACATCACTACCTGTACCAATAGCAATACCAACATCAGCTGCAGCCAAAGCAGGAGCATCGTTGATTCCATCACCAACAAAAGCCACCACTCCATTTTCTTTTCTCTTCAAATCAGCAACTTTTAAAGCCTTTTGATCCGGCAAAACCTCAGCAAGAACATTTTCTATGCCAGCTTCTCTTGCAACCGATCTAGCAACTCTCATATTATCTCCAGTTATTAACCAAGCCTTAATTCCCATTTTTTTAAGCCTTTCCACAACTTCTTTAACAGCCGGCTTTAGTGTGTCAGCAATTGCAATAAGCCCTAAAAGTTCTTTATCATCAGAAAGAAAAACAACCGTCTTTCCATCCTCTTCCAGCTCCTTTATTGTCTTTTCCACATCTTTATCTATATTAATCACCGCTTTTTCCATTAATTTTCTGTTCCCCAAAATATACTTCTTACCATCTATCCATCCTTCAATACCATATCCAGGAAATGATTTGAAATCCTTAACCTTCTTTAAGGGAAGATTTTTTTCCTTTGCTTTGGCCAAAATGGCCTCACCAAGTGCATGCTCTGATCCTTGTTCCAAAGATGCTGCAATATAAAGCAAATTTTGACTTTCGATTTCTGACTTTTGACTTTTAACTTTTGGTTTTTGAATTACAATCACATCCTTCACCTGTGGCTTGCCTTTGGTTAATGTTCCCGTCTTGTCAAAAATAACAATCCTTGTTTTATGAGCGATCTCCAGACTTTCCGCATCTTTAACAAGAATTCCTTCTTCTGCCCCTCTACCAACTCCGACCATAATTGCAGTAGGAGTTGCCAACCCCATCGCGCAAGGGCAAGCAATAATTAAAACTGCAATCATATTTGTCAGCGCGTAAGAAAAATTTCCGAAGTCATACCAAACAACAAAAGTCAAAACAGCAAGCACCAAAACAATGGGGACAAAATAAGAAGAAACAACATCAGCAAGCCTCTGAATTGGAGCCTTAGAACTTTGAGCTTCAGCCACCATTCTGACAATGTTTGAAAGCATAGTATCCTGCCCCACCCTCGTCGCCCGAAAAATAAAAGTTCCTGATTTATTTATAGTTCCTCCAATTACAGAATCACCAGTCTTTTTTTCAACCGGAATAGATTCCCCTGTGACCATCGACTCATCAACACTACTTTGACCTTCAATAATTACTCCGTCTGTTGGTATCTTCTCCCCCGGTCTGACTCTAACAAGATCGCCTACCAAAACATCCTCAATTGAGATATCAACCTCTTCGAACCTTTTATTTTCCTTAAAATCCTTATCTGTTAGCCTTTTGCCATTAACAGTTTGCAGTATACGCGCCGTTTTTGGTTGAAGCCCAATTAGTTTTTTTATGGCATCTGAAGTATGAGCCTTAGCTTTTGCTTCTAAATATCTGCCAAGAAGAATAAGGGTAATAATAACCGAGGCGGTGTCAAAATACATATGCCCACCAAAAAACGCTGAATAAACTGAATAAAAAAAGGCAGCCGAGGTGCCAATTGAAATCAAAGTGTCCATGCTGGCAGTCCTATTTCGCAAACCAGACCAGGCAGCTTGATAAAAACTTTTACCAGCCCAAAATTGAACTGGCAATGTTAATATCAAAAGAATAAAAGGGCTAGATAAAATTTTGGGCACAAAAGTAAACCAATCTGGAAAACTTCCTAAAAAAACAATAATAGAAAGAATAGAGGAGATCAAAACTTTTATTTTGAGTTTATTTAATTCTTTTGCCTTTTCTTCCTCTTTGATTTGATCAGCCGTCTTACCATCCAAAACATCTGAATCCTTAACAATGGCGCGGTAACCTGCTTCTTCAACCGACTTAGACAAAACTTCACTTGGTATTGAAGAATCACATTCAACAGTTGCCTGTTCGCTTGCATAATTTACAGAAGCTGATAAAACGCCTGGGGTTTTGACAAGTTTTCTCTCAATTAATCTTGCGCAGGAAGCACAATGCATCCCAACAACAGGAAAGGAAACTTTCCTAATATTGTTAGCTTTCAAATTCATAAAAATCATTCTTTACCAGAAAAGAAAAACCAAAGAATTAAAAAAACTAAAAATAGACCAGAAAAAGTTACCAAGATTTTATCAAGAGGCATACATCTTAAATCTTATTTCTAAAAACAGTCAAAATTTCATCAATCAACTTTTTTTCATCTATTCTTCCCTTTTTTGCCTGGTCAATAACACAAGACTGGAGATGATTCTTTAGTACTATTTCATCAACTTTCCTCAATGCTTCCTGAACAGCCCTAGATTGATTAATCACATTAATACAATATCTATCCTCATCTACCATCTCAATTACCTTTTCAAGATGTCCCTTTGCAATCTTTAGACGATGAATAATCTGGCTTTTAAGTGGCTCTTTTCTGTATAACCTTGTATTCATATTCGTCTTGACATCCCCATATGGGGGATATAGAATATTTTAATCAATTTGCTGTATTCTTGTCAAGATAAACATGATAAGCAATATCTGGCTTGCTTTTATCACCGGCCTAACAACAGGAGGAGTTTCCTGCTTTGCAGTTCAGGGCGGACTTCTTGCAAGTTCAATTGCCGGACAAAAAGAGGCTGATCAAAGAAAATCTTTAATAGGCTTTCTTGTATCAAGAATCATTGCTTACACTTTACTTGGTTTTTTACTGGGTGCAATTGGATCAAGTCTTGTTATATCCCCCAAAACACAAGGTATTATGCAAATTATAGCCGGCTTATTTATGATCTTAACAGCCGCTAAGCTTCTTGAAATCCACCCCATATTCAAAAGAATAGACATAACCCCGCCAAAAAGTTTTTTTAGGATTCTTAGAAAAAAAAGCATGGATAAAAGCATATTCTCCTCTTCTATTCTTGGTTTTCTAACAATTCTTATCCCCTGCGGGGTGACACAAGCTATGATGCTTCTGTCTATCGCCTCAGGCAGCGCCATTTGGGGAGGATTAATACTTGGAAGTTTTACTCTTGGCACCACTCCAATATTTTTAGTAATGGGAATTGCCTGGGAAAAAATTTTTAAATACCAAGCTCTAAAATATATAGCCGCCTCAATCATTATTTTTTTAGGAATAACATCAATTAACACCGGCCAGACTTTAAGAGGATCTGTCCACACACTCAAAAACTACTGGCTGGCAGCAACAGGAAAACTAGAAAAGCAGATGGATTCTACTAAAACAGCAGGAGTCAACTCTGAAGGAAAGCAAGAGGTTAAAGTGGTTGTTAGCTCTAAAGGTTACAGCTCCGATGTCAAAACGCTAAAAGCAGGTGTCCCTGTAAAATTAATCGTAAAATCAGATAATGTCATAGGTTGTGCAAGATCATTTACTATTCCTGAATACAATATCTCCCAAGTTCTGCCTCAAGAAGGAGAAACAATAATCGAATTTACTCCAACTAAAAAGGGAAAGTTAGTATATACTTGCAGTATGGGAATGTTTAGCAATTTCTTTGAAGTAGAATAAAAATGATGAAAAAATATAAAATCGAGGGAATGAACTGCGCTTCGTGCGCCAAGATGATAGAACTAGATTTAGAGGATGCTGGCATAAAAGCTTCTTGCAATTATTCTCAAGGGCTGTTGGAAGTAGATAAAAATGCCCAAGAAAACAACTTAAGAAAGGTATTAGAAAAGAATGGCTACAAGATAAAACCTCTAAAGTAAATCACTCCCCCAAAGCAGCTTTGACTGCTGATTCCATATCAGTGAAGCTGTAAGCGCCATCAAAGCGGGTTTCATTAACAAAAAACCCTGGTGTACCCTGAACTCCAAGACTACTAGCCAAAGACATATCTGAGGCTAACCTATCATCATACTTACCACTATCCAAACATTCTTTCATTTTTGCAGGATCAACTGCAGACTTGAGAAACTGCGCCAAGTCGCCTGATTTTGTTTTGTCGTTCCTAACCTTATCATTCAAAAGGTTATATCCAGCAGAAGACATTAAAAGATCATGAACCTGCCAGAATTTATCCATCTCATAAGCACAGTAAAGAGCTTTTGCACCCATTTCTCCATTGCCATGGCCGGGATAATAAATATAAACAAAAGAAGCTTTGCCTTGATCTACCAGTTTTTTCATCTCCTCAACAGGAGCTCTGTAAGAACCACCATCTTTTACCAATTTAAATCTTGGGTTTGAATTGTTAAGCTCTGAATTCTTGCCTGATGCTATTCCACAAAACGGGCAGCTTGTGTCTGAAATCTCCACAAAAATAAGCTTGCTATCTTTATTACCAAACTTAATCAAATCTTTATCAAAAAGCCCACGGATTGTGTCCATATCCACTTTTGCCGCTGGTTGCTGAACTTGAGAAGGCGTGTTTGTGGCTTGATTGGCAGAATTTCCTCTCTCAAGCGTCCTTACTTTCTGCCAAAGGGTCCCAACAAAAAAAGCCAAGATTATAGAGAGAATAACAAATAAAGGAGAAGCTTTCTCGAAGAAACTTTTATCTTCCTGATTTGCCATAGAAGTATTTTGCCTATATTTTAAAAGTTTGTCAACCGCCAATTTCCAAATTTTCTAAATATGAAAGAGTATCAAGCGCTGCCATACAGCCAAAACCGGCAGCGGTTACCGCTTGCCTATACCTAAAGTCATGGACATCCCCAGCCACAAAAACACCAGGAACATTAGTCTTGGTATGATCAAACACCTTTATGTATCCCTTTTCATCCACTTCAATCTTTTCTTTAAATATCTCGCTCTGAGGAACATGCCCAATGGCAACAAAAAGTCCATCGAAAGGTTCCTCTCTAACCTCTTGTGTTTTATTGTTAACTAAAACAAGACTAGATAATTTATCTTGTCCTTTAGCCTCCTTTACTTCAGTGTTCCAATAAACCTTAATCTTTGGATTTTTGAAAACTTTATCCTGCATTATCTTTGAGGCTCTAAATTCATCTCTTCTGTGAATTATTATCACCTGCGAGGCATATTTAGACAAAACTAAAGCCTCTTCCATTGCCGAATCCCCCCCACCAACAACTGCCACCTTTTTATCTTTGAAAAAATAAGCATCGCAAGGAGCGCAAGAAGAAACACCTCGTCCAATCAATTCCTTTACACCCGGTGCATCAAGCCATTTGGTTGAAGCGCCAGTGGCAATAATTATTGATCTGCTTTTATAAGAAGCGTTGTCTGTCTTAACTTCAAAATAACCACTACCTATATCAATTTGTCTTGCATCCTGATCCTTAATAACTGCCCCAAACCTTTCAGCCTGCAAGCGCATATTTTGCATTAATTCTGGCCCTAAGATACCTTTGGGAAAACCAGGAAAATTTTCAACCTCAGTAGTTAACATCAACTGCCCCCCCCAAGTTGAACCTGCCAAAACTAAAGTAGAAGCAGCGCCCCGAGAAGTATAAATTGCTGCTGTTAAAGCCGCAGGCCCTGACCCAATTATTAAAACATCCCACAAATTAACCCCGCTAATATTTTTTTCCATAAGCTCGCCAACACTAAACTAAGCCGCTTGAGGTGGATTATTTTCTCCACCAGTAGTTTGGTCAGAAGGAGTAGTTACTACTCCACCAGCGGAAGGATACTGACTGGCAGGATCTACTGGATTGACCTGCTCTGGAACTACCTGCTGCGGTTCACTTGACTGACTCACAATTGATTGTGTTGGTTGTTGCTCCATCGTTTGTGCCATTTCTTGAACAGCTGGTATACTTGAAGCCACCTCGTGAACAGGATTAACTGGCGACTCGGGTGCTTGAGCAACTTGAGATGTAGGTTCTGTTTGAACCTGGGCTGGTTGATCAGTTACTACTCCCATTGGCTGAGAATCACTGACTTGTGGTTGTTGCGTCTGATCTGAGACTACTCCTTGTTGTTGTTGTTGGTCATTTGGATCCATTATTATCACCACCTTTCTTAACTATAATTCTTAAGCAAATTTTCAAAACCTTCTTTACCCGCAAAACCAACTTGGCGTGAAACTTCTCTACCCTTATCAAAGAGGATTGTTGTAGGAATTGACATCACACCATATCTTGAAGCTAAATCAGGATTGTTATCAACATTAACTTTTACAAACTCAACCTTGCCTTTATAAGACTCTGACAATTCTTCCAAAACCGGCTCTGCCATTCGGCAAGGACCACACCAAGGAGCCCAAAAATCAACCAAAACCGGAGTGTTAGCTTTTAAAACATTATCTTCAAACTCTTGGCTATTTAAATCAGCTAAAGTCATAACAAAAAGAATATAAATTAAAATACTAGATAAAGTCAACCCTTAAAAAAGGAAACTTAAAAGTAAAAAACTAGAAAAAACAATAATCCAGTAAAAAAGCTGGTTTCGACCCTCAATCTTTACCTGCCAAAAACCATTTTTCCATAAATCAAGGTTGCCAGATTCTAATAAATCCGATAATTGATCAACAAAAAGATGAAGTGAAAACGCCAAAACCAAACCAATTGCCAGATAATTTCCAGATGATGAAACTACCCAAAAAGTCAAGACAAGAAAAATAAGCTGGAAAGAAAATGAGTGAAAAACCTGGTGAGTTCTATTATCTTTAGCATCCCAAAGAATCAATAGTCCCTTCAAATATTGCCTATTCTTAAAATAGTAAAGTGCTCTTTGGGAAGCTAAATCATTTTTGTTGAGTAAAAAGGCATAAAGAAGATGATCCAAATCAACCACAAAAGTGCCAACTATTCCACCCAACCAAAAAGGAATTGAATACAAAGAAAATAAATTTCTTTTGATTGCAAGGAAGATAAAAAAACCAAGGAAGAAAAGATAATGAATCAAAAGTTCCCGTTTAATCATTCTAAATTAATAATAGACGATTTTTAAGTCAGTTTCAAAACCTCTAATCAGGAGAAAAATTAACCTTAAAATCATCAAATTTGTCAAGATCATCGCTCCAAACAAAATTTACCTTAGAAACACGAGCTAAAGGGGATCCAACTTTTGCATACTCAATCAGTTTTTCTAAAGCTTCCTTTTCCCCTTGAGCAACTATCTTCACCCTACCGTCTTTAAGATTCCCCACCCAACCAAAAAGACCAAGTTCCCGTGCCTTTTTCAAAATAAACGCTCTAAAGAAAACCCCCTGAACCCTACCTGAAACAAAAATTTCTACTTTCTTCTCCATAAACAAACATCAAGCCTTACTTTACCATTTTTATCAAAAGAAACCCCTTCGGACAACAATCTTTCCCTCTGAACACCAACCCCTCCAAAAGCAAATTTTTCTGATAAAGAACCGTCTTTAAAAACCACTCTATAACATGGTATTTTTTTAGGATCGGGGTTTAAATGAAGAATTCTACCAACAAGTCTTGGACTAACATTTTTGCCATAAGACGAGACTTCTTTAGCTATCTGCCCATATGTTAAAACCATCCCTTTTGGAATCTCAGAAACCACCTTATAAACCAAATCAGAAACTTCTTCAACCATATCTACTTACTTTTTCTAAGCTGGTTGAGCTTCCACATAAACAAACGCGGTTTTGACTTAACTTTATAAGCATCCTTTACAAAACTACGAGCTGATTCAAGAAGAGGCCTTGGCACCTCTTTTGCCAGTTTAATATACAAGGATCTGTTTTTAAGATCACCAAGTTCCTTTGCCAACTCATAGCCATACTTTTGAAATTCATAAGCAATATATTTATCTTGATCGGATTTAAAATCAGACAGAAGGTCAGATATCTTAAAAAAAGAACCCTGATTATCCTTCCCTGTCATATTCTATTTATGAATTCTTTCGATCAAATCCCTCGAAGCTTTAGAAATTACACTTCTAATAACTTCCTTCTCATTATCCAAAAAATTCTCAAGAACATACTGTTCCCCCAAAATCCTATTATCTTTGTCCCTATTCTCAACGCCTATCCTTATATGCCAAAAGTCAGAGCCACCCAAGCTTTCAATTACCGACCAAACACCATTATGTGTCTTTGGAGGCTTATCCTTTACAATTTTGTATTCACCCAAGGCAATATCCAAATCGTCATAAACAAGGTAAAAATCATCAAAATCAATCTCATAATAATCAAACAATCTCTTGACCGCTCTGCCTGAATTGTTCATAAAAGTTAACGGCTTGGCCAAGATTAAGTCTGGAGTTTTTAGAACCAAGCTCTCAAATTTTGAATTCTTTTCAAAATCAACACCTAAACCTAATTCTTTAACAATAAAATCAATAAAAACAAAACCGACATTATGCCGATTGTTTTTATATTTCTCATTGTAGTTGCCTAAACCAACAATTAATTTCATCAAACCTATTTTACACCCAAAAACGCTAATTTTTCCTAACAAAGGGGACAAAATGGAAAATGCCAAACTCTTCCTTTCTAAATTCACCCGATTTAAGCTTAGTCAAACGCAGCATTTTTTTATCCTCCCCCTCTCCAACTGGTGCCACCAATCTACCCCCAACTTTAAGCTGATCTTTTAGAGGTTGAGGAATTCTTTTCTCAAGTCCTGCGGTAATCAAAATTCCATCAAAAGGAGCTGCCTCTTCCCAACCATATTCGCCGTTTCCCTTCTTAACAAAAATGTTTCTATACCCCAACTTTTTAAGCCTTTTCTTTGCCTCTTTTGCAAGCCTTCCTATTATCTCAATTGTATAAACCTCATCAAAAAGATAAGACAAAATTGCCGCCTGATAGCCGCTTCCTGTCCCAACTTCCAAAACCCTTCTGCCATTCTTTTTCCAATTTTTGTAGTTTCCAATAAGAAGATGTGTCATTAAAGCAACCGTGTAAGGCTGAGAAATTGTCTGTCCGCAGTTGATAGGTAAAGCAGAATCATTATAGGCAAGATGAAAATAAGGCAAAGGAACAAATTCTTCTCTAGGAACTTTAAGCATTACCTTAAAAACCAAAGGAGAATCAAGATTATAGAGGTTTTTGATTTCCTCAATCATCTCTTTGGCCTTTTTCATTTTAGACCATTTTTGCTACAAACTTACCAATATAAGGCAACTCCCATTTTTCTCCCTGATAAGCTTTATAAATCAGCATTAGCCAAAGGACAAAGCCACCAATCATTAAAATTCCACTTAAAAGCGGTCCCACCCAGGCCAAAAACACCGTCAACCCCAAAACTACACTAATTATTCCCAAAACCCACGAGGCAACAAAAAACACTAAAGAGACAGCTATTGACTGCATTGCGTGAAATCTGACGAAAGGATCTTTCTCAATTATTAAGAAAATAATTCCTGTAATAAAACCCAAAACATAAGATAAGGCCGCCGAAGTTTCTTTTTTCAATCCTGTCCCTGCTTTTAATTCTGCCAAGATAATCACCCCCCCTCTTTAATCTTAATATTCTCAGAAAAACAACCCCCTGTCAACCAACGAGCAAAGAGCTAAACAACCTCTAGAACCAAGAAGATAATATAAAAAGAAAACAGAAAACCCGCCTCCCAACGCTCAAGCCTCTTTTTACTTTTCAAAAAATAACCAAAGACGGCAAAAACAATCACAAAAGACAAGAGTGGAGTTAGATAATGTGTAAAAGAACTGATAATAATTGGTTCTAAAGAAGCAGCGATACCAACCACCAAAGTTAAATTTGTAATCAAAGAGCCCAAAATGTTGCCCAAAAACATCGATGGTTGATCGTCCTTAATCGATCTAAAAGAAAAAGCCATTTCCGGCAAAGTTGTCCCAATAGCAATAAAAACAAGACCGATATCAAAAATTGAGAAGTTTAAAAAGGAGGTTAATTTAACCGCCGAGGTAACTAATATTTCTGCTGAAAAAAGAAGCAGTCCCAATCCCAAAAAAAGCTTTGACAACTCTCTTGCCAATCTAAAATCAAAATTGTTCAAATTATTATTAAATGGTTTTGATGGATGGCGAAGAAACGAAAGATGCTCTTGCCTTTTCTCACCCTCTGACAAAAATGCAACAATATAGCCAATATAGGCAAAAATCAGAATTAAACCATCTACTCTTGAGATCTTTCCATCAATCATTAAAATTATAAACAATAAAAACGCAAGCCAAACTGTTTTCAAATCCTTTTCCAAAAAAGGAGCTCTAACATTTACACCGCCAAAAACAAACGCAGAAAGGCCTACCACTAAAGAGATGCTGGCAATATTTGCTCCAAGAACATTTCCCAAAGATAAAGACGGACGGCTCTCAAGAGCAGATGTAATTGCTACCACAATTTCAGGCAAACAAGTTCCCAAAGCCACCAAGATTGCTGATACAAAGAAGACATTAACCTTTGCTCTCAAAGCAATCTTCCTTAATAAGCGAACGACAAAATCAGCAGTCTTTATAATAACAAAGGAAAAAACAAAAAGAACAAGAAGCCAAAACACAGTCAACATAGGTTAATAATAATTAAGAAGAAGATTCTTGTAAAGAAAATAAGCTTCTTATCTCACTTACATTTGTCGCGGAAAAGGCATCCTTGTCTTCTCTTATCCTAACCAGCCTTGGAAATCTCAACGCATAACCTGAAGAGTGAATTGGGCTTTTAGTTACCTCATCGGCAGCTATTTCAACTACCAAGGAAGGTCTAACCCAAAAATCAGGATTAAGAGTTTTATCTACCTCTTCGTATTCTTTTGGTTTTTCATTTACCTCTAAACCCAGCAGTTTTTCCTTAAGAAGTCTAAACTCATCATCAGTTAATCCTGTACCCAATTTGGTAAGAGATTTTATTTTTTCTTTATCAACAATACCAACTAAAAAACCACCTATTCCGAATTTAGTTCTTTTTCCCTTCCCAACGTAATATCCCATTATCACTCCATCAACTGTGTCAGCCAACTTTCCTTCTTTCTTTTCAGACTGTTTCATTTTAACCCAACGCCAGCCAGTCCTGCCAGGAACATATAAACTATCCATCTTTTTAACCATTATTCCTTCAAAACCAGCAGCAATATTTTGTTCAAACAACCTTGATATCTCAACTGGATCCTCAGTTTCTTTATAATCAACCACTTTAATTATTTTGCTATCTCCGGCAACCTTTTTAAGCACCTCTTTCCTTTCAAAAAATGGTTTGTTCATAAGATTTTCTTTACCATTAAGAAGAATGTCAAAAACAAAGAATCTTATTGGAACAGAAGATGTGTGTGATTCTATTTCATGCTTTCTTCTTCTTGTCATAGTAGTCTGAAAATCAGCCAGTTTTTTTCTCTCCTCATCAATACCAACAGCCTCGCTATCTAAAATCACAGCCTTTGAGTCCAAAAAATTACCAATTTTCAAAAGCTCGGGGAACATCCAGGAAACTTCGTTTAAATTGCGAGTGAAAGCCTTTACAAAACCTCCTTTACCCTTAAGAAGATGAATCTGAATCCTCAAACCATCAATTTTTGGCTCAACAGCAACCTTACCCATTTTTTTTATCATCTCTTTCGGATCGTTAAGCCTCTGAGCTAACATCGGCAAAACTGGAACTCCCACTCTTGGTGAAATATCTTCAACCACCTTTTTTACTCCAAACTTCTTCACCTGCAGTGCCAGAAGCCCAACATCAGGAAGAACTCCATAAGCTTTCTCAAGAGCAGGTTTTAGAGATTTATCTTTTGCCTCAAGCCACGAGAGAGCATCAAGAATTGTTTTATCAGAAAAACCAAGTCTTAACTTTCCTAAAACAATTCTTACCACAAATTTGGCAGAAATTGGCTCAAGTGAAACTAAAATATCTGCTAACTTTTTAATCTTTCTTTCTTGGCTTCCTTCTCCCTCATCTTTAGCCAATTCAAAAAGCAATTTATACACTTCATCTACAGGCAAATCACCTCTTGTTTTCTTGGTAGAAGAAAGCAAAAAAGCCACATCCCCCAGATCACCTCTATTCTTAAAAAGAGAAATTATCTCATCCCTATTTTTATCAAAGCCTAAGGCCAGTGACTCGATCACCATCTTCTCAGCCAAGTTAAACACCAAACTCTCATACTTGGGACGCAAAAGTCCAAGAGATAAATAACAAACCTTATCTATTTCAGAAAGATTGGAATAAGAAAAAAGGTCAGCCAAAATCTTGGTAATCTCAATCCTTGAAGAAGTCTTCTCCAATTTTTCAAGGAAAAAAGCAAGTTCTTCAAATTTCATCAATAAGATTATACAACAGATAGAAACTAAGGGGAAAATTAAAGAAGAGATCTTTCTATTACCTTAAGAGCCTTATCTTTACCCCAAAATTTCTTTACCTTTACCCATTTGTTAGGCTCAAGCTCCTTATAACTCTCAAAGAAGTGTTTTATACGATCTTTTACAAGAGTATTTAAATCTGAAACATCATCTATATGAGAGAGCTGAGGATCAACTTTTTTCAAAGGAAGAGCAACTATTTTACTGTCTGGACCATTTTCATCCTCCATCTCCAAAAGTCCGATAGGTCTTGATGACACAACCACACCAGCAGCAATAGGCAAAGAAGTGATTAGAACCACATCCAAAGGGTCTCCATCTTCAGCGTGAGTGTGGGGAATAAAACCATAATTAAAAGGACAATTCATAGGTGTATAAAGAAGTCTATCAACTACTAAAACCCCAGACTCTTTGTCGAGTTCATACTTAATTGATTTGCCCTGAGGAATTTCAACAAAAACATTTACTTCCTCAGGCAATTTCTTGCCAGCTTTAATTTTATTAAAATCCATAATGCAATAAAAAAGGCAACACTTGTTGCCAACCCCCCCCAAACAGCGGTTATCCTAACAAAGAAGACTTAAATTGTCAACAAAACCACCTTAAGACTTAGCCAGAAAAGACGAAAAGAAAATATATGCAAAAATAACCACACCTATAAACAAAATACCAAAAATGAGACTTATGTATCCGCCTCTTTCGCTATGAATTACCTTACTTAAACCCTCTCCAACAAGCGTTAACCCAAAAAGAGTTGGTAAAACCAAGACCATATACAAAAATTGCGGATCATTTGCTGACATCTTATTATTTATTTACCGGCAATAACATATCTTGACGCTTTGGTTGAGCCTTCCTTCTTGATTATACCCTTTTCCATCAACACTCTAAGATCCCTCAAAATAGTGTCCTCAGAAACCATTTTCAGGACATTTCTAAGCTCCTTCATGCCTGCTCCACCTCTATCAGAGATATACTCAATTAACCTCATCTGCCTCTCGGTTAAGGCAACCTGTGTCCCTACTTTAAGTTTAAACCTCGTATCAAGAGAGATGCGGCGGACTTTTTCTTTCACTTTTTCAAGCTCTATCATCACCACAGAGGTAAAATACTCAAGCCACGAAGTTAAATCCCGATCTCTTACATCCACAGCTTGTTTATCAACCTCAGCCAAAGCCTGGTAATAAGCCAATGGGTCAGCATCAAAATGTTCTTCAAGAGAAAAAAACCTTTTAATATCATAGCCACTTTTGATTAAAACCAAAGTAGAAAAGGAACGAGCTGTTCTACCATTACCTTCAACAAAAGGGTGAACAGCCACCAAAAAATAATGGGTAATACCCGCCAGAATAACTGGATGAATTTCTTTCGCCTGATCACTATTTAAAAACTCCATCAATTTATCTATAAGATGAGGAACTTCCACAAAAGCAGGCGGACGGAGCATCACATCCCCAGTTTCTTCATTTCTAATCACCACCTGGACCTTTCTAAACACCCCTCGCTCTTCATCCGGAATTAATTTATCAGTAACCAAACGATGGATATCAGTTAACATCAAAGATTCATAGCCACCTCTTTTGAAAGCCAGCTCATCCAAAAGCTCAACCACATTACGGTAATTTATAACCTCCTGTATATCTCTATGTTTGGCAACTATTGCTTCTCCTTCCAAAACCTTCCTCGTCTGAAGAAGAGAAAGGTCATTTCCTTCAATATGAGTACCATGGTGAACTGTTCTAACCATAGCATCAGATTGAAATTGTTTCTCAAAAGAAGGAACCAAAGGAGCATTTTCGATTACCTCTTTGGCGGCCTCAATTTTGCCAATATTATTTAGAATTTTGTTGGTAATTGTGTATTTTGGAGTGTACATGTTTCAATTATAGCATTTTAATTGCAATTTTTGCGGAAAAAAATATGCTAAAATATTTTTAAATGAAAGCAAAAACTTATCAACAAAAACAGGAAGAAAAACAAAGAGCAATCAAAAAAGCTATTGAGGAAACGAAAGAGGTAAAAAGGCAGTTTACAAAAAGAATACTAGACCTGGCCACTTCGGGTTTTGGTTTAGTATCCGCATTAGCTTGGAATGAAGTAATAAAAGAAATGGTAAACAACTATATAAGACCACTTTTTGGAAAACAATCAGGCATAATCTCTCTTGTAATTTATGCTATTCTTGTAACTTTTTTGGCAGTTTTGGTTACCTACAACCTTAATAAACTTGTAAAAATTGAGGAAAAAGACAAAAGGAGTTAATCTTCTTTATCTTCAAAAGCCTCGGCTACATGGGCTGCATGAGTCATAGGACCTCTTCTTTTTTTACTCTCTTCTAATTGCTGTGGGGTTACACCACCAAAACTTCTTGGAGGTTCTTTGCTCAAAGGCTCTTCTGCCCCCAAAGGAGCCAATTCATCTATACTTGGAGGTTGTTCGCTTTCTGCCTTACTTACCAATCTCCATTTTAAAGGATAACCCTTATCAACATGACGTTCACTACATTTCCAATCAAAACCATCTGGAGGTTTACCAGGAGGCCGATAGGGGTTGTAATATTCAATTCCAGGAACAAATTTTTCCCTTCTACCTCTCTCAGACATAAAATAATTATAACCTAAATACTCACTTTTGCCACATCACCAAATTCTTCCAAATAATGTTCATCTGCTGTTGTAATTATTGACTGACCGATTTTGATTTGAGAATAAACATCTTCCCTTTTTAAGAAATCAAAAACAATTAATCTATTTTTGTGATCAAGTTCAGAAAAGATATCATCTAAAAGGAAAACTGGCTTTTCTTTAGTCTTACTTTCAATAAAATATGATTCGGCAATCTTAAGCCATAAAACTGCCATTCTCTGCTCCCCCCGGCTTCCAAAAAAAGCCAAATCACGATTCTTTTTTGATTTGCTTTTAAAAATAAAATCGTCGCGATGCGGCCCAACCAAAGTAGTTGCTGAAGCTATTTCTTCTTGAGCATATTCTTCAAGACGAGCCTCGCTTATAGCGCTTTTATCATACTCTATCTCAAAATCAGAAAGAGGCTCTTCAAATTTAGCATTATTAACAAAAGAGATAAATTCCTCCCTTGCTCTTGAAATATAATCACCATTTTTAATCAAAAGCTTATCCCAAAATAAAAGCTGGCTACGCGAAAGACCTTCTTCGCGAATTTTCAAAAGAAGTTTGTTTCTTTGCCTTAAACCCTTCTCATAGGAAAGAACAGACCGGCGGTATTCCCTATCAACCTGAGATAGCACATAATCTAAAAACTTACGCCGCAAGGCCGGAGACTGGGTTACCAAATCAAGATCTTGGGGTGCAAAAAGAACTACCTTCAGATTGCCAGCAAAATCAATTAAGCGCCGGGGTACTCCATTAACCAAAAGCTTTTTTCTGGGAATCTTCTGAAAAGAAGAATTGTTTAGAAACATTTCTCCCCTGGTTAAAACCACCTCAAGCTTTGTTTCTTTAGAATCGTCTTGATTAATATTGTCAGAAACAATTGCTGAAACCCTAGCTATTTCAAGATCATGGTTAATCATATCCTCTTCAATCTTTGCTTTAAAACTTTTTCCGGTTGCAATAAGAAAAACGGCCTCAAGTATGTTGGTTTTTCCAGAAGCATTTGGACCAAAAATCACTGTAGTATAAGACGAAAAACCTATACTCTTAGATCTAAAATTTCTAAAACCCAATAAGTCTATTCTTTCTATCATGGAATTATAAAGATATCATATTACAGAAAAGACAAGTCTAAATTTCAAAGATCTCATTTGAAGAGACAAAACGCAAATACCAAACCTTCTCAACACCTTTAACTTGTGATGAATATTCATCCAAAGACTTTTTCTTTATATCAATTTCATAATCTCTCAGTTCGAAGCTAAACCATCTGTCACTAAAAAGCTTCTTAGGAAGGTAAATAAAACCAAGAGATGGATAATCTCGATAATGAACAAGGGCAAAGTATAAATCAAATCCAAAACCAACTTCATTTTTTAACATTTCAGCTATCTCAGCTGCAGCCTTATGGTCTGGATGGCTGTCAGCAAGATGGGTTGTAATAACCACATTAGGTTTATAGCTATTCACAATTTCCAAAAGGTCATTCATCAAATTATCAAAATAATAATCTTGTCCATCCTTATAAGCCCAACTATAAGCAACGTGGTCAAGCTTGGTTGTCCTTGAAACTACAGGCCCACGCGGATCACCGTTTTCCCTTGCAATAATCTCCCTCAAGCCCTGATCAGGAAAACCCAAAAAATACAAATTGTTATTATTTAGACCTAAAACTTTAGTTGCTTTTATAGCCTCGTCATGACAAATGTTAGCTAACTTAACAAACTCACCAGGAGAAAGCTTTACATTCTTATCAATCTTGATCACACTGTTAATACTTGAATCACCAGTGGTCAGATATACAATTTTTACCTGTCCACCTTCTTTTAATACTCTTTGTATTAAGCCTCCTGCTATTAGCACTTCATCATCAGGATGTGGGGATAAAATAAGAAGCCGACTGTTAAAACCAACCTGTGGAAAACGAGACAATCTACCATGAGACCACCACCAACCAGTACCAAAACCACTTAAATATCCTAAAACTAGAAAAATTAAAATTGCTATCAACCACCTATACCTTTTTCTTAAAAGCTTTAGAGTATTTTTTAAATGTAATAAGAGAATATTTGCTATTGTACTCATAAACATTATTTATTTTTTTCTTGCATCACCAAAATAACCACCCATTGGGTATTCATTAGGTTGATCTATCTCAAAACCTATAACCCTCTTTAAATGAAGCCTGGCTACCTTAACTAAATAAGCGACTCTTCCATCCCTTTGATAATGCCTAAAGGACACAATATATTTTGGTTTCTTAAACACACAAAAATTAGTTCCTTTCTTAAACAATCTCCTTACATACTCCACATCCTCCCCAAAAGCAATCTTCTCATCAAAACCTCCATACTTTTTAAAAACATCTCTTCTAACACCAATCATAGCACCTAAGGCTAGAGGTTTGTTAACTTGAGCTCCCACCCTAAGAGACAGGTTTATAATCTTTACCAAAACCTCATCGAAAGAATTTTTACTATCAGGCAGACAATAAGTAGTAAAACAATCAACTTCTTTCTTATAAACCTGTAGAAACAACCCTTTTAGAAAAGAAACAGGTAAACGATTATCAGCATCCATGAAAATAATAAATTTCCCTCTTGCTTTTTTACCTCCCA
This sequence comes from Patescibacteria group bacterium, assembly GCA_025999275.1. Taxonomy (NCBI): domain Bacteria; species Patescibacteria group bacterium. Next base: position 49,579 of record AP024680.1, read on the forward strand.
GATTTCTCTGAAAAGAGACATTTCTCTTCGAACTTTTAATAATTTCAAAAGACAAAAACCTACTCTTATATGATTTGGCGATCTCAACAGTCTTATCTTCAGAATTTCCATCCACAACAATTACTTCAAAACCTCTATAAGATTGTTTTGCTAAATCAGATAAAAGCTTGGGCAAATACTTCGCCTCGTTAAGAGTTGGTACTACTATTGAAAAAAATATTTCTTCCATTGTCTATAAATTAAAGATTAAAAATTTTACAAAATTCAACTTTGGCAATTAGGACAAAAATAGGTCCCTCTTCCTCCAAGTTGAATCTTTTTAATCAAAGTAGAACATCTTTTACACTTTTGCCCATCTCTTCCATAAACCAAAGTAAAATTCTGGTAATTCCCTTCTGAACCATCGGGATTTACAAAAGTATTCTCACTTGAGCCACCTCTTTTTATCCCATCTTCAAGGACTTTTATTATAGAATTGTATAGCTTTTTCTGTTCAATTTCACTCAAGTCCTTAGCAGCCCTTTTGGGATTAATTTCCGCAAGCCACAAAGCATCATTGGCATAAATATTACCCACTCCAGCAATCTTTGACTGATCCATAATAACAATCTTAATCGGCCTTTTGGTTTTGTTAACAATCTCTTTAAATTTCTCAAGAGTCAAGATGGGCAGTTTTTGTTTTTTTAGCACCGGCGGCTCATAACCAAGATTGTCAAGCATTTTCTGACTTTCCACTTCTTTATTTTCAACTATTTTAATCCAACCAAAAATCCTCAAGTCATTAAAATAAAGCACACCACCTCTATCAAGTTTAAAGATAACCCGAGTGTATTTGCTTGGAAGCCCTCCAACAACCTTAGATGAAAGTTGAGGAGGATTTTTAAGATTAGGGCCTCTGTAAACAAGCTGGCCAGTAAGCTTAAGGTGCACCAAGATAGAAAAACCATTATCAAGATCAAGCACCAAAACCTTACCAAAACGTCTGAACGATAAAAATTTAGCTCCTATTACATCTTTCTTATCTCCTACAAAAGACTTACTATTCTCTATTAAGACATCAATAATTTTATGTCCCTTAAGAAAACTCTCAAGCTGGCTTCTGACTGCTTCTACTTCAGGAAGTTCCGGCATAACAACATTATACAGCAGCAAAGAGAATCATAAACTAGTAGTATGAAGTATGCAGAAAGAGGAAGAAAAAATGGATATTGAAACACAGCTAATGTTACACTTCCCCTTACTACTTAATACTTACTACTTTGCTACTATTTACTTTTTCCTTCAAAACCTTTCTAATTTTCCTCATAAAACTCTCTTTTGAAAATCTCATTGCATTTTTCTGCAGGTTGCCTTTATTCCATTTAATCTTCTCCAGTTTTCTTATTGCCCCACCAATTACATCTTCAGAAACTTCGTTTATTAAAATCCCAGTCTTGCCATCGATCACAGATTCTCTAAAACCACCCCCATTAAAAGCAATAATCGGAGTTCCTGCAGCTTGAGCCTCAACCACCGTCATCCCAAAATCCTCATCACGTGCCAAGGCAATAAAACCTTTTGCTTTTGCATATAAAACATAAAGTTCTCTATCTGAAACTCTACCAAGAAGCTCAATATTCCCGCCAGAGATTTTCTTTAACCTGTTGGCAACTTCAGAATAACCAGCCGATTCCCCTACTATCTTAAGTTTATATCTAAACTGTTTCTTAAAGGCTCTTGCTGCTTCCTCTAAGCCTTTTGCTCCAACAAGGCGAGACACAATCAAAAAATATTTTTCCTTTCTTTTAACATTCTTGGTAGCTTCTACTATTCTTTTGACATCAACTGGAGGATAAATAATCACAGAGTCTCTACGATAAAATTTTTTGATTCTTTCAGCAACATTCTTTGAATTGGCAATAAATAAGCCAACACCAGAGTGGACTTTAAAAAATGGAGTTTTGAATTTTAAAACATCTTTTGGTTTTTGTGCCGAAACAAAATCATACATTCTTATAAAATGTCCAACTATAGCAGCATAAATTTTGACTGGCAGATAACGAGTAAAACCAACCGATGTTTCATACCCATAAAGCCAGCGAGGTGGAGTGTGGCAATAGCAAACAACTTTAGTTTTCTTGCCAACTTTAAAACCTCTTGTTACATACCAACTGGCAGATGTTATAACTAAATCATAATCTGATAAATCAAAACTTCCCCAAATCAAGGGGATCAAAAAACGAAGAGGACTGTAAAGATTGCCAATTTTAAGAATTGGGGCAAGAAAGCTTTCCCTTATATTTTTATCTGCAAACTCTCTTTGAGCCGTTGAACCCTTAAAACAAAAGGCGGTATAGATTGGGGCCTCAGGAAAAATCTCAGTAAGGGTCTTTAAAACCCTTTCTGCCCCCCCAAACTCTTTAATGTAATCATGTACTAAAGCCACTTTCATAAACATGTATCAAGTAGAATGTAGCTTGTAGCTAGGTTTTCTTCTTCTCTAAACTTTTTATTAAACCACTAATAAGTTTATGCGTTAAAACAACATCCTCCCAAATTACACTGAATTCTCTGGCGTGAATGTAGCCAACGTCTCTTGCAATTATAAGTTGATTCTGAACCTCAGTCAAAGAAGATTGAGCCAAAAAATAAAACTGGATCTTTTCTTTAACCCCCCGCCGGCCAAAACCTTCAGCAAGATTGCTAGTAACCGAAATAACAGCTCGCAGGATCTGACTGGTCAAGATAAATTGCTCTCTATTAGGAAATTTTTTGACTAAGCTATAAACTTTAAGCACCAACTGGTGAGCACACTTCCATGCATTCAGGTCCGTAAAGTTCTTTATCTTTTCCATGCTACATGCTACTAGCTACAAGATGCTAAAAAAGACTTCCCTGATTCTCTGAGACCAAGACCTTACCCAAATCCTTTACCCTTTTTGCAAGACTTTTAAAACCAAATTTCTCAAAAATATCCAAAACTGAAGGGCTATCAACTTGCCAATTCTTTAACTGCTCAAAATCAACCTCAAGCGGCACATCAGTTCTAATCCTTGCCAACTTGTAAGAAAGCTCGCCAGATTCTTTCCCTTTTAAGAGAATCTCTCTTGTCTTTGGGGTTAAATGATCAATATTTTCGTAAATTTCTTTAAAACCGCCAAACTCTTCAATTAACTTTATTGCTGTTTTTGGGCCGATACCAACAACTCCTTGATAATTATCCGATGAGTCTCCAACTAAAGCTTTATAATCAACTATAAACTGAGGCAAAACACCCATTTTTTCTTTTACTCCTTCTTTATCTAAAATCTTGCCTTCGCTAATCCCTTTAACCAGAATAAACACCTTCGTTTTATCTGAAACCAGCTGCAATATATCCCTATCTCCGGTGACTATAATTACTTCATCAATACTAGGGTTCTTTTCCGCTTTCCTCGCCAAAGTACCAATCACATCATCTGCCTCAAATCCAGCCACAGAAAAGATCTTTATTCCAAAAGCCTCAATTACCTCTTTGGCAAGTTCAACTTGGTTAATTAATTCCTTATCAGTTTCAGGTCTTTGGGCTTGATATGCTTCAAACATTTCCTGCCTAAAAGTCTTCTCCTTCCTATCAAGACAAACTGCCAAATAAACTGGTTTTAAATCATTAATAATTCTAAGAAGCATTGAGGTAAAACCATAAACCGCATTAACCTGGCCCACTCTTGAGGTCAAAGGAGGAAGAGCGTGGTATGCACGATGCAAAATTGCATGGCCATCAATAAGCACTAATTTTGAGGACATAAAGACCTATTTTTTCAAAACTAAAGACTCAAATTCGTCTCGAGTTAATGTTTCTTTCTTGAGAAGCTCTTTGACAACTAAATCTAACTTTTTCCTATTCTCTTTAACAATCCTCAAGGCTTCTTTATAACAAGAATCAACAATCTTCTTAATCTCAAAATCAACCTTCTCCTGCATAGCAGGGGAAATACTTGAAGGTTCATACCACTGAGTTTTGCCAAATTCATCAACATCATATTGAGGACCAAGATTAATAGGACCCAAGTCACTCATTCCAAATTCAACCACCATTGCCCTTGCCAAACTTGTTGCCTTATCAATATCATTTGAAGCACCAGATGTCATCTCATTGAAAACAACTTCTTCAGCTGCCCTACCGCCAAGCATGGCAGTAATCTGGCTTAATATTCTTGATCTTGTCTCATGAGTTCTGTCAGCAGCAGGTGGGATAAGTGTGTGGCCCAGGCTCATACCACGAGCAACTATTGAGATTCGCTCAACAGGGTCCATGTTGGGTAAAAAGTGAGTAACTATTGCATGCCCTGCTTCATGATAGGCGGTAATTTTCTTGTCTTCCTCACTTTGTATTTTCCTCTTTGCAGGCCCAAGTTTTACTTTTGTTGCAGCCTCCTCCAAATCTTCAATTTCAATTCCCCTTTTGTTGGCCCTAGCCGCCAAAATTGCTGCCTCATTTAACATATTCTCAAGGTCAGCTCCAGAAAAACCAACAGTCCTATCAGCAATTTTTCCCCAATCAACTTTTGTGGCAAACTTCTTACCTCGTGCATGAATCTTCAAAATTGCCTCCCTTCCCTCCTTATCAGGCATATCCAAAACCACTCTTCTGTCAAAACGACCTGGACGAAGAAGAGCTGGGTCAAGCAAATCACCTCTGTTTGTTGCCGCAATTACAACCACATTATCATTTGGAGTAAAACCATCCATTTCAACCAAAATCTGATTTAAAGTTTGTTCCCTCTCATCATGACCACCAATAAAACCTCTCCCTCTCTGTCGGCCAATAGCATCAATCTCATCAATAAATATAATTGACGGTGCTGCAGCCTTAGCCTGAGCAAAAAGATCGCGAACACGCGAAGCACCAACTCCAACCAACATTTCCATGAATTCAGACCCGGCCATTGAAAAGAACGGAACATCGGCTTCTCCAGCAACAGCCTTAGCAAGTAAAGTTTTACCAACCCCTGAAGGACCGAAAAGCAAAACCCCCTTGGGTGTTCTTGCCCCGATCCGGCGATATTTAGCTGGGTTTTTCAAAAAATCAACAACTTCCTCAAGCTCTTTCTTGGCATCATCAACCCCAGCTACATCAGAAAAAGTAACACTTTGTTTACCTTTAGCAAAAAGCTTAGCGCGAGACTTACCAAAGGAAAAAATATCACCTGCTGCCCTGTTTTGGGCTCTGATTATAAAAAGAAAGACCGCTGCAAAAAGAACAACCGGTATTATGGCTGCCAAAATTTCAGCCAAACCTTTAGACCAAGTTTGATCAATCACTTTATAGTTTACCTTTGAAGGTTCAATCCCTTCCTTGGAAAGAAGATCAGAAAAACTTTCATTTGCCTCCTTAATAGAAATTCTCGAAGACCCATCTTCATAATTAATAATTAATCTCTCGTTCTCAACTAATACTTCCTTTACCCTACCTTCCTTTATATCTATCAGCGCCTGGGAAATATCAATATTTTTCTCAGTCTTCTGAAGATCAAAAATACTAACTAAAAAGGGAAAAAAGAAAACCAGGAACAAAAAAAACAAAAACACCTTCCAAAGATTTATTTTTATATTAAATTCAATACGTTTCCTCACAACAGGCATTTTACCTTTCTTTTTTATCATACGAGAGGCATTATACTACAAATCTAGAGAATATTAAAAATCTGCCCATCAACGCACTTTAGTGCCATTTGGAACCTTTTTTGAAAGAGTGAACAAAACAGGCTCTTCAGTTATTTCTTCATCATTAATAACAACTGGCTTATTTAAAACTGGCGATGCGGCAAGCAACATTCCTTGGGAAAAATCACCTTCAGGACCAATCTTTTTGGGTTCTAAATTAACCACAAATGGAAATTGCTTACCAATAAGGTCTTCAGCTTTAAAAAAATGCATAATGCCAGCAAAAATTGTTCTTTCCCCAATTTCAGGTCCAAAATCAACTATCAATTTCATCACCCAATGGCTCCACTTAGGCACCTCTGCCCTAACAACGGTCCCTATTCTAATGTCAACTTTTGAAAATTCTTCAAAAGAAACAGTTTTCATCTTATTTTAAAATCATAAACCCCATTTTCTCTTTAACCTCTTCAAGTACTTCGGATGCGATCTTTCTTGCTTTTTTAGCTCCATCAATAATAACGTCCTCCACATAACCCTTTTCTTTCTCAATCTTTCTTCTTTTTTCCTGAATTGGCAAAAGATCAGAGTAAATGGCTTCAGCTAGCGTTGTTTTTAGTTCTTGGTATCGAATTCCAGAAGATAAATAAGAAGACTCGTATTCTTTTCTCTTTTCTTTTCCTAAAAAGATTTCAACAAACTTTAAAAGTGAGGCTACTCCTCCTTCCTTGGGAATTTCCTTACCACTGCCGCTATCTGTTGGTACTTTAGCTAATTTTGATTTAATCTCTTCAAGAGAATCGGTCAAACCGATATAACTCCCTTCCACACTCTTGCTCATTTTGCCCTCACCAGTTAAAGAGGGAATATATTCACCTTCTGTTGCAAATCTTTTTGGCTCAGGAAAATCTGTGCCATACTTTTCATTCATTTTGCGCGCAATCTCTCGTGCAACTTCAATATGAGGCTCCTGGTCTATCCCAACCGGTACCAATTCCGCCTTATAGGCCAAAATATCAGCAGCCATTAAAACCGGATAGTTTAAAAGCGCCATAGTTACATCTTGAGGATACTGTTTCACCTTCTCTTTGTAGGTGGGCAAATGAAGCATTCTTGCCACCGTAACCGTCGAGGAAATTAAATGAGCCAAATAAGTATGCTCAGGAACAAAAGATTGAACGGTAACTATTGATTTTTTAGGATCAAGACCACAAGCCAGATAATCAATAATCACATTCCTAGTATTTTCAGAAAGCGCTTCTTTATTAAAAGGTGTGGTAATTGCATGCAAATCCATCACCATATAAATAGTTTCCAAATCCTCCCTTTGGGCAAGCTCCAAATATCCTTTTACCCCACCCAAATAATTGCCAAGATGAAGATAGCCTGTGGGCCTTGAACCAGAAAAAACTCTCTTTTTCATAATCTTATGATACTCCTAATTGAAGCTAAATAAAATAGTTTATTTATTGTGCATCCTTTCTTCAAAGCCATCAATGAGGCTAATAATTCTTTCTGCCATTTCTTGGGTCGTTTCTTCCCTTCTAGGGACAATAAAAATAATATCACCATGTCGATGTCGCTCTGGATGCTTGTCCAGTTCCCACATTACACCCCCCATAGAGCTCTTAACCGACAGTTTGTAATTCTTAGAGCCCACTCTTACCAGAAAATCAATCCCTTTCCTATCGAGATCTTGGTTTCTCTCAAAACCATCTATTGCACCATAACTAAGAAGAAGAGAAATAGCAGATAAAACTTTCGATTCACTCCTCTCACCTCTTTCGCGGCGAACATGTCTAACTAATGATTCGATAGAACCCATTTAATTACCTGAGCAGCTCTAACAATAACTAGTGCCAGGGGTGGGATTCGAACCCACGATCTTCGCGTTATGAATGCGCTGCTCTAACCACTGAGCTACCCTGGCCTACATATATTTTATCAATTTACAAGCGAAAAATAAAACAACAACAGCAAGTAGAATGTAGAAAGTAGTAAGGGGAAAAAGAATTAAGATTTATGATTTATGATTTAAGATTTACGAATAATGAATTAAGGGGTATGAATTATGGGAAAATAATTCAAAAGTCAAAAGTCAAAAGTCAAAATTACAAATTAAAAGTCAAAAGTTTTCTTAGATAATTAAATAATTTTAAATTTTGAATTGTATTTTTGAATTTTGCCTTTTGACTTTTGACTTAGATCTGTTAGGTGTCAAGCTATTTTTACGGAAGGTGTCAACCTAAGACACCCTTAAGGTGTCCTTTGAAAAAGCCTCGACCAACCCCTCTGTAGGCGGGGACCAACTTCGACCAATCTCTACAGCTGATAGCAGAGAGCTGAAAGCAGATATCCGGTTTCTTCTTCCTTTCATTGAACTATCCGCCAATTGTTGCTATAATCTGTGATGTCAGTCTCATGCGGGGTAGTGTACGGCTGCACGGAAGGCTCATAATCTTCCAGACTGGGTTCGATCCCCAGCCCCGCAACACAAGACTAAAACCCAAAAAAATCAAGCCACTTTTTCCAATTTGTTTGCTCTGTTACCTCTTCTTTTGTATAAATATTGGGAACAAAACTCTTAAGAGTTTCCTCATCAGGTAAAACAACCACTTTCTCGCCCTCCTTCGACATCCCTAAACTATCCCTTAGTTGTTTTTCAATATAAGAGTCAGAGCTAATTTCTTTAAGCCTATTTTTAATTTCTTCATTCTTCTTTTTCAAATCATTAATTTCCCTCTCTTTCTCAGCAATCTTTTCTTTAGCCTTTTTCAGCTTTGAAAAATTCCTAAAGAAAGCCCCAATAATCAAAATGGATAAAATCAGAAGTCCAATGGTAATCAGTTTTGGCACAAAGGCCGACCTCCTTCCACCTCTCTCATCTATCTCCAGACTAGAAAATCTTAGACCCATAGTTATTTTAAAAATATTGATATTATTTCTAAAAGTGGTATCATATAGTTGTTAATCTTCTGCCAAAAAAACATGACTGATCAAATTTTAATCAAAAATCTGCTCCCAGAATTCATAAAAAGCTTAAGTGATAAAGGTCGTTCCCCTTCTACTATTATAGCCTATCGGGCCGACCTCGAGCAGTTCGTGGATTTTGCCGAAAAAAAACAAAAACCATATCCACAATCAATAGGAAGTGATTTGATTGCTGCTTACCGAGATCTACTACTTGCTGATAAATACACAGCTAAAACGGTTTCAAGAAAACTAAATGCGATAAAAACTTTCTTTAAATTTCTAGTCGAACAAGGCCACATCTCAACCAACCCAGCCCAAGAAGTAGCTCACCCCAAGATGGAGCCTTCAAAACCCAAATTCCTTTCCAAACTTGAATATCGCGCTCTTAGAGATACCGTAAGAGACGATATAAGAACAGCAGCCATTGTGGAATTAATTTTACAAACAGGTTTGAGAATTTCAGAAGTAGCAAACTTGAAACTTGCCAACGTAAAGGATGACGAAATTAAAGTCGAAGCTTATGCAAGCCAGCCTGAAAGAACAATTCCTCTTAATAAAAGAGCAAAAGAGGCTCTTGACAATTATCTTAAAAAAGAAAGGCCAAAAGCTGATTCACCATATTTCTTCATCAGCAAGAATGGCAAACCCTTAGCAATAAGAAATATCAGATCAACTATTAATAGGTATATACAAAAAGCAGAAATGCCAAGTTATACCATAAACGATCTGCGCACCACCTTTATAGTTGAAAATCTAAAGGCTGGAGTTAATCTGGTCTTGCTTTCTCAAATCGCCGGTCATAAAAGACTTTCAACCACAGAAAGCTATCTTGAGCTTGCAGGAATAAAAGAGCCGGGAAATAAGCAGGAGCTAGAAGAGCTATAAAAACATCAAATACAGACTTCCTCGAAATAACTCAAAACCTCTTAGAAGAGAGTAGTGAATATAAACATAAATCAAAGCTAAATCTAGCAAAATCACGGCCAAAAACAAGTTTTTGCAATTTGGTTGAGAAAATTCTGATAAATTTCATTAAAGCAAAAAATTTTTCCGAAAGCCATTAATAAGATACTGGACTCCTGACCTTCCACCCGTCCACCCCAAATCCCGACATCTTTTCAAGAACATGGTTTGTTAATCTTTCATAAAGCTTAAGTGCTTGTTTTTTATCATTCTCAATTAGAGCCTTCTTAATCATATCTTGAAACAATTTATCTGGAAAAACAGGAAGCAAGTACTTATCTCTCACTTTCTTTTCTGTAAAAATTTCCAAAGCCTTATGCTCTTTGATTATTGGATAACGAACAAACTTGCAATATTGTTGAATCAGTTTGTTCAACATATTATGGTAAATAAACCAAAAATGTGGAGCTTCTTCTTCATAGGCATCCTGCAAATTGTCTAACATATCCCAAATGGCATATTTGTTTAATTCTTGAACCACTCTTGACTGCTTTGAAAATTTTTTGCCATACCATTTTTTCGCTTCTTGTTTGAGTTTATTAATTGTCCCATCATCAAAAAGTATTTTGCCAGTTAAGAATTGGATAACAGCCATTTGAACTTTTTCTTCATAATCCTCCTTGAAATATTGAATAATTTGCTCTGGTGGATTAACAAAATACTCTATAAGAAAACCGTCAACAATTTTATTGCCTCGCTCTCGCCATTTAGTTCCATCTTTAAGAACAATATGCAAATCAATATCAGAATGTTTTGTTGGGTTACCAACTACAAAACTACCACAAACAAGGGCCCCAACAACCTCTTTTTTATTCCTCCACGATTTTAGAAACTTGTTCAACGCTATTTCCCAATTTTGCATCGCTATATTAAATGAGACACCTACATTCAAAAGTATAAACAAATCAAGATAAATAAAGCAAATTATAGTGTATGCGATGTTTTATACCTCTCCTTATTATTTTACGAGAGTAGAGATGATAAAAATACAATCAACGGCCAACTTTGAGCTTTAACTACCCAGTTTTGCCAAAACAAAATTGCGGTATTGTGCAATAAAGAACAATTAAACCATAAATTGATTTAAAAAATCCTTAATCTAATCTCAAAAACTAAAAAACTATAAAATTAGAATAAGAGGTAAATGCAAAAGGATAACCAGCTAAATATGGGTGGAGCCGGAGGGAATCGAACCCCCGTGTCGACTTTATAAGAGTCGTGTCCTGCCATTGAACGACGGCTCCAGATTAACAAGTAGTATTTATTATAGCTTCCCAAAGCCAAAGAGGCAAACACAAGCTGGACAGGGACCGACCTTGTCCTAAGATTCTAAAGCCTCGCTCTTCTTGCAATCTCAGCTTCAACTTCTCTTACATCACGACCATATTTAAGTCTGCTCATTTCCTTAATAATTTGGGCCACCCTGGGGTTTTCCTGTTTCTTAATCTCAGCCATATCTTTTGTGGTATCAATTGAAAATGGTGGTACTGGTTCGTTGTGAACAATGGTTTTAACAAAAGCATTAAATCGCTCAATATTCAAAAGATCCTCCTCAGAAAATACTGGTGCAAATTCACGAGCAAGATATGAAGCATCAGTCACACCCACACGGAAGGAAATCTTTGTCCCAACATTCCCAAAAACAGCATTTTTAACTTCCTCTTCCATTTGTCCAATAAACTGATTAGCCACACAAAGATTAAGCCTGTACTTTCTTGCTTCAGACAAAATTACAGCAAAATCAGGTGTGGCAAAATTTTGAAACTCGTCAACATAAAGATAAAAATCACGCCTTTGATCCTCTGGAGTATCTTGCCTACTCATTGCCGCCATTAAGATTCTCGGCACCAAAATTAGCCCTAAGAAACTAGAGTTCTCCTCACCCAATTCTCCTTTGGCCAAATCAATAAGTAAAATCTTTCCTTGATCCATTACTTCACGAAAAGAAAAAGAAGATTTCGACTGGCCAATAATATTTCTCATCATCCTGTTTGTAACAAAACGACCAAACTTTGAGACCGTATAGTCCAAAACCTCAGACTTATGAAAATCAGCAGTTTGAGCAATCTGATCAGTCCAATACCTTCTTACCATTGGATCTGTAACCTTTGGTAAAAGCTCCTGAACAAAACGAGAGTCAGTCATAATACGCACAACTTCAATAAATGTGTTTCCCTCCTCAGCCATTGCCGTTAGCATCGCATTTCTAACACCATGCTCAAATCTAGGACCAACAATACCGGTTTTATAAGGATCAAAAAGCTTGTACATTAAGTTAATAACAGAGGTGGCTACAAAATGCTTCTGATCCTCTGTTTTCGCCTCAAGAAGATTTAGTCCCATCGGCCGTTCAGTATCTGCAGGATTAAAGTAAATAACATCTTCTACTCTTTCTGGAGGAATCAATGGTAAAAGTTGGCGAACTGTATCATGAGGATCAATAAAACAAATTCCCTTTCCCTCCTTTATATCCTGAAGCATCATTTGTTTTAACAGCTCCGACTTCCCTGTTCCTGTCGCACCAATTATGTAAATGTGTCTTCTCCTGTCATCATCAGAAATACAAACCCTCCTTTTAATACCTCTAAAAACACTCATACCCAAAAACAAACCTTCCTCTGGAACCTGACTCGGAGCAGGCGCCCTTTTTGCATTCAACCACTGAATATTGGGCGTGGTAATACTTCTGTTAGGAAAATGGAAAATAGTCGCCAACTCCTCAGAATTCAAAATGGAAGGGCGATTACCCCAAAAATGAAACATAGGCTGATACCTATAAAGAAAATCTTCCATAAAAGAGGCTTTATGGCGAATCTTTCTTGATTTAAAACCATTAAATTCACTCGAGAATTGCTCAAAAGTAGCACTAATATTTCCTAAATGAGTCTTAGCAAGCTCAGAAGTAGGAGAAACAACCACTGCTCTTATTGATACCTCAAAACCAGGCTTGCTAATTTTATTTTCAACTGCTTCAAGAGCCTTTCCTGAAACACTAAACTTAGCCTTTTCCGGATCAGACTCTCTTTTTTTTGTTTCAGAAATAAAACTGGAGCCATCTTTTTGCCACTTTGACTCAGCAGGAGAAATCAAAATTTGAATCGCCGCTGCCTCATTTTCACCCATTTTAGCTAAAACAGAAGTAATGGAAGATAAAGGATCAACGGGCAAATCTTTAAAAGTCTTAATAGGTTTATAATTCTCAGCTCTTAACTGGAAAGATTTGTAAGCAACCTTCCCATCCTCAGTAAAAATATTATATTCTGGAACCTCTACAATTTCTGCATCAGGATAGGCACCATTAATCTGTTTTTCCACCATATCCTTAAATTTAGTCGGACACCAAACATAAAAATTAATCGAACCCTCACGAGCAACAATTTCAAAACTAATCGAGGGTTGAAAAGAAAACTTCTGCTTCCAACCGCCTTTCTTAATAGAAAATAATGAGGCAAAAACCTGCTCCATAGCATCTATCTTGACTTCATTTGAACGCGGCACTAAAACACGAAGAAGAACTGAATCTATAGAATCTTTTTCCCTTCCCCGCCACCTAAAAAGGGTAAAAACAACAAAACCAAATCCGGTCAATAAAAAGGTTGCAAAAAGAAAAATAACAATAAAGAAAAGAATGGTATTAATATCAGGCATTAACTCCACCTCCAATCTTTGTTTTAGCCAAACTTACTACCTGCCAACCAAAATGTCTAGCCTTTTCTATCAGCCTTAAAAAGAATTTAGCCAACCATGTTTTGGAATCGTCTATATCACCCTTACTCTCCTGAACCAAAACATCCTCACTCCTTGGTAATTCAACAACCACTTCTTTAGTCTCAGGAGTACTAATCAAAGGCATACCCTGACTATCAGTTACCTGACTCTTAAACTGAGTTTGAGTAACCTGCACACCCGGAGCAATTTTTTCTATTTTTTCAGAAAGAGTCTCTGGTCTTACAACAATATCCTGTTCTCCAGGAGATAAAATTGGTTCCTTTTCAAGGGGTGTGGCCATATCTATTCATTCTAACAGAAATAATAAAAGAAGGTAAAATCAAATTAAATCTTCCAGAAATCCTCTTTTTTGCCAGCTTTAAAATTCAACCATCTAGCTAAAATAAACAGGTAATCAGAAAGACGATTTAGGTAAATTAAAATATCATCTAAATTAGTTCCTAATCTTGTTTTTAAGACAACTACTCTTCTTTCTGCTCTCCTTGCAACTGACCTTGCAAAGAAAAGCATCGATGCTTCAAAGATTCCACCAGGGAAGATAAAATTAGTCTGAACAGGCAACTTTGATTCAAATTTATCTATTTCAGCTTCCATCTCTTTTACCATCTTGCTTGGAAAATTAGTCTTGTAACCAGCTAGTATTGAACCTATTACAAAAATATTACTTTGAATCTTCCTAAGAGGAATGATAAGCTTTTTTTTGTTTGTTTTGGAAATTATTACACCCAAAAGAGAGTTAAGCTCATCTAGATCGCCTATAGCCCAAAATAAATCGTCCGATTTAGAAATTCTCTTATTTCCTATTATAGAAGTCTTGCCTCTATCACCCTTCTTAGTATAAATCATGATGAAGAAAACTAAACTCTAGCATTCAGAATATCCACAAACATAACATTTAGAACAACCTTCCTCATAAACAAAAGAACTTGAACCACAAGATGGGCAGATATCAGCTATGGCATTCTTTTCTGATAAAAAAAATTGGTCAGATTGAAAAGCTGTTTCATCCAATTCCAGACTGTTCAAAGCCCCAACAACCTCAGCTTTACCATTGGAATGATGATTAGATTCCAACCCATTTTCTAATTTTTTTTCGCCAGCAATATGATTCGCATAACCATTAACTCTGAAACCAAAATGAATTGATAAAGCTGCCGCCACTGCATCAGGAAGAGAGCGAATCTTAGAAGGACCAAAACCAACAGACCTTCTGCCTCCAATTCCCGAAAGCTGTCTTGCAATCTCTTCTGCCCTATCCTTTGGAGAAAGACTTCCCCTTGACCTTAAAGCTGTAGAAATCACTCTGCCTAGTGCTTCTGCCACTGCCGTAATATCACTTCCTGCCTTGCCAACATTGATGAAAAGCTCAAGAGGCTGCCCAGTATCATCTTCATTTATAGTAATAAAAGCTGTCCCCACAGGAGTCGCCAATTTATAAGTAGCTCCTCTTGCTACAAAAGGACGCTCAACAATTGTGCCACCCTCTTCTATTTTTTCGCTTTGGCTTTCATCTTTTTTGTTTAAGCCAACGTTCAAAACCTGCGCATCTTTACTGCCATCTCTAAAAACAGTAATACCTCTACAGTTCTGCTCCCAGGCTAGAATATAGGCATTTTTTACATCCTCTACCGTGGCGCTGTGTTCAAGATTAATTGTCTTTGAAACCGCATTTTCTGTGAACTCCTGAAAAGCAGATTGCATTCTAATGTGCCAGGCAGGATCTATTTCATGAGCAGTTCCAAAAATCGCTCTTATATCTTGCGGTATCTCTTCCATATCTCTTATCACACCTTTCTCAACCACCTTGTCAACCAATTCTTGGCTCCAAATCTCTCTCTCTTTAAGAATCTTTTCAAAAAATGGATTTACAAAAGACAGCTGCCTATTTAGATGCTTGTCTTTAACTATGTGCTGATATGCTATGGCAAAAAGAGGTTCGACCCCAGATGAGGCGCCAGCAATAATAGAAATTGTTCCCGTTGGAGCAATTGTTGTTACAGTTGAATTGCGACGAGGCTTGTCGTTTTTATAAATACTAATTGGCCAAAGAGGAAAAGGCCCTCTTACTTCTGCTAGTTCCTGAGAGGCATCAACAGCTTTCTCCTCTATAAAACTCATAACCTTCCTTGCCAGACTAACCGCTTCCTCACTATCATAAGGAATACCCAAAGCAATTAGCATATCAGCCCAACCACCAACCCCCAAACCAATGCGTCGAGTGTTAAAAACCATTTTTCTTATCTGTTCCAAAGGATAAGGATTAACCTCAATCACATCATCCAAAAAACGAACCGCTGTTTTAACCACTTTCTCAAGATCGTCCCAATCAATCTTCCCATCTTTGACAAAATAACCCAAGAAAATGCTACCCAAGTTGCAGGCATCAAATGGATAAAGCGGTTGTTCGCCACAGGGATTGGTTGATTCAATTGGGCCAAGAGCAGGAACTGGATTAGCCTTACTTTCATTAATCTTATCAATAAATATAAGACCAGGATCACCTGTCCTCCAAGCGGCCTCTGCAATTTCATCAAAAACCTCTCTTGCATTAAGACTACCTGCCTTGGCACCTGTCTTTGGATCTATCAAATCATAATCCTCTCCTTTTCTCCATGCTTCCATAAATTCATTCGTAATAGCAACAGAAATGTTGAAATTGGTAATACCACCGTCTTCTTTACAATGAATAAATTCTTTAATATCAGGATGATCAACACGCAGTATTCCCATATTGGCACCCCTTCTTTTACCACCCTGCTTTACTTCATTGGTTGCAGCATCAAAAATACGCATAAAAGAAACAGGACCAGAAGCAATACCCTTTGAAGTTCTCACTATCGCCCCTTTTGGTCTTAAACGACTAAAGGAAAAGCCCGTACCACCACCTGTTTTATGAATCAAAGCTTGATATTTCAAAGCGTCAAATATTCCCTCCATTGAGTCTTCCACTGGCAAAACAAAACAAGCTGAATACTGAAGCATATTACCTGTTCCTGCATTCATTAAAGTGGGAGAATTGGGTAGAAACTTTCTTGAAGACATCAGTAAATAAAATTCCTCCGCCTGTTTTTTGACTAATTTTCTATCCTTGCCCCATCTTGATTCAGCTGATGCTATCTCCCAAGCAACCCTCCAAAGCATCTCTTCTGGCGTTTCAACCACCCTCATTTCTTCATCTTTAACAAGATACCTTTCTTCCAAAACCTTCAACGCCTGTTCACTCCAAGTCCCTTGAGGCAAATCTTTTGGAAGGGTGGGTCTTTTCCCAATCTTCTTTTCTATCTCAGACATGATCGACTCATAAGAAGGAGCAAATAAACTATCAAGGACGATCTTGTTGTTTTCCATCTTAAAATTTAAGAAATCGTCATTATAGAAACGATTCAATTTAATTTTTCCTTTTTTTGTTTTATTTTTGGCTTTCATAATCTATATCTCCTTCTCAATAGCCTTCTCAAAATCACTTAAATCTTCAAATTCAAGATAAACACTTGCAAACCTTAGCCAGGCAACTTTATCCACTTTCTTAAGCCTCCTTAAGACCAAACGACCAATTACCCTTGAACTTATCTCCTCTTTTTCTTCCTTTAATATATCTCTCTCCACCTGGCTTACAATATCCTCAACCAATTCTAAAGAAACCGGCCTTTTTTCTATTGCTCTTAATATTCCACCTCTTACCTTCTCTCTAATAAAAGGTTCTCTTCTACCGTCCTTTTTGATTACCCATAAAAGCTTATCTTTTACTCTCTCGTAAGTTGTAAAACGTCTCTTACAAGAAACACACTGTCTTCTTCTCCTAATAGAATTATCTTCATCAACAGAACGAGATTCTAGAACTTCCAGATCTTTTCCTCCGCAAAAAGGACATTTCATAAAATAAATTCATTTCACGCTTGAAAACAAAAAACACTAATTGTAGTGTACAAGAGTAAATTTATCACTACCAATACAGTTGTCAACTATCAAAAAATATGTCAAAAAAAGTCAATTCAAGCTCAAGACAAAGCTAAAAAAAATAATTTTTTAAAAAGCTTAAAGGAAAAATGCGGAAATTAAAACAACAAGAAAAAAATAGCAGAATTTGAAAATCAAATATTAATACTCAAATTGATCAATATATCCGATAAAATCAAAGTTTCTATAAGATTATTTTTTATCTTTCAAAATAATTGATGACTCATAATAAAAACTTTCCAGCTCATTTATAACCGAGACAAGTCTCGAAAAAATTTCGTCCGGCAATACCGATTTTAAATTTTCAATTACCTCCTTGTGGGCCAATGAAGCTTTGTTCAAAAGCAAAAGCAACTCATCAGTATTATTTCCCCTTTTCCTAGCTTCTGCTTCTAAGTTAATAGCATTAATAAAGTAATTATGAGATTTAAGTATTGTTTCATAAGCTAAACTATATTTACCCTTTTCAATCAAGATCTTAGCTGCCACCAATCTCTTGTCAGAAAGTAGCAAATTAAGCTCCGATTTACGAGTCAAACCAGGTGTCAAAAAAAGCCAAAACTTATCACGGGCTACCTTTATTCCCCACAATGGGCTATCAGGCAAAACCTTTCCTGCAGAAGCAAAAAAATAATCAACAGATAGCTTCTCCTCAGGAAGATATCCTTTTGAGAACGGTGTATTAAAGTTTGCTGAATGCCTTAAAGAAGCGCTTCTTAAAACAGAAATCACAAGTACTAAAAATCCAAATAACAAAAATAGAATAATAAATAAATACTTTTTTAACACTCTATAAATTATAGCAAATTATCTAAAAAGAACTATCGGCCACTCCCAAAGAACATGAAGAAGAATCGAGGAAACAATGTTTTTGGTTCTAGCAAAAACGAATGCTGAACCAATTCCAAAAATGGTTGTGAGCGCTAAATACAAAATTGAGGCCGAAAAATCAAGCTTCCAAACAAAAACAACAACTGGAACATGAATCAAAGCCCAAACCAAACTAGTTGAAATGTTAGCCCAAAACTCGTTTTTCAAAGAAGCAAGTGTGCGACTAAATAAATAACCACGAAAAGCAACCTCTTCAGAAAAAGCAGTTGCAAAAGAAATTCCAAGTGAGGTCAAAAAGGGCTTGTCTCCAATATTAGCAGCAAAATTAAAACTGCCATATTTAAGATAATTGATAAAAAGAGCTTCAAAAATAAAGATAAAGCCAAGACCAAGTGAATAATAAATTGCCGGGAAAAGATTCCTTAAAGTAAAACCCAAAGAGGAAATACCAGCCTTTTCTTTTTTTAAAAAATAAAATACAGGCAAAAGCCAAACAAGTGGTTTGATAAATATTTCCTCAATCTCCTCAGGTAATTTAAAAATGAGCCTATAAAAACCCCAAACTATCAAAAGAAAAGTAGCCAATAAACAAGCATTCTTCAAACTATTAATACTTTGGCCGTTCTTGTTTTTAGACATCAATCTATTTTATACAACTTTGCCAAGTCTCGTCTATGGCCTTAGTAATCATAAAAAGCCTTTCCCTTGCCTCATCTAAAGTCAAAAAACGGCTCTCTTTTGGAAACCAATGAAAAACCGAATTTCTACATAATTTCCAAGTCTCCCAAAGTAAATCAGCCAAGTCTTTGCCACCACAAGAGTCAACAATTCTGTCATAAACACTTTCTTTTAAACGATATTTCTTCTCAAGTTGAGGATTAAGAGCTTTCCCTATCCTAAAATGAGAACCATAATAATCTTCTGATGTAATAAAACCCTTTTCCAAAAATACAAATTTTAAAAAACCTTCATAAGCTTTTGCTGCAGGAAAAACTATAAAAGAATAATCAGCAAACCTGGTTTTACTTTGTCCTGCCTCATCAAGAAGAATAAAAGATTCCTCAAGTAAATCTCTTACCCCCTTTTCAAGATAATTCCACCATGGTCTTGAAAGATAAAACTCTTCCATCGTGTATAATTGCATTATCACAAAAAAACAAAAAAGAGCAAATTATGCCAAAAAGAATCCTTATCCTTTTAATCATTCTTATATTTACCGCCTCTATGGCCTGGCTTTTTTATGATATGCCTTCTCCTAAAAATTTGTCCTCAGGAAACCTACCTGTTTCAACCAAAATATTTGATAGAAACGGTAAATTAATCTACGAGATATATGCTGATCAAAGAAGAACGCCTGTTGACATAAATGAACTGCCAAGTTATGTCAAAAATGCAACCATTGCTATAGAAGATAGGGAATTCTATAAACACCACGGCTTTTCAATCACTGGTATAGCCCGAGCTTTCTACAAAACTGTCTTTAAACACAAACTGGAAGGTGGTTCAACTTTAACGCAACAACTGGTAAAAAATTCTCTTTTGACTCCAGAACGAACAATTAAAAGAAAGATCAGAGAATTTGTTCTCGCCACCTTGGTAGAGATAATGTATCCAAAGGACAAAATTCTTGAGATGTATTTAAACCAAATTCCCTATGGTTCAACTGCCTATGGAATTGAATCTGCAAGTGAGCTCTACTTTGGCAAAAGAGCTAAAGACTTAACCCTTGCTGAGGCCAGCCTTTTGGCCGGCCTCCCTGCTGCTCCAACCGCATACTCTCCTTTTGGAGCTGATCCAAAACGTGCCAAAGTAAGGCAAGAACTCGTCCTCAAAAGAATGGTAGAAGACGGCTACATTACCCAAGAAGAGGCTGATAAAGCCAAAAGTGAAGAATTAAAATTCGCCAAACCAGAAAAACTAAAAGCACCACACTTTACACTTTGGATAAAAGAATTGTTAGCTGAGAAATATGGGGATTTGGTGGTGGAGCAAGGAGGGCTAAGAGTAACAACCACTCTTGATTTAGATTTGCAAGAATTCGCAGAAAACGCAGTTGCCACAGAAGTAGCAAGACTAAAAAAACAAAATGTAAGGAATGGCGCAGCTTTAGTAACAAGACCAAAATCAGGAGAAATTTTAGCAATGGTTGGGTCAAAAGATTACTTTGCTGAGGACGAAGATGGCAAGGTAAATGTAATATTTTCCTTACGCCAACCCGGATCTTCAATTAAACCCTTAAACTATGCTCTTGCCATAGAAAACAAACTGATAACAGCTTCAACCCCACTTGCTGATATTCCCACTTGTTTTATTATTCAAGGCCAACCTCCCTACTGCCCAAAAAATTACGATAACACCTTTCATGGTATTCAACAGGTTCGCTATGCTTTAGGAAATTCCCTCAATATCCCAGCGGTAAGAGTATTAGCTCTAAATGGAATTGAAAATTTTATTGATTTTGCCAAAAAAATGGGTATAACCACATTCGAAGATCCTTCTAAATATGGCCTTTCACTAACTTTAGGAGGAGGAGAAGTTAAACCCTACGATATGGCTGTTGCCTTCGGTGTTTTTGCCAACCAGGGAATAAAAATCCCCCTAAACCCAATTCTCAAAGTCGAAGATTGGAAAGGAAAAATTTATGAAGAATTTAAACCTGATAATATAGAAGGTGAAAGAGTGCTAAGCGCTGAAACAGCTTTTATTATCTCAAATATTCTTTCTGACAACGATGCAAGATCCATGGCTTTTGGACCATCTTCTTTCCTCAACGTAAAAGACCACCCTGAAGTTGCAGTTAAAACAGGAACTACTAACGACAGAAGAGATAACTGGACCATCGGATATACCAGTCAAATCTTGGCTTTAAGCTGGGTAGGAAACAACAACAATGATCCCATGGGAGGAGCTGTATCAGGAGTATCAGGAGCTTCACCAATCTGGAATCAAATAATTAGATATGCCATTGAAAAAGCAGAGAAAGGAAAGTATAACAAAAATGATAGTGGGCATGGAGTATTTCCTAAACCAGACGGGGTGATTGGCACCAATATATGTAGCGACTCTGGTAATAAAGCTACTGATGAAAATGGAAATCAAATAAATTGCCCAACTCGATTTGAATATTTCCTTAAAGAAAAAGTTGGGGCAGAAATTGATATGGGGCAGAAGGACATTGCTGTTGATAAAACAACAGGAAGCCTAGCTGACAAAAATACTCCTCCCGAAAATGTTGAAATGCAAAACAAATTAGTATTAATTGATCCGTTAGGAACTGCTTATTGTTTCGACTGCACCGCTACCCAATCAGCAACTATTTCCCACCCTATCCCAACACCTAAAAAAACACAACCATAAAATGCTTGTCAGGTAAAATTATCGGGTATAAAATCTAAACACATGGGTAATAACAAAGTAAGAAAAGCAATAATCCCAGCCGCAGGACTTGGTACCCGGTTTCTTCCCCAAACAAAAGCAATGCCTAAAGAAATGCTGCCTCTTGTTGATAAACCCATAATCCAATTCATAAGTGAGAAACTAAAAGAAGCTGGAATAGAAGATATTATCATTGTTACTGGATATCACAAAAGAGCAATAGAAGACCATTTTGACTCACCCTCACAAGAACTAGTGCAAAATCTAAAAAACAGCGGAAAAGAAAATATTTTAGAGGAACTAAACCAAATATCAAATCTTGCCAACTTCTTTTATGTTAGACAAAAAGGACCTTATGGGAACGGAACACCTCTTATGAATGTTAGAGACATAATAGGAAACGAACCTTTTATCTACACATGGGGAGATGACATGATACTTGCTTCCCCAAACGAATTTCAACAATTGATAAATACATATCATAAATACCAATGTTCTGTATTATCAGGAATTAAAGCCAGAAATAACGAAGACTACTCACGCTGGGGCTTTGTAAAAGGCAAGGAAGTTGAAAAAGGAACACTAGAAATAGATGAAATTATTGAAAAACCAGGAAAAGACAAAGCTCCAAGTAATTTGGGAAGTGTCTCCAGTTTCTTGTTTACACCTGATATTTTTGATTACATAAAACCATGTCTTGCTAACCTTAAAGAAAATCAAGAATTTTATTACAACGATCTTCTGAAATTGATGCTAAAAGATAAAAAGCGGATTTTGATTAAAGAAATAGAAAATGGTGAATATATAGATACTGGAAATAAATTCGAATACTTAAAAACAATCACAAAGTTTGGAATAAGACATCCGGAGATAGGAAAAGACTACCTTCAATTTCTGAAAGAAATAATTAATTTAAATAATTAAATACAAGGAATTATATAAATTCTAACACTCCCTTCTCTTCAAATCTCTTTTCTCTTCCGCTTGTAAACCCTTATATTTATTTATTTTTATTCCCAATTGCCCATCTTATAGAGACCGAATTCCAACTTCGAGCAACCCCGCCTTAGGCGGGACCAACTTCGATTAAAATCTGATAGCCAACAGCCGATAACCGATATCCAATGGGTGATGACCGACAACCGACGACTGATAGCCAACATCCTCACTACCATCTTTTACCCTTTTATTTTATAATTACAGGGTGGCTAGGAGGAATAAAAGAAACAATGTTAGACCTGCTCAAAAATTAATTTTCAAAGCCTTAAAAACAATCTTAAAGGCCTTTTATTTTATTGGCAAACCCTTCTATCTAATTATCTTTTCATTGCTCGTCTTTGTATATTTCTGCCTACATATTATAGGTTCCACAACTCGTGGTATATTTTCCCAAACAAATAGACTAATCCTCAAACTTGGCAAAATTATTAGAACAAAAAAAATAAAAAAAATTTTCACTCCCAAATTTAAAAAAACAAGAAGAAAAACTAGTAAGAAAAAATTTCTTAAACCTATCGTCTCAATCTTAACCAACAAGATTAAGGTTGCTATTCTAAGAATTAAGCTTTCTTCTCTCAAATTCAAAAATCCAAAAATCGGTACAAAACTTAGTCTAACAAAGGTTTTTCTAATTATTCTCATAATCGTAATTTCCTTTTTAGTCTTCTACATAATTAAGGATCTACCCTCTCCCAAAAAACTGACGGAAAGAAAAATTGATGTCTCTACCAAGATTTACGATCGAAATGGGGTTTTGCTTTATACTATCTATAAATACAAAAATAGAACACCTGTTTCTCTTAACCAAATTCCAGACTTTGTTAAATATGCTACACTGGCAGCTGAAGACGCAGAGTTTTACCAACACCCAGGATTCTCAATAAAAGGAATAATAAGAGCGGCTATCAGAAACTACACCAAAGGAGAACTAACCGGTGGATCAACAATCACACAACAGTTGGTTAAAAACGCTCTTTTAACACCAGAGAAAACTTTAACTAGAAAGATCCGCGAAATAATTCTTTCTATTTTAGTTGAAGCCACATACTCAAAAGATAAAATCTTGGAAATGTATCTAAATGAAGTCTCCTACGGAGGGACAGCTTATGGAATCGAGGAAGCAAGCCAAACCTATTTTGACAAACCCGTTAACAAACTAACCCTAGCTGAAGCAGCCTTCTTAGCAGGCCTTCCAAAAAGCCCAAGCAAATACTCGCCATTTGGAGAAACACCGGAACTAGGGCTTTCAAGACAAAAGGATGTTTTAAATCTAATGAAAATCAATGGTTTTATCAGTCAAGAGCAAGAACAAGAGGCCCTATCCCAAAAAATAAAATTTTCTCTAAAAAGAACCGATATTAAAGCGCCCCACTTTGTAATGTATGTAAGAAAAGAGCTTGAAGATAGGTTCTCAAAAGAAGTAGTGGAAACTGGAGGTTTGGAGGTGTATACCACTCTTGATTATCAAATCCAAAAGATGGCTGAAGAGGTTGTCAAAAATGAGGTTAACAAACTAAAAAATCTAAATGTCAAAAATGCAGCAGCAGTGGTAATCAATCCAAAAACAGGTGAGGTCCTGGCAATGGTTGGCTCAAAAGATTACTTTGACATTCAAAATGACGGCAATGTTAATGTAGTTACCTCTCTCAGGCAACCGGGGTCATCAATCAAGGTGGTCAACTATGCCTATGCACTTTCTCATGGCTTTACCCCAGCAACCATTTTAAGTGACACCCCAATTACTTACAAAATCAAGGGGCAACCAGATTACACACCAAGAAACTATGATGGAAAATATCGAGGCAACCTAACACTTCGGAGCGCATTAGCTGAATCAAGAAATATACCTGCAGTTCGTGTTCTAGCCTCATACGGAGTGGAAAAAATGATTGAACAAGGTAAAAAGATGGGTATAACTACTTGGAATGACCCAAATCGCTTTGGACTTTCCTTAACTCTAGGAGGAGGAGAAGTTAAACTAATTGACCTAGCAGTAGTTTATGCAACCCTTGCGAACTACGGAGTAAAACCAGAAATAAAAAATATAATTCAAGTTAAAAACTATGAAGGGAAAATACTTTATCAAGACGGCTGTCAAGAAAAAGATTGCTCAAAAGAACAAGTAGTTGACCCAAGAGTTGCTTTCATAATTACCGATATCCTTAAAGACAACCAGGCAAGAACCCCAGCATTTGGCCCAAATTCGGCTTTGGTAATTGCCAACCACCCTGAAGTAGCTGTTAAAACAGGAACCAGCAACAACCTAAAAGATAACTTAACAGTAGGCTATAACCAAGACTATTTGGTAGCAGTATGGGTAGGTAATAATGATAGCTCCCCAATGTCAAGAATTGCCTCGGGAATAACAGGAGCAGCACCAATTTTTAACAAGATAATGTCAACACTCCTAAAAGATCAAAAAAGCAAAGAATGGGAAATACCCAAAGGCCTAATTCAACTGCCAATTTGTCCCCTAACTGGAACTTTGGCCTGCAACGGCTGTCCAATCAAAATGGAATGGTTTTTAGAAGAAAATCACCCACAAAAAGCCTGCAACCCAGATTTTGTTAAGAACCTTAAAAAACCCCAAAATCCTCCTGAAATTCTTGAGCCAGCAGCAAGAACAGAAAGTAATTAATCCTTATCCATCTCCTCAAAAACTATTCTAGAAATAGTTGGAATTACAACTTTTGCCTCCCTTTCTATTATTCCATCGCTCATAACCACTATTACATACGGTCTTTTGGAAAACACAATCCCTGCATCGTTGATAATATTAGTCAAAGTTCCAAATTTATGGGCTATTCTAACATTACTCCCCGACAACCCCGCCGGCAAATAAGTCTCATAAGCGGTTTTAGTCAAAGAATCAAGAATTTTATTCTTGTTCTCATCATTAACCACTTTTCCCTGCCAAAGCTTAAGGAAGAAAATTCCTATATCGCGAGGTGTAGTTTGCCTTGTTTCAAAAACAGTATTCTTCATTCCCAATTCATCAATTAACTTCTGTATTTCCTCTTTCCCCACCTTGTTTCTTGCAATCACAAAAGCGGTATTGTCAGACTGATTCCCCATCAAGTATAAGATTTCAGAATAAGAAACAAGATAACCCGCTGGCTTACCGTAAAGAATTCCAGCCCCAGACGCCTTATCAGAATTTTTCAAACTATATTTTTCTTCCAAGTTAATCTTTCCTTTCTCTGCTAATCGATACATCGCCCCTATCACTGGAAGTTTAATTAAAGAAGCGGCATCAAAAGTTTCATCCTCATTTACCCCAAAAGAAAAACCACTATCAAGATCAATCACATAAAGACTATAAACCCCCGAAAACTTTGCCGTTTCCGCTTTAAAACGAGATATAATTAACTCTTTCTTTTGCTCCATCTTTCTGTCTTCTTTCTTCTCGTCTTTCTCAAAAACAATAGTCTTTCCCTCAAAAAAAGATTTTAGGAAAGATCCTTTGGGCAAAGACAACCTTGGCATATTTGGTAATTTATAAGCTCTCGCCGAAAGAGCCAAGAAGGTTGAAATCAAAGATGTGGCAAGAAAAATAAACAAAACCAGCTCACGTTCCTTCTTGCCCCAAGGTTTAATTGGTTCATTAAGCCTATTTTGTGGCTTACGCCAGCGTGGACCTTTTCTCCGTACAATCAAGCCGTCTCCTTGCTGCTTTTCATCTATATTCAACTCATCCATCAAATCAATTTTACTATTAAAGTGTTTCCTCTCAAAATATTTGTAAAACTACCCAAAAATGCTAAAGTAAATAAAATGGATAACGAAAACAAAAATCAGGAAAGTCAAAACCAAAATACACCAATATTGATTTCTGAAGTTCCCGAAGAGTCCCAAAACATACCCCAAAAGTCAATTATACTTTTTCCAACTTTTATCTTGCTTATTATATCCTCTGTTTTTACCGGGTCTTTGCTTTACCAGAATATACAATTGAAAAAAGCTCTTAAAATCAACAGCTTCGAAGATTGCACCAAAGAAGAAGGTGCCATCCAAGAAAGCTACCCTAGAGTTTGTGTCACCAAAGACGGAAGAAAGTTTGAAGAGAAAATAAAAGAAACACCAATTCCATCCCCAACAATCTTGCCAACCGAATCCCCTTTCCCAACATCAACTAATATTCCCCGATAAAGACTAATTCGTTATTTATTAACCACATTTTCAGGAGTCCTGCCAGAAAAGAAGTCTAAAATTGCAGAAATCGCCTGGTCTGTCATCTTAAGTCTTGCTTCCCAAGTAGACGAGGCAATATGAGGAGTTAATATAACATTCTCCATAGCCAAAAGTTCAGGGTTAATATTTGGCTCATTCTCAAAAACATCCAAAGCAGCCCCTGCCAGAATTCCTGTCCTTAAAGCCTCGGCTAAATCTTGCTCGCAAACTATTGCCCCACGAGCAGTGTTAATTAGATAACTCCCTCTTTTCATCTTTGAAAAGGCATCCTTATTTATCATGCCTCGCGTTTCATCAGTTAGTGGAACATGAAGACTAACAAAATCAGACAAAGATAAAAGCTCATCTAAACTTGCGAACTTAATTCCCAGTTCTTCTTCTGCCTTAGGGTCTGGGTTATGCTTGTTATACAAAATATTCATCTCATAACCAGCGGCCCTCTTTGCCACCATAGAACCAATATTACCAAGGCCTATTATGCCCAATGTTTTACCAACCAAAGATCTCCCCAAGAAAATATCAGGATCCCAACCATGATATCCACCTCTTCTTGTAGCCTCATCTGCCTCAACAATTCGCCTTGATAACGCCAATATCAAAGCCCAAGTATGCTCAGCTACCGCCTCATTAACCTCTTTTGATGGCGTATTGGTAACCAATATTCCCCTTCTTTTCGCTTCATCTAAATCAATATTGTCAAAACCAACAGCATAATTAGAAACTATTTTAAGTTGGCTACCAGCCTTCTCCATAACTTCGGCGTCGATCTTATCAGTCAAAAGAGAAAGAATGGCGTCAACCCCAACAACCTTATTAAGCAGCTCCTCGCGACTCATCGGACGATCAAGTCCCCACAAATCAACCTCAAAACCAGCATTTTTTAGTTTTTCTATGTATTCGCCTGGTATTTTTCTTGTTATTAAGACTTTCATTATTAATAAAAAATATCAATCAATTTTATTATATCTCTTCTACTTTTACCCCGGAACTTCTTGCTCTTTCAAGCCAGATTTCTATCTCATCTTCGCGAAGCAATCCCCTTTGGCTTCCAGTATAGCCAATAACAGAAGCAGCATTTACAGTCCCCCAAAGAAGAGCCTCCTCAAATGGCTTACCCTTAATAAGAGCAGACAAACAACCAGAGCCAAAGGCATCTCCGGCACCAGTTCGCTCATAAGCATCAACAGGTAAAACTCCACACCTTAAATATTTTTCTCCATCAAAAACAAATGAACCATTGTTTCCATCAGTAATAATCGGGATCTTTACCCCAAGTTCCGTTACTTTTTTTAAAAGCTCTTTTTCTTTCCCTTGAGAATTACCAAAGCCGGTAATTTTTTCTGCTTCCTCTCGATTAACATAAAGAATGTAAGAACGAGAAACCACATCGGCAATCTGATTAAAATCAACTCGAAGCTGTCTGCTTCCCGGATTAAAAGCAAGTTTAATTTGCGGATTGACTTTCAGCCAATCAATTAAGTGATTAAAAAAAGGCCTAAAACTGTCTCCCATCGAAGTTAAATATACCCAAGAAACATTTGGTAATTTTACTGGAAATCTATAACTAATAGGGGCCTTGTAACTCAAGATTGTTCGCTCACCAGCATAATTTATAATGGTTGAATAATTTGAAAAGCTTGCAGGCTGAGTTATCACAAAACTAGTATCAACACCTTCTGATTCAATAATAGAAAGGATTTGCTGACCTACCATATCCTCCCCCATTGTTGTAACAAGAGCAGAATTTATTCCTAACCTTTTTGTCCCCACAGCATTGTTGGCTGCATTTCCACCAACTGTTATCTCCATTCGCTTAACCGGGATCTTATCACCATAAGTAAAACTGATAAAACATTCTTTATTATCAATACGGCAAAACGACTCCGACTCGCTGGGAGTTAAAAAAACATCTAAAGAGGCATCACCTATTGAAAGCAAATCTAAACTCATAGCTTCATAATTTCCCTTGTCGTGCCAAAGAGGCAATTCTTGATAATTCTACAAGTTTCTCTTGAGCGGCTTTCTTATTTTCATCCCTGCCTTGCCAAACCTCCAAAACTGGCTCCTGCAAGGCTCTGGCAAAAGAAAAAGTTATCTGCCAGGGAACATCATCTTTCATTTTTTCTATCTCATTTAAATTACTAACAGCTTCATCAAAACTCTGCCCACCAGAAAGAAAAGCAATTCCTGGCACATCAACAGGAATATCATTTTTAAAAACATTCATTGTTTGCCTGGCAACTTCTTGTGGCTCTATCTTTTGTTGGCTATCCTTTCCCGGCAAAACCATACTCGGCTTTAAGATTATCTTTTTTCTGTCAACCCCAAAGTTATAAAGTGCTAAAAATACCCCTTTTAGAACTTCATCTGTTGCTTTAAAGCAATCTTCAATTGAATGATCTCCATCCATAACAATATCAGGCTCAACTATCGGTAAAATTTCTGCCTCAAGGCAAAAAAGAGCGTAAAGCGCCAAAAGAACAGAGTTTGCTTCAATTGCGCCGTAGCTTGGCTGACCTCTCCCAATTACAAAAGCTGCTCTCCACTTACCAAATTCTGCCCCCAAAGACTTAAATTCTTTGAGCCTATCTCTAATTTTATCCAGACCAAAAGTTAACTGCTCCCCATTAAACTCTGGCATTTCCTCCTGACCAATATCAACTCTTATTCCAGGCACTATTCCTTTACTCTTAAGAATTTCTACCAGAGGTTTGCCCTCATCAGTTTTCTGTCTTATTGTTTCCTCGTGGAGAATTACAGCACTGATGTAATTCTCAAGCCCATCACTTTCAAAAAGCATTTGGCGATATTTTCTTCTTGTCTGCTCATTTGATGTTATACCAAACTTTTCAAATTTCTTGGTTGCCGTATTAACACTCCAGTCAGCAGCTAATATTCCCTTTTGGGGACGAAGTATTTTTTTTGCAAGCTCTTCCAAATTCATACTTATATCAGACTAGCAAATCAAAAACTAAAAGGCAAGGCAAAAAAATTAATATAAGCATGTTATAATTTGGGTAAATGAGAAAAAAGGTGCCAGTCAAAAAAGATGCTATCGAGATTACAAAAATAATCTTTTTATCCTCATCTGTTCTTCTTCTCATTTTCTCGATTCTTTTTGCCTCTCTAATCAAATTCAAAACAAAGGAAGAAATATCAAGACTCAAAAAAGGCAGCAACTGTATTATCAGCGGCTGCAATGGAGAAATCTGCCAAGACAAAGATAAAAAACCAACTATGACCATATGCGTCTATAAACCCGAATATGAATGCTATAAACAAGCAATCTGTGAGGTCCAAGAAGACGGAAATTGTGGCTGGACAGAAACAAAAGAATTCCAAGAATGCATCAATAAAATAGAAAAAGAGTAAAACTATGATCTCCCCCAAAATAAATGCAAATCCTATTCTTGCAACATCTTCAATCATTGCTGTTCTTATTTCAGCTTTCTTTATCTGGCAAAACAGCCAGCTTAAGAAACTACTCTCAATAAACAGCTTTGATGATTGTGCCAAAGCCAATGGCAGCCAAATACAAACAATAGAGCCCCAAAAATGCATTACCAAAGATGGCCGAGAGTTTATATCACCAACCCAAACCCCCAAAGAACAGCTTTGGAAAAAATACGAAGGTAAAAACTTCTCTTTTGAATACCCAGAAAGTCTTGATCTAGAAGAAGATGAAAAATCAGTTAAACTAATTTTCTGGGGCAAAAATCAAAAGGAGAATACTGAACTTTATGATGGATACTCCTTTTCAATTACTCAGCTTGAAAGTAAAAATCAAAAACCAGCAGATATCGCCAAGAAAGAAAGAGAGACAACTCTTGAAGTTTGCGAGGAAGTTTCAGAAATCAAGGAAGTTAATATAGACAACACCAAGGCATATGAATACGAATCAAACTGCCAGGCTAAAACAAAAAATATTTATCTTGAAAACCAGAAAAGAAATTATCAAATCACCCTCATTTATGCTGGTGATGAAAAATATAAGGAAATATTAGAAAAGATACTTTCTAGCCTAAAGTTTAGCCAGGAATAACTAATCCTTTTTAACTAACAAAAATCTCCACTTCTTTTTAGCCCATGCGCGAGCATAAGAAATGCCTATCCTTGGTGTTTTCTCCACCTTAAAACCAGGTGGAATTTCTCCTTTCTCAATCCAGATTCTTTTACTTTTAGTCAAATCCTCACCATAAAAACTCTTGTTTAAAAGTAACCATTTACCCACCTTTCCAGGGCCTTTTATTCCATCAGCCCCCCTTATCAAAACAGCCTGAGCTTCACCTTTGTTGCCTGTGGTAATATTAAACATAAAATACATTCCATAAACAAAATAAACATAAACCAATCCCCCTTTTTCCCACATAACAGCATTCCTTTTTGTTTTGCCAAAACGAGCATGGCTTGCCAAGTCAAACTCTCCTCCATAAGCTTCAACCTCAGTGATCATCTTTTTTTCTATTCTTCCATCATCAAACCTACGCACCAAGAAACATCCCAAAAGTAGTGGAGCCACTTTCAAAACATCATTGGTAAAAAAAGTTCTTTTCAATCTCATCACAAAAATTTTATCACGCGACAATCAAAAATAATAAATCCCATTATTGGGGATAAAAATAATCTTATCGATAAAGAAAATTGTCCGTTTTCCTTTGAAGAGCAAGCATTGCTCTCTCTTTTATAAAAGGGGCTGTAAGATGGTGTTTCTCTAAGAGCTCAAATGTTTTTCCTGATTCCCCAAATGAATCATCAACTCCCATTATTTCAAGAGGGACTGGAAAATTAGATGACAAAACTTCAGCAATCGCAGACCCCAATCCTCCAGCTTTTTGATGTGCCTCAACACTCACTAAACAACCGGAAATCCTTGCTGAATGCAAAATCTCTTCCCTATCAATTGGCTTAATGGTAGAAATATTAACCACCCTTGAGGCAATTCCCGAATCCTCCAATAAATTGGCTGCTTTTAGAACCTCAGATAAAATTGATCCATAACCAAAAAAGGTAATTTGTGGTTCTTTAGAATCTTTCAAAACCAAAGCCTTGCCAATCTTGAAATCTGTTTTTTCATCAGTTAGTAAATCAATCCCCTCCCTTTCAAGACGCAGATAAACTGGTTTTTTTAATTTAACCACTTCAATAATTGCCTTTTTGGCCTCCCAAAAATCACACGGAGAAATAACTGTCATATTAGGAAGAGTTCTTGTTATGGCTATATCCTCCAAAGCCTGATGAGTCGCTCCATCTGCCCCTGCCGAAAAACCACCATGAGAGCCCACTAAAACTACCGGCAAATTATTAATAGCAATGGTTGTTCTTATCTGCTCTAAACATCTGCCGGGCACAAAAACACCAAAAGAAGTGGCAACTGCAACCTTTCCATAATTGGCCATACCCGAGGCAATAGTTACCAAAGCCTGTTCTGCCACTCCAACTTCAAAAAATCTCTCTTTAAATTCTCTAGCAAAAAGGTTCACCCTTGTTGACTCCTCTAGATCTGCTGTCAAAACAACCAAATTAGGATTATTCTTGCCAGCCTCAAGCAACCCCTCCCCAAAACCATCACGAATTGTTTTGGCGTTTGATTTGTTTTGTGTAAGTAAGACCTCGTTTATCATATAAAACTAAATAACCCCCTCAAGCTCTTTAACTGCTTCTTCAAATTCTTTTTCATTGGGGGCCTTACCATGCCACTGCCATTTTCCCTCCATAAAAGAAACCCCTTTACCGGGAATTGTTTGGGCAATTATCACCGTTGGACCATCTTTAAAATTACGAGCTTTTTCTACTGCTTCAAATATTTGTCCAAAATCATGCCCATCTATCTCCAAAACATTAAAACCAAATGCTTTATATTTATCAGTCAATGGCTCAAGAGGCATAATATC
The DNA here is from genome assembly GCA_025999275.1 of Patescibacteria group bacterium. NCBI lineage: Bacteria > Patescibacteria group bacterium. Next base: position 82,110 of record AP024680.1, read on the forward strand.
CTCAGTATCTCCACTTAACTGAATCTTGTTTCTATCAACAATTACAGTTAGGTTGTTAAGCTTATATTTTGAGGCAACTGCAACAGCTTCCCAATGATTACCACTGTCATGTTCCCCATCGCTTGTCAGACAATAAATACGAAGCTCTTTTCCATCAAGGCGAGCGGCAAGAGAAATTCCAACTGCCTGAGCCAAGCCCGACCCCAAAGGACCAGATGTGGTTTCAACCCCTGGCAACCTTCCTTTATGAGGATGTCCTTGCAGGCCGCTGCCAATCTTTCGCAAATTATTAAGCTTACTGGTTAAAAAATAACCCGACAAAGCCAAAGCAGCATATTGAGCTGGACAAATATGACCATTTGAAAGAATAAAACGATCGCGATCTTCCCACTCTGGATTTTTAGGATCGTGTTTCAAAATTCCAAAATAAAAAGCGGCAAAAATATCAGCTGTACCCAAAGAGCCAGCAGGATGGCCAGAACCAGCATTAAAAATAGATTTAAGCACCAAAATTCTTATCTCTCTTGCTCTGTCAGAAAGTTCCTGATATGAGAGCATAATCAATTACGAAAAGCACAATCATCTCCCTTACAGACTAGACAGTTGGAGTGATCAAAAGATTCAAGTTTTTTATGCAGTCTTTTTATAGCAGGCAAAACTTCAGAAACATCTTGGCAGATTTCAAAAACTGAAAGTTCATTTTTATCAAGATTCATATTCCTGCGCAAAGTATCAATTATCGCCGGCCAGTGTTTGCCAAAAAGAATAAAGGGCTTATGATGCCCATAATAAAGTTTTGCCAAAACCCAAGCAGTACCAAATTCAGAAATTGTGCCAGTTCCACCACGAAAGATAATAAAAAGATCTGCGTGCTCAATTAATTTAAACATTCTCTCAATATAATTAGTGGTTTTAATCTCATGATCAGTAATATTACCAACATACCTTCCCTCAAAACCAGGAGCATCTTTGGGATTAAAGGTAACAGAAAGAGTTTCTCCACCCACTGATTGAGCCCCTTTTGTCGAAGCATCCATTACCCCAGGACCGCCACCATTAACAATAGTAAACCCGTGCATAGCAAGAGTTTTGGCTAACTCAAAAGCATCTTTATATTCCCTGCTTTCAGGAGGAACATCAGCATCGCCAAAAAAGGCAATATTCTTAAAAACTACATGTCCTACATATGGATTCATAATTTCAATTCTTCTTTAAGCAATCTAATATTATCCTGAATATCACCTTCTAACAAGCGTCTACCTATAACTACTTCATCAACGCCAAGATAGAAGAGTCTCTTAATATTATCAGACCAAACTCCGCCGTCAACACAAATCTTAAAAGGAGTTGAGTCTTCTTTTCTTAACTCAACTAATTCAGAAATCTTTGGCAACACCGATTCATTAAAAGTCTGACCAGGTTGACCCGCTCGATAACCCATTAATAAAAAAACATCTATATCTGCCAAAATTGATCTATCAATAGCGGAGACGGGAGTATTAATATCAAGAGCCAAACCCACCTTTGCTCCCCCTATTTGAACCTTACCAACAAAATCTCTCTGATTTCCCATTAATTCTATCTGACCTATTATCCTTTCTGAGGCTGCTTGTAAACATTTATCTACCCAATTTATTGGCTCTTTAACCATAAGATGAAAATCAATAGCTAAATCCTGATCAACACCAATCAAAGAATCAGGAATAATTGTTTTCTTACCCAAAAAACTGCCATCATTAATATCGACTTGAACACGTTCAAACTTACCAGAAACATTAGTAAAAAAGTTTTTAAGCTCTTGTGGGTTGTCAGTAAAAATGGCAGGAATAATAAGCATAAATTTAAGACAAAATTACAAATCTCATTATACAAAAGCAGGCAAAGCTTAGAAAGAGGAAGAAATAATTCATAGCCCTTAATTCATAACTTTTAGCTACACCATCGTATCCGTGTACTAGTCTACGAAACCGGTTATTACTCCTAATTGCTATCAATACATCGATGTATTGATAGTTGTTCATGGCTTGTTTTACAAGTAGAACCAGATGTGAAGTTTCTACACCCCATGCCCATAATTTCCACCCCTTAATTCATAACTCTTAAATCATAAATCTTAATTCCTTTTCCCCCTTACTACTTTCTACTTACTACTAATACCTATTGCTTAGAATTTAATATAACTTTTTACTTTTGAATTAATCTTTATTTACTCCCCCCAAAAGAAAGTGTGATTGGATCTGTGGGAATTTGATTACTAGAAAGAGTGCGGCCGACTCTAACTACTTGTTCAACTAATCGATTGGCGTAACCCCATTCGTTATCATACCAAGCGAAAACCTTTACCAAATTTCCCCCAATTACCTGTGTCAAAGAAAGATCAACTATTGCTGATTCACTTCTACCGATAATATCAGATGACACAAGAGGAAGCTCAGAAACCGCTAAAATTCCTTTATAAATAACGTTGTTTGTTGCTTCAACAAAAGCCTGATTAACTTCTTCTTTGGTTGTATTTTTCTTTACTACAAAAGTAAAATCAGTAATCGAACCTGTAGCAGTAGGAACCCTTAGGGCCATACCATCAAACAATCCCTTAAGTTCAGGTATTGTTTCAGTTGTGGCAATAGCCGCTCCAGTTGTAGTCGGTATAATATTCTCAGTTGCCGCACGAGCTCTACGCAAATCTTTATGTGAGTTGTCTTGTAAATTTTGATCATCAGTATAACTATGAATTGTGGTCATCGCTGCTTTCTCAATTCCAAATTTAGCCTGAATGACTGCAGCAACAGGGGCCACACAATTTGTGGTGCAAGAAGCATTGTTTAAAACAACCCCATCACCTTTATATTCATTCACCCCCAAAACATAAGTTCCAACATTGCCGCCCTTTGCTGGAGCAGAAATAACCACCCTTTTTGCTCCTCCCAAGGCATGCTTTTTGGCATCTTCTTCGGTGGTAAATTTTCCAGTTGACTCTATAACCACATCCACCCCATATTTTCCCCATGGAATCTTTGCTGGATCTCGCTGAGCCAAAACAGGAATTTCTAGACTTCTCTGGTTAACAAGCAAATAACCTATCAATGGATCCTCGTCTGTTACCTCTTCAGGCTTTTTAACCTCCTTTGAAGTAACCTCAAGTTCAAACTTGCGATACATAGTATCATAATTAACCAAATGGGCCCAACCAGAAACATCCATACTTCCGGAGGTATTAACAGCAGCAATTTTTACCTCATCTAGATGTTTAAGAAGTGCAATCCTAAAAGCAATCCTACCAATTCTGCCAAATCCATTTATACCAACATTTACCATAATTAAATTATATAACTTAAATACAAAAAAATTAAAGTGTAATCTATTCTAGAGTTGCAAATGCCTCTATACCAGGCAAGGTCTTTTTAACCAAAAACTCTAAAGTCGCACCGCCACCAACCGAAATCCAATCAAATTTGTCAGAAAGTCCAAGCATTTCAATTGCCTTAATCGTATCCCCCCCACCGGCAACTTTAAAGCCTGACGAATTAGCCACAGACTCAAAAACTCTCTTTGTACCCAGGCGATGTCCTTCATCCTCATATTTGCCTATAGGCCCAATCAAAGCAATGGTTTTAGCTCTTTTTATTTCCCTTTCAAAAAGCTCAATTGAGCGAATGGTGATATCTTCTTTATCAGGGTTAAGATTCGCCACCAAAAAACGATTGTCTTTTCTATAAATCGAGAAATCATCCAAATAATCAGGAAAACGACCAGCAATTAGAACCACATCGGAAAAACTCGCCAAACCAAATAAATACTCAAGCTTGTCTTTTTTTGTACCGCTGACAATTGTTACTACTGGGCGGCTGGGGTTTTCAAAAAGCTTTGAAAGGTTTTCAATCTCCTTTTCAAAACGAAGGCCAATTGCAGAAGGTAAAAGTTTAGGAAGCAAAACTATTGAAGCATGACTCCTATGGGAGCTGGCAAAAGCTTCATTAACATAAAAATTACCAAAAGAAGCAAGAAAAGAACCAAATTCCTGGTCATTTTCTTCCTCTCCTTTCCAAAAACGCAAGTTTTCCAAAAGAAAAACAGAACCACTATCCCCTTTTTGAACCAGGTTGTTTATTTCCCCAAAATCTAGACTCTCAACAAAAGAAATCTTTCTACCCAAAACTTTCTCAAGCGGCTCAACTAGTCTAGACAAAGAAAGCTCTGGAATTTTTACTCCTTCAGGCCGACCGTAATGGGCAAGAAGAACTAATTTCAAAGCTCCGCTGCCAAACAGAAAATCAACCGTAGGCTTGATTACTCTTAAACGAAGATTCGAAGCAGGATCAACTTGATCATCAAGAACAGCATCAAGATCAACTCTAACCAAACCAATCTTGCCAGAAACATCTAAATCTTTAATTTTTGGACAGGAAAACATAAGTTTAACAATTAACAATTAACAATTAACAATTAACTTTTAAATCGAGTGGTCTAACTAATTATTAGCCTCGATGCGAGTGATATCCTCAAGCCTTCTTTTATGCTTTTCTTCACCCGAAAAACGAGTCTCAAGAAAAGCCAAAACCATCTTTAATGCTTCAGCCTCATTTGTAAAATCAGCCGCTAGAGCAAGAATATTAATATCATCATCTCTTCTTGATGATTCTACTTGTTTTTCGCTTATACCCAAACCGGCTCTAATATTGTCAAATTTATTGGCAACAATACTCACACCAACTCCAGATCCACAAATCAAAATTCCCTTATTTTCAGGCTCACTAGCCACCATTGAGGCAACTTTTTCAGCAAAGACAGGATAATCATCATCGGGGTTAAAAGACAAAGCTCCCATATCCTCAAAAGAGTACCCTTTCTCAAAAAGAAATCTGGCTATTTTCTCTTTTAATTGATAACCTCTATGATCTGCTCCTAAATAAATTTTCATAATCTAGATTTTAAAACCCATACAAAGATCTTTCAGTTCAAGATAAGGGTTTTCTGATTTTACTATATCAGATGAAACCGCCACTCCAAAAGCACCAAGTTCCAAACTTTTCTTAACATCATCATTCGAATGAATTCCCGCCCCAACAATCAACGGTAAATTAAACTTACCAGCAACTTTAACCGCTTTTGCCACTATTTCCGGTTGGGCCTGAGCAACAGATGTGGTTTTACTACCTATTAACTCAGGTGGTTCGTAAGAAACAAAATTGGGTTTAAGAACGCAAACTTTCTCTAATTCCTCTAAATTTGAAGCAAAAATCAAGGTCTTAAGGCCAGCCTCATCAGCCCTCTTTTTTGCCTCTGCCAACTCTTGAGGGCTATTAAATTTTGACTCTGAATGATTAAGAAATGTACCACTTCCACCATCCAAGACAACTGCCTCAGGCAAAATTGCGCCAGTATGAGCACCAAAAGAAACAGGGTCTATTTTTTGAGACCAGACCTCAAGATCAACGCTCTCTTTAATTTCTCTAATATCTGTGGCTTGAGCAGCAATAACAACCTTAACACCTGTTTCTTTTGCAGCTTTTTCTAATTCTTTAGCCAAAACTAAAGCCCTGCTGCCTGTCGACTCTTCATAAGTTTTAAAATTAACAAAGATCATATTTTATAAACCAAGTAAAGAATCAAGTTTACCTTTATCAAAACCTAAAACCGTTTCTTGGGATCCATCATCCTTAGTTATCACCAAAAATGGGACACCCAAAAAACCTCCTGAGACCTTCATCATTTCTTCTCTTGCAACCTCATCTTGATCAACTAATTTTTCTTCAAAAACAACATTCTTTGAAGATAGATAATCCTTAGCCATCTTACAATAAGGACATGTAGTAGTTGAATAAATAATAACTTTCATCGCCATTCACCTCCTTAACTTAAAAACACTCCAATTACCTTTAACCACCAAGGCTCATCAACTAAAACAACCTCTCCAGTTGAGGCTGAAACCTTAGCCACGACTGGAAAACTAGCTCTATAAACATTGAAAATATTCAAAACTTTATTTCCTGAGATTTTATAAACCAAATCTTTGTTCTCCTCAATAAGTTCAAAGGGTTTGCTTTTATCAATCTCAAAAACAGCCTTTGCCCTTAAGGCAATCAGAGCAGCATCATAAGGCAATATAGATAAAAACTTGTCACCGAAAGGAGTCTCAATTAAAACTCTTCTTTCCTTTGGCTGCAATTTGATTGGATAGCTAATATCTGCCAAAATTCCCTCCTGTCTAATGGCAAATTTTCCGTCGTTAACCAAAAATTCAGCCTTTTTGTTTTCCTCATTTTCCTCTATTTCAACAATACTATCTCTCCAATTAGAAACATCCATACTGTCTTTTTCCCCAAGATAGAGGTTATACTTTCCAGATTCCTCCCTTAGCGCTATCTGGGAAAACACTGGCTGTCTACCTGCAACCTCCTTTATTTCCAAAAATGTTTTTGGTGGCGTTCCCAAAGCCAAAGACGATTCATAAGACAAAACATTTACCAAGACCTCTCCATTTTTATCAATCTTTACCAAAGAAGATGCCAAAGAAGAACCAGGATTAACCAAACTCAAAAGTAAAAGCAAAAGAAAAAACAAAACCAACCTTTTTGCCATCAATTCAATTTACCAGCTTTGAAAAAGAAAATAAATACCCAAGAAGTTAAAAAGAACCTTCCAAAATATGCTTTTCAGGTTTGTTGTCATCCACCTTCTCAAGGGTAACCCAAACCTGGCTGTAGGAAGAATAATCTCTTGAAGATTCAAATTCAAGTAAATACCCACCCTTTGCCATTCTCAACCTACCAGTTTTAACATAAGAAAAACCAACCTCACCCTCTTTACCTTTAGTAGTCAACCAACTTTGATAAAATTCTCCATCTTTAGGATCTTCAAGATCAGCCAAAATCACATGTTCAAACTTACCGTCCTTGTAAACTCTGGTTGCAATACCACGCCCTGTCCCCCCTGTTACATCCACCAACTCTATTCTATTAACATCTTCGGGAATCTCGTAATTGAATTTTTCCTCTATTTTTACCTCAGGGGTTGGGGTTGGTGTTTCAACTGGAGTAATTCGTGGTTTTTTTGACCAAAAGATAATACCTGCAATAGCTGTAAAGATAACAATCCCAATTACTATATCACGCTTGTTCATTACAAATAGAATAACAGAAAAAATACTATATGTCAAATAGTCGAAAAAAATATAATTTAAAATTCAAAAGGCAAAAGTCAAAAATACAAGTTAAAAATCAAAAGTTTTATTAGATAATTAAATTTTTAAATTTTGAATTTTTAACTTTAAATTTTGAATTATAATCCCATATCCCATTCCCCATAATTCATTATTTCCAATTCATTATCCACATTTCCCGCATATTTAACGCAGTTTTTCCGCAAGCTTTGAAAAACTATTCCATCGGCTTAAAATAAACCCCAAAAAGAGCTAAAACTGAGGCTACCAAAAGCCATTGGGTTGAGGCAAGCCAAATGTCAGTTCCCAAATAACCAATGGCTGATAAAACTACAGACAAAGCCGCCCCTCCCATCAAAACATCAGACAAAAGTTTCTTGTCTTTCTTCTTCATCTTTATCACCCCCTCTTTTTTTATATTAACACAAAGTTTCTCTTGATTTTTACTCCAAAAGATATATCCTAAAGTTGGTTGTGTTCCCCAAGCTCTTTGTAGTTTGGGGCTGCAAGATTAAGGGTAATCTTGCAGAAGGAATTGGGTGGAAATCCCAAGCTGTGCCGCAACCGTAATCATCCAAAAGGATGAAAGCCGGAAAACTAGCAACCTTTATTCCCGAGCAGGAAACATGATTGAAAGAGATATACAAAACATTGCTTTATTAGCTTCAACTCAAAAAAGAAATTCTTCTATAGCTGAAATTGCCTCTGTAATAGCAGAAACCAATCTTGGAGTTGACATATACTTCTACGGGTTAAAAAACGGCCGTCTTTTTTCCTCTACTCATAACATTCCCGTTGAAGCCTCAACCTCATCTAAAAAAGACAAAGAACTAATAAGACAAATAGAATCCTGGGCAAAAAATAATGAAGCCGGTTTTGCCGTTTGGATAAGTCCACCATCAGAACCGGGTGAAAAAATGGTAAAGATTACCCTAATGAAAATAATTTCCGGAGCAAACTACAGAATGGTTGAGAACAGGTCCACTCTTATACAACTAGATAAAGAAAAAATAAAAGATATAGTTGATTTTATTTCTGCCTGCTCAATACCTGATACAAATAAAACCAGCTTGGAAGATATAAGATATACTTTATTTATTCTTAGCAAACCACAAGAGGCGCTAAATTTGCTAGAACAATTTTATCAAGAAGGATGGGACGAACATAAAAAAAGGATCAAAAAGGCTACCATCGTTCAACAAGCTTTGATTTATGATGGCGGACAAAATGCCGTAAGAAAAATCAGCCAGGAAATTGGCCCGTATTCCCTTAGCTGTCCAACTATAGGAGTGGAAACAAATATCTATCCTGCCTACTATAGACCAGCGATAGAAACAACATCAAAATACCTTGAATGCACATGCCCCTTCTGCCACAGCAAAGTTAAAGCTAAAATTGAAAACGGAAAAATTCACTGTCCTATCTGCAAAAGAAGCGCCGATTACTCTTGCTAGTTCTTGGAGTCCAAAGTATTAACTCCAAAAATCTTATAAAGACCACAAAATCTGATGGTAGCGGTAACACCAAAAACCAAAGCCAGGATTAAAAATAAAATTCTAAGATTAGAAAAAATAAAAGATAAAATTAAAAATAAAAAGGATAATAAAAATCTAATTTTTCTGTCTTTAGTTCCTATGTTTTTGTTTATTCTCATTCAATTTTTAAGAGAAAGAACCTCAGATAACCTCTCCCTATCAAATCCTATTATATACTCCTCTTCGCCATTTTCATAGATTATCTCCGTTACTGGCACTCCCATTTGACCTGTTTTTTCAACCATTTCCTCAGCTGCCTGTCTATTTAAATCTACTAAAACATAGTCATATTGAATTTTGTTCTGATCAAGAAAAGAGGCTTCCATCTTGCAATAAGGACAAGTGGTGGTTGCAAAAAGTCTTATCTTTTGAACCTTCAATGGCCCCACACCACAAGCATTATTGACCAATTTCTTTAAAGAAGAATCAGCCTTAGCTGAAATTTCCCTTACCGAAGGCGAAACCGAAAGTTTACCTAAAACAGAAGGATCTCCCACCCCAACTAAAACTCCATCTTTGTTATTTAAAACCAAAACACTACAAGGAAGAAGGCCAAAAAGATCTTTTTGGCTGGCTACCAGATTAGAAAGCCAATCCTTAGCGCAAAGATGAATAACTTTACCTGAATTATTGGGCAAATCCGTCTCCCCCAAAATTTCCAATGCTTGGTCTTTGGCTTCTTTTTTTACATTAGCCAATGTCTTCTCAAAATCAAACTCAGATTTACGAAAATAAGCTAGGTTCATATTTTTTTCAAAAAATTAAAAAGTTTTTGTGAAATTGAAACAATCTCTTTATCTGTCAAACTATAATAGATAACCCTGCCCTCTTTCTCTGCTTTAACCAAACCTGATTTTTTCAATTTAGACAAATGCTGAGAAACAGCTGATTGAGAAAGTCCACATGTCTTGATTAATTCTGAAACATTCTTTCTACCACTCTTAAGACAAGTAATTAGCTTCAATCTAGGTACAGAGGCAAATATTCTTAATACATTGCTACTGTCCATAATTTATATTAGCAATTGCTAATATATTTGTCAAGAGTATAATAGCTAAGAGAAAACTTGAAAATGGTTGACCTTAAGTTCTGGAAAGATAAAACCAACACCTATATTATAATTTCGTTTATATTTATTTTTATAGTTTCATTTTCCTTTGCCTTTCTTGTCTTGGGAAAAATAATTTTCCCAGAAAAAAAGGAAGAAGAAATAAAAACACCACCCAAAACACCAATCCCCTATTTTGGTCAAACCCAAAAAGAAGAATCTGTCAAAAACATACTTCTTTTAGGATATGGCGGAAATGGACATAGTGGCGGTTATTTGGCTGATTCTATTATCCTTCTTTCTTTAAACAAAAATTCAAAAAAAGCATATTTAATCTCAATTCCGCGAGATATCTGGATCAATTTACCCATCGATTGGGAAAATCTAAAGCCAGGAAAAATCAATGAAGCCTATGCCATCGGTATTGATGATCTCAAATATCCAAATAAAAAACCAGAATTTAGAGGCAAATTGGGAGGAGGCAATATGGCCAAATACACAGTCACTCAAGTGACAGGTCTCTCGGTTGATTTTTTTGCCTCTGTTTCATTTGATCAAATAGTCAAGATAATTAACACCCTTGGAACTATCGAGGTTGATGTGCCTGTTTCCTTTACTGATGAATATTACCCAATTAAAGGTTTGGAGAATGAAACTTGTGGCAAGAGTGCAGAAGAAATGGAACTTTTAAAACAAAAGTACTCGGGCTTTGAGCTTGAAAAGCAATATAAATGCAGATATGAAACTATTAGTTTCGAAAAGGGGAAAACTAAAATGGATGGTGAAACAGCATTAAAATTTATGCGCTCAAGACATTCAGCCACTTATGGAGGCGACTTTTCAAGATCAGAGCGGCAAATGGCTGTTCTTAAAGCAATTAAGGAAAAACTTTTGTCTCTTGACGCTTTCAACAAAATTGACAAACTATTTCCTGAATTTGAAAAACTTATAACAACAGACCTTGATCTTGCCACCGCCAAAGATCTGGCCATTTTTATTGGAAACCTAAACGAATATCAAATTTCAGAAATTAACTTAACTACAGAAAATGTACTTTCCACCTCAACAGGACCACAAGGACAATTTATACTTTCACCAAAAGCTGGTTTTGGCAACTGGCAAGAAACCCAAGAATTTATTAAAAAACTAATGATTTAAAAAATGAGAATCTTTGATCAAAAAGAGCTTAAAAAACTTTACCAACCCAAAAACAATTCAAGCAAAGAAGACAACGGACAAATCACAATTGTTGGAGGCTCTTCCCTATTTCATGGTGCACCCATTCTGGCATTAAAAACCGCCTCAAGAATTGTCGATATGGCCTTTTTTGCCTCACCTGAGAAAACTCTTGGAAAAACTGCTGCCATTTTAAAATCAAAACTTTCTTCTTTTATCTGGATACCTTGGAGGGAAGTTGAAGACTACATTAAAAAATCAGATGCTATTCTTATTGGACCTGGCCTTTTGAGATTTAGAAGTGAGAGGCAAAAAGAAGCTTGCGAGAAAGAAGGAAAATGCGGAATAGAAGGAGAAAAAACAAAAAAAACCACCAAAAAACTCCTTGGCAAATTTCCAGACAAAAAATGGGTAATTGATGCTGGAAGTTTACAAACCATAAAACCAGAAGACCTGCCAAAAGGGGCAATCATCACCCCAAACAAACGTGAGTTTAAGCTCCTCTTTGGAAAAAATATAGACGACAAAACTGAAGCAGAAAAAACCTTGCTTGAGCTTTCCAAAAAATATAAGATTTACATCGTCCTCAAAGGTGTTGAAACTTTGGTATCCTCTCCTGATGAAGTTGTGGTAGTTAGAGGAGGAAATGCGGGACTAACCAAAGGTGGAACAGGAGATGTCTTGGCAGGATTAACTACTGCACTTCTGGCTAAAAACGATCCCTTTCTTTCAGCCTGTGCCGCATCATATATTGTTAAAAAGGCAGCTGATAATCTCTACCAAAAAGTCGGCTTTACCTACAATGCAGACGATTTAGCAGAAGAAGTTCCAAAAACTATCAAACTACTTCTTAAATGAAATAAAATTTATAAAAACCTGTAAAAAATCCAAAATTTTTAAAAGCAAACAATACAATGTATAATTTGTAATACAAAGATGGAAAACCAAACCAACAGCAGCAACAACTATCAGCCAAGAATCTTCAAGAAAAAGTTAATAAGTTTACTCAAAACCTTATTTTTATTAGCAATTGGCTTTGTTAGCGGATATTTTTATAGATCAAAAACAGAGATCAAAACACCATCTCGGAAAACACAAATTGAAAACTTAGTTAATACATCTCAAGTCCAAACAACCATACAGGAACAAAACGCCACTTCTACAGCAAACTGTAAAGTTTATAAAGATCCAGAAGGAAATTTCTCATACAAATATCCCAATGACCTATTTTTTAAAATCAACCAAACCCAACAAATGGTATTTTTTTATTCTAACCCAGACTTGATTGAAAATAAAAGTGAAGAAACCGAAAAAGCACTCTTCTACATCCAAGTTAGCATCTATCCAAAATCCTCCTATAAAACTTTAAAAGAAAAACAAGCACAAGGAGATGCTTCTGTATATGAACTTGCTGAATTTAAGGATTCTCAAGGTAGATTGTGGGTTAGTAGCGGACCCGTCTGGAGTCAAGGAGATTCTTCCAATTATACTGTCGAAACAAACTATAAAGATAAATATTACCACATAAGCTCACAAGCATATGGCAAAAACCTGGAAAAATACTTAAAAAAGGAACTAATAATACAAAATGGCAATTCATATGATGTAACACCACTTTTAGAAGAACACGCAAAACTTATAAAAAATATCCTCTCAACTTTTGAATTCACAAATTAAATTTATTTACACTAACTAAGCATATTAAAAAAATAGCTCTTCTAAGATTCTGGTTACATATTCACATCCCAAAATCAGAACAAATTTATGTACACATCACTCATATTCCTAATACAAAAGTTTTGGACACAATGATCTTGCTTAGAACCATCTCACAAAAGCAAACTTCAAAAGAAACACTCTACAGCCACAAATTATTGTCCATTGCAAACCTAATAACTCTCAAAATAAAGTTTCAAAATCTCAAATAAGACCCTTTTCTCTCTCCTTTTTAATACGCTCTTTTTCTTGCCTAATTATTTCCCTAGGAACCTTAAACTTGCTTAAATTCTTCCAATTAATATTGCCTTTATAACCTTTCCTTCCTACCTCATCCCATTCAAACAATATACCCGCTTTAACCAATTCATCTTTTAATTTTGAAGCTCTTACATAACTTAAACCTAACTTAGATTTAAGCCTATGAAGAAAAACAAAGCCATCTTTTCTATTAACCGCCCTCATCCTTGCGATTGCTCGGTAGAAAGTCTTCGTATGTTTAACCACTGTTTTATTATAGCCATCCCACAAAAGACATTAAAACAGAGTAATCTTATAATTCGGTAAAGAATCAAAAAAACAAAAATTTTTGAGGACCATACTAGCTCCCCCGGTAGGATTCGAACCTACAACCTTCTCGTTAACAGCGAGCCGCTCTACCGTTGAGCTACAGGGGAAAGTGTCAAAAAACAAATTTTCAACCCAACTCCTGATTAAGATAATACCTGATTTACACCACCCTATCAACACCAATCGTATTATACCACCCAAGCTCCTTGAAAATAAATAGAGATAAGATTATAATAACGACGAGGCAATCTCTCTCGCCTCTTTTTCAAAAACCATCATGGAAAAAACAAAACACTTATCTAGTAGTGACTTTGACCCTTTGGGTAGGAGAAACTATGGTAAGTACAATTATTCAAGCTACAACATACCTTTTTATAGGGTTTATAGAAATGTTTTTGGCTACAGCTCGAACCTCTTTAATTGCAAAGGGGAGAAACCTTAGTGCCTCAATAATCGTCTTCATTGAAAATCTACTTTATTTTTTCATTCTTTACCAACTAATAAACCAGATTGAAAGAAATATTCCTGTTCTTATCTCCTATTCACTAGGTGGATCTCTTGGAACTTTTGTAAACCTTAAGAAATCTAGCTAAAAAAATTCTAGAAACCACAGCACAAACCTAGTATAATCAGTTAAACACCAAAGGGGGTGAGTAATATTAAAAATAAAATCTTACCAATCGCAACCATTTTTATCGTTGTTATAATCTTTGCCTTTATCACCCTAAAACAAAAGGGTGTCCAAAAAACAAATAACCCAGTTCAGCAAGTCGCAGAAAATATTCAAGAAAAAGCCCAAGAGGCTTTCACCGGCAGTCTTAAAATGGCTATTGAAAAAGGAATTCCAATGAAATGTACTTACAAACAGGGAGAGATCGAATACGAGGGGTACATAAAGGGGAAAATGTGGCGAGGAAAAATGGTTTCACCCACAAGCAAAGATGTTGCTGAGGTTATTCTTAAAGACAACTGTATGTGGAGCTGGAATTCTGCTGATAAAACAAAGCAGGGGGCAAAAATCTGTTTTAACAAAACAGAAAACAAAGAAGGCGAAAGCAAAGACGTTTGGGATGAAAGCGGCGTTGATAATCCCGACATTACATACACATGCCTACCGGCAAATATATCAGATAACCAGTTCGAACCACCAGCAGATATCAACTTTATTGATTTAAATCAGCTTAATCCCAGCCAATTTAATATTAATCAATAAGCTATAAAATTAATGGTGGGATGCTTCATAAGCCTCAGCTTCTGCTTTGGTCTTGTGAACTGTTCCATCCGGATGGTTTGGCGGACTATAGATTGTGTATAGTTTAAGCGCTTCTGTTTGGGAAGTGTTTATAACATTATGACGCGCGCCGGCAGGAACAACTACAGCTGATCCCTCAAAAATTGCCGACTCCTCTCCATTAATAACAACCTTCCCTTCCCCTTCCTCAATCCTAAAAAACTGATCAACATTTGGGTGGACTTCCTCACCAATATCCTCACCCGGTTTAAGCGACATTACCACCAGTTGACTATGAGAAGCAGTAAAAATTACCTGTCTGAAATATTCGTTCTTCTCGGTAATTTCTTCAATATTACCAACATAACCAGCCATTTATATCACCCCCTTCCTCCTTAAAGTATAGCAGATAATTAGTCTAGATAATCTTGGAGTTTTCTTCTTCTACTTGGATGCTTAAGTTTCCTTAAGGCTTTGGCTTCAATTTGTCTAATGCGCTCCCTTGTCACACCAAAAACTTTACCCACTTCCTCAAGAGTTAAAGGCTTTGTTCCTTCAAGCCCAAATCTTAATTTCAAAACCTTAGCTTCACGATCTGATAAAGTTGATAAAACCTCATCTAAATGATCTTTTAAAAGCTGTTTTGAAGCCTGATCAACAGGAGATAAAGATTGTTCATCAGGAATAAAATCCCCAAGCATACTATCCTTTTCTTCGCCAACAGGGGCTTCCAAAGAAGTAGTATCTTGAGCAATCTTGAATATTTCCCTAATTCTTTCTGGAGGCATATCAATCTCCTCGCCTATTTCCTCTGGTGTTGGATCTCTACCCAGCTCCTGCATAAGTTTTCTTGAAACCCGATAAATCTTGTTTATCGTCTCAACCATATGAACAGGGATTCTAATTGTTCTTGCCTGATCAGCAATCGCCCTTGTTATTGCCTGCCTAATCCACCAAGTAGCATAAGTTGAAAACTTGTACCCTCGCCTCCAATCATACTTTTCAACAGCACGAATTAAGCCTTGATTGCCCTCTTGAATTAAATCAAGAAGTGAAAGACCACGACCAATGTATTTCTTGGCAATTGAGACAACCAAGCGAAGATTAGATTCTGTTAAAAGGTCTTTGGCTTTTTTATCTCCTTTTTCATAAGCCTTCGCCAATTCAATTTCATCTTCAGCAAAAAGGAGAGGAACTTTACCAATTTCTCTTAAATACTGTCTTACAGGATCAGTTGACTCAAGCCCTTCAAGCTTGGTTAAAAGCTCAATCTCCCGCTCCAATTTTTCTCTTGCTTTCTCCTCGCTATCGGTCTCCTCAAGAGCGACAGATTCAAAAACATCGATATTTTCAGCCAAAAGCTTATCGTACAATTCATCTAAAATATCTATATGATTTTCCGCATCAGGAAAAGCCTCAAGAATCTCATCTTGAGTTAAAAAACCTTGAGCTCTGCCTTTTTTAATTAGTTCGGGAACCACTTTTTTGTCCATACAAACAGATTCTCCTATTGCGCTGATTATACAACGCCGTTATCTTTATTCAAAGCAGAAAGTCTGGATGTTTTTTTAACAAACTCTTTACGCAAGAAATCTAGAGTCTTTAAATCCCTTTCTTTTTCTGCCTTTTCCATCTTCTCTTGAATCTCAACTAATTCAGACTTAATTGCCTCTTTCTCCAAATCTTTTCTAATCCTGATTATTTCTTTGCCAACTAATTCCCCATCTTCAAAAGGCAAGTCTATATTATAAAGCATTAACTCAGAAAATCGACTTGAAAGCTCTTGTGGTAAATCTTTCAAAAACGAAGATGGGTCAAATTGTTTGTTTTTAGCTCTAAAATTCCTAAATTCAATCAACAATCGCCTTAAAGCATACTGGCTTAAGAGACTATCAAGTTCCTCATCAAGCAAAAACTGGCTGTCTGTTTGAAAAAGAAATGCCATTAATTGCTCTTCCAAAAGCTCGCGTCTTGTTTTCTGTGCCTTTTCTTCTGTCTTTTTTTCAACCGGCAAATAAGACTCATCCGGCTTTTTCCTTAAAACCTGTTCAAAAACCGCCCCTGTTGGAACACCCAGTTTTTCGGCCAAAACCTCAACATAATGAGCTTGAACTATTTTGTCTTCAATTTGAGAGATTACAGGAACCAATTCTTTGCTTATTTTAGACTTACCATCCCCTGTCTTGGAATCATATTTTTCAAACGCCAAATCAATCAAAAAATCCCAAACAGAAACCGCCTGACTAATTGCTCTTTTTAAACCATCAGGATTAGAACGAGCCATTTCATCAGGATCCTTATACTCTCCAAGTCTAGCCACCTTAACTTCTGCCCCTGTCTTTTGCGCAACCACAGCCCCTCTTTTAATTGCATTAATGCCAGCATTATCGGTGTCGTAGGCAAAAATAAACCTATCTGCAAATCTCAAAAGCAAAGCCGACTGCTCGGCAGTCAAAGCCGAACCTTTAACAGCAACCACATTTTTTATACCTGCTTGAAACGAGGAAATCATATCAAGCTCACCCTCAACAATAACTGCTTCTTTTTCTCTTTTTATCTCCTCTTTAACTAAACTAAGCCCAAACAAAATCCGCGACTTTTTATAAACAGGTGTCTCAGGAGAGTTAATATATTTTGCCACATCAGAAGAGTCTGTTCCTCCAAACTCCAAAGGCAAAATCCTGCCACCAAAACCTACTGTTCTGCCTCGGTGATCATAGAGAGGAAAAATCACCCTGCCTGAAAATCGATCCTCAAGCAAGCTTCCTCTTGGATAAAAGGTGCCTGACTCAATCAGTTCTTCTCTACTAAAGCCCTTCTTTTTAGTCAAAAAATTAACTAAAGGGACGCTATTTTTTGGGGCAAAACCTAAATTAAATTTTTTGACAGTTTCAAGCTTTAGACCTCGCCTCTCAGTTAGATAAGAAAGCGCTTTTTTACCAAGCTTGTGTTCAAGCAGGACATAATTATAAAATTTAGCTGCAAACTCATTTAACAAAAGAAGCCTATCTCTCTTGTCAGTTTCTCTTAGATTTGTTCTTGCAAGTTTAACTCCCAGTCTATCAGCCAAAAATTGAAGAGCCTCCAAAAAAGTCATTCCCTCATACTTTTCAAGAAAAGAAAAAACATCACCAGACTCACCACATCCAAAGCACTTATAAATTTGAAGCTCCGGAGAAACCATAAAAGAAGGAGTTTTTTCCTGATGAAAAGGGCACAAGGCTTTATAATTTCTGCCTGCTTTTTTAAGCTCTATCCTCTCCCCAATTATACTTACTATATCAACCTTTTGTTTAATCTCTTCGACCTGATCCATAATTTAGTGATTTTTTAGAATTTAGAGCTTAGAGTTTAGATTTTTTTAAAAATTATACTCTCTGACACCCATCTTGCCTCTCGCCTTTTACCTGTCTAAGAATCGGTGCCCTCGGGAAGAATCGAACTTCCATCCAAGGCTCCGGAAGCCCTTGTTTTCTCCGTTAAACTACGAGGGCTAAAGCGGAGGGTAGAGGATTCGAACCTCTGAGGGATTGCTCCCACAGGTTTTCAAGACCTGCGCCATAAACCACTCGGCCAACCCTCCAAATATCTATAATTTTATTGGTGGCCTCGTGTTTTGCTGCTTTGTAGTAAACCACTCGGCCAACCCTCCAAAGCGAGCAGTATAACCCTATTTTACCAGATTTGAAGCAAAAAAGATAAAATTGCAAAGAAGTAAATTTTCTAATTGGCGGTGGGTGTGGGATTCGAACCCACGATCCGCCAGGGGCGGATACACGCTCTCCAAGCGTGCGCACTAGTCCACTATGCGAACCCACCTTTTGTTTTTATATAGAAGATCTATTTCTTCTGCCTTGCAAGCCATTTTTCAAATTCAACCTTGGCTTGCTTCAAAATCATTTTTTCTTTTTCCCAAGACACCCTTCTTAAAGCTGATGAAAAATCAATCCAGGCTGAATTATCAAAACCCAAAACCTCGCCTCCAGTTCTACCCAAAACAAGATAATAAATTATCTTTCGCTGGGTCTTTTTGCCGTTAATTTCAACATCGTCCTCAATTCTTCCAACTTCATCCAAAACTCGGCAACTCATCCCTCCCTGCTCCCCCATTGCACGTAAAACCGCTCTTACTGAAGACTCACCTTTTCTTACAATAGCCTTGGGAATCTCCCACCCTTTTTCATCTTCTTGAACCAAAAACCAGTCAACACGGCCGTTCTTGGCACGCCTAAAAACAACAGCTCCTCCTATAAGCATTATGTTATTCATATTAAAGCGGAGGCGGTGGGATTCGAACCCACGCGACCTTGTTTAAAGGTCGAGGTTTAGCAAACCTCTGCCATCGACCACTAGGCGACGCCTCCAACAAGACAATTATAGCAGAAAAGATGAATTTTAGGTAAATTAACATTAAATCTGCTATAATTTTAAATAGTGGAAAACCCTGTCCCATCAAAAGAAATACCAAAGCCAATCCAAGAGAAAATTCTTTTCTCTTGGAAGGCTCCTCTTAGGCCCTTTGAAAAAAAGAGTAAAGAGTTTTATCTTAATGCAAGTGCTGTTTTGGCGGTAGTCAGTTTGGTAATTTTTATAGCCGAAGGTTGGGTACCTGTTATACTTTTAATCGCCTTTGCCTTTCTTTACTTTATATTACATTCAGTAGAACCAGAAATTGTTGATTATCAAATTACCAATTTCGGAATAAAGATTAAGGATAAGTTAATATCTTGGAATGACATTGCCAATTTTTGGGTAGAAGAAAAAAATAATATTTGCAAGCTTGTAATTGGAACAGTATTTTTACCTGGAAAAATGGAAATAGTTATAGACAAGAAAGATAAAGAAAAAATAAAGTCAATCATAAAAGATTATGTCTTGGAACAGACAAGCCCTCCTTCGACTTTAGAAAAATTCGTCGATTGGCTTTCTTCTAAAATAGAAAACAAGTAAATATCTGCACCTGTAGTTCAACGGATAGAACATTTGGTTGCGGACCAAAAGATTGGAGGTTCAATTCCTCCCAGGTGCACAAGTTAAAAAATATGCCCTAAAAAGATTGTTATTAGTTATTAGTTAATTGCCAACAATCAACCGTTAACTGTTAACTGTTAATTGTTACTATTGTTGGTGGGGTGCAGGAGTGGTTTAACTGCCAGGTCTCGAAAACCTTGGTCCCGCTTTGCGGGAACGCGAGTTCGAATCTCGCCCCCACCGCCATTTTAAAACCTAACTCTTTGCCAACACCAGCCCCCAAACATTTTTGAAACCCTTTCTTTTTAACACCTTACCCGCTTCCTTCAAAGTAGAACCTGTAGTCAAAACATCATCAAAAATAACTATACTAGGATTACTTTCTAACACTTTCTTATACTGTGGATTTACTTCAAAAGCACCCTTAATGTTCTTTCTCCTCTCCTTACCTCTTAGCTCTGTTTGAGAGCGAAAGAATTTCCTTCTCAAAAGAAGATTGGAAGAAAACTTCCAGCCAAAATGCTTAGCAATCATTCTCCCCATAATTTCCGTTTGATTAAAACCACGCCAGTTGTTCCTTTTCTTAGCAGTAGGAATACTAACTAATAAAACATTTTTCAAAAACATCAAAGGATAGTTGCTTTCCAAAAAACTAAATGAGGAAAAAACTAAATCCTCTGCTGCTTCATAAGCAAATTTGTATTTAAGAGCCAAAATTGCCTTTCTTAAAACACCAGTATAAGACCAAATTGCCACTACCCCATCAAGAGAAAGTTTCTTTTTACACTTAAAATGAGTAACCCCATCAATAGAAGGCCGGCCACATACAAAACAAAATGAGGAAATTTTAGGCATATCTTCAAGGCATCTATCACAAACGTATCTCCCCACCTTGCCGCACCCCAAACACTTTTTGGGAAAAAGAAAATCAAGAATCATTTAGTGTAAAATAAGCTAAATGAAAATACTCAACAAAAAGGCGTCTTTTAATTATACTCTGCTTGATAGATTTGAAGCAGGAATCTCTCTAACTGGCGAGGAGATAAAAACACTAAAAGAAAGAGGAGCTGATCTTGGTAATTCCTATGTCAAAATTATAAACAATGAAGCTTTCCTAATAAATGCGAATATTTTTAGTGAAGGGGAAGATCCCACTCGATCAAGAAAACTGCTTTTACACAAAAGAGAAATTATCTCTTTGGAAAGTAAAATTAAAGCCAAAAAATTGACTTTAATACCTGTAAAAATGTATAATAAAGGCCGTCGAATCAAGATTGAATTAGCTTTGGCCAAGCCAAAGAAAGAATTTGAAAAAAAGGAAACTCTGAAAAGACAAGATATTAAAAGGGAGATAGAGAAAGAACTAAAATCAATCTCTACCACCTAATTTTAAATCTGGGGACGACAGGACTCGACGGAAAAAGTACCTTAAAAACTGCAAGCCGAGTTTGACCAAGCTCGAAAAAAATGGTTAAAAAAAATAAGCGACAACGCAAAAGTTAGCGCTCCAACCGGCTACGCTTACGCGTTTGCCTAAGTTGGCATTCCAAGAAGTGCTTCTTGACCACTTCTTGAGGGTGTAAACCAGTCAAGATCGGCTTTAAGCGGCTGATTTTCTGCTTAAAGCTTAAAAACAAAATCTTACTTTAAACTAGCTCGTCAACAAGCAATGTTTAAAGGAAAATTAAATGTTGACTAAGCTTGTAGAAGTTTCTATGTACTTTTTCTCGGATGAGGGTTCAACTCCCTCCGTCTCCACCAAACTGCCTAAAGATGTTTTATTTCAATAAACATCAGTTTTCCACCATTTAGAGACAGGACAATCTTTTTTTCTTTTTCTGAAGCAACTAGAAATTTAGCATCCTTTAACCTGTCAGAAAAATACTGAGCAATATAATTTCCATTTTTGTCAACAATTACCACACGAGAATTTTTGGTATCTAGAAGATAGACAAATTTAAGCTCTTCATTTGAATAAATTGAATCAATCTGGGAAATTGAGGGGTAAACACCATTCAAAGAAATTTTAGTTGGCACTCCTCTAGTAAACCTTAAAATCTGATTACCATCAAGCAAAACCCAAATTGATCCGTCTATAAACCAATCTTTAGCACTATTAAAATCAACTTCTATACCCTCTCCTATCCAAATCTGGGGTAAAGAAAAACCATCCTTGGTAGGCGAAAGGCGATAGATTCTTGAAGCGTTTTTATCAAGAACATAAACATTACCTGCGTAAAAATTAACCCAAGCATCATCTCCAAAATCATTACGGAAAAGTTCTTTCTTATTGTCCAAAACATTAAAAAAACCCTTAGAAGTTAAAACAAAAAAATCATCACTATATAAAGCCACATCCTGATAATTTTCAAAGTCATCAGGACCTGCTATTACCTGAGTTTTCTTGTTTTCAAAAGCAATTTTTATCAACCTTTTGTTTTTACCATCCAAAGCTAGAATATTATCTACATCAGCTTTCAGTTTTTGGGTATCAAAACCCTGTGCCAAGAGAGTTAAATCAAGAAAAAGCTCCGGTTCCAAATGATACTCTTTCAAAACAACCTCCTCTAAATTTTTTATGTTGTTAGTTAACTCATCCAATTTCTTATCTTTAAAACCATCTTTTTTAAGTGAAGATGCCTCATCTTTAGCTTCCAAGAAAAGTTGCCTTGACTTTTCTGGATCAACCGAAACCAACTTCCTTGCATCATCCAATTTCGAAAAGGCCTCTAAAAATCTTGATTGAAAATTAGATTCCCTTTCTCGTGCCCTCTTCAATCTCGCCCCAATCAGCGCACTCAACAATAAAAGAAAAATCAAGATTGTTGCTAGAATAAAACCTCTCTTCCTTGATCTTAAGGAATCTAGCTCCTGAAAAGAAGGTCTTATGTATATCCTCCTATGATAGGGTTTTTGGTTCCTCGAGATTGCTTCCAAAATCCTTTTCAATAAAAACAAAAATTTTTCTCTCTTTAATTCTTTAACTTTAGAAACCCCTGAGGATGAAAAAACAGGCTGAATAGTTTTTATATCTTCTTGTGCAAAGTAAATCAAAGATCCTGAAATTTTAGATGTTTTATCAAAAGAAGTCATCTTCTCTCTTAACACCATCTGACCATCACCGTTCTTTTTTTCTCTATCCAAAAAGAGCTCAAAATCTGAATTTCCAAAACAATTAAAAAAATCACTCGTTCCCAAAACAAAAAGGTCTCCATCTTGAGGATAGCCAGAAGCACAAATTACATCATCAGAATTGCTAACCAATATCTTAACTAAAAACTGCTTTCTAAAAATCCCTGCCTGTGCTCCTCCAACAACCGCTGTGTTTAAAACCCCATCTGCCCAACTCGCCGCTCCTATTTCAAGATCTGGAAATCTATTTCTAAAACTCAAGAAAGCTTTCTCAACTGCTCCTTTCAAGCTATAAAAATTACTAGTTGAATTAGAGCTATAATACTCATTGTGAATTTCAATCAAGATTTCCCTACCAAAAGATATCCCACTAACAGAATCTTTACTCAAGTCAGAAGAGACAACAATCCAAAGACGGCCCTTAGGATCGTTCACCAAACCAGAATCACTTTCATAAACACTACTCCAGCCATCCTTATCCAAATTGCCTAAAACTTTAAAAGAAGAAGCATTTAATAAATTCATTTATCAAAGCGCCAAAAAGGCAAATATAAAAACCCCCACTGCAAACAAAAAATGAATATATGAAAGAAGTGCAATTGGCTTTTCAAAATTCACTTCTAATGTCTTATTCATAAGATTAACTTGCCTGATTATAACCAAAGAAAAAATTATATAAAGAAAAAAAGCAAACAAGAAAAACCATTTTACTACTTCCCAAACCGGAAAAGAAAAAAGCTCTGTTTCCATTAACTCACCCTCCCTTCTAGTTCTTCCTGTTTTTCCTCAATTCGCAACTCCTGCAAAATCTTAACCACCCTTTCAGGATTGGGAACGGCTATAAATTCAAAGTTTGGTCTTTCAGAAGCAGTCTGAATATAAACATCACCATAATTAAACATCGTCCTTATAACACCACCCACCCTAACATTTACATCTTGAATTTTATCTATATCAGCATCAGATATTTCCTTATAAATCAAATTACTAAAATCAACATCTACAATTCTCTCATCAGTAATAATATTTACATTAAAAAACCAGCTTAGGAAACTCTCAAAAACAAAGGCAAAGACAATCATATACCAACCTAAAATAGCAACAAATCTGAAATTTGAAGGCATAAAAGAGAGTATGGGGAAAGTATTTAAAAAAATGGGGGCAATAGACATAAAAACAGAAATAACAATCCAACGCAAATTGGTAATAGGATGACGGCGCAAAAGCAACACAACTTTTTCACCCTTGTTCCTGGTCTCAAAATCTACGTCTTTAGGCAAAAAAGCAAAAGGAGAAAGTGGGTTAAAAGGAAGACTCTTCCTTAACTTAAACGCAACTCTGTCCTTTGGTGATCCTTTGTCTAAAGTTTTTGTACTGGGGTATGGTCCTTGTTGATCAACCTCTCCCTTTTTGGCAAACGGCTTGGAAATATAAATATCAGCCATAGCTTATTATATCACAAGGCACCATGAATTAAGGAAAAATTGACTTATGGAAACGCAATTCAAAAGTTAAAAGTTATACCAAACCCTAATATAATTTATAAACAATATTTAATTGTCCAATAAAACTTTTGACTTTTGAATTTTAATTTTTGAATTATTTTATTCTTAAATCTTAAATCTCAATTATTTTTTTTCCTTACTACTTACTACTTGCTACTCACTACTATCTTCAATCTTACCCATACCCCCTTCCCCATAATTCATAATTCATTATTCTCTTACTTTTTCTCTATGTTAAAAAATGTATATCCCTTTTGAGGAATCTTAAGATATCCAGGTGCACGAAGATTAAAAGCAGTCTTAAACTCATCCCCAGTCAATTCAATTTGACCAATATCAGTTTGAAAGATAACCTTAGTGGTATAACCATTACCTTGTATTACTGTCACTGAATTAACTCTTGATGGCCCGTTAGCTTTCTGTCTTAATTCTTGATAAGAATATGGATTTCCACCCCAACAGGCAGTAGTAACAGGTGTAACCCGATCATCTCTATAGCGGGCAGCATTGATAATATCTGCTAATTCTTCGGCTGTCAGCCAAGGGTTATTTCTGCCACATTTATCACTTTGGGGACTATAATCTTTAGTGTACCAAGCTTTATAAACCCAAGGCGAACCACCAATCTTCTCGTAGGACTTATCAAGAAAATTAGTTCCCCCCGAACCATCTGTTGTATCCCAGCCCATTGTTGTCAAATAACCACCAGCAGTTGAAGAATAAAATGTAATCACATCCTCCAAAACCTCTCCTCTTGTTTCCTCCACTGCTTTCCTCCAGGCCTCGGGGGGGCTATCTGCCTTTGATTTTCTAAAAACCTGGCAGGATTCAGTAGTGCAAATTGTTTTTCCCTCAATCTTATAACGATACGCATAAGTTCTTGCCGCAACAGCTTGAGCTTTTAGCGCCTCTGGATGCCAACTTGATGGCATCTCAGCAATTCCCAAAAGATAATAGCCTTCAAAATCAACATTTCCAACCCCAGAAACGCTAATAGCCCCCCCTGTATCTTTTTTTACCGGTTCTTTGCCATAATAAGCCCTAAGAATATCTTTATAGCTTGCCCCTGAATTTGCTCTACCTCTTGCGCCATATTGGCTCATGCCCTTCCTGTGGGTATAACCCCCAAAAGAGAAAACAGCAAAAGAACCGGCAGGAGCAGCTTCACGAAACCCTTTAATTGAGGCGTAATAATCATCTGCCAATTCACTATCTCCAACACTGGCAATAAAACTCCCGGCCTTAGCTGCCAAAATAGCCTCCTGTTTTGCTGAAAGAGAAGCCAAATATCCCTCCACTTTTTCCACCTCTCCTGCCAAAAAAGTTGCTCTTTGGTCAACCTGTTTTTTTACAGAAGCAAGACTATTTTTGTTTCTTTCAAGTTTTTCTCTGTCCTCCTTAAGTCGAAGTAAATCATTTGCATATTGCTCCATCGTTTTTCTATCCTCATCAATAGCTCTTTGCCTGAAATTGATCTCTTTAAAAGCCTCTGAAGCATCGGGTGCTGAAAGGAAAGGGGTAATAGGATCATAAAGCCTCAAAAAGCGATAGTGGCTGTTTGCTTTTTGGTTGAAAATTTCTTTAGCATAGGCTAAATCTTCTTCTCTTTTTTCTATCTCTGCCTCATTTTCTTTGAGTTTTAAGGAAAGATTGCTGATTTTCTTATCTAAATCAGAAAGTTGCTTTTTAAGATCCGCAAGTTCGCTTTTATTCCTCTCATGTGCAGGTTTCAAGGCATCAATTTCTTTTTGAATTTCTCTAATTTGGCAATCATAATCAGTAGAAGGGCAACTTTGAGCAAAAATCGAAACTTTTAGATACCCCAACAATAACACCATTAAAAACTCTGTCGTTATCAAAAAAAACAAAAACAGTATCTTTTTGCCTCTCA
Organism: Patescibacteria group bacterium; assembly: GCA_025999275.1. Classification (NCBI taxonomy): domain Bacteria; species Patescibacteria group bacterium. The sequence goes on from AP024680.1 coordinate 108,044, forward strand.
TTGGTTAGCAAAAACATTATATCAGCTAATAACACTGTTTTAATAATCCTTAATCTGCTAAAATAAAACCATGAAAAGAAAAATTTTTGCTATCTGTCTAGTCTTATTTATCTTAATTCCACAAAGTCAAAACAAAACTCTTGCACAGTCACCAATACGATGTGGGCTCGAGGGAGAGCCTTGTTGCAATCTCGCAGGAGGTCCGCCAAACTCTTGCCAGACGGGGCTAATTTGTGTAAATGGCACTTGTCTAGATGATCCCCAATCAACAACAACTCCATTACCCAGAGGGGTATCTAACCCCGGCACGGCAAATAACGATTCCTCACCTCTAAAGGAGAATTGTATTGATACAGCAATAGGTTGTGTGCCAATAGAAAAACAACAAGATTTTGTCACATTTATCCTGAAATGGGCAATAGGAATTGCTGGTGGAATCGCTTTTATCCTAATTGTCATTTCTTCGTTTCAAATAATGACTTCCCAAGGAGACCCAAAAAGACTGCAGGCAGGAAAAGAGCTTCTAAGCTCGGCTATAATGGGCTTAATACTTTTAATTTTTTCTGTATTTATACTAAGAATAATCGGAGTTGAAATATTAAAAATTCCTGGTTTATCATAGAAAAATGAACCTAACACAAGTCAATTATCGTGATATAGAAAGTGGAATCGGACTTAAATTTTCAGGCCAAAGTGTGGGCGCAGTAATTAGTGAGATTGTAACAAAATATCTCTTCACTATAGCTGGAATACTTCTTCTTCTCTACTTTATTTTTGGTGGATTTCAGTATCTAACTTCAGCAGGTGACCCAAAAAAGGCTCAAGAGGCTCAAAATAAAATTACCCAAGCATTAATTGGCTTCGTCATTATCTTTGCAAGTTATTGGATAGTACAAATAATAGCAAACTTACTTGGTCTTGGTATAATAAAACAAACTTTCAAATAATATTATGGGAAGACTGGTGGCAGTTGATATTGGAGAATCTTTTGGATCCCCTTTTGGAAAAACAAAAGAAATTGGTGATTTAATATCAATAATTCTAAACGCATCCTTTGCTGTAGCAGGGATTATAATACTTTTCCTGTTTATACTTGCTGGAATTTCTTTGATTGCAGGTGCAGGATCATCAGATCCCCAAAAAATTGAAAAAGGGAAAAAAACTCTAACTTCTGCTATAATAGGATTTATAATAATCCTTGGAGCTTATTGGATAATCAGAATAATTGAAATCATAACAGGAAGTTCTTTTGTTACCAACCCAACAATTTAAGCCATGTTACAAATATTTGGACCGATAAATTCACCAGAAGCTTTAAGTAAATTTGGTTCTGTCGAAGGAGGAGCTATAGGGAAGCTATTGAATTTAATAATAAGAACCCTAATCGTTGGAGCGGGAATCTATGCTCTTATAAACCTTGTTTTGGCAGGATATGCTTTCATCTCAGCTGGTGATGACCCTAAAAAAGTTGCTGGTGCATGGGCTAAAATCTGGCAAACTCTTTTGGGTCTTGCCGTTGCTGCGGGAGCGTTTGTTTTAGCTGCAATATTTGGATATCTATTATTTGGCAACCCGCAATTCTTGTTAAAGCCAAGTATACCAACGCTATGACGATAAGACCTTTATTAGCACAGATTCCTCTTTACCCAGATGATGGTTTTAGTGGATGGGGGAAAATTGGGTTAGAAAACACTTCCCCAGCAGAAGCCCCCTCCATTTTCAACCAGTTTATATCAGCAGTAATAGGTGTATTAACAATCGTAGCCGGTCTTTGGTTTATTTTTATTTTTATTTCAGGTGCAATCTCTATGATCTCATCTGGTGGAGACAAAGGTGCTTTAGAATCAGCTAGAAAAAAAATCTTTGGAGCTCTTGTTGGGCTAGCTGTAGTTATTGCTTCAATATTTTTGATAGATCTGGTAGGGAAAATATTGGGTGTGAATTTAATTCTTAATCCAGCGAATTTTATTCAAAGCCTTTGGCAATAACGAAAAAAATAAGAACATGAATATAAAAACTAACAGTCTAAGCCAAGCATCAGAAGGAATTAAAAACCCTGCTCTAAATCAAAATATACAAAACCTGTCAGGTATTGATTTCTTCAATAAACTTTTGCCCAATTTAATTAGCTTAAGTTTCATAATAGGCGCTATAATTTTTATTTCTATTATCATTATCGGGGCCATACAGTGGATTATCTCAGGGGGTGACAAGGCGGGTGTCGAATCAGCAAAAGGTAAAATTACCAACGCTATATTTGGCCTTATTATTCTCTTTTCGCTCTTTGCCATTATTTATCTTGTAGAAAATTTCTTCGGTATAAAATTAATTGAACTTGGTATAAACTTTTTGGAATGAGAAAAGACATATTTTTCAACAAACAAATTAACTCTTGACAAAAAGGAATTCAAAATAGATAATAGCAACTAGGAAAATGAAAAAGATAAGAAATTTATCTTTAGCTGTTCTAGCTCAAAGTAGTCAGCAAATTAATCTTAGACCTCAAGGCGGTTTAGCTGGAAGTGTTTCTGGCTTAACTATTGGTGCTATTATTGCCGGTTTGCTAAAATTGGCATTGGTTATTGCCGCAATTGTATTTTTCTTCATTCTAGTTATTGGTGGAATCCGCTGGATAATTTCAGGTGGAGACAAAGGACAAACAGAACAAGCCAGAGCCCAAATCACAGCTGCTCTAGTTGGTTTAGTTATTGTGTTTGCCGCTTGGGCAATTGCAGGACTTATTGGAACATTCTTCGGAGTTGACATATTTAACTTAGATATACCAAGAGTTGGTCAATAGCCCCCCCTTCTTTTCCTTTGTTTTTTTGATATAATTGTCTTTATGGGACCTGGACCTACACCAGCAACTCTTGCAGGCCTTGAGTATTATTTTTCCAACATCATCTCTGTTGCAATTGAGTTTGGCGGAATAATACTTTTCATAATGCTTATTATTGGTGGTTTCAACTACCTAACATCAAACGGAAACCCTCAACAAGCAGAATCAGCAAAAAAGACCATAACCTACGCAATAGCTGGAATAGTAGTACTAGCACTGTCTTTCTTAATTCTAAAACTAATTTATGTATTTACAGGGGTAGATGTAACCCAATTTAAGATCTCCCAATAAAACAGCCTTTACAGGCTCCTGTTTTAGCTTTAAAATCATTACAAATGCAAAAGAAATTAAACAAAAAAAGGCTTCTTTTGCCAATCCTCTTTTTTTTAATTGTCATTATTTCGCTTTCCAAAACCAAGAAGGTGGTCGCAAACGAACAACCAATACCAGAACCGTATGTTCCCTGTGACCAAAAAAGCACACCTGAATGGAATTCTCTAAGACCATACCAAGCAAGTCCATGTCAAATTCCCATTAAAGAAGAAGAACAATCCCTGCTATGTGGAAATGATTTTGTTGTAAAACAAACCTTTACTACTTCTGTAAACAGTAGTTCTTGTCAATGCCCTTCTCGCACAATAAGCAATGGGACCCAAAATATAACGTGTCACTGTGAAGTACCAAGAGAGTTTGAAACATCAATAAACGCTTTCTATTCAGAGCTGCCAATTGCAGGTAATACCGAATTAATTAAACCAGGAAAAACTTCATCCATTGGAGAAAATGAAAAAAGACTAACAGATTGGAAAAATCACTTACCACCTGATCCATCAAAATATTCTAGATTAAAAGACTATTACCAAGACTACCAAGAGTGGAGAGGTAAAACTTGTGCTGAGACAAATATACCCATAATTAATTTTAAAATACTATTTTGTTTCAATGATCCGCTAAAACCAGATTTCTGGTCATTCCTGTTTCCCTACATTCCTTATTCTTCAACTGAAGACAGAATTGGAAAAATTCAATCATCAGATTTCTATGGGCAACCACTAACTGACTTTCAAATTACAGATTTAAAAGTAGAATGGAAAGAAAAGCTAAATGACCCCAGAAATAGAAATACACAAAACAGAGAAGCTGTATTATTCTTTCCCCATATGGAAGAAGGAGTTGAACTTTTAACTCTTTTGCAATCAACCTTTGTCTCTAAAGAAAATCTAAACAATAAACAAGCTCAACAAATTAAAAATGAAGACATAGAAACAGTTTCTCAAAACTCTGGTTGTAAAATACTAGATTCCCGCTATAACCCAGGTGATCAACTTTTTGGAGAACAAATCGACAGCAAAACAAGCAAAAAGACTGGAGCACCAGCATCAAAAGTAACATATACAGCTGTTTTTGATTGTCCAGGTCAATATGTTTGTCAAAATGGCAATTGTAGACTTGAAGGAGAATGCACTAACACTGCTCAATTTACCGCAACAATTAATACTTTTACTCCCCTGGCAGAAGAGCTGTGGAGTAAATCAGTGGCCGGTAATTCTTCTGTGTTTAGAAAAATAATGCCAAAAATAACTTCTGGACACCCCTATGAAAAAATAAGAGATATTCCAGCCTCATCAAAAGTTGAGTATTCTACATCCGGCGAGAGTGCAAATCTGTCTGTAAGCAACCCCGAACTTTACTTCCCACACTTGGGAGGTATCTATGACTATTTTTTACACGGCATACAAACCGCTCTAAGACCTAAGGATTTCCCTGGAGACCCATCTGGATTAGTAAAAAATCAACCAATCCCTGAACAAGATAGGGTTAACGAATATTTAAGCTGGTATCTAAATGGTACCCTATTTAGAGCAGAAGATGACCCTTTAAGCCATACAGAAGAAAAAGATATTAAAAGGTTAACAACATTTTCAGGACCCTTAAACAAACTGCTACCGCAAGAAATTCAGTGGATAAATAAAATAGCAACCAACACTTTAAATTCACAAAGAGATAGCGTTCAAAAAACAGGACGTGTCGATGAAATAAAGACAAGAGCAAATCAGGATCGTCATGACCAAATAGTTGCTTGCACAAAAGGCATAAGAATTCCAGCTTGGATACCTTTTGTTGGGGGTATAGAAATAGGAGGAATACCAACAGCCTGTAGTGAAAAATCAATAGCATCAACTGGACAAGATTTCGTTGATGAAGGGAACCTAGATCCTACCGGAATGTGCTTATCATCAAACACAAGCACAGGATCTATACCGCCAGGAGCTTCGGGAGGAGCTGGCTATTGCAGTGGGTCTTTTCTCAACAATTTTTTCGACCCAGAGGACGTATCGGCCGCATCTTGTATATGTAATGCTGAAAGTGGTGGAAACCCAAACGCTATCAATTGTAGTTGCCTAACAGGAGGAACTTTCGACTATAGTATTGGACTTTTTCAAATCAATCTCCTAGCGCACTGTGATGGGGGTGCACCATTTGAAAAGAACCCTCCTATGTGCAAAATTACAGATACAAGTAGGGTAATAGAATGTGCTAACATATTTCTTGACCCAACAAATAATGCACAAAGAGCAGCGGATTTTGTTAGAAGTCTTAAAAGCCGTGGTTATAGCCCTTGGTGTCCTTGGATAAACGCCGCTAAAGCTTGTGGGCTGGATGTCTCAAACTGTCCATGATAAAAATTAATATTAACAAAAACATCATTCTAGTTACTGTTTTTTTCATAGCAACACTGCTGTCATTGGTGGGTATATTTATCAATAAACCTAAAAAAGAAGCCAATAAAACTGAGGTTGTTCAAAAAACAACTTATCAAACACCGTCATTGACAACTGCAACAGAACCAATAGAAACAAATAAAGTAATCAATACGACATCTCCGAAAATAAAAGTTTCAGGTATCGAAGTCAACAACTTTTACAAAAAGGCAGATATAATAAAAGATGATGGGTATGCGAGATTTGTAAAAGAAAAAAACTACGAGATTATGTACATCCCTGTCGACAATTCTTTCCTTATATCAATTACAGGTTCCCCGTTTGAAGAAATTAGAACAAATGCAGAAGAAGATTTGCTAAAAAAATTAGGAGTAGATAAAACAACTGCATGCAATCTAAACGTAAACATAACCACTCCAGGCCACATAAATCCAGACTTTGCAGGAAAAGTATATAAGTTAAGTTTTTGCGAAACCAAATAAAAAACAAAAGCTATTGCTTTAGTACAAGCAAAAGTAATAAAATATTTTAGATTGTAAAATATAATTAAATTATGAGATCCTTTGTTAAAAAATTTATTGTCTCTCTTCTCATAAGCTTACTTGTTATCCCGAGCATCTCAACAAGTGTAAAGGCTGCAGACAGTTTTTGGTTTCATCAAGACTATCCAGAGTGGTATGTTAAAACATTTGATACATCTAATCCAACTGAGATATTTGGAGAAAGATACACCGCCGCACAAGTAGAATGGATATTTTACTCTATACCTGCCCATATAATGACTGCTTTAACATTGGGAGACCCAACCCTATGGATTTGTGCCTTTTCCGGTGATATAGGAAAATGTACAGTAGAGGAGGTCGCTCAAAAATTCAACGATATTATGGAAAAGCTTAACGATACTATAGAAAAGCTTAAAAATATGTTTTCCTTCACCGACACCGATAAGGTAACAACGTTGAACGATTCTCAAAAAATAAACACAACAAAGCCAACAGCACTCTCTGTATTTTACTTTATCTACAATAACGAAATGTCTGGAACTGGATATTTGTTAAGAAAAATATCAAAGATTACTTCTCTGCCAGAAGCAAAGGCTCAAGGTTTTGGTTACACATCAGGCGGAGCTGCTGTACAAAAGCTTTGGCAAGCAACAAGAAATATCTCATATATGTTGCTCATAATTGTTACTATTGTACTGGCTCTAATGATAATGTTTAGGGTAAAAATTTCTCCTCAGGCAGTAATTAGTGTCCAATCAGCCTTGCCAAAAATAATAATTGGAATAATACTTATTACCTTTTCTTATGCAATAGCTGGCTTCCTAATTGATCTGATGTATGTTGTTATAGGAATAATATCTATGATTATCAAAAACGCAGGAATAATAAAAGATGACTATTCTGCTATTGAATTGTTTAAAGACCTGACAAGTGACAGGAACGTCTTTGTGCTTTCGTGGCAATACACGATAACTTTTTTGGCAGGAACATTTTCCACTCTTTTCTCGTCCGGATTTGGTGGTGGTTTGATATTGCTACTTTTATTCATTGCTGTTCTACTTGCAACTCTAATAAATGCATTCAAAATACTGTGGTTAATGATCAAAACATATGCAAATATTATTCTGTCTATTGCGATTGCCCCTCTGCAAATTTTAATTGGAATAGTCAGTCCTATTGGTGGCGGTTTTGGTCAGTGGGTAAGAAACTTCATAAGCAATTTGGCAATTTATCCAACAGTAGGTGTTATGTTCTTTCTTTCATTCTTTTTTGCTGTCCAAGCAATAGGAGGTAGTTTTGGTACATGGATTGCACCCTTCGAAATACTGCCTAGTGCGCTTGAATCAACCACAGCATGGGATCCCCCTCTTACTTGGGGAACAAACAGCGGAAGATTTTTATGGATGCTGGTAAGTTTTGCTATTTACATGAGCATACCTAAAGTAGCTGATATAATCAAAAGTATGATAGAAGGAAAACCGTTTAACTATGGCTCTGCTATAGGAGAGGCTGTTGGAACAGCAATAACTACAGGCAAAGTGCCACTCCAATATTTTGCCTCAAGACAAGAAGTGCAATACAAATCAAAACAACCAGGTCAAGAAATTCCGGGAGGACTCCAAAAACAGAAGCAGTTTTTTGATATATTAAGAACGTTGGGACAAGTCAAATAAAACACTAAATCATCTCCATTTTTCTTGTTCGGAAATAATTTCCATCCTTATTTTTCTTCTCTTACCTACAAGCGGCAAGTCTTGAACCGAAGAGATAAGAGAATGCCAAAACGAATCAAGATCTTTGGCATTTAGTAGTTCAAAAACTCTTTTTCTAGCCCCAGAGGGTAGAGTGGCAAAAATTCTATCATCGTTAAGCCAAAACCATACAGAATAATCATAATTTTCTTCAGGCAATCTTAACAAGATCTCAGAAGAATAAAGATTTGGCCCTCCCAAAAGAGATGTTATTACAGCCTTTAGTATCCATTCACCTTTTTCACCTGTATAAATTTCTTTCAGAGTTTTTTCTTTCCTAAGTTTAGAAAGAGCATTACCTAAAGCTTGTCTGTCAAAATCTTTTGGATCAGCCTTTCCAATTATTGCTTGATAGATCTTCCATGCCGAATCCATCACGTCAGAATAACCTCCCCAAAGTTCAGAATACTTCAAATCCCTCAAGTTTACTTGTTCGCCATAATCAAACAGCCCACCTTCCATACCGTTTTTAGAAGCACTGATTAAAACAGAAGCAAGAGATCTGCCATCATTAAAATATGTTAACTCAAAAATACTATACATTAATCTATCTGGAATAAGTCTTGTTATTCCCTTATTTTCCAAAAAATCCGCTTTAAAATTTGGATCATGCCTAATCCTTTCAGCAAACCACTCACCCAATTTACCACCCCAGGCCTCATCTGTGCCAACCACATCTTCTTCTCCAAGAACATATTTTGATCTTGCTTGATTTCTAGGTAAATAAAAGGTTCTAACGGAAGGGTTAAAAACATAAGGATCTTTCAAATCCCTCCCAACATCTCCAGACTCAAAAGCTCCGCCAAGATAAAACAGATTAAAAACAGAGGAAACGGCAAACTTGGCTGCTAAAGAAGGGTCAAGATCTCTAGGACCACCTGTTTTGCTATATAAATCTAAAATCTCACCGTGGTTTTCGAAATAAGATGTAAGTCTTTCTTCCAAGGATCTCTTATAAGCGGCTGTATTTAAAAGTCTTCTTTTACCTTCCTCACTAAGAACCAATCTGCTCGAGTTGTTTTCAAATAATTCTGAAGTTATTGTAGTTGCAACAACTCGGAAACCCGGCATATTCTCCCACATAAAAGCAAGGGCCTCTCTATCAATCCTAATATCCTCAGAACTTATTATTGTCTCGGCCCCTTTACCTGGAGACCTAAATTTATAATAAGCTCCCAACAAAATACCTAAATTTGTTCTCACTACATTTTTCCAATCCTCACTTAGCTCGTTGTACCAAACAGGAACTTCTGTATCAAATTGTTGAACATTTATACCCGCTCTTGCATCCATGGCAGAAACAAGACCAGAAAAACCAGACCGTCTTAACATTTCCAGTTGTAGCCTCTGTAACTCTGTATCCTCTTTACTAATACCCAAAATCTGTCTATTAATCTCTACTAATTTCTGTAAAGGATTTTCTTCACCAGTTTGGCTAGTGGAATCTTGTTTCAGTTTTTCTTCAATTATTCTTGATATTTTTCCTATCACAAAACCATAAACATCCTCAGAAATTTCCTCTTCTGTTGCTAGATTTAAAAGATTAAGAGCAACATCTTGCATTTTTCCTTCCAGAAGAGACATTGGAGTTTTATGCAAGAGACTAATAGCTCTGCTAAATTTTGTCTGTGGGTCAAGTTGTAAACCCTTAAGTTCATCCTCTGACTCAAAAAGCCACGATGGCTTAAAAGAAGTTTCTGACTTGTTCTCACTACCACCAACGGGCTCTTCCGAGCTTGGAATTATTTGCTCATTTTCAGTCATATAGCAATGCTATTTTATCACTTTCACCTCCAAAACAAAAACCCTTGTGAAAAACCAAAGGGGTTGAAAGTAAATCTTCACGAGGCATACTAATAATAAAGAGTGGAAGGGTGGAAGAGTAGAAGGGTAAAAGAGAGTAGAAGAGTAGAAGGTTAGAAGAGAATGGAAGAAAAAGGATACAAAAAGCTAGTTGTCTATCAAAAAGCCAAGGAATTGGTTTTGTTAACATATCAAGTTTGCCAAAGTTTACCAAAAGATGAATCTTTTACTCTTATACCCCAAATCGAAAGAGCGGCTGTTTCTATCCTTCTAAATATTGTGGAAGGATACAGCAAAAGTTATAGAAAAGAATATTGTCGATTTGTTGACATAAGCATAGGTTCAGCAAATGAGCTTGAAGTCTTGTTTGAATTAACAAAAGATCTATCATACCTAAAAGAAAAAAATATATGAAAATAATTAATAAATTATTTGAAATCAAGAAAATGCTATATGCTTTTCAGAAAACATTAAAGGACAGGGTGTAGAAAACTTAAACTCTTCTACTCTCCTGCCCTTACCTTATGGAAACTCATCCGATACCACAACAGATTAGCTCTTACCAATTCAGGTTGGTAGGAGATATGACTCTCAAGCAATTTTTTCAGCTTGGGGGAGGAGTTTTAATGGCTCTTCTAATCTACTCAACCAGTCTTCATCCTTTAATCAAATGGCCACTAATCTTAATTTCTATTTCTCTAGGAGCAGCTTTAGCCTTTTTACCTTTTGAAGAAAGACCATTAAGCCGTTGGATCATTGCTTTCTTCAGATCTGTCTATTCTCCCACTGTTTACCTCTGGCAAAAAAGTGATACTGGTTATGACTTCTTTCAACCAGAAGAAACAAACCCATCTTTTTCTCAACACCCAACTCAACAAAAACCAGAATATTACTTTAAAGAATCTCCTTCCGAACAAGAAAAGTCGCTTAGTAACCTAGAAGCCGAAGAAAAAAACTTTCTTTCAAGAATCATTAGTCTTTTTAAGCAAGAGTCATACGTTAGCAAAATCACTGAGCAGACAGCACATTCCTCTATGCCCATAACTACCCCGCCTCAACCAAAAGTAAAACCAGAAGTGATTGTCCCGACAACAGAACCAAAATCATTTAGGCCTAAAATAGTAATTGAGGCAGAAACACCGCAAACATCAGAAAAAAAACAATCAAATATTTCTCTTCATCAAGTATCACCTATCTTGAAAGAGTCTCAAACAAAATCTGAGCAAGCTCAATTCTCAGCACAAGCTGCACCACCTCTTCCCCCAACAATACCTAATACAATTACAGGCCAGGTTTTAAGTTCGGATGGAAAAATTATAGAAGGAGCAATACTTGAAATAAGAGACTTGGCTGGCAGGCCAGTGAGAGCTGTTAGATCAAACAAACTTGGTCATTTTATGATTGTTACAGCGCTTGCAAATGGTCAATACGATATAATTACAGAAAAAGAAGGTTATCGATTTGAACCAACCACCTTTGAAGCAAAAGGAGAAATTATACCACCGATATTAATCAAGGCAAAATAAAATAAAATTAATAAAATGAAAGACAAGAAAAAAGGAATTGTTTCAAAAATACCATATCTTGGTGTTCCTGATACACCAATTTTTTCTTCTACTCAAGAATTCCTACCAATCGCTGATATTACTGAAGATATGGTTATTTTTAAAAACGGAGGCGCTGCAGTAGTTCTTGAATCAACTTCTCTTAATTTTTCCTTGCTTTCTGAAAAAGAACAACAGGCAATAATATTCGCCTATGCTGCTCTTTTAAACTCACTTTCGTTTCCTATACAAATAACAGTTCGGTCTCAAATTAAAGACATTTCAAAATACATAAATTATCTTGAAGAAGCTAGACAAAAAATTACCAATCCTAAGCTTGCAAGTCTTATGGACCGATACAAAAGTTTTGTTAACGAAATTATAAAAAAAAGAAATGTTTTAGGAAAAAGTTTCTACATTGTTATTCCGTTTAACCCGCTTGAGATGGGAATAACTAAATCGGCTTCAACCATAATTAAAATGGGAGCAAAACTACCCTTTCCTAAATCATACATTATCAAAAAGGCTAAAATCTCTCTCTACCCAAAAAGAGATCACCTAATAACACAGTCAAAAAGGTTGGGAATAATCCTAAAACAATTAAACACATCTCAATTAATAAACATCTACTATAACATTTTTAATTCCAAACCACCTATATCAAGAAAGGAGGAAAATATTCAAAATGTTTAATTTAATTAAAAAGAAAAATATTGATATTCAAGAAGAAAAAAAAGAAGATTTGTATCAAAAAACAACCAAGAGAATAAGCAGTAACCAAGTGTCTTCATATATTGAAATAAACAAGACTGAAGCTGACGCCTTAAAAACAAACGAGAAAAAACCAAATATTATAAATCCCGCTATTGATGTTTTTACAAAAAAAATCAATGTTATTGATGCAATAGCTCCTCAAATTATCGAAACCGATTTTAACTACATTAAAATAAACGACACGTATTTCCGAACCATTTTTGTCTCAGGTTATCCAAGATTTGTTAGCCCTGGATGGTTAGAACCAATTATCAATTTTAATAACTCTCTAGATATCGCCTTTTACATTTACCCAATTGAGGGGAAAAGTGTGCTTGATGATTTAAGAAGAAAAATTACTGAAATGGAAGCTGAAATCGCAACAGATATTGAAAGAGGAAAGGTAATTGATCCCAATACTCAAGCAAAACTTGAGGACGCACTAGCACTTCAGGAGCAATTAGTAAAAGGGGCCGAACGTTTTTTTGAATTCGCATTTTATATCACCATTCCCGCAGCAACATTAGAAGAACTTGATCATATCACAAAACAGGTAGAGTCAACTCTTGGATCCTTAATGGTAATTGCTAAAAAAGCTACGCTTGATATGGAAAATGGCTTTTTAACTACTGCTCCTTTTGGTTTTGACAGATTAGCAATCACCCGAAACATGGACTCTACCTCTCTTGCCACCACATTTCCTCTTACTTCCGCAGAACTATCATCAGATGAGGGGGTTTTATATGGTCTAAACTCTCAAAACGGTTCTTTTATTATTTTTGACAGATTCTCGCTTGAAAACTCCAATATGACCATATTTGCTACATCTGGGGCTGGAAAATCATATTTTGTAAAACTTGAGTCAATCAGAAGTCTAATGCTTGGAACAGAGGTTATTATAATTGACCCAGAAGCAGAATATAAATCCCTTTGTGAAGCTGTGGGTGGAGAGTACATATCCTTTTCTTTCTCATCACCCTCAAAAATAAATCCTTTTGATCTCTCACAAGTTTACACAGAAGGAGAAAACCAGCTGGGTCTGAAAATTCTCACTCTTCACTCTTTCTTCAAAGTAATCATGGGGAAGTTAGACCCAATAAAAGAAGCTCTCCTTGACCGCGCTATTGTAATGACATATAGAGCCAAGGGTATAACCCAGGATCCTGCTACTCAAAAAAAAGAACCCCCTCTTATGGAGGACCTCTATAAAACCTTAATTGGTATGGAAACAAGAGATGCACTTGACTTAGCATCAAGAATAGAAAGATTTGTAAAAGGAAGTTTTGTTGGTATTTTTGACAAACAAACAAACATAGATATCAACAATCCATTCACTGTCTTTTCCGTTAAAGATATGCAAGAAGCATTGCGTCCAATTGCCATGTTTATGATTCTTGATTTCATTTGGACAAGAGTGCAAAAAAGCCTAAAAAGAAGGCTTTTGATTGTAGATGAGGCTTGGCATATGATGAGATATGAAGATTCTGCTCAATTTTTATGGAGCGTTGTCAAAAGAGCAAGGAAATACTTGTTGGGGTTAACTACAATCACTCAGGATGTTGAGGATTTCCTTGCTCAAGACATCGGCAAAGCAATTGTTACAAACAGCGCCCTTCGGTTGCTTTTGAAACAATCACCAACAGCTATTGATAAGGTTGGAGAAGTTTTCTACCTGTCTCAAGGGGAAAAACAACTTCTTCTTTCCGCAAATGTAGGCGAAGGTATATTTTTTGCCGGACCCCACCATGCACCAATAAAAGTAGTGGCATCCTCTGAAGAACACGCTCTAATTACATCTAAACCCCAAGAAATTATTTCAAAAAATCAGGTTTTTAATTTGCAAACAAAACAAAACCAAGGATTTAAAACTATAAAGACTGATATAATCCAATAAAATGGCAAAGGAATATGAATTAGCAAAAGAGGTTGTTGATTTCTTATATAGCGGTTCTTTCGCCTTTTTTCCAAATTTCTTTTACCCTCCTGACCAAAAAATTCAACCGGCAGTTTTTTATTTTGGAAAAAACAAAGAAGATTTTCAAAAGATAATTCTTAAAATTACTGGCGCCAATAGTATCGAAAACGCAATTCAAATTATTAAAAACTGGAAGATTGCTGCTGAAAGAGGAGAAAAAATCAAATCAACCGTTCCTGTTAACATTGAGGATTTGATTGAAACATATGAAGAACAAAAAGAAAAAACATCAGAACCTAGAAAGACAACAGAAACAATAATCAGACACACTGAAGAAAGAGCAAAAATAAAAGAAAAAATACCCACACCAAAAGAGGAAACAATAAAAAATGCAAAAGCTACTGTTGAGGAAATAAATCTCTATTCTTTCACACCCCCACCAGTCGTAAAAATAACTAAAGAACAGCAAAAAGTTATTAAACTTGCCCACAGTGACCCTCAAGGCTTCGCTGATCAATTAACTAAAAAAATCATTGAAACATCAAATTTAGATAAAAATAATCCACTAGAAATCTCTTCTGCACAAACAGCGGCCTATCTTTTTACCACAAAACTTCTGAACATAGATCCCAAAAATCCAGAAGTTCTTGTTGATGCCTCTCCCTTCGAAACACTTGCTTTCTTTGCTAATCCAGACAACGGTGGACTCGCTCAAATCATCCCCGATCAAAAAACGAGAGAAAAAATAGCTCAAGCCTCACTCAGTGCTGCCTATATTTTAGAAAAAGATACAACCATCACAGCTAATTTTGTTAATCAAGCTTTGGGTCAAGATTGGTCATCATTTTTTATTCCCCCAACAATAAGACAAACAAACATTGTCACTCCAGGAGAAAAACCTCCAGAAGGAAGCATAAATATAAATCTTAAAAATTTTTTAGAACAAGTTGCATCTTTTCAAACGCTAGAAAAACAAATTAGAAAATCGGTAATCGATGACAAAACATATCTCGAACTAAGTAAGCCTGAAAGAGCTATTCTTGAAAAGGAAATTAAAGAAGCGGCCAGAAAAGTCACTTCAGCATCTCGCGCTTTTAATTTTATTACCGGCGGCAAAAAGGTTCCATCTTTTCAAGGAGAAATACCTACTCAAAACACGGGTTGGCTAAGTACACAATTTTCAATTTTAGGAATTCCTTCCTTTGAACAAAATCAATTAATAGCCAGTTCATTTAATTTTGGTAGTTTTTCTTCACCAAACATTATCTCCTCTCCAATCTTTAATTTTGCTTTCAATAAATTCCTCACCAAAATTCCAGCCGTTACAAAGCTAAATACAGCTGTTAGTGGCATGACAGCAAAACTGTCTGCTAAAGTAGCAGCAAAAATGGCTACCACCAAACTCGGTACTGCTATTGCAGCTAACGTTATACCTGCCATAGGACAAGTTATTTCTGCTATTTCAATTGCATTGTCTTTAAAAGATTTGACCATAGCCCTAAAAGTTTGGATTAAAAAAAACGAAGATAAAATACCGTTTATTATTGCGGTTTTTTTGATAGGAGGTTTTGCTTTAACAGGAGCCCCTATTTACCTTATTGCGGGAGCTGGAGTCTTAGGAGTAACTAGAGCATCATACATTGGAACCTTCGTAGGAGGCTTATTTATCGCCTTGGGAAGTATTGTTCTATCCTCATTATTAATTCCGGCTTTAATAGTGCTTATAGGAATACCTATCGTTGTCGCAATAATCCTATTCATAATTAATTCAGGAGCTTATGTTTACCCGCCCAGTACAAAACAGGCATCCTTTGGACCCGGAGCCATTATTAATGAATATATAGAGGTAACAAAAGTTGCATATGCAGAAAAATATCCGGAAAAAGGAAAATCCTCATCGCTTGAGTTTGAAAATAGTAATCTACCACTTGAAATAACTTATGAAGTAACCATAAAGGCTAAAAAAGGAACACTAACAAATATAAAAATAGAAGAAAATTGTAATGTCACAAAAGAAAATAGTTCTCCATCTTGCCCAATAGCAAATCCCAGCATACCAAATGGCAGCAATATTCAAGAAATATCAGCTTCTTCCCCCTATACCTTTACCTATAAAAAAAACTTTGAGAAATCTACTTTTGAAGACTCTTTAGTTATAGATACCATTACTGTAACCGCAGACACACCTGAAGAAAAAGGGGTTTCAACTGCCGGATCAGCCAGTATAAAAATAGGCAATCCCCCTGATGAATGTCCTAACAATGCCTGGCCAATCGCCAACCTTGGCGGATTAAATTTGGTTACTCAAGGACCATTAGCAAGAGGATGCTCCCATGAGAGATTAAGACAAGCAATTGATATCGGAGTTGATGGTGCTCAAGTCATAGCTGTCCACAGTGGAAATGTAATCGTTGGACAAGATTCTTGTATTGGCAAATATGTAAAAATAGAATCTACTTGTGGATCAACAACCTTTTATTCTCTATATGCGCATTTAGGAGCAGTATCTGTTAGTACAGGACAAAAAGTTTCTGTCGGACAAACAATCGGAATTAGTGACAACACTGGTACTTGCACCACTGGACCCCATCTTCACTTTGAATTCAAAACTTCAGGCAACATACCAGCCGTCCAAAAACCATATCTAGTAAGAGATATTCCAATTGGTTGTTGTAGTACTAATACATGCAATTAAACAAAATAATATCTATTATAATATTATTAAAAAACTAAAATGAAATTAAGGAATAAAAAAATCATCACTTTATTTACGTTTTTTATTTTAATTATTGTATTAACAACTTATTTCTTACCATCACTACTAAAAAACAAAAGAAATGTCACTATAACTCCTGAACCAAGATTAAATCAAAACTATAAAGGTAATTACAACATCACTTTATCTGTTAATAAAGAATCATTAAATCTTCCCAAAGAATTACCATTAATAGAAATAGAAAGCACAAATCCTTTAGACGAAAATTATGCCATTAACATTGCCAATAAACTCGGCTTTGCAAATAGACCTCAAAAAATTGATGATGTTTTTGATGGAATCACTTTTTTCTGGAAAAATGATAATTCAACCCTATTTATTTATTCAAAAACAAGAAAGATTAAATACAATCAAAACTCTTTCTTAAACAATATAAACAAACAATTATCTGATGAGGAAATCTTAAATATTGCCAAAGAATTTGTTATTCAAAACAAGATTTTGGATAAAGACTCATTTCAAGCAGACACATTAATTCCTATTAAATCAGACTCAACAACAGAAGGCTTCAAAGAAACCACAAAAAAAGAAGCCGATCTTTACCAAGTAAATATTAAATCAAAAGCAATAGGTTACAGCATTGTCAACCCTAATTCTGTTGAACCTGATTCTTATATTAGAATTAAAAAGGATGGAACTATTTATTCTTTCCAAATAACTGTCAATCCCTCGTTTAAAGAAAGTATTACAAAATATAAAGTAAAAAATTATGAAGAGATTGAAAAGTCACTGAACCAAGCAGTATTGATAGAAATAAGAAATAATAATTATCTTCTTCTCTCAGAATTACCTACTGATTTTATCAAAGAGATTAAGGTTGATAAAATTGAAATAGCTTACTTGTCAGAATCAACAAAAGAAACAATCCTATATCCTATTTTTAAAATGTCTGGAAAAGCTATTCTAAAAAATTCTCAAGAAGAAACCCTTGCAACTCTCTATATTTCTGCTATTAGCAACAATCCTTAAATCTTCACCGGCATTATCAAATGAAGATAATTTTTATCAGCAGTATCTCTAAAAACCACTGGAGAGAAAGAATCATTAAACTCCATCAAAACAGTATCTCCAGAAACAGAATTCAAAAAATCTTCTAAAAATTTATAGTTGAAAGCTATTTTAATATCTTCTCCTTCAATTTTTGCTTCTACTGAACTTTTTTGAGAACCTGAATATTGGCTTTCTGCAAGAATAGTAAGTATTCCATTTTCTGTTGAAATTTTAACAACATTAGCAGAATCCCTAGCAAAAATAGAGGCAAGTTTAACTAACCTTAAAAAGTCTTCTTTATCAACAATAACTTTCGTTTTGGAATTATTGGGAATTATTTTTTGGAAATCAGGATAATTCCCTTCAATAATTCTTGACGATAAAACTGCCTCTTTCGTTTTAAAAAGAACAAGATTATTTTCTAAATCATAAGAAAAGGTTAATTCTTCGTTGTCTACAAATCTTGGAATTTCATTAAAAATAAATTTAGGAATTATTATTTTTTCAAAATCAAAATCATATTTTCCTTCAACTGTTGATAAAGAAAGGCGGTAACCATCAGTAGCTACTAAGTTCAATTTTTTGTTTTTGACAAATAAAAGAATTCCAGTTAAAACAGGCTTTGTTTCATCATAAGAAGAAGAAAAAATCACATTAGAAAGAGATTTGACTAACAAACCAAAAGGAACTTTTATACTCTTCCCTTTAATTGATGTTGGAATTTTAGGAAATTCAGAAGCATTAATTCCTAGTAATTTAGATTTAAAGTTTTCACTTTTAATAGTCAAAGTTTCTTTCTCTAAATCTAAATCTATTACACCAGGATTTAAATTATTTACTATTTCTAACAATGTTTTTGAAGGAACAGTAATTTCTCCTTCTTCTTCTATTTTTGCACCAACTTCAAAATTTATAGACATTTCAAGATTGGTGGCTGATACAGATATTTTACTTTTATCTGTTTTTAAAAGTATATTTGACAAAACGGGTATTTGAGGTCTTGAGCTTGAAAACCTAGATGCAGCAATAATAGCTTTTTTGAGATCCTCTTGAATTACTTTAGCTTTCATTAAAAAGAAGTATAAATCATCATTTTTCAAAAAACTAGTCCTTTGTTTACATTAATAGTAATAATAGTAGTAGTTATTGTTGAAAAGTGGAAACGAAGCTTTGTTTAAAGCTAGCTAGAATGTTAATTTTAAACGGCAGCTTTTGTTGATAATTTTGTGGATAAATAAAAGATTAATGTGTATAAGTGGAAAAGATTGTTTTTTATCCCCAAACGGCTTTTTTTATCCCCGAGATATCCTCTCTAATATCAACACTTTCTGAAGCTAGTTTAGTAATTTTCTCCACAGCATGCATAACTGTTGTGTGGTCTCTTCCTCCTATAATTCTTCCAACTTCTTGTAGAGGCAAGTTTAGTTCTGTTCTAAGAAGATACATTAGAATTTGTCTTGGCAATGCAAAACTTTTAACCCTTGAGTTCCCCAAAATCTGTTTCTTTTTAATTGAATATTGATTACAAACTGCTTCGATTACTTCTTCACTACTTACCCTTTTTTTATTTTGAATCTCATCTTTTCTTTTTCCTAAAAGCTGTTCTATTATTTCTTCTGTGATTTCTGAATATTTGTTAATTTCTATTGCACTTCTTAGTCTGATTAAGAAACCTTCTATTTTTCTTGCGGAATCTAAATTACCGGCTATCATCTGAATAACTCCCATATCAAGATTAAGGTTTTTTTCTTTTGCTTTTATTTGTGTGATTGCACATCTTAATTCAAAATCAGGAGGAGCAATGTCTACAATTAATCCTGCTTCAAAACGACTTCTAAGCCTTTCTTCTAACTTTGATATCTCAGATGGAGGTTTGTCTGAGGTTAAAACTATCTGACCTCCGCTTGACACAATTGCATTGAATGTGTGGAAGAATTCTTCTTGGACAGCATCTTTACCAGCAATAAATTGAATATCATCAATTAGAAGAACATCAAGTTTTCTATATTTGTCTCTAAATTTTTGTGTGGTTTTATTTCTAATTCCTTCGATTATGTCGTTTGTAAAATCTTCACCAGTACAAAGATAAACTTTTTTATTGATATCGTTTTTTTTAACTGAGTAGCCTATTGCGTTCATTAAGTGAGTTTTTCCAACACCAACGCCTCCCCACAAAAAGAGGGGGTTATAGGCATTCCCAATATTTTTAGATACAGCCTCACTTGCTGCCCAAGCCATTTGGTTTGAGGATGAAACAGCAAAATTTTCGAAGGTATAAAACGGTCTAAGTCGTGATTTTTTAATTTCTTCTATGAAATTAATATCTTTTTCTTCTTTGTTTTGTTGAAAAAGTGGTGTTGAAATTAAGTTTTGATTTGATTTGTCTTTTTTTGCTTTTATTTCGAACAGAATATCACAGCTCTTACCTGTGATTTTGTTTAAAGTGTCTTGTATTAAACCGAAGTATCTATTTTCTATCGTATTTTTTACAAACGATGACGGACATCCAATTTCTACTACAATCCTATCATTCCTTTTGTCTATTTTGCTAATATGTGTTTGTGAGAACCAGGTTGTAAAGATGGCCGAGGAAACAGAAACCTTGATATTGTTTAGGCAATCTTGCCAAAGCTGATCTTTTTGATATTTCTCTTCCATTTTTTTTGAGGCAGGATGGGAGCTTATCTCTTTTAAGAATATTTAACGATTTGTCCACAATTAGTCAAGCCCCAAAAATATTGCATACTTTTTAAAAGTTTATGATATAATCTTTTTATGTCGACAAAAAGAACATTTTTTCCACATACCAAAAAAAGAGTTAGAAAATTTGGGTTTAGAGCAAGAACGAAGACTAAGAAAGGAGTTTTAGTTTTGAAGAGAAGATCTTTGAAAGGAAGAAAAAAATTAATTCCCTAATTTATGTTACCAAGGGAAAATAGGATTGTTAAGAAGGAGGATTTCGAGAAAATTAAAAGAGAAGGGTCCTCTGTTAAAAATCCCTTTTTTCTTACTTTATTTTTACAAAGGGGTGATGGTAAACCTTCGCGTTTTGGTTTTATAGTTTCATCTAAAATTTCCAAAAGAGCTGTTGATAGGAACAGGGTCAAAAGGCTTTTAAGAATTGCTATTGGTAATTTGATTTCTGATATAAGAGAGGATTATGATATTATTTTTATTGCCAGAAAAAATGTATTATTGCTAGATAAAGAGATTTTTTTTAGCAAGGTTGCTGAATCTCTAAGAAAGAAGAATATTTTAAAATGAAAAATGTTTTGATATTTTTAATCAAATTTTATAAGGCTTTTATATCCCCACTTTTTTTAAGACTTTTTGGGGGAGGATGTCGTTTTTACCCTACTTGTAGCGATTATTCAATTCAAGCTTTGGAAAAATATGGTTTTTTAAAAGGTTCTTTACTTTCAGCAAGAAGAATTTTAAGATGTCATCCTTATTCTAATAGTTCTTATTTGGATTTTTTAAAATAAATGAACCCATTTGATATTATTTTAGTTCAGCCTTTAGCTAACGGTTTAATTTTGTTTTATCGATTACTGGGGAATAATCTTGGTTTGGCAATTATTGCCTTTAGTATTTTTTTAAGATTTGTTTTAAATCCATTGACTAAACCCTATCTTGAGTCGATGAAGAAGATGAAGGAGATTGCTCCACAATTAGAGAAACTTAAATCAAAATTTAAGGATGATAAGATAAAACTGGCTCAAGCCCAGGCAGAATTGTATAAACAAAAGAAGATTAACCCCGGTTCTGGTTGCTTGCCTTATTTACTGCAAATAGTGATTTTTATTGCCTTTTTTAATGTTTTTACTAAAACTATTTACTCGAGTGAGAATCTAACTCAAAAGTTTAACAATCTTTTGTATGAGCCTCTTAAATTTTCTCAAGAAGATGTGATTAATACAAAATTTCTTTATCTTGATATAACCAAACCTGATGTTTTGAAAGTAAAAGGATTGCCGTTTGGAATTCCTGGGCCGGTTATTATTTTGGCTGCCTTAATTCAATTTTGGTCTTCGAAGATAATGATGCCTGCAACAGAGGCATATAAGAAAAAAGCTAAAAAGACTCCTGAAGTTTCAGATGACTTGCAAGCGACGATGCAAAAATCAATGATTTATACTTTTCCTTTAATGACGTTGTTTTTTGGGATGAATTTTCCGTCTGGTCTTGCTTTATATTGGGTTGTTTTTTCTTTGATTCAGTTTGTTCAGCAATATGACGGTAAAAAGATTGGCTCTTTAATTACAGGGGGTTCTCTGCTAAAATCTGTTTCTGAAAATGGAAGAAAAAAATAAAATTGAAGCGAAAAAGATTATTGAAGATTTACTAAAAAATCTCTTTTCTCTATTGGAGCTGCCAGTTGAATTTAAGGTAATCGATGAGAAAGACTTTTATTTAGTTGATTTGAATACTAAAGAGCAAATTGGTCTATTGATAGGCAGACAAGGAGAAAACCTTAATGCTTTGAGAACTTTTTTACAATTAGCTTTAAAACAAAAAACGGGGCAGTGGTATTCTATAAAAGTTAATGTGGGTGATTGGCTTGAAAGGCAAGAAGAATATCTAAGAAGTTTAGCAGAAAAAACAGCGAAAAAGGTAAAGGAAACAGGAACCCCTCAAAATCTTTATAATCTTACAGCCGAACAGAGGAAAATTATTCATCTTGTTGTTGGAGATATCGAAGGTGTTAAGAGTGATTCAGTTGGGGAAGGAAGGAACAGATTTCTTGTTATCAGCCCTGATGTCTCAAAAAAGGGAAATTCTTCAAAAGAGGAAAAATGAATTTTTGGAAGAAATAAGAAGAAAACTTCTCTATCTTTTGGTTTTTTTGTCTCCAAATCAACTAATTAAGCACTTCTGGCCTTCATGGTCCTTTGTTTTTGGAATTAGGGTTGATTATCTTTCTATTTCAATCTCTTTAACAGAACTTCTAATATTGATTATTTTTATTCTTTGGTTTTTGGAAATTGTTTTTTTTGATAGATTAAAAGAAAAAGTAAGGTTTAATTGGTGGTTTTTGGTTCTAATAATCTTGTTTTTGAGCAATATTATTTTTTCTGGTTTTAGTTTAAACACGATTATTTCTTGGGCTAAATTTTTTCTTTTGTTTTGGCTTTCTTATTATTTGATATTCTGGAATAAAGAAAGTTTTTTTGAATGGTTTTTTAAACCGGCGTCTTTGTCTTTGTTCTTTTTTGGTTTAATAGGAGTATTGCAATTTATTAAAGGTTCAACAACAGACTCCTTTTTATATTTTTTAGGAGAGAGAAATTTTAGTAAGAACACGGCTGGCATTGCTCTTTTTTCTTTTTTGGGAAGAGATTTTTTAAGAGTTTATTCAACTTTTCCTCACCCAAATGTTTTAGCTGGTTTTTTTGGTCTTTGTTTGATTTTGCTTTTGGGAACAGAAGTAAAGAGTGGTTTTTGTTTGATTTGGAAAAAGATAATATTGGTTTTTGGGTTTTTTGTTTTTTTACTTTCTTTCTCTCGTGGGGCTTTTTTATCACTTCTTCTTGTCGGATTTGTTCTTTTGATAAATAAAAAGTATCTAAGGATAGTGGCCTTCTTGATGGTTTCTTTATCTTTTCTTTTTTCTCTTATTCTTTTTTTTCTTTCAGATTTAAACAGGAACAATATTTATTTGTCAAAACCACTAAAAGAAAGGTTAGATTTAGTTATTTCGACTAAAGATGTTTTTTTGAAGTATCCTTTTTTTGGTGTAGGTCTAAATAATTTTATTTTAAAGACTAGTTATAATTTTGAAGTTGGGGCTATTAATTACCAACTTCAGCCGGTTCATAATATTTATCTTTTGGTTTTAAGCGAATTGGGAGTCTTTGGTTTCTTGATTTTTTATTTATTTTTATTAAGAATTTCTTTGATAGCTAGTTCTCTTAATAAGCCTTGGTTTTTTTTAGGTCTTTGCTTTGTTATTATTAGTGGAGTAGTTGATCATTATTGGCTGACCTTAGGACAGACGAGGTTGTTGTTTGTTATTTTAGTTTCTCAAATAATTAAAGAAAGTTATGGAAGAAAAAATTATTGTTAATACAGACGGCGGAGCAAGAGGTAATCCAGGTCCTGCAGCGTCTGCATTTGTAGTAAAAAAGGGCAATGAAGTGATTTTTAAAAAAGGTTTTTATTTGGGTGAAACAACGAACAATATTGCAGAGTATACAGCCGTCTTAAAAGCGCTTGAATGGTTAAAGGAAAACAACTTTGTTGATAAGGAAATTTTTTTTGAAATAGATTCTGAGTTGGTGGTTAGACAATTGACAGGTATTTATAAAGTCAAAAATTTCCAATTAAGAGTTCTTTATCAAAAAATAAAAGATTTGGAAAAAAGTTTTTTAAATGGAATTTTTTACAGACATATTTTTCGGGAGAAAAATTTTTTGGCAGACAAAATTGTTAATGAAAAAATTGATGAAAGTCAAGTCGCTTTCACGTCCGGCTGATAGCAGAAAAATTTTCATATAATGGTTTTTTGATTTTTCTGTAAATTACTAAAGACACTTCTTTAAATTGAAGTGGTAGAAACTTAAATTTTTGTTTTTAAAAAATGGAAGAAAGTCTCTTTGAGGTTAAATTCAAAAGCTCTAAGGTGGTTTGTTTGGTTTCGGATTACAATGGTTTATCAATTTCTTTATTGGAAAAACTGTTGTCTAATTTCTTTCGTGTAAAAATTCTTTGCGTCGATAAAAATCTTTGGATTAGTAAAGCACCCTACTTGGAAAGCAATAGCTTTCTAAGCTTTGAGGGAATTAACAGATCACAAGGGGTTGTTGATTATCTAATTTTTATTTCCTCATTTTTTGATAATTTGGAAGGAAAGAATATTAAGAATGTGTTGAGGAATGAGGAATCAAGATTAAGAAATTCGCTCCTTTCAATTAGTGTAGCTGAGAAAAGGTTTTTTATTTTACCTTATTCTGTCTTTGGAAAATTTGGAAATGATTTGGTTAATCTTTATAGTCTTAACCTCAAAAAAGAAGATAGTTCCTCAAAGAATTTTGTGATTTATTTAGGCAATCTTATTGGCCCAAGAATGGTTTTAAACAACAGAGACGAAATATCAATTTGTTTAAGAGGTTTAATTGAAGGTAAGAGAGTTGAGTTACCAATCTCTCCTTTGACAATAGTTAGACCAACCCCGCTTGGCGAAGTATCAAGAAAAATAGTTTCGATCTTAGATCAAGAGGATCTTGCTTTTAGAACTTTAATTTCTGGAAGAAAGATTTATTTGAAAGACTGGACTCAAATTTTAAAAATTGGTTTTGGAAATTTTGATTATATTTTTCTTGACAAAAATGTAGACACAATAAGTGGAATAATGGATATGGAATTATTTATTGGAAATGGTGTTGATTTGAAATTTTTGCGGCAAACTGTGAATTGGTTTAGAACTAATAGAGATAGTTTTTATTTTGAAGAGGATTCTTTAGTAGGTCTAGGGCCAGCATTAGTGGAAAGTGTAGGGAAATCGGGAGATGATAAAGATCTAAGAAAGGAAAAAAACGATAAAAGAAGGTTTTCTAAAAGTATTTATTAAAGGGAAAACTTCTTTTTTTAAGGATAAACTAAAGCGTGTGTTTAAATGGGTGGAGACAATGTTTGTTAACGAAAAAAAAGCAAATAAAAAGCCGTTTAATTTTAAGATAAGAACAGGTTTAAACAATTTTTGGTTTCCAAAAGTCAGAATTGAGACAAAAAGACATCTGGCCTTTCAAAAACATTTGTTTTTTGTTTTTTCTACTTTTTTTACTTTAGTTTTGGTTCCAATTGTTTCTCTTGTTTTTAGTTTTATATTTTTCTTTTTTGGCCAAAATGCTCTTAAAAGAGCTAATTTTGAACAGGCTAAATATTTTTTTGTTTTTCAGGGGAAAGCTGCTGATTTTTCTTTATCTCAATTTTATTTTTACTCCAATATAGCTTTTTTAGGTAAACAGTTTGATTATCTTGGTCGGCTGGCAAATATATCTTCTCAAATATCTGATGTGGCTGAGATTGGCATCGATGTTGGACAAAAAACTTTTTCTTTGATTGGAAGAATAATAAATGGCCAAGAAGTCCCTTTAGATAGTTATTCTAGAGAAATCGTTTTGTCTTTGGACATTATATATCAAAAAATATCTTTTTTAGAAGGGGAATTAAATGAGGTAAAAAACGCTTGGCCGTTTAGTTATTTTACTTATTATTTTGATAAGGCTGATCTTGAACGTCGTAGAGAAGAAATTCAAGCAGCAAGATCTGCTTTTTCTTTAATTGGTAGAGTTTTGGGAGAAGATGGGGAAAAGAATTATTTGGTTTTGTTGCAGAACAATATGGAATTAAGACCTACTGGTGGTTTTATTGGCTCATTTGCTATTGTGGGTTTTAAAAGGGGGGCGATGAATAAGTTTGAGATTTATGATGTATATAGTGCAGACGGACAGCTTAAGGGATATGTTGAGCCTCCTTGGCAGTTAAAAAAATATCTTGATCAACCCGCTTGGTACTTAAGAGATTCAAATTGGGATCCAGATTTTGTTGTTTCTTCCAAGAAAGCCGAATGGTTTTTGGATAAATCGATGAATATCCAAGTTGATGGTGTGATTGGGGTTGACCTTTATTTTGTCCAAGACTTAGTTGATGTTTTTGGTTCTGTTTATGTTTCTGATTTTGACAAGGCAATTGATGCTAAGAATTTTTACGAAGTAGTTCAATATGAAGCAGAAAAAGATTTTTTTCCAGGTTCACGCCAAAAGCAAAATTTTCTTCTGGCTCTTTCAAAAAGCTTGTTATCAAATTTTAAATCTGCCACTAAGTTTCAGTTACTTGGTTTATTGACCAACACTTACAGAAATCTAAACGAACGTCATGTTCAGCTGTTTTTACACGAAGCACAAATACAGGAAAAGATTGATAACTTGGGCTGGAGCGGTGTGGTAGAATTTCCTTTTTGTTCATCTGAAAATTGTTTTTCAGACGGAGTTTCTTTGGTGGAGGCAAATTTGGGAGTTAATAAGGCTAATTATTTTATTGACAGGGAAGCTAGGATGAAAGTGAAAATAACGGATAAATCGATTTATCATCGTTTGGAGATTGTTTTTGTTAACAACGCCCAAACGTTTATGGGTGATAAGGCAATATATAAGAATTACTTGAGATTGGTCTTACCAGGTGATGCTGAAATTAATTCTGTAAAGGCTGGAAGGCTGGATAATTTAGAAGATATTAATTTTGATCAGGATATGTTGAGGGGAAACAGGGAGATGGGTTTGTTCTTGGAAGTTTTGCCTTCAGAAACAAAAAAAGTTGTTTTTGAATGGTCGAAAGATAGAGGCTTAAATTTAGACAAAAATGGTGAATACAAGTTCTATTTTCGCAAGCAGGCTGGTATAAAAAGTTTACCCTTTTCTCTTGAGGTTGATTTCCCAGACAGTTTTTTTGTTGGTAATGATTTACAGTTGACTAAAGGGAACAAATTCATTTATAATCAGCCGGATTTGAGAAAAGATTTCCTGAATCGTTTTTATTGGTAATATGGAAAATAAAATATTACTTGAGGCAAAAAAGAGAGATGTTTTTGGCCGAAAGGTCAAAAGACTCCGCAAGGAAGGTTTTATTCCGGCAAATATTTATGGTAGAAATGTTAAATCCTTGGCTATTGCAGTCGATGAAAGGGAGTTTGAGAAAGTTTTTAAAGAGGCGGGGGAAACACAAATAATTAATTTGAAACTCGGTAATGAGCAAAAACCGGTTTTAATTCACAATACTCAGAAAGATCCTTTAACCGGAAAGATAATTCATATTGATTTTCTTCAGGTTGATTTGCATCAAAAAGTTACTGCCTCGATTCCTGTAGTTGGAGTTGGGGAGTCACCGGTTGAGAAGCAAGGATTGGGGACGGTTGTTTTTTATATTAATGAAATTGAGGTAGAAGCCTTGCCAATGGATTTACCTGAAAGAGTAGAGGTTGACTTGAGTGTTCTTGGCGAAGTTGGTCAATCAATTTTGGTTAAGGATCTTAATTTTGATAAAGAGAAGGTGGAAGTAAAAGATAATCCTGATGAGGTTGTTGTTAAAGTAGAACCTATTAAAGAAGAGGTTTTGGAAGAATCTCCAACCCCTGCTTTAGAGGCTGAAGTGTCAGAAACTCTTTCTCAAGAAAGTCAGGGCCAAGAAGTAGAGGGTCAAGATTCACAAGAAACAGCTTCTTAATTTTTATACTTGCTTCTTATTGTTTTTGTATGGCATAATTGGTTATGCCTGAAGAGGGTAAAAACAAGGTTTTTTCAGATTCTGATAGTCAGGTAATAGGGGAAACAGTAAATAGTGGTATAAGTTTTACATCTATTGAAACACCTTCTCAACCAGAAACAAATCCACTGGTTAATCAACCTGCTTATTCAGGAACAGAAAACTCTGCTATGGCAGCTTCTGTAGGTGAAGAAAAACTTTCTCAAACACAAACGCCCTCGGTTTATATTAATTCGGTTCAAAATCCTCTGGAAGAAGAAAAAAAAGATCTAATTCAGAGCAAAAGTCAGAAAACGCTTTTATTTTTGGCTTTATTCTTGTTTATAGCCTCTATTTTTGGTCTTGCTTTTTATTTCGTTAGTGCTTGGAAAGAGAATAGATTAGGTAATAAGTCAACAATGGTAAGTTCACCTCAACCCATAGAAACAGTTAAAGAGAAATCTACAACTCCTTTACCAAGCCAAGAACCAACTTTAGGTTGGCAAGAGTATTCGGACGAAGTCATAAAACTAAAATACCCTCAGAGTCTGACAATTGCTAAAGAAGGAGCTTTCTGGGTTTTTCGAGATTTATCGGATCAAAATAATATTCTGATGAAATTTAAAATCTTGCCAATGCCGACAAGTAGGGATTTGACTACCACTCTATTTAATGAGGCTAAAAAAACGGATTCGGCTATAATTTTAGATAAAGTTAGAAAATCACTTACTTTAGAGGATGTTGGCCCCTATCAGTTAGTATCGTATCAATCTGAAAGCATTAAAGGTTTGACCTTTTCTATTTTTGAGGAAACCAAGCAAGAGAAGGTTGTTTTTGTTCTAGACTACTCTTTGAAATTGAGTGAGGAAAAATACTCGGATGTTGTTAAGGAAATAATTTCAACAGTTGAATTTGTTGGTCAAGAGGAAGCTGTTACAACTGCAACTGCTTCTCCTTCAGCTTCACCATCGGGAAAATTTAATGTTTCTCAGTAGTTTTTTTCAAGCCTGGGGCCAATTGGAGATAATTAATTTTTGACTTGATATTTTAAGCTCTTCCCAAATTGCCTCGGTAATAAAGGGCATAAAAGGATGAAGAAGTTTTAGGCTTATCTCAAACACCTTTTTAAGAACTGGTAAAGAGCCTTCTTTAACAATTGTTTTTCCTTCTTGCTTAATTTTGATTTTTTCGATGTAAATATCAGCCAAATTATGCCAGATAAATTGATACAACTCTTTGGCGGCCATATTTAATTGGTGCTTTTCCATGTAAGAAGTTGTTTTTTTGATTATTGTTTCCGTTTTTTTCCAGATAATTTTATCCTCTCTGTTATTGAATTTAGGATTCTCTTTAGGCCATTTGTTTTTATTGTCAACCATTTCAATAAAACGAGCTATATTCCATATCTTGTTTGCGAAATTTCTTTGACCTTTTATATTTTCTTCTGAAAGGGAAATGTCGTTTTCAATTTTTGCTCCCCAGATCATTGCCATTCTTAAAGCATCTGTTCCATAAATTTCAGACATCACAAGTGGATTGATAACATTGCCTTTTGATTTTGATATTTTGTTTCCTTGCTTGTCCCTTACCAGCCCATGGATTAAAACTTCTTTAAAGGGGACTTCTCCTGTGGCGTATATACCAAGCATAATCATTCTTATAACCCAGAAGGGAATGATATCATAGGCTGTTTCCATTATTGAGGTTGGATAAAATTGATAAAAATCAGGGTATTCTTTTGCTTGCTTTTTAGTTATTGGTATTTCAACTTTTTTAGTGTCTTTGTTTGAGAGAAGTGTAGCATAAGGCCATTGGCCAGAAGAGAACCATGTGTCAAAGGTGTCTTTATCCTGATTTATTCTTTTGCTTTGACAGACAGAACATTTGTTGGGTGTCCCCCCTTCAGTAATGGTCCAGTTTTGACAATCCTGACAATGCCAGGCTGGAATTCTTATTCCCCAAACAATTTGTCTTGATATGTTCCAATCCTTGAGGTTTTTAAGCCAATGAACAGCCATTTTTTCATATTTTTTGGCAGCAAATTTAACTTTGTTGGTTTTAATGGCCTCAAGCGCTTTTTGAGCAAGATCTTTTGTATTAATAAACCATTGTTTGCTTGGTAATGGTTCTATTAAGCCTTTATCTTTATAACAAATAGCTACAATGTGTTTTATTTTTTCAATCTTTTTTATTTTCCCTAGTTTTTGAAGGTCTAAAACAACTTTTTCTCTTGCAATTTCAGCTTTGAGCCCCAAGTATTCTTTTGGTGTGTTGACCATTTTGCCTTCTTGGCTGACAACCAGTATTGTTTCCAATTTATGTCTTTGTCCTATTTCAAAGTCGACAGCATCATGTCCAGGGGTAATTTTTAAGGCGCCGGTTCCAAATTCAGGATCAACTAATCTATCTTTAATGATTGAAATTTGTTTATTGATAATAGGAATGGTTGCTTTTTGTCCGATTAATTTTTGATAGCGAGCATCTTTTGGATTAACAGCAACGGCCACATCTGCAAAAATTGTTTCGGGTCGAGTTGTGGCTATTGTTATTGAACCATAATCAAGGTAATAGAGATTGTCTTCTTGTTCTTTTGTTTCTGTCTCAAGTTGTGAGTAGGCAGTGCCGCAGCGAGGGCAATAGTTGACTATTCTTTCTCCTCTGTAGATTAAACCATCATCGTAGAGTCTCTTAAAGGTTTTGTAGACCACTTTTACAATATTTGGGTCAAGAGTAAACCTTTCTCTTGACCAGTCGCAGGATGCACCAAGAGACCGGATTTGTTTCTCCATGTTAACTTTGTTTTCTTGAACATAATCCCATATCATTTGATAGAGTTTTTCTCTTTTAAAATCAAATCGGCTTTTGCCTTTTTCTTTCAGTTTTTTCTCAAAGACAAACTGGGTTTCGATTCCGGCATGGTCTGCTCCTGGAAGCCAAAGGGTATTTTCTCCCTTCATTCGGTGGTATCGAGTTAATATGTCCTGTATCGTGATAAACCTAGCATGGCCAATGTGCAGATCGGCATTGGCGTTTGGAGGAGGCATTATAATACAAAAATTTCTTTTACCTCTTTTGTTCTTGGGGGAAAAGTATTTATTTTTTTCCCAATTTTTGTATATCTTTTCTTCGTAGATTTTGTGTTGCCAAACCTTGTCCATTTTTTTGAATTATAGACCAAAAGAGCTCAAAAGTGAATTTATTAGTTTGGGCTTGTTTTGTCTCCGGGGTTAGCAGGGGTGTGTGGTGATATTTAGCCCTTCGTTTTTGTGTTATTATAGCTGTGTGGTAAAAATAGTTTTGGGTTCAATGAACCCTGATAAAGTTAAAATTGTACAAAATTCTTTTAAGGAAATTCACTTAGAAGTTGAGATTGTTAGGGTTGAAGCTGGTTCAGGGATTACTGACCAGCCACTTGATAAAGAAACTACCTTAAAAGGAGCAATAAATAGGGCAAAAAGTGCTAGGGAAATCGAACCCAGATCTGATTTTTGGCTTGGCCTTGAAGAGGGGCTTCAGGATTATGAAGGCTTGTATAATCTTGTTACTTTTGCTTGTTTAATAGATAAAACCGGTGAAAATTTTATAGGTGAGGGGCAAGAAATCCCTTTGCCCAAAAAAGTATCGGACGAGATTAGAAAAGGTGGCTGGTTTGGTGAGGTGATTCGGAAGTTTTCCAAGAGTTACAAAATAGATAAAAATTTAATTACCAGGTTTACTCCCTTTACCCAGGCTATACAAAACGCTTATGCTTTATTTTTGAAAAAATATGGGAATTTAGGCTACAGGAATAAAGTCTCAGGCATCATAATGGATAAAAATGGTAAGTTGCTTATTGTGCAACTTACTACTTATGGAAAAGACCAGTGGAATTTCCCCGGCGGAGGGATTGAGGATGATGAAGAAGAGGAAGAGGCTATTTTGAGAGAGTTGCGGGAAGAATTAGGTACTAGCAAGTTTGAAATCATTTCCAAAAGCGATAGCAGCACTAAATACGATTGGCCACCTTTTGTGATTGTTAAATGGTTAAAGGAGGAAGGGAAAACTTGGGTTGGGCAGAAGGTTGGGTATTATTTGATAAGATTTACAGGACAAAGAAGTGATATAAAGCCAGATCCAAGGGAAATTAGAAAAGTAAAGTGGGTCAAAGAAGGTGATCTGAAAGACTATTTTGTTTTTCCCAATCAGTTGGAACAAGCGAAAATGATCTTAAAAGAGTTTAGAATTTAGAAGATATAAGCTGCTTTGTTAATACAAAACAATGCTTAACAGAGTTTTAATATTTATTGGTTTTGTCTTAGTGATCTTGGGATTAATTTTTGTCTTTTTGGGTAAATTAGATTTTATTGGTAAATTACCTGGGGATGTTGTTTTTAAAAAGGGTAATTTTGTTTTTTATTTTCCGCTTGGGACTTCGATTCTAATTAGTTTGGTCTTAACCTTGATTTTGTTTTTATTTTCTATTTTTAAGAATTAAATACATTTGGTTTGCCAAGGCGCCTTTTTCCTTTACGATATTTTTAATTAAGAGATCTTTAACTTTGGAACTCGGTCTATTTTTTCAGGGTCTTTTGGTTTGATGGTGTTATTTTCTATTTTCAGGAAACAACAGACTCCTGTCATTGCCGCATTGTCGGTGCAAAGGCTTTTTTTTGGCGGAAAAAGAATCTTTATCTGATTTTCTCTGGCTATTTTTCTTATTTTTTTTCTTAAGTTGTTGTTTGCTGCAACGCCTCCGCCTACGAAAATTGATCTTACCTTATGTTTTTGATTCTTGATTATAAAGGAAATTACCCTTTCAATATGTTCAAAGGCTGATTCTTGATAAAAATAGGCAAGCCTAATTATGTCTTCTTTTGTTAGATCTCCTTTTTCTTTTTTCGTTTTTTCTATTAGTCTAACAAGGGCAGTCTTAAGACCTGAATAACTGAATTTTCCAAGAGCTTCTTTGCCCACAAGTGGAATTGGTAGTGGATTTTTATCTTCCCCTTCATATTTTTTGGCGATTTTTTCAAGTACTGCTCCGCCTGGGTATCCAAGCCCTAGGGCTCTTGCTCCTTTGTCTAAAGCTTCCCCTAGGGCATCATCGATAGTATTTGCCAGTGTTTTGTAATCTCCAATTTTTTTGATTAACACAAGTTGGGTGTTTCCTCCTGAGACAACAAGGCCAAGAGCGGGGAGCAGGTTTTTAATCTCTTTTTTATCTTTATTGATGAGGGGAGATAAAATGTGTGATTCAACATGGTTTATTGGGAATACTAGTTTTTTGTGTTTGTTAGATATTTCTTTGGCTTTTTTGATGCCAACCTCAAGGGCAGGGGCAAGGCCGGGGCCAATGGTAACAGCAATTGCGTCTATTTTTCTAAAATCTGTTTTTGCTCTTTTTAAAGCTTGATTTATAACAAAGTCTATTCTTTCCTCGTGCTTTCTTTTGGCAAGGGAAGGGTAGACTCCACCAAAATTAGCGTGAAGTGAGGATTGGGACCAGACTTTGTTAGCAATTATTTTGTTTTCTTTGGTTATGGCAGCTGAGGTTTCATCACAAGATGTATCTATGGCAAGAATTGTCTTGATTTTTTTGTTTTTCATATTTTTAAATCGTGCCCCAAGAAATTATTCTTTCATTTTTCCTTTTTCCATATTTTATTTTTACCCAGATTATAATTGCCTCCTCGTTATATTTGCGAATAATATCTGCTACTTTATCGGCCCATTCTATTGCCACAACTGATTTGTCGTTAATTTTTTCTTTGAGTTCTATTTCCTCTATCTCTTGAGGCTCAAACATTCTCCACGTATCAATATGGACAAGCTTTATACCGTCTTTTGCCTTATATTCAAGTAATAGGTCGTAGGTTGGGGAAATAATATCCTCTTTTACACCCAAAGTTTTGGCGAGTCCTTTGACAAATATTGTTTTTCCAGCGCCCATTTCTCCTTGTAATGCAAAAACTATTGCTCTTTGCTTTTTAAATTTTTCAAATTTTTGCCACAATTCTTTGGCTGTTAATTTGGTTTTTTCCTCACTTGTTGAGGTGATTTCTTGTTTGTTTTTTATTTTTATATTTCCAGTTCTAAGTACAGGCATATCTTGGCTTGTAGTATCAATTACCGTTGATGGTTCATTTGGGGGCAGAGTTCCGGCATCAACAATTAAATCAATTAATTCTTTCTGTTTGTTGCTTAGGTTCTGTAAGATGTGGCTTATTTTATAAGGCCTTTTTTGATAGCTGGCGTTGGCGGATGTAGCAGTTATTGGCTTCCCAAATTTTCTAACAACATCAAGAATCAGCTGGTAGTCAGGAATTCTTATTCCCAGTGTCTTTGTTTCTGACTCAACGCCCTTGGCCACTTTTCCTTTGCTTCTTGAAATGACAGTTAGAGGTCCAGGTAAGAATTTTTTGTAAAGATCTTTGGCGGCTTGGTTTAAAAATACGTAATTTTCAGCCATTTTTTGATCTGATACAGCAACAGAGTAGGGTTTTCCAAAAGGCCTTTTTTTGTATTTATTAAGTTTTTCAACCGCTTTTTCATTGGTGGCGTCGACAAAGGCGCCATATACAGTCTCGGTTGGCATAATGACTAGGCCGCCTTTTTGTAGTACATTTACAATTTCTTCTATTGTGACTTTATTTTGTTTTATGATTTTCATTTTTTTCTAAATCCTCTTTTTCTGCTTTTATTGAGGCAATAATAATAAATATTGCAATAATTATTATTATCCACGAGGCGGTTCCCAAATTTGAAATCATTGATTCAACATTTCCTTTTTCAACTCCTGCAAGAAAACCTATGAATGCAACAATTAGAACCCAACCCAAAGATGCTATGGCAGAAAATATTAGGAAGTTTTGAAAGTGATGTTTTTCAACACCCGCAATATAGGCTGACCAGAATCTGGTGATATTGGCAAGCATAGACGAAGTTAATATTAGTGGCCCACTTTTTTCAAGTAGTCTTTTTGCTCTTTTGGCACTTTTTTCTTGCTTTAGTTTTTTAACAAGCCAATAACCTGTTTTTCTGCCTAATATATACCCTCCAATAAGGGAAAGCCATGCACCAAGCCAGCCGGAAATTATTGTTTTTATAAAAAGATGAATATTAGGATAGGAAAAATAGCTTGCTGTTGCAATTACTAGCCCCCCTGGTATCATCCAACCAAAGGGTGTAATTTCGGCAAAGCTTGAGACAAAAACAATCGGTGTTCCAAAGTGTTCAAACAAAAGCTTGATTTTATTTACAATTTCTAAAGCATCCATGTTTATATTATATCCTATAGGAGTCTGTTTTTATAGCTATTGTGTTTTTGTTCCTCTTAGAAACTTTGCTTGCCAAGGTTGGTAGTTTGAGTAAAATCTTTTGTTTATTATTTCTTCACCGTTTTTGGTTACTTTATAGTCAAACCAGACCTTTGCCCCCCAAGCCTTCCAGTCAATTTGTTTAATTTGGCCTGCTGGCAGATTTGGGTCGTCTATATAGAGATCTTCTGGTGGGGGAGTAATATTTGAGATTACTGGTTTTGATATATACACTTCGCGGTTATCTTTGGTGCCATAAATTTCAAATATTAATGTTTTATTGTTTAAGTCTATTTTTGTTTGCATCAGTAGGTAAGCGGGTGTATCGTTTTTAAATTTTAAGTCTGGTGAGGGAGAAAAAACTGTGGCATCAAAGCCGGGAGGAGAATCTTGCTCGTAGTAACTTACTCGATAGGCATGGGCTTGCCTTTCAATTATAGGTAGACCGGCGTTTAAGAGTGCTCTAAAAAGGGTAGTTGAAACCTGGCAGACTCCGCCTCCATCTCCAAGAACAGTTTGCCCCTCTTTGATTATGTAGGCTTGTTGATAACCTGTCTGAGCGGATACCTCACCCAAGATTTGGTTAAAAGAAAAAACTTCGTCTGGTTTAATTAATATTCCATTGAATTTCGAAGAAGCAAGTTTAATGTTGTGAACCCTTGAAGGAATTGAGCCGACAAACTTGGATTTACCAGTCCCCACCAGTTCTTTAATACCAAGTGTGTTAACATCTTCTGTTTTATATTCCGGAGGGGTTTTTTGAACAGGTAAATTAATAGTAATTGTGTTTTGCGGGGTGTTTTCTAACTCTTCAAAGGCTGAAATTATTTTTTCTGTGAGATCATCTGTTAGAACAGTTATGCCATCTTTTGCTGGAAGAAATTCTTTAACTATTCCGTTTTCAAAATTAAATACGGGATTTTGAGGGTTGCGATTGTTTTCTTGAGCTATTTCTTGTGAAGTTTTTGCAATTTTATCTTTTTGATATTTTTCAAAGTAGTCAGAAAGAGAAATAATTTCTTCATCTTTTATTTCTTTCTCATAGTTTTCAAATACAATAACCAATTTTTTATTGAGTAATTTATTTACTCTTTCTTCATATTCTTTAATCTTTTCTTGGCTCAAAACATAATTGCCAGAAATCGTTTTTAGAGAGAGTGGGGAGAAATCTAAAAGGGTAAATTTTTCTTCCAGTTCTTTAGTGATCGTATCTTTGTCAATTATAACTCCGGGGACTCCGTTTATTATTTTAACTTTTCCATTTTCTATTTTTGCTTGAGGTTTTTGTCCTTTTTGTTCTATCTCTTGTTTTATTTCCTCTAGATCTTGATCAAGAAGTTTTGAGTTATAACTAAAGACAGGTCTAATATTGGTTTTTTGATAAATACTCTTTAAATTGTCCAACACATTTTTGTCCTTTTTTGAAAGATAGGCGTTTTTAGATGTTTCCTCAAAATTGTAAGTTAAATTAATCTTTTCGAGATTTATTTTTATTTCTTTATTTTTTTCAGTAAGAATTATTTCTTTGGGTATGGTTATTTTTTGTTTTAAGGTTTCTGAAGCTTCTTTTTGGGTTAAGCCTCCGATATTGACTCCGTCAACAAAAGTATTTGGTAGAATTCTTTCAAAAAAAACAAAGTAGAAAAAAGCGATCAGAAAGAGGATAATAGAAAAGGGGATCAAGGCTATCTTAAAGAATTTTTCCAATTTTGCTTTTATGGCTGGTTTCATCTTGTTTTGTTTTAATTATAAACTACTTTGTTTTTGTTTGGGTGTAAGGCTTTCCGTTGCAAACAGACAGGTTGTTATAATAACATAGAAGTGATCTCTTTCTAGACAATGGATCAGAATAATAATCAAAATCAAATTCATGACGAAAATACACCAGCTGCTGGTGGGCAAGCTTTGGGTTTTGATACTTCCAGACAAGCTGGTGATTCCTCAAACAACGAGATTCCTTCACCTTCAACAGGTCCTTTTTCTGCTGTTGGTGTTGTAGGTGAAACAGGAACTTTTAATCCTATTTACAGTGACACGGCGGCAGCAGTACCTTCTTCGCCTACAGCAAAAGATCAAGATCAGCAGAAGAATGTAGAAGTCCCTCCAATTACTTCTCCTTCTTCTTCACCATTTGTTGTTTCTCAAGCATCTTCTGGGCAAAATGTTTCTCCTAGCCTTGGGAATGATTTAAAGAGTGATTCTTTAACATCTGTACCAGTTTCTCCAAAACCAACTAGAAAATTTCCAATCCGTTTATTTCTGATTTTGATTTTGGTGGTCGGATTAATAGTTGGTCTGGTTTTTGCTTACGGAAAGTTTTTGGGTAAAAAGACGGTGGAAACAAAAACTTTGACTTGGTGGAATTTGTGGGAGGATGAGTCTATAGTTAAACCTTTGATTGCTGAGTATGAATCAAAAAATCCTAATGTAAAAATTAACTATATTAAACAGTCCCCTCAAGATTATAGAGAAAGGTTGTCAAGTGTGTTAGCAAAAGGGGAGGGACCTGATATTTTTGTCTTTCATAA
Source organism: Patescibacteria group bacterium (assembly GCA_025999275.1). Classification (NCBI taxonomy): domain Bacteria; species Patescibacteria group bacterium. Next base: position 145,703 of record AP024680.1, read on the forward strand.
CACTTGGGTTCCTCTTTTTGTTCGTGAACTTGATGCTATGCCTGCTTCTTTTTCCAGTGCTGCTGATATTGCCCAAAACTATTATTATGTGGTTTCTGCTGATCTTTCAAGCCAAGGCAGAATTTTAGGGATTCCATTGGGGTATGATGCGTTGACTCTGTTTATAAATGAGGATCTTTTTAAGGAAGCTGGTCTTAACCCTCCTGAAACTTGGGTTGATCTGCGCAATGATGCAAAAATTTTAACCAAAACTGAAAACGGAAAGATAATTCAAGCAGGTGTCGCTTTGGGTAGAACTGAAAATGTTGATCACTGGCAAGAAATTTTGGCTTTGATGATGATTCAGAATGGAGTTAATTTTACCAACCCTGATATTAGTTTAGTTGAGAACTCGCTGATGTTTTATACAATTTTTTCTAAGACAGATAGGGTTTGGGATGAGACTTTGCCTTCTTCAACCGAAGCATTTGCATCAGGTAAACTGGCCATGTATTTTGGTCCTTCTTGGAGAGCGTTTAATATTAAGGATGCTAATCCAAACCTAAATTTTAGAACTATTCCCATTCCTCAAGTTCCAAAAGAAAATCCTGATGACCCTGATATTTCTTATGCAACATATTGGGCACAAGGAGTTTGGAGTAAAGGCAAAAATAAAGATTTGGCTTGGGATTTTTTGAAATTTTTATCATCTAAAGATTCTCTTGAAAAACTTTTCAAACAAGCTTCTTTACAAAGAGGATTTGGCCAGGCTTATCCTAGAAGCGATATGGCTAATTTGATTTTGGACCATCCTATTTTGGGATCTATAGTCAAACTTGCCCCAAATGCTAAAAGTTGGTATCTTGCCTCGCGTACATTTGATGGACCCACTGGAATAAACTCCCAATTGAGTAAGTATTTTGAGGATGCAGTAAATGCCATTAATAATCAGGAGGATCCTGAAAATACTTCCGACACTCTAGCTCAGGGTATTAAGCAGGTTTTAACACAATATGGTTTATCTAAATAAGTGTCAGAAAAGATAACATCTTCCTTTTCCTTTCAAGAAAGGTTTACTGTTTTTTATCATAGTTTGTTTGATTTTCCTTTAAAGAAAGAAGAGTTAAAGAAGTGGCTGTTTGGTAAGGGTGTTAATTTCAAATCGAATAGAATTCCTAAAGTTGACTTTAAAGACAGTTTCTATTTTTTGAAGGGCAAGGAAAGCCAGATTAAAAAAAGGAGAGAAAGAGAAAAAATTTCTAATTTTAAGATGCAAATAGCTATAAAAGCGGCCAAGATTTTGAGCTTTTTGCCAACGATAAAAATGGTTGGTATAACTGGCTCTCTGGCTATGAAGAATACAGACTTGAATTCAGATATTGATCTTATGATTATAACTAGAAGTGGTTTCCTTTGGATAAGCAGACTTCTTGCTATTCTAGTCTTGAAGTTGGCTGGTTTTAAAATTAGAAAACATGGTGATAAAGACACAAGAGACAAATTGTGTTTGAATATGTGGATTGATGAGTCAGATTTGGTTTGGCAAAACAAAAATCTTTTTTCTGCTCATGAGATTGCTCAAGTCATTCCGCTTATAAATAGGGATAATGTTTACGAAAATTTTTTGTCTTACAACCAATGGATTTTGGATTTTTGGCCGAACTCAGTTTCTATTAGTGCAAGGTTTAAGAATAAAGGAATTAGTTTTATTGATAACGTGTTATTTTGTGTTTTTGGATTGTTTGAAATTTTGGCCTATATCTCTCAGCGTCTTTATATGAAAGGAAAAATTACCAGAGAGGTGGTTAGTTATAGAAGAGCTGTTTTCCATCCTGTTAATTTAGACTTATTGATATCTAAAAAATTGAAAGAAGTTTTGATGATTGAAGAGTAAGAACCCTCTTGACAAAATTAATAACTTTTCTGATAATAGCACTTGAGTCTTAGCAATGCTAATGCTAGATTGCTAATTGACTCTTGACAAGTTTTCTCTTTTTAATAAAATCATTTATAGCCTATGAAAGGAAAGAAAGTAAATCTTAAACCAACAGCGGGTTACCTCTTAATAGAGCCAGCTGGTGTGGAGAAAAAGACTGAGTCTGGTATTTATCTTCCTGATACTTCTGAGGAAAAACCTCAAAAAGGCACTGTTTTGGCGGTTGGTGCTGATGAGTTGACTGATTCTGGTAAGTTGAGAAAGTCACCTGCAAAAGTTGGTGATGAGATTATTTATAAAAAGTGGGGAGGAAATGAGGTTAAAATCGATGGCAAAGAATATATTTTTGTTAAGTTTGAGGATGTTTTAGCTGTTATTGATTAATATGGCAAAGCAACTTAAATTTTCAGATGAAGCAAGAACAGCCCTTCTTAGGGGTATTGATATTGTTGCCAAAGCTGTAGTTACTACACTTGGTCCAAAAGGTAGAAATGTTGCTTTGGATAGAAAGTGGGGAGCTCCTAATGTTGTTCATGATGGTGTTACTGTTGCCAAAGAAATAGAGCTTAAGGATCCATTTGAAAATATGGGTGCGCAATTGGTAAAAGAAGCTGCTGATAAAACTAATGATGTAGCAGGTGACGGGACAACCACAGCAACTCTTCTAACTCGTGAGATTTCTGCCCTGGGAATGAAATATGTTACAGCAGGCGCCAATCCGATGATTGTCAAAAAAGGAATTGAAAAGGCAGTTTTGGCTGTGATTGAAGAATTAAAGAGAATTTCAAAACCAATAAAGAATAAAGAAGAAATTACTCAGGTGGCAACAATTTCAGCTGGAGATGAAAATATTGGTACCAAAATTGCCGAAGCCTTAAATGGCAAGGATCGTGTGGTTACAGTTGAGGAAGGAAAAAGTTTGGATATCGAGATTGAGTATAAGGAGGGAATGGAGTTTGATCATGGTTATGTTTCTCCTTATTTTGTAACCAATCCTGAAAAGATGGAAGCAGAAGTTGAGGATGCATATATTCTCTTGACCGACAAAAAAATCTCTTCAATCCAAGAACTATTGCCTTTCTTGGAGAAATTTATCAAAGTCAGTAAGAACCTGGTTATTATTGCCGATGAGATAGAAGGCGAAGCTTTGGCTACCTTAGTTGTTAACAAGCTAAAAGGAACATTTAATGTTTTGGCTGTCAAGGCTCCTGGGTTTGGCGACAGGAGAAAAGAAATGCTTGAAGATATAGCTGTTTTGACTGGTGGAACAGTAATCTCTGAGGATACAGGTAGGAAACTTGAATCAATTGAAATTGAGGACTTGGGTCGTGCTGATAAAGTTTGGGCTGATAAAGATAATACCCGAGTGATTGGTGGAAAAGGAGCAAAAGAAGCAATAGATAAAAGAATAGCCTTGATTAAAAGACAGATTGAGGAGACAGATTCTGATTTTGATCGCAAGAGACTCGAGGAAAGACTGGCCAAGCTTTCAGGAGGTGTGGCTCAGATTAATGTTGGGGCAGCGACAGAAGTTGAATTGAATGAAAAGAAAGAAAGAGTAAAAGATGCTGTTGAAGCTACAAAGGCAGCAATTGAAGAGGGTGTTTTGCCTGGTGGTGGGATTGCTCTTCTTAAAGCAAGAGCGGTTCTCAAGAAGATTATGAAGGAAGATTTGCCAGAGGATGAGAAAATTGGTATTAAGATTATCTATGAAGCTTTGGAGCAGCCTGTTAGGTATTTAGCTAGAAATTCAGGTGAAGATGATGGTTATGTAGTCAAAAGAATTGAAGAGTCAAATGATTCTGATTTTGGATACAATTCTTTGACTGGCGAATTTGGGTCAATGATTAGGTTTGGTGTTCTTGATCCTCTAAAGGTAACTAGGTCAGCTTTGCAAAATGCCGCTTCTGTTGCAATGATGGTTTTGACCACAGAAGCCTTAGTGACAGATATCCCTGAGGAGAAGAAAGAAAGCACTCAAACTCCATCAATGGATTATTAATTTTTAGGTAGAACGATAAGGGGATCAAAAGGTATTTTGTCTTTTCTTATTTCAAAATGAAGGTGGTCTCCAGTTGCTCTCCCTGTAGAACCCATTTCTCCAATTTTTGTTTCTGGGAGCACTTTGTCCCCTTTCTTTACCAAGATTTTTGAAAGATGAGCGTAAAGGGATGTTATTCCACCTCCATGATTGATTAGAATTGCTTTTCCGTAACCATAATTTGATGCACTGGTTTCTTCAACAATACCAGGCATGACAGGATAGATTGGATCCCCGGTGATTCCATCAAAATCAATTCCTGGATGATAAAATTTGAAACTCTGGGTTATTTTTACTTCCAATACTGGATAGCGCAATCCTTTTTGAGTAGTGGTGGTGATATTTTCAACCGAAACAATTAAATTTTCAGGATTGATATCCTTTAAATTGGTTATACCAGTTTGAGGTAGAAGCGAACCGGCAAAAATTATAACAGGCGTGTTTAGGCCGATTAATTTTTTGAAACTTTTGTTTTCAAAGATAAACCTAAAGTAACGAGATAGTTTTGAACCCTTGCGGATGTTTTTGACATCTTCGAGTTTGGGCAAAAGTGGATCAATATCAACCTCTCGCCTTTTTACCAATTTAAGGTCAAGACGTCTACCAGCGGGCAAGTTGAGAGAAATTTGTATCATATGTCCCGCAATTGCGGGGTTGGGGCAGACAATTAAAAAAGCTCGCAATATTTGCGAGCAATAAGATAAGCAATTATAGCAGAATTATGTTGTCAAAGTCAAGTTTATAAGATTGTTTATATTTTTTGAGGCACGAGAGGGAATCGAACCCTCGCATAGCTGTTTTGCAGACAGCCGTGTTTCCACTTCACCATCGTGCCAAGTTTCTTTATTTTATCCTTTTTTCTTTTCCAAAGCAAAGCCCGCCTTTTTAAAAAGGCGGGCTTTTATTTTTCTTATTTACTTTCCTTGGCTTTAACTGTTATTTTCTTTGGCCTTGCTGCTTCGGTCTTAGGAATTATAACAGTTACAATTCCATTTTTGACCTCGGCTTTAGCTTTATGCCAGTCACCACCCGACAAAGCTGTGGTATAGTAATATTTGAAGCTTGAGGCTTGGTATTCGTTTTTGGTTTTCTTTTCTTTTTTAGTTTCAGCTTTGATTGTAAGAACACCGTTCTCTATTTCAATCTCAATGTCTTCGGCCGGAACACCAGCCACAACAGCTTCAGCAATGATATCTTTGTCGGTGGCTGAAATTCTTAAGCCTCTTTGAGGCTGAAAATCTTCCCATTCTTCATCCCAACTGGGAAGGCTAAAGAGGTTTCTGAAAGGATCACGAACAAGTAGATTTACCATACTTATCACCCCCTTTCTTCCTAGCACTCATATCACTTGAGTGCTAATATATAATAATAAATAGGGGAGAGGCTTGTCAAGATCTTGTTTTAGCTGCTAGACTTTTATGCTACTTTAGTTTTTGTCGGATGTTAATTTAATAAAATGATAGACAGATTTAAGTTGATGATTAAAATTTTAATTGCAATTTCTTTACTTTTCTTAATTTCTTTTTTTGTGGTTGGTTATTTTTGGCCGCCGAAAGCAGGCCTTTTAGTAGTGTCTGAGCCAAAAGCTGATGTATTTATTGATGGTTTGAAAGTTGGGGAAACCCCTTATGATCAAGCCTTAAAACCAAAAGAGGTTGTAGTTAAGATTGTTCCCAACGATCCCCGTCTGGTTTCTTATGAGACAAAGATAAAACTTATTCCAAAGGTTAAAACTATTTTGCAGAGGGATTTGGGGGAAACTGAGGAGAAATCTGCTGGTATTTTGGTTTCTTTTGAGAAGGTTGCTGGCAAGGAATCTATAATTTCTGTAATCTCAGATCCTGACAAATCCCAGGTTATAATTGATGGTCAAGTACGTGGGTTTACTCCTTTTCAATCTAGTTCTGTCAAGCCTGGTCAACACAAAATATCAATAATCCAACCTGATTTTATTACAAAAGATATAAACATTAGAGTTTATCCTGGTTACAAATTGACTGCTTTTGTTAAACTAGCTCCTATAACTGTTAGAGAGGTTGAAGCTCAAAATTCTAACGACAAGATATTTCCTTTTAAGATTCAAATCTCTAATGTTGGTAGGGATTATCTAAAGATTAGAGAAAAACCAGATTTAATGACTAAAGAAATTGGTCGAATTAAAGAAGGTGATGTTTGTGATGTTTTTGAAGAGGATGGTAATAAAGAATGGTACAGAATAACCTGTCAAGATAAAGAAGGATGGATTCCTTCTAGTTATGCTAAGGCTATTTAACAATAGACGGTCTTAAGCCCAAATAGCAGCCCCGCTGTAAAAGATCCATATTATCATTATTCCCCAAATCAAAACAGAAGTAACAAGAGGAATATCGGTTAGGATAAGCTTTTCTGGCCTTTCTGTTTTATTGTCAAATATTAGTTTCTCATATCGCATAATGGCAAATATAACTATCGGAATAGTGGTCATAAGTAATTTATTGATTGTTATTGTTTTGGAGATTTCAGCCAGTATTACCCATATTGGCAGAGATACCTTTGGTGATTCAAAAAAAGCAAAAAGTGACCAGCTAAGCCATGCTGCGTTACCAAACATGGTTACATAAGAATTTAAAAGTTCTTTGTTGTAGTTTGAAAGAGATAGTCTAGTTTTTGGTTTATCGTTTCCTTCTGCATTAAGCTCTGCTCTTCTTTTTCCTGAAGCTAGAAACAGAGAAACAGAGATTACGCAAAGTAGAAACCAGACAGAAAGATGGGCGTTTATGGCAAAGGCTCCTCCATAGATTCTCAAGATGAAACCGGCAGCAATAATTAAGATATCTAAAATAGCAAAGTTTTTAAGCACAAGACTATATAAGACCTGTAGGATTAAGTAGGCAACTATCAAAGTAAGAAATATGTCGTTTACTTTGTTCGCTATAAATAGAGAACAGAGTGATAAAAAAAGACTTTCTGCCAAGGCAACGTTGATAGGTATTCTACCTGAAGCGATTGGTCGATGTCTTTTGAAGGGGTGGAGTTGGTCTCTTTTTTTGTCAATTATGTCATTAAAAATGTAGGCGCTTGAGGAAATAAAGGAAAAAGAAATAAAGGCTAAAAGGCTTGTTTTAAAATAGGATGGGATAAAAAGCGTTCCTGAAAATATAAGGGCAGCAAAGACAGATATGTTTTTAATCCAGTGTACAGGCCTTGCAACAAGAATTAGATTTTTTAAGATGACTAAGATTGATTTTTCAGATTGTTTTGCTTCCATAGAATTAATCCGCCTACGAGTATTGCTATGCCAATTATAGTATAAATTTTACTTGAGCTGTTAAAATTTAAAGCTAACAGTCCAAGTATTGCCGAGCTTGCCCAATAAAATATGGCAATCTTTCTTTTACTCCAACCGCTATCAAGCAACAGGTGGTGGAGATGGGTTCTGTCTCCCCATACTGGAGATTTTCCTTTAAGTATTCTTCTTATGATTACATAAAGAGTATCGATAATTGGTACACCCAAAACCACAATTAAAGTACCCACTTTTGCAGTTGAAAGAATAGCTAGAATTGCCAAAATATAACCTCCCAGGGTTGACCCTGAATATGAAGGCATTATTTTTTGAGGATAAAAATTCCAAGGTAAAAAACCAAGATAGGACCCAGCAGTTATTAGGGCAAGTATTATAATAGGCCATTGAGTTATATCAGCTGAAAACTTTAGAGATAGGAAGGCTATAGTTAAAGCAGCAACAACTATAACCCCTGGTAATTGACCATCAATTCCTTTCGCGCCCATATTAACCATGTTCATAAGGAACAGTATCCAAAAGATGGTTAATATATTTGCTAAAACTGGAATGCTTATTTCTTTACCAAATATGAATAAATTTGTTTTTATTGCTGATAGATTTATTATTCCACCCACAGGATTGGTTATAAAATTTATTGTTACCCCAGCACTGATTGGTATAAGCAGAATCATGATTTGAATTATTATTCTTAAGTAGGGATTTAAGTTAAACTTGTCATCAGCTAATCCCAAAATAACAATTAAGGTTGCACCGGTTATGATTGCAATCAGGTATTTATCTAATGGCAAGAAAATTAGTGCCGGAATAATGATCCCTATTGCTATAGCCAATCCTCCGCCTCTTGGAACGGGATAAGTGTGGGTGGTTTTTGGTTGGGGGTTTTTTTGGGGATCATCAATTATGTTTATTTTCCATGCAAGTTTTATGACCAAGGGTGTGGTGATATAAGCTATCACAAGAGCTACGACGAAAGCAAGGCAAATGTTTACTGTATTCATATATTCCCAACTAAAAAGACTACTTTAAGAATGGCAACTAAAGAAAAAAATGAAAGGAATAGTAAAGAATATATTAAAACTTCTTTGATAAATTTATCTTCAACATTTTTGTAAATCAGAAAATGAGTTAAGGAAAAACCAATAGCCAATAAAGGTGGTAGGATAAAGAGGTCTATTTTTACCAATTGGTCCTTACCTTCTGGTAAGCCATAAAAAAGTGGTAATTCTGGTGGCAGTTTTTTTTGAAGAAGAAATATTCCTATTATTAAGAAAAGGTTGATTATAATAGAAATAAGCCATACATTCTTAATTGTTTTTTCTTCTTTGTTTCTATCTTTTTGATTGTTGGCAGGAGCGGGTCTTTTGTTTATGGTTTTAATGTTCTTTAATTTGTCTAAAAAAGCAAGTCTTTGTGCGGCCGATTTGTTTGTTATCATTTTGCTTGATTTTAAACTAAAAGTTAGAGAGATGCTACTTTGCTGCTGGGAAGAACATATATTCTGGTTGTGTGCTCTACTTTGGGGATCTGGATTTTAAGATAGTTTTTTTTAAGCCAATCCTCGAGCTCTAAAAAAGGTTCTGATTCTGAAAGAAAAATTACAATTTTAGGTCTAGCCTCAATTATTTGTTTGGCAACCACACTTTTGTTTGAGAAATCCTTGATGTGGTAATCAGCAATATATTTTATTGGGGGTAGCCTTTTTGAGAGTGCATAAATTTTTGCATCATCACCCCATACGAATACTCTTTCATTTTTTGATGTTGTTATTTTTATGAATTGTGCTAAAGCATAATTTCTGGCCATATTTTTATTAAAGTTGTTGATGTATTCATCTTTTGTGATTTTATTTGTCACAAAATTTATAAAGTTGATGTAAAAAGGAAGACTTGGGTAATACCAGAATTTGAAATAAACGGGGACGAAAAACGCAAGGGTTAAAGGAATTATGGTTAGTGATTGTACTAAACCTTCTCCTGAAAAGAGTATCGCTAAAAGGATTGAGATAGAAGGTATTGCTTGAACTAAGTAATGTGGATAAGGTCTTCCTGATAGAGTAGCCCCAAAAAGCGATAAAAGTAGCCAACCAGAGGCAAAGGCAAAATTTTTTGGGATTTTCTTTCTAAATGTGTAAATTATTGACAATCCTAAGAAAACTATGGCGGCTCTTATTAAAAGGGGGCCATTTTTGACTAGGAAAGGTTGGGTTTTTGAAGAAGGATTCCACGAGGAGAGGTAGCCTATATTTTCCAAAAAAGCGGCTTTAACATAGTCAAATAATGCTCCTCTTGCAGCATACCAAACGAAGGTTAATATTATGGGAAGAGAAACTCCAAGGCAGAAGAAAAATGTCCTTTTGAAAATTACTTTTAAATTGTGAATATCGATTTTTTTTGATATAAGAAGCCAAAAAAATATAATTGCTGGAAGGTCAAAGATGGCAGGTAATTTAAAAAGAACGGCGATAGAAAAGATTATTCCTGAGATGATTAGGTTTTTAGTTGTTGGTTTACTACTCAAGAGTATTAGGAAAGAAAGGGTGATGGGTCCAATCATTAAGATTTCCGAATTTACAATGTTTCCTTCAAGAAGAGGTAGATTTGTTAAGATTGCAAAGATTATAGTGGCGACTTTTGGCACACTTTCTTTTGAGGCGAATAATTTATTGGCTAGATTCCAAAACACAATAATGGTGGCAATATTCCAAATAGCCAAGAATAACTTGAAGTAAGTTAAGTTTACAACAATTGCTGCAACAATGTAGATAAGTGGCGGTTTATTGTCATGGATGTCTTTGTAGAGAACGAGATTTTGCCTTATGCCTTCACCCAGCGTTAAATAGATGGTTTCGTCTCCATATGAGTAGGGCATAAAGAGAGTTGGTATTCTAAAAATAAGCACCAATAAAATGACAATAATGAGCCAATTTGGTAAGTTTTTTTTGATCATTTTCTTTTAAACCAGACAAATTTCAATTCTCCAAAGTAGTTGACACTTTCAAGAGAGTAATTTTTGATCGACACCTCTTCAACAGGTCCACTTGTAATTACTCCAATTCTTTTTTTGTCTGGCAATTCTTTTATTATATCTTTATCTGTCATTTGAGCGGTGCCTACGTAGTAAGGCAAATCTTTTCCTGGATTGTAAATTGGGGCGTCAATTCCATAAAATTTGCTTTCCCATAAATGATGGGCTGATGAGTTCCAGTTGATTATAAGGTCTTCTTTGTTTTGGGAACTTTTAGCATAATTTGCTAGTTCTCGGAATGGTCTTTTAGTTGGATGAGTGAAATAATTATAGTCAATAATTATAAAAGCGATTATGATTAAAGCCAATGTTAGGTTAGAAAATTTTCTTCGGTTTGAGGCAAGAATCAAAGTGAAGCCGGGGATGGTGTAAAGAAGATATCGGTTAAAAAATATTGACTGCATCTTTTGAGATATGGTCCAAGTAATTATTATTGGGAGAATAAACCAACTGACAAGGAAAATGGTGCTTTTTATACCTTTATGCCATTTTTTTAAAATGAGAGTAAGAAAGACAAGATATAAAGCAATCTGTCCCAAGCTCTTTTGAATAATTGGTAATTTAATGTCAGGATTTTTAATTCCCTCAGCTAGATATTCATATATTAGATTTCTTAAGTCAATTAAGTTGGGTTTGCCAAGCCAAAATCCGCTAGCAACCATTGTTGCCTGTTTATACAGTGGGTAAACCCAGGGAAGGTAAAATATTGCAGCCAAGACAAGTCCCTTAAACACTCTTTTTGCTGCGGTTCTGTTTCCAGATATAAATTCAAACACCATCCAGATTCCTTGGGCAAAAATGGCAAAAATGGCAAAGTGGTGGGAATATAAAGCCCAGTCAACGGATAGAGCGTAAGCGATTATTAGCCATTTTGGGAATTTAGATTTTTGCTTCTTTTCTTCATTTTTGATTATTCTTAAGAAAAAGTACATTGAAGCACTAACACCAAGTGAAAGTATTGAGTACATTCTCCCTTCAAAGGCGTATGTAAAGAAAAATGGGTTTAGGAAGGTGACTAAAGCAGCAATCAGTCCTGTTTTTTTATTCCACAACAGTTTTCCAATTAGGTAGACAAATATTATTGTTAGAACAAAATAGGTAAATGAAAGAGCTCTTATTGAGATCTCACTTATTCCAAAGATTTGGTACCAAAAATGAAGTGTTAGGTTATATAGGGGTGGAGAGGTATCACGAATTATTATTTTGATAATATCTAAAGGGTTGTTTCTGGAAAGAACGGCAGAGAAAGCCTCATCTCCCCACAAACTGGCATTAAACTGATTTGGCATTAATTTATTTTAGCAAATAATATTGAAAGCTGAAGTACTTGTTTTAGACCTTTTCTGTAACTTTATATTCAAGGTATTTTCCAAGCATTAGTCTTGTATGGGCGTCAATGCCCGGTAGTGCTGAAAGGAAAAAACCTGCAATTGGCATTAGAACAAATTCGACTGGTGATAGAAGTGCTTTAATGAACATGTTTTTCTTGGGTATTTCTGGTTTGTATTTGCTGTCTAGAAATAAAGTAATGGCCAAAAAAAGAAGAGATATTGTTAGAATTGATGAGGATATTTTGGGTACTGCATAACCAAGTGTAGTTCTTCCAAATGCTGGATTGATGACGGTTGGTAGAGTAAGACCAATGGTAATGACAAACCAGTTTACTGGCCATAAGATATGTGCCCAAAGTGCGTGAATCACTCGGGTAGTTTTGTTCCAAAACGAGATTTTGTTGTTTGAGATATAGTTTTTTATGATCCAAGGTAGATCTGAAACTCCCCAAGCCCAGCGTTTGTATTGTTGGTATTGGTTTTTTAGGGTTGCCCAGAACCCTTTTGCCAGGGCGGCGTCGACATAAATTGGTAGATAAATTGGCTCAACTTCAACTTTGCCGTTTTTCTTAAAGAAAGCTTTAAAAAATATTCCCCAATCTTCCGGTATTTTATCTGGATCCCAATAACCAGCTTCATCTAGAAGCATAAAGGAAAGAGAATAGTTTTGTTGGTTTATGAGCCTGTCTTTGCGGGGAAGTTGAGAAAGGTTCCAGATTGAGCCCAAGGTGTTGGTTACACGGGTAATTGCGGGCAAATCCCAGATATTGTTGTAGAAAAGAATTGCTGGTTGCCAGAAAAAGCTGTACCTTTTTGGGTTGTCAAGAAATTTGTAGGTTAAGTAGGCAAAGTGATTGGGATGGTATTTGTGGTCGGCATCACAGCTAGTTACAGTCAGATATCTAATATCCAAATTTTTCTTTTGGATGATGTTTTTTTTGACCCAGAGGGCTGCATATCTTTCGTTTGAGGCTTTTCCCACAGCCTCACCTGCTACCAGTTTGTGGTGGGTGAAACATAATTCTCCAAAAGTCCCTTTAAATTTTTTCTTAAGTGCTTTTATTTTTTCAAGCCTGTCGTTTTTATCTTCTTTTTCCTCCATTGCCACAATGACAATTAGTTGTTTGGTTGGTAAAGTCTGTTTTTTAAGTGAATCAAGAGTCCTTTCAAGAATATAAAGTGGTTCTTTGTAAGTTGGAATAATAACAATGTGTCTAACTTTTTTCCAATCAGGGAAGGATTTTAAGTCTTTAACCCAATCGTATTTAATTGCTGCCTGGATTCTAAAATGAGAGATGGTGGCGGTAATCGCAATCTGCAAAGATTGATAGAACCAATAAATGTTGTATCCCAATATGAAGTAAGCAACTGCGTTGGGAATAACAAATATTCCCCAGTAAGGAAATAGAATTAGGTTCCAAGATAAAAATCCAGGAAGTATCTCAAGAAACCTTTGGGTTAATCTTTCTTTTTTGTTTAGCCTCGTCTCGCTCATAGTTTTTCAAGACAACCGGGGGAAAAGAGGTTCTTTGTTTTTTTTGATTTTGCCTGCAAGTTGAGACTGAATCTTTTCGGCAGATTGGGGTGTAAAAGGGCTTAGGTTAAATGCAATTTTTCTAGTTTCTTTGATTAGGCTAATGACAATATTTTTTTTCTCTTCTGTTTTAATCCATAATTGGTTTTGATTAATTAATAAATCAAGTTCTGATATTTTTTGCCAGAGAAATTCAAGTGCTAGATTTACCTTGAATGAATCTAAATAATTTTTTATTTCTTCGTAGAAATTTGTTTCTTCTTCTGCTATTTCTATTTTGGCAATTTCCCCTAGTTTGCTTAGTCTTGAAACTAAATTTCCTAAACCGTTGGCAAGCTCGCTATTATAGACATCTTTGATTTTTTCTAAGTTTATGTCAACATCGCTTGTTAATGGGCCATACTTAAGGAAAAAGTATCTAATAGCATCGCTTCCAAATTTGTTGACCAGTTCTGATGGTCTGATTATATTCCCCAAAGATTTGGATATCTTTTGCCCATTTAATGAAATAAAGTCATGGACCAATATTGTTTTTGGCAGTGGGTAACCAGCGCTTTTAAGCATTGCTGGCCAGTAGATTGCATGAAATCTTAAGTTGTCCTTTCCAAGAACATGAACATCGGCTGGCCAGCAACCTTTCTGTTCACCAAAAGTTAAGTAGTTTATAAGAGCGTCAAACCAAACGTAGATTGTGTGTTTGGGATCATCTGGAACAGGGATTCCCCATTTAACGCCTTGTCTTGAAACAGAAAAATCTTTAAGTCCGTTTTTGATAAAAGTTATTACTTCATTTCTTTTTGATTCAGGCCAAACAAATTCGGGGTGTTTTTCTAGATGTTTAAGAAGAAAATCCTGATATTTTGAAAGACGAAAGAAGTAGTTCTCTTCTTCTATCTTGATGGGATTAAGATGGGGGTGGAAGGGACAGTGCCCGTCCTTTAATTCCGATTCTGTTAGAAAATTCTCACAGCCTTCGCAATAAAGACCTTTATATTTAGCCAAGTAAATATCACCGTTTTTTTTAGATTTTAGGTAAAATTCTTGGGCAAATTTGATATGATCATCATCTGTGGTTCTGATAAATCTGTCGTATGAAATATCAAGCGATTTCCATTCATTTTTATCAAGTGAGGCAATATAATCGACATATTCTTTTGGATCTTTCTCATTTTCTTTAGCAACTTTTTCAACTTTCTGGCCGTGTTCATCAGTTCCGGTGAGGAAAAATGTTTTATCCCCGAGAAGTCTGTGGTATCTTGCAAGGGCATCGGCTAATATTTTTTGATATGAATGGCCGATATGTACAATATCGTTGCTATAGTCGATGGCTGTGGTTATAAAAAAAATCTTTTGCATAGGTTTATTTTAACTCGAAGTGAATAAAGAAGCTAGTTTACCTTTCGCCGGTGAGCTTTCTGATTTTTTCTGACCAGATTTCAGCCCACTCATCAGCCTCTATTTTTTTAAGAGCAAGATCAAAACCCTTGTTTTTGTATATAAAGGAGATATCGGCAATAGTCGCTGAAGACACTTTTAGATTATCCTTGATATTTTTGTAACTTCTTCCCTTCTTAAGCCAATAGCCGACAGCTAGTCTTTTGGCAAATGCTTCAATTTCGCTATCAACAAAAAAGTCTTTTAAGAACAATAAAGCTTCATCTTGATTCTTTATGTCAGCAATTACCTGGGCAAAAGCTTTTACAATTTGGTTTTTTAAAATAGGGTTTAATTTTTGCTTTGATGTTCTCATGTCGCTTTATTTGAATGAACTGCTGTCTAAAGTATATCAAGAAAATTTTAAAGTTCAACTATTCTCTGATAAACAATAAGGAAAATATGACTATAAATGAAATTATAAAAATTATAAATACGGGTGGGTATAAAATGCCAAAGTGTCTAATTACTATTAGACTTGTTAAAAAAAAGGCAGTGATAAAACCAATGGTTGAGTTAAGAAAGATTGTTGAGAATGTTAAAAGCGTTGATACGAAAAAGCTAAAGACTAGTAAGAAGGTAAAAATTGGTGTTTCGGGGGTGGTAAGAATAATAAGGGAGATAGTAAATGCCCAGAAAACAAAAGTTAATATGAGGGTTGGTAAATAATTTTTTCTTTGTTTAATTTTCTTTTCGATAAGATTGTTTTTTCCTCTTCTGGCTAGAGATGTTTTTAGTTTAGTTTTGGGTAGAGAAGTGTTAGAATATCTAAATTGAGATCTCTTGTTTTTATTTATGGATAACAGCATATTGATTTTAATAATTATTGCTGGGTTTTTATTCTTGGCTTTTATTATAAACAAAAAAGTCTCCGAGTTGGTGGAGAAATCAAAACCATCAGAAGAGCTTCTTGAGTATTTGCGCACCACCAATAGCAGGCTAGATGAACAAACGCGCCATTTTAGTCAAACTCTTGGTGAATCAACAAAAGTTTTGAATGAAAGGCTTGATAACGCTGCCAGAATAATTGCTGGGGTTCAGAAAAATATTGGTGAGATGAGTGAAATTGGTCGAAGTATGAAAGAGTTGCAGGAATTCTTACAATCTCCAAAATTAAGAGGCAACATCGGCGAGCAGGTTTTAAAGGAAATTCTAGGGCAGTTTTTACCAAAAAGTTCTTTTAACTTGCAATACACTTTTAAGTCTGGTGAAAAGGTGGATGCTGCTATTAAAACTCAGGCTGGAATTATTCCTGTGGATTCGAAATTCCCTATGGAGAATTTTAGGCAAATGGTCTCAAGTGATGGAGAGAAAAGGAAAAATTTTGAAAAGCTTTTTGAGAGGGATGTTAAAAAACATATAGATGATATTTCAAGAAAGTACATACTGACTGAGGAGGGCACGATTGATTATGCGTTGATGTATATTCCTTCTGAGGCTGTTTATTATGAGGTGGTTAATAATCAAACCCTTTTTGATTATGCTGCCTCAAAACGTGTCTTGCCTGTTTCCCCAACAACATTTTATGCTTATATTAAGGCAATTTTAATGAGTTTTGAAGGACAAAAGATTGAGGCTCAAGCAAGAGAAATATTATCTTCTTTAAGAGCAATTAAGAAGGATTATGATCGGGTTGAGGACAATTTGAATGTTCTTCAAAAACATCTAACAAATGCTTTTAACATGATGGGTAATGTTTTTTCAGCTTTTAGTCAACTTGGTCAGAAAATTAATTTGACTCAGAAATTGGGAGTTGGAGAAGGAAAAAAACTTCTTGAGGAAAGTTGATTATGCTTAAGAAAAAACTGAACCCAGAACAACTTGCCTCTGTTAAACACAAAAAAGGACCGCTTTTAATTATTGCTGGAGCAGGGACAGGAAAAACAACAGTTATTACAGAAAAAATAAAGTATCTGATTAAAAAGGGTATAGCAAAACCATCAGAGATTTTAGCTTTAACTTTTACTGAAAAAGCGGCATCTGAAATGGAAGACAGAATAGAAGAATCCCTTCCTTTTGGTTATCTACAAATGTGGATTTTAACATTTCACTCATTTTGCGATCGAGTATTAAGGCAGGAGGCTTTAAACATTGGTCTTGAGAGCCGTTATCGTCTTTTAAGCCAAGCAGAATCAGTAAAACTTCTAAAAGACAACCTCTTTAAGCTGGAGCTTAATTATTTTCGACCGTTGGGTAACCCAACTCGTTTTCTAGAAGGGTTGTTGACACATTTTTCTCGTTTGCAAGATGAGAACATTGATCCTGATGAATATTTTAATTGGGCAAAATCAAAGATGAATAAGAAGGGGGTTTCAGATGAGGAGAAGATCGAGAGAGAAAAGTATTTGGAGCTTGCTAAGGCTTACCATGCTTATGAGCAGATAAAGATTAAAGAAGGGCTTTTTGATTTTGGAGATTTAATTGTTAAAACACTTAAGGTTTTCAAAGAAAGGCCAAATATTTTAAAAGAGTACCAGGATAGATTTAAATATATTCTGGTTGATGAATTTCAGGATACCAATTTTGCTCAATATGAGTTAGTCAAGATTTTATCAGCAAAATATAAAAATTTGACTGTTGTTTGCGATGATGATCAAAGTATTTATAGGTTTCGTGGTGCTGCTGTTAGTAATATTATTCAATTTAGAAAAGACTTTCCTGAATCTAAGGTAGTTGTTTTAACTAAAAACTATCGCTCTAGCCAGGAAATTTTAGACAAAGCTTACATTTTGATCCAAAACAATAATCCAGATAGGCTTGAGTTTGTGGAGAAAATAGATAAAAGACTGATTGCAGTTGGGGATGCAAAATCAAAAGGAGGTGTTTCTTTTATAAAAGCGGATAGGGTTGAAGATGAGGCTGAAAAGGTGGTTCGTGAGATCTCAAAACTGGTTTTGGAAGATGAATATGAATATAAGGATATTGCTATTTTGGTTAGAGCCAATAATCACGCCGATGCTTTCACAAGAGCCCTTGCCAGACATGGTTTGCCTTATCAGTTTTTAGGTCCGGGAAAACTTTTTAAACAACCAGAAATAATTGATTTAATTTCTTATTTGAAAGTTTTGAATGATGTCTCTGATTCAGTTTCTCTTTACCGTCTTCTAATGGTTAATCAGATTGGTATTTCTGGGCGAGACTTGGCATTGCTTTCAAGTTATGCAAAAAAGAGAAATCTTTCTCTTTTTGAGGCTTGCGAAAAGGTAGATGAGATAACCATATCTGAGAGTTCGAAGGATAAAATTAAAAGTCTAGTCTCAATTATAAAAAAGCACTTGGAGCTTTTAAACAAAAATACCGCTGGGCAGATTCTTTATTATTTCTTAGAAGACACAGGAATTTTAGGCCGTCTTGTTTCTCCTGACACCCCAGAAGCACAGGTAAAAGCTAGTAATATTGCCAAGTTTTTTGAAAAACTTAAGAACTATGAAACCAACCATCAAGATGCAAGTGTTCCTTCAGTGGTTGATTGGCTTGATTTATCAATTGATTTGGGTGAATCGCCTTTGGTGGCAGAAGTTGATTGGTCTGAGAACAATGCTGTCAATATTTTAACAGTCCATTCTTCCAAGGGTTTGGAATTTCCAGTAGTTTTTTTGGTTAATTTAGTTCAACAGCGTTTTCCATCTCTTGAAAGAAGAGAAGCTATTCCTATTCCTGAGGAGCTGATAAAAGAAATACTTCCTCAAGGAGATTATCATCTGGAGGAGGAAAGGCGTCTTTTTTATGTTGGAATGACTCGCGCCAAAGAGAGGCTTTATTTGACGGCGGCTAATTTTTATGGAGATGAAAAAAGACCCAAAAAACTTTCCCCATTTGTTATTGAAACTTTAGGAGAAGAAATACTCAAAACCAAGGAGACTAAAAAGGAAAATCAGCTTAGTTTACTTGATTATAAGCCTTTGATGGAATCATACTTTCCTGTGGCAGAAAAGCTTTATATTGATTATCTTTCTTATTCTCAAATAGAGGCTTTTAAGACATGCCCGCTTCATTACAAATTAAAGTATATTTTGAAAATTCTTGCTCCGCCTTCTGCCTCTCAAAGTTTTGGCACTTCTGTTCATTTGGCTCTTCGTGATTTTTATCGCTTGGCAATGAAAAGTTCTTTTTCTTCGCAAAAAAAGGAAAAATTAGTTGAAACAATTCTGGAGCTGTTTAGGAAAAATTGGATTAACGAAGGGTTTCTATCAAAATCTCATGAGAGGGAATTCTTTGAGAAGGGGCAAAATTATTTAAGAGATTATATATTGCAGGAATTTAATCCAAAAATAAAAACAGTATTAACAGAAGAGACTTTTAATATTCCACTTATTGACAATTCCTATAAAGAAAGGCCCTTGCGAATTGGCGGAAGGATTGACAGGGTGGATGTCTTACCTGATGGCAGAATTGAGATTATTGATTATAAGACGGGTGCTAATGTTCCAACTCAGAAACAAATAGACAAGGATTTGCAAATGTCATTTTATGCCTTGGCAGCTACAAAGATAAAGGAAGTTCCGTTTAATAAAAAACCGGAAGACGTAGTTTTGACTTTTTATTATTTTGAAGACGGTAAAAAAATAACCACCACAAGAAGCAAGGAACAGCTAGAGAAGATTATAGACGAAATATTTGCCATCAGGAGTGAGATTGAAGAATCTGATTTTGAGTGTTCAGGAGGGTTTTTGTGTAAAAATTGCGAATACAAGATGTTTTGTTCAGAAAAGGTTTAAGGATATTTTTATAAAAGCGCCAGGATATTTTTTTTCTTTTCCTCCAAAGCTTTTTTTGAAGTGGGTAAATCCAAGCCAGCTTTTATTTGGAAATCTTTTGTCAAAGATGCCTTCAAAGTCAAAATAAACGCAGCCATTTTTTTTGGCCCACTTAATTCCCTGCCATACAATTTGATATTGAACGAGTTCTTTTCTGGCTTTTTTGTTTGTAAAAGCCTGCCAATAGTAGGCTGTTTTATTGGTTTTTAAAAATATTGCTCCTGAAATAGATTTATTTTTTTGATGGAGAAGAAAAAGAGAATTTTTGCCAAATGCTTTTTTGAGTTCTTTGAGATTTTTTGCTAGCGGGACATATCTTTTTAAGTTTACCGACTTTTTCCATGCTTTTTGGAACTTGTCGATTTTGTCTTTATTATTGCAGTCGATGAATTTTAATTTTTCAGTTTTTTTTATTGAGTAACGGCAGTCTTTTTTTGTTTGGTTTAATATTTCTTTGATGTTTCTATTTAGATTTAATATTAATGTTTTGGATGGTAAGTATGGCTTTGTTTGTTTAAAACCTATTTTTTTTATAATTTCACTTTGACTTTTGTTTTTTGGTTCAACTATTGTGATGTTTATTCCTTTCTGAGAAGCAATTTCTTTAATAATTTCTTTGTTTATTTTTTCCGGTCTTTGGATTTTGGCGATGTTTATCAGCCCAAAGATTTTTTTGATAAAAATTTGAACGCTATCTATTTTCTTATAATTCCAACCGATTCTTTTTAAATAAGAGGCATATTTTTTTGTTTGTCTAATATCTCTCATCTGAAGGCTGGAATTATTTTCTTGAGAATTATCCAGCGGATTTTATCGACTATTTGGTAGATATAATAAAGTGGTTTGTTGATGATAAGGTCCCAACTACCAACAAACTCAACTACTTCGGGGTTGTATCCCTCCTTGAATCTGGTGAAACCTTTTCCTTCCTCTTTTCCCCAAAGATCAAAGGTTTTAAGCCCCATCTTTTTTCCAAATTTTACAGCCTCCCACATCATTAGGTTGCTTGCCATTAGTTTATGATAGCGATAGTCGGATGCTCCATAGGGATAGTAGAGAAAGTTTTTAAAAGTAAATACTATCCAGGTGACTACTATTTTATCTTTGTATTTAGCAGTTAAAAGATGGGCAATTGGTGGGTTGCCGTTCTTTTTGGGTAGATTGTGTAAATGTTTCCACATCAACTGGTGGTATTTTTTACTGTGAGCATAGAAATTTTGTCTTTTGGCTGTTTGGAAGGTAAGTTCAAGGTATTTTTCGAATGCTTCTTTAGAGTTATCCTCTTTGACTACTACTCCTTTTCTTTGAGCGTATCTTATGTTATACCTTGTTTTTGGATGAAAAGAGGCAATAAGGTCGTCCTCATTTTTGGTAAGGTCAATCCAGAAGGTTTGGGGGGTAAAAAGATGTTTTCCCTTTTTACAACCAAAATCTCTTAAAGCTTTTATGGTTTCTTGAGCCTCCCTTTTATTTTTGAAGGTTATATTTGGCTCAATTTTTACAAAGATTGCTTTTTGTTTTTGGGCAATGTCTTTTATTTTTTTTAAATCCTCTTTCTTTAATTTCGGACCGCGAATTAAAGTTCCAATTGTTAGATTGGTTTTGGGAATTCTACTAAATATTATTTGATAATTTTTTTCTCTTAAAACTACATTGCCCCATTCTTTCCTAAATTCTCCCCATTCCCAACTCTGAAGAGGGTGGTTTACTTTTTGATTATATTCAAAAACAGCGTTTTTCATCTTAGATATATTTTTTAATTATACTCTCGAATGAAAAGAACTCTTTATCTTTTGGTGTTTCTTCTAAAACATCTTTATTGATAAATTCTTTTATATTCTCTGGTATATTTTCGATAAATCTTGAAGGGGGGTTTGATATGTTTTCCCCAAAGAAAAGTCTTCTTCCTGCATAAATTAGAAACAAAAGTTCTTTGGCTCTGGTTATACCAACATAAGCAAGTCTTCTTTCTTCTTCAAGCTGGTTTATGTCCTCAAGGCTTCTGGAGTGAGGGAAGATTCCCTCTTCCATTCCAACAATAAATACAACCTTAAACTCAAGCCCTTTTGAGGCGTGGATAGTCATTAAGGTAACGACATCTTGATTTTCTTCCTGTGTTTTTATTTTGCCACCCTTTTCTTGTTCGGCTTCAATTAGGGCTACGTTTTCTAAGAAATCGCCCAATTTATCAAACTCTCTTGCCACTGATCTTAATTCTTTGATATTTTCAAGCTTGGCTAGATTTTCCTCGTTTTCTTTTTTAAATTTAGAAAGATAGTCAGTCTTTTGAATTACCAGATCCATAATTTCAATGGTGGTAAAATTATCAGACTTTTGGCTTATTTCTTCTCTTAGCTTGTCAAATTTTTCGACACGCTTTTTACCCAATTTTAAAATTCTTTTTCTTGAGACACTGTCTTTGGAGTTTTTAACTAGCCTTAAAAAGGCGATGATGTCTTTAATTTCTGCTCGGCTGTAAAATTTAATTCCTCCCACAATTTTGTAATTAATTTGGTAGTTTAGAAGCGCTTCTTCTATTGTTCTTGATTGAGCGTTGGTTCGATAAAGAATGGCAATATCTTTTTTTTGAAAATTGTTTTTGGTGATTAGCTCGCTTATTTTTTCAGCCACGAAATTGGCCTCGTCAACTCCACTTTTTGCTTGATAAACAAACACTTTTTCACCCTTTTTATTTTTGGTCCAGAGCTTAAGAATAGGGTGGGAAGAGTTGTGAGCAATAACAAAGTTTGCAGCATCAAGAATATTTTGAGTTGAGCGATAATTTTGTTCAAGGTTTACTATTTTTATGTTTGGGAAATCGCGGATTAGATAGTTTATATTTCTAAAATCTGCTCCCCGCCAAGAATAAATAGACTGAGAAGCATCTCCAACAGCGGTAATGTTTTGATGGTTTTCAACCAAGGTTTTGGTTAGTAGGTACTGAATTTTGTTTGTATCTTGCCATTCATCGACTAGCACAAATTTGAGTTTTTCCTGCCATTTGTTTTTGATGTGTGGAACCTCTTTAAGTAAATCGAGGGCATAAATCAAAAGATCGTCAAAATCAACGGCGTTTGCCTTTTTAAGTCTCTTTTGATAAGTTTGGTAAATATAAGCCAAATTTTCTTGCCATTCTCCATGTGCAATTTGGAAGTATTCCGCTTGATCAATTAAGTTGTTTTTAAGTTCTGATATTTCTGCAAGAATTGTTCTTGGTTTATAGAATTCTATTGGTAAGTTTTTAGATTCAATTATTTCTTTGATTAGATCTTTACTATCTTCTTCGTCATAAATGACAAATTCAGGGCTTATGCCTATGTTGGTTCCATCAATTCGCAAAATTTTGGCACAGAAGGAATGAAACGTGCCTGCAAAATATGGCCTTTTATTTGTAAGCCTTGCGATTCTTTGTCTCATTTCTTCCGCCGCTTTATTGGTAAAGGTTAAAAGAAGAACATTTTCTGGTTGGGAAATTTTATTCTCAATTAAAAATGAGGCTCTATATGTTAATACTTTGGTTTTGCCACTTCCTGCACCAGCCAAAACAAGAAGAGATTTGCCTTGGTAGGTTACTGCTTCTTTTTGCTGTTCATTTAATTCTTCAAGAAAGTTGTTAGTCATTTAATTTTGTTCTAAACTACTTAAGGTTTAGTATGGCAAACGAAAAAAAATTATCAAGGCGGATTTTGAAAATCAAGGCCTGGCTTTTAAAAACAAGGAGAAAAATCCTAAGTAATATTGTTCTCAAGCGAGTGTTGTTTGCTTCTTTTCTTTTTCTATTGGTGTTTTCTTTATTTTTTGTCATCTTTCGATTAATTAAGAATTCTGGTGCTTTATATTATGCTCGGCTTATAAAGACATTTGTAGTTTCCTCTCCGTCTGATTTTAGGTCAGATAATTTAAAAAGAGTTAATTTTTTGGTTTTAGGGAAAGGAGGGGCTGGTCATGAGGCGCCAGACTTGACTGATACAATTATGTTTGTTTCTTTGTCTTTGGAAAAACCTCGTCTCGTTTTAATTTCCTTGCCGCGTGATATTTGGATTCCTAGTCTTAGAGCAAAATTAAATAGTGTTTATTATTGGGGAAATCAAAAAGAGATGGGGGGTGGTTTAGTTTTGGCTAAAGAAGTTGTTTCAGAGATTGTTGGTCAACCTGTACATTATAGTTTTGTGGTTGATTTTTCTGTTTTTAAAGAGGTAATAGATATTTTGGGTGGTGTTGATGTTTATGTTGAGAACGCATTTGTTGATAATTGGTATCCAATTGCTGGTAAGGAGAAAGACAATTGCAATAACGATCCTCTTTTTAAGTGTCGCTATGAAACAGTAAGGTTTGAAAAAGGTTGGCAGAAAATGAATGGAGAGACTGCTTTAAAATTTGTTCGTTCCAGAAAGGCAGAAGGGGATGAAGGGACAGATTTTGCAAGAGCAAAAAGGCAGCAAAAGATAATGGCTGCTATTAAAGACGCTTTGTTGAAAAAAGATTTTTGGATGTCTCCAGAGAAGATAAAAAGACTTTGGCAGGTAGTTTTTAAATATGTGGAGACGGATATTGACAATAAAGCTATTTTTGCTTTGTTGCGACGGTTTGTTGCTGCTGGCAACAACATAAACAGTTTTGTTTTGGATGAGAATCTGCTTACTAATCCTCCAATTTCTTCCAAATATGATAATCTTTATGTTTTTATTCCCAAATCTGGAAACTGGGACCAGGTTCACTCTTGGGTTCAGGGAATTTTGCTTAATTAATTATTTCTAGTTTGTAAACATTCCCTTCTTGTTTCATGTTCAAATTTTTATCTTTCAGATTTATTTTTTCAATAAAATATACGGGTTTTTGGTTGACAAAGTTTTTTGCCATCTCTTCCCACTTATTTTGACCTTCGTTAATAATCATAATGTCCGGTCTTAGTTTTTCTACCTTTTTTAGGTACCAAAGTGGGGTTGAATAACTCCACCAAGAAAAAATTACTGCATTTTCCTCGACATTTTCAAAAACGGACCTTGCCCAAATTTCAGCTCTGTTATTTCCACTTTGGTCAACTAGGTTATAGTTTTTATAAATATTTTTATAAATTGGTATTAATATGAAAATAATTATTATTGAGATTTTTGATAAAGTCTTAATTACCCTGTTTGCTTTGATTGTATTTAACTTTTGGGTGATTAGATTTAGAGTAAAAGAGTAGATTAATATTAGGATGGTGTTATTTGTAATAAAATATCTTTCTATTGCCGCATTTGAGTAGTTTGCAGAGAAGAAGATGTTTAAAACAAATATTACCAAAACTGAATAACTAATTTTTTCTTTTAGCAAGAATGCGGGAATGCCTATAATTGATATATAGAATGTTGCTTTAGTTATTTCTTCTTTTATTGTTATTAAAGCTTTAATTAAATTTAAAAGTGATTGATGGCTTAAGACCAGACTTTTTTGGGGTGAAAAATCAAGACCAAGAATATATTTTTTAAGATTATTAAAGCTGGTAAGGTCATAATCAATGGTGTATGCCCCTTTAATTTTGTAGATTAGAGGGATAATTGCATATAGCAATAAGCTAATGAATAAGAAAGATGTACTTAACAACTTTTCTTTTTTTGAAGTTTTACTTGAAAAAATAATAAAAATAAAGGAAGGGACCCAAAACAATGAAAGTAGATGGTTACCTAAAGAAACTCCAACAACTAGCCCCAGAATTGGTAGCAAATTATTTTTTTCCTCTTTAATTATTAAAATTGAGATATAGATAAATAAAGAAAACAGGAAGAAATGAAATATGTGGGGATCTGCTTTAATAGATGTTGACCAGAAAGTTTTGGTTGTGCCAAGAATAATTGGGGCAAGTAGCGATATTGTTTGGTTTTTTGTAATTAATTTTATTGTTCTTGATAAAAACACCAAACCTAGTATAGAAAGAATTAAAGACAGGAAATTGGCTCTGAAAGCAATATTGCCAAAAGGGAAAATGTTTGTAAAAAATTTAAGAAGAATTATGTAGGAGGGATAGCCAGTTGGGTGGGATATATCAAAGGTATAGCCTATTGTTTGAAATTCTCCTGTGTCCCAAAAATCAACAGATGGAAGAATTGTTTTGAGGTATAAAACAAAAAGTATGGCAAAAGGTGCCTTGGTTGTAATTTTTTTTAGTAACTCACCCATTGGAATTTATTAATCCACAAAACACCCCAAAGATTAACTATTATTGAAATGAAAAGTAAAATCCAGTGAATTTTTTTTAGTTTCGTTTTAGCAACTCCCCTTATGGTTAAAAGAAAAAGAAAAGGATAAAAGTCAACAGCATATCTATATCCGAATTGGGTAAATCCAGTGCCACCATGACTTAGTATAATTGTGGAAATTAGGAAAATACTAATCCAAGACCATTTTACAACCATTTCTTTTATTGGCGCAAAAAGAGAAAAAACAAAAGCGGGAGTTGTGAGCCATATAGCCATACCAGCCCATGATGGAATAATGTAAGGAAAGTGGCTGATGATTTTTGGCATACCCAAAAGTAGTATTTTAAGATGGTCTGGGATATAGGAAATATTAACCAATCCCTTTTGGTACCACGGTTCTTCAAATATTCCAGGAATTTTTGAATAACCCACATCAAAGATTGTCCCAAAACGAATATAGTTGTAAATACTGTTGAAAATAAAAAATGGCATAAAGCCAAGGATTAGTTTTGCAAATTCTTTAACACCCTTCTTTTTTAGAAGAAAAATAAAAAAGGGGATGCAAATGATAATGTTTACTCTTGAAAGATAAGCAGCTCCAAGAAAAACGCCTATTTTTATAGGGTCGTCTGAGGTTATTAATTTATAAATTGCAAGAAGCAAGAAAAGACAGGCTGTTATTTGACCTAAGTACCAGGAAGATCCAACCGAAGATAAAAACCAAATAATTGTGCCAAAACCAGACAGAAGAGATGACCAAATTGCAAGTTTTATATTCTTTTTTATTTTTAAAGAGAGGTTAAAAACAACAACTGGAATTAAGGCACCGATAATATGGGCAATATATTGTTGTTGAAAATTTTTAAATATCATTAGGAAGGGAATAAGCAATATTGCTGGCATTGGCGGGTGAACAATGTAAAATTTACCATCTCCGCTAGGAATTAGCTCTGAAAGCCAAGGAGGATTCTCATCGATATAGTATTTTCCTTCTAAAAATGCTTGGGACAGTCTTAGAAAATAGTCATATGGGGTTTTGCCAGCTGAAGTGATAATATAAACTAGAAGAAAAAGAAAAAAAATAAATAGTGAGGGTGTCATTTTGCGCATGGTTAATTACATATTCCTTTTATTGGGAATTATTTACACAACAATTTTACCAGGTTTTTTAGTGGTTGGATTCTTGTTTCCCAATCTTAAGTTGTGGGAAAAGATTCCACTTTGTTTTCTTTTAAGTGTAATTATATCCACTATTTTTTCTTATCTTGCTGCTCTAGTTTTTGGCCTTTCAAGAGAGACATTGTTGGCGTGCTTTATTTTCTTTGTAATTCTTTTGTTAGTTTTAGTTTGGAAAAAAGGTTTGCCTAGTTTTTCAGGTCTTCAAGAGTTAAAAAGGGAGATAATCTTTGGAATTTTGGTTTATTTAATATTTTTTACTGCTCTTTTACCTGGAATTTTTACTTATAAAAATGGTTATTTTGTGATGTCTGGGCCAAATTGGCAGGATACAGCAATGCATCTTTCGATAATAGAAAGTTTGGCTCAAGGGAACTTTCCTCCCCAAGCTCCTTATTTTTCAGGACAACCGCTTTCTTATTATTATTTCTCAGATTTGCACGCAGCAATTATTAACATCTTTTATGGTGATTTTTTCCCTCAGGTTTTAGTCTTAATTAATCCCTTTTTTGCGATGACATTTTTCTTTTCAGTTTATGCGCTTTCATTTTCTATTTTAAAGAAAAGGGGTCTTTCAATTGTTGCGGGATTAATGGCGGTTTTTTATAGCAATATGAAATTTATTGATCTTTTTATATATCTTTTCTCGAATTGTGTTGGATATTTTCGGTTAGTGGCTGAAAACCCTTTTCATCTTGATCAGGAGCTTTTTCAGATGGTGCCGATGTCGGATTATTTTCTGCAAAACAGGCCAATGATGGTTGGTCTTCCTGCTTTTGTTTTGACGATTTTGCTTTTATTGGAAGGTGTTAAAAAGAATAAATTTGATTGGAAAAAAATATTTTTAGCAGGTTTTATAACAGCTGCTCTTATTAAGTTTCAACTCTTTGGTTTTGTGGTTTCCTGGCTTTTCCTTGGGCTTTGTTTACTTTTCAAATTGATAGTTGAGAAAAACAGGCTAGTTGATTTAATTAGGGTTGTTGTTGTATTTGGTTTTTGGACCTTTTTATTTTCGCTAGGCTTTGGCTTTTCCAATATAGGATCAAGGTCCTTAATTTCTGTCTTTTTACAGAGCTTTGACTGGGGCCCATGGCAGTCTCATCCTTTGACCTGGTTTTTTCTGTTTATTTTTGCGAACTTTGGGCCAGGTTTTTTTATTTTTCTTATTGGCTTTTGGTTGCCAAAATTGAGGAGAAAAACAGAAGTTCTTATTCTGTATCTAATCTGTCTTACTCTTTTTATTATTCCGTTTTTGTTTAAATTCACAATTTACGCTCAGGATATGTTTAAATTTTTTTATTATGCAGTCCCTTTAGTTAGCTTTCTTGTTGTATTTTTCTTTAGTTTTATTCCTGATCAAAAAGGAAGAATGTTTTTGTTGTCTTTAATTTTGTTTTTTACTTCTTTAACCTCTGTAAACCTTCTTTTCCATTCGTTTTTAAACAAGAATATTGCTTATAGTTTGGCTGATTATAAAGCTGGTATGTGGATTAGGAATAATATTCCTGAAAAATCTGTTTTCGTAACTTTGCCTACTGTTCATTCAGCACCTGCTGACATAGGGGGTAGGTTAAGAATTATCTCTTATATTAACTGGCCCTATTCGCATGGTTTTGACCAGGGGGAAGACAATGTTTTTTCAAGGGCATCTGATGTAGAAAAAGTGTATGGTTCTGCTGATGTGAGGTATGTTAAATTTAGATATAATGCCAGGTATATATATTATGGAGAAGAGGAGAGACAGAAATTTCCAGATGCAGTGTTAAAATTTGATCAAAATATTCATTTAAAGAAAATTTATGATGAGGATGGTATAAAGATTTATGAAATTTTTTAATAAGAATAAAAAAATAATTTTTATTTTGCTTGCTGCTTTTGTTTTCAGATTACTGATATCTTTTTTTGGAACTTTAGATATTGATTTTAATACTTTTTTGGGCTGGAGTTATCGTTTGGTTAAACATCCCTTACCTGATTTTTATAAAGAGTGGTCTGATTATCTTCCTGGATACCTTTATATTCTTTTTATTTTGGGAAAAATAAAGAATACTTTTGGTTTTGTCCCCAATGAAATTCTTTATAAATTCCCTGCAATAATCGCTGATATAGTTAGCACTTTCTTGGTTTATAAGATTGTCTTTCGTCTTAAGGGTCAAAAGACTGCTTTAATGTCTGCCTTGTTTTATGCTTTTAATCCAGCTATTTTTGCGAATTCTTCGCTTTGGGGACAGGTTGATAGCTTGACTATTCTTTTTTCTCTTCTCTCGCTTTATTTTTTTGATAGTTCATTTACCCTTTCAGCTATTTTTCTAGCTTTTGGAACAGCGGTTAAGATTCAAGCATCCTTGACTGTTATTCCAATTTTATTTTTGTTTTGGACTAGGAAAATCAATATTAAAACTCTTTTTAATTACGGACTCATTGCTCTTTCCTTTTTCTTACTAACATTTCTACCTTTTTTGCCTTTCGGAAAAGATTTAAATCAGTTCCCGCTTTTTGTTTGGGAGAGGGTGGGACAAACTTTAAATCAGTACCCTTACACTTCTGTTAATGCTTTTAATTTTTGGGGACTTTTTGGATTTTGGCAACCTGACCAAAAAGTTTTTACTTCGATTTTTTCGTTTCTGATACTTTTTTCTTTAAGCATTTTTTCTTTTTTGAGATTAAAAAAAGTTAAGGGTGCTCAATATTTAATTCTTACTCTTGTTTTTTTTGTTTCTTTCCTTTTTTTTCCTAGGATGCATGAGAGACATTTGTTGCCTGTTTTTGCTCCGCTTTTGATCTCCGCTAGTTTGTTTACCGATCTTCTTGTTGTTTATATTTTTCTCTCAATTTTATATTGTCTTAATCTTTATTATTCTTTTATTTGGATAACTGATAATTTTAAAGTTGTGTTTTCTGATTTCTTTATTAAAATTCTAATTTTCTTTGAAATTTTAACTTTTTCATTACTTTTGAATGTTGGCTGGTCAGGGAAGACAAGGTTGATTTATTTCTTTAAAGATAAGTTATATTCCTTATTTCATTCTGCAAATAAACCTTCTGCCAAACTTTTTTCTAACGCTGGTTTGCCTAGAGAAAGAGCTAGGATCTTTTTGATTTTGATCTTGATGTTTGCTTTTATTTGTCGTGTTTACAGACTTGGTATTCCTGAGAAAGAATATTTTGACGAGGTATATCATGCCTTTACTGCTCGTTTAATGCTTCATGGTGATCCAAAGGCCTGGGAGTGGTGGAACCCGCACCCTGAAGGTTATGCTTATGAATGGAGCCATCCTCCTTTGGCAAAAATTGGAATGCAGATTGGGATGATTATCTTTGGTGAAAATTCTTTTGGGTGGCGTTTTCCTGCAGCTTTACTTGGGACATTGTCTGTTCTTTTGGTTTACCTTATTGGGAAGGAGGTTTTTAAAGATGAGATTGCTGCTTTATTTTCTGCTTTGTTTTTTTCTCTTGACGGTCTTTTTTTGGTTCTCTCAAGAATAGGAATGAATGATTCTTATTTATTATTTTTTTCTCTTCTTACTATTTATCTTTTTCTTAAAGATAAAATTTTACTTTCAAGTTTGTCATTTGGTCTTGCTTTATCTTCCAAGTGGAGTGCTGTCTGGGTTGTACCCATTTTGTTTACTGCTTTCTTTGCTTTTGGTAAGAAATTAAAGTTTGATTATATTTGGTTTTTAATTTTGCCGCCTCTTGTTTATATTGCAAGCTACACCCAAATGTTTTTGACTGGTCATTCTTTTGATATTTTTGTTGGTGTTCAAAAGCAAATGTGGTGGTATCATACGGGGCTTAAGGCAACCCATCCTTATACTTCTCCCTGGTGGAGCTGGCCTTTATTGATTAGGCCCATCTGGCTTTATACCAATTCTTTTGGTTCGGGTATGATTGCTAATATTTATGCATTCGGTAACCCAGCGATCTTCTGGTTTGGTTTAGCCTCTATTTTTATTACTCTTTATTATGCTTATCTTTTCAAAAATAAAAGATTAGGTTGGCTTGTATTTTCTTATCTTGTTTTCTTTGTTCCTTGGTCGCTTTCGCCTCGAATTATGTTTTTGTATCATTATTTACCGTCAATTCCATTTTTGTCTTGTGCTATTGGATTTGTTTTAAGAAAAAATATTAGGCTTTTCTTACCTTATCTGGTTACTGCTTTTGTTCTTTTTGTGTATTTCTATCCCCATTTAATTGGTTTGCCTATTAATATAGCGATTGATAACTCTTTTTATTGGTTTTCCTCATGGAGATAATCTAGGATTGTTTCTCATTAAATTCAATTAACTTCAATTTTTTCTAAAAAGCGATAGTAAAAGCGATAGTTAGTAAGATAACACTGCCTAGGATGTTTATAATTGTTGGGTAGGAGATACCTGATTCTGGAATGGGTGCTAGGGAAGGTGTGGGTGTAACAATTGGGATGGGTGATGTACTTGCTGCAACGATTGTGGCGCTTGGTGAAGCTGTTGGGGTGGGGTTTGTTGGGTCAAAAGTGGCTTGTGGGGTTTCGGATGGCGGTGTTTCTGATGTAACAATGTAAGAGCCGCTACTTGATGGATTTAAAAGAATATCTTCTGCTGTCGATTTATCTGTGACTTTACTTGTGGTGGGATTAAAAGTTAGGTTGATTGATCCTGGTGATTGGGCTTTAAAGTTAATTGTAGCAATAACTTCTTCTCCATTTGTTTTATATCCTTCACTCGAGCTGTTTAAACCACCAATTCTTATTTCTACATTTTTTTCTTGTGTATTGTTGTTCACCGATTTTATTGGGAAGCTCCAATTGTTGTTTACTACCAGGCTTGAATTTACCTGAACATCAGTAGCTAAAATAGGGGGGGTCTCTTCTTGGTATGAATAGCTTAGATTTATGGTTACAGCTGATATATATCTTCCTGCAGTATCAAGTAGTATGTTAACAGAAAATGCTTGACCTTCTTTTATATTTTTTGTTTCAGGGGAAAGGAAAACTTTTACTGTTCCAGTTGGTGTTACTGCTTTTTTTCTAATTTCTTGTCTTTGATTGACTAAGATTATGCCAATAGCTAGTCCCGTTACTAATAGTAGTATTCCTAGTATAGCAATTAAGATTTTTTTGTTTTCCCCTTTTTTTTCTTGGATTTCAATATCTGTTTCTTTTGATCCCATTTTTGTGCTTGCTCATTTTTAGTAATAACTCATAGAGGAAGGGCTTGTGTTTACCTAGTTCCTAAAAAAGCAAAAAACCACTTCCTACCAATAATAGTAACCCAGTGGTAAAAAGAAATAGGGTGGGCAAACTAAATCCTGAAATTGGCTGTATGGGAGTGGCGGTAGGTGAAGCATTTTTTTGAATTAAGGGTGTTGATGTGGCGATAAATGTTGGGGTTGCATTTGGTGTTGGTGTCGATGTTGAGGTTAATATTGGAGTTGGGGTGATGCTGGCTGATGGTGTAGCTTCAAAGGCTGGTTCATTTGCTTCTGATGCCTGTACAATAAATGTTTTTATAATGCTTCTTAAAACTCCATCTTCGTCTCTATAAGTAAGTGTAATTTTGTGAGTGCCGGGGGTTAATCTTGAAGGAGGACTCCATTTCCAAACACCACTGTTATTAGCATTTATTGTTGTTGTTTGAGGTTTTTCTGATTCTACTGTAATGGTTATTGTTTTATTGGGGGGCGCCTTGCCAAAAAATTCTGGGTTTGTCGTATAAATAACTTCTCCTTCTTCAATGCTATCAATAGTTACATTGTTGTTTGCAATTCCTTCATTGTCATAATCATTAACATTGAATTTTGGTTGTTTGGTTACTTGTTCCGGTGCCAGGATCTCTGCGGTGGGAATGGCTTCGCTCTTATTGGTGGTAATACCTCTGAAATCAAAATTTTGGCCTAGAGTGATAATTGGTGTGGGGTTTGCGTCTTGTAGATAAATTTGAGCAGAGGCAATTCCTTGAGGACCGGCATGTACGTTTATTTCAATCAATTCCTGACCCGTTGGCTGATAAGCATCTTTTAGATCCTCTGTCCTTAGTTCTAAAAGAGGAATTATCCAATTACCATTTTCAGATGTATAGGTTGAGAGCAAACTTACTCCCTGGATTTTAGCAAACACCAGAGCTTGGTTGACAGGTGTGCCTATTGAGCTAACAACAGAACCAGAAATATTCTTGATAGAAGAGTTGTTTTTAGTGTTTAGAGAGGAACCCGTTTCGATTTCCCAGGGTGTACCATTGTTGTCATAGGTGCTTGTGTTTGAGATTATTTTGAAGTAATAAATTGTTTGGGGTTCTAGGTTTCTTATGGTTGCAAAGTGTGTGTATCCTTGACTTTTAGTTTCCTCAGCAGTAGTTTGGTTTAAGGATGTTTTGCTTTTTCCCCAGATAATGGAACCATTCGATTTGTCTTGGGTGGTCCAGCTAACAGAGAAGGAAGAATCTGTGATATTTGAGATTTGGACATTTTGGGGTGCGTTTTGAGACTTGGCTTTTGGTATAAGAAGTTGCTTTTGTCCAACCAATATTACAGAGAAGGATAGACCTAAAGTTAGTATTATTATGGCAATGATTGTTGGAATTTTTACCTTTCTCATTTTGTTCATTTTATCCTTTTTGGTTGATTATTAGCAAACTTCATCTTAACTATGGTTTCCATGGAAACCTATTCGCTGTAGGTTTCATTGGGGGGAATGGTGGGTAGTATTTCCTCGGTTGTGGGGCTTGGAGTTGGTTTTTGGTCTTGTGATATTTGATTGAATTGAGCTTTGGGGTTAGTTATGGTTTCAGGTAATTCCTCTTCGGGAATGTAGTACCTTTCTGTCATCTTTTTTAAAATAGTGTCGTCAAGCTGAGGAGTGATTGGTTCTATAATTTCTGGCGGGACAACTACTGGTTCTGGTTTAACAAGTGCTTTGTAGATACTGAAAGAAACCCAGGTTACTATGCTGATAGTAGTTAGGATTAGTGTTGATATTAGGTTTGGTTTTTTCTTGCCTCCCTGCATATTTATTATTTTGTAATAAGATCTTCTTCCTTGTTATTTGGTGTTGTTTTTTGACTTTGTATGGTGTTTATCGGTTGATAGTATGGCACGTTGATAGTTATGTTTAATTTTAATTCATTTTCTTCTTTAGGTTTAGTAATACTTAATTGTTCGAAAGTGAGTGGTCTTATAAAATTTTCTAATTTGTTTATGAATTCGTTTAAATTGCTGAATTCTCCAGAAAATGAAGAAGAGAAAGTAATCACATTAATTCCCTCTGGAACTTTAAAACTACTATTTTTCTTTTGTTGGGTTTGTCCAATAATTGTAAGATTTTCTGTGTTTATGGATGCTATATTAACATTGTTTAGGGCTGCTATTCCAGCTAATTCATGTATGAAGCTTTCAGCCTCTGGCTTTAGGGGGATTGCTTTGTCAAGAAGTTTTATCCGATCTTGCTCTTGTTGAATGAGTTGTTGAGTTTTTTGTAAATTACTTATTTTTGCATCCATCTTTTGGATTGTTTCCTGCTTGGATTTAATCTCTTTGTTTAAGCTAATAATAGCAATTGCTGTTGGTTTAATAGCAAATATGCTGAATATCATTATTGCCAATAAACTTAATACTAATTCTATATAGCTTCTTAGATCCTCTCTTTTCTTGTAATATTCATAATTTTTCCAAAAAATATTTCTGTATCTTTGATAGTTTTCTTTCCAGTTAGTGGCCATGTTTATTTTTTATCAGCGTTGGTTTCGTTTTTAACTTTTAGATAAATTGTAAAACTTAAAATTGATGCATCTTCTTTTTTGGGTGACAATTGTGCAAGTGTAATTTTTTCAAAACGATTTTCTGACTTTAGATTAACTAGGAACTGGGCTAATTCTTGATCAGTTGGAGTATTTCCAGCTACAGAGATTTCATCAGGTAAAAAATTTATAGAATAAAGAGTAATCTTGGGTGGCATTTGTTTTGATATTAGACCTAAAATAGAATAGGTTGATGTTTGAGAAGAAAGAGTAGAAAAAGCAACCAGTCTTTTTTGTAGTTCTCTAAACTTTTTTTCCGTTTCTTCAAAAGCTCTAATTTGGGCTTCTTTCTGTTTAATTTCATCCGAAAGATCGGCATTTTTAGAATCAAGCCAAAATCGAGAAAGAAAGGCGGCAACCACAATAAGTTCTACAACAATAACCATTATGCGGAATGTGGACAAAAACCAAAAAACTATTCTTCCAACGTCGGATTCGGAGAATTTGTCTTTAGGTAGTAAATTTATCTGTTTTTGTCTTTTTAGGGCAGCCATTTTAAACTAAATTAATAATAGCATAATTTTTTGAGGAGTGGTATCTTGATTTAGATTAAAATTAGACTGGAATAGATATGTTAATATAGGCTAACCTGAATATAGTGTTAAAAATAGTGTTAAAAAGAAATATTAGTTTATTAATCTTTTCCTTATTGTTTCTGTTTTTTCCTTCATTTGCTTTTGCTAAGGATTATTCTATACCAAAGGTTGATATCGAAGTTAACCTGTTTTCTGATGGATCAGCTTTAGTCAAAGAAACAAGAACTTATTCTTTCGACGGCTCTTTTTCCTGGGCTGATGAATGGATTAATTTGTCTGCAAGGTGCAAAGGTTGCAGGAATTATGAAATATCTGATTTTTCTCTTGAAGAGAATGGTGTTTTTTATGTAGATAAAGACATTTCATCAGCTGGTTTTTATCAAACAGAAAAGGATGAAGAAGTGTTTTATGTTAAGTGGTTTTATAACGCTTCAAACGAACAAAAGACATTTACTTTGAAATATAAAATTAAAAATGCTATTACAAATCGAGCTGATATTTCTGAGTTTTATTGGCAGTTGATAGGTGATAAATGGACCAAATCAACGGGGGAGGTTAAAGCAACAGTTTTTCTTCCTTTTGCTGTAGCTGATGATAAAATTTGGGCTTTTGGCCATGGGCCATTAAATGGAAAAATAGATATTATTTCAAACAGGCAGATTAATTTTTATGCCTCAAGTTTGCCTGCGAATACTTTCTTTGAGGTTAGAGTTCTTTTTCCAAAACTTGAGAATGCCCCTTTTGCCCAAGAGTCAAATTTATCGTTGGATGATGTTTTGAGGGAAGAAAAATCATTTAGTTATAAAGATAAAGCGAAGGTTTGGGGCGGATTGTTAATTGCTTTGGTAATACTGGCTTTTGTTTTATGGCGTTTGGTTCATTGGTTTTTGCTTTGGTATAAGTATGGCAAGGATCCAAAAGTGGAGAGGGTTAATCTTTCCGGGAAGTTGCATGAACCGCCAAGTGACCTTCACCCTATTTATGTTCAGGCTTTAGTTCAAAAAGGGAGAATTGATAGCAAAGCTGTTATATCTACCATAATAGATTTGGTAAGACGTAAAGCACTTGCGTTTAGAAAAGAAAAAGTTAAGAGTTTTCTTGGTGGTTATAAGGATAAATTTAGCCTTGTTCTGCTTGATAAAAGCAAGGCGGTAAACAAATACGAGAAGGATTTGATTGGTCTTTTCTTTGATTCCAAAGACGAGTTGAGTTTTGATGAGATTAAAAAAATAGGTATAAGAAAAACAAGAGAAACAACTTCGTTTTGGCAGAATTTAATGAAAGCTAAGGATGATTTAATGACTCTTGGTTTCCTTGATCAGAAAGCTTCTGAATTAAAGAAGAAATTGTCTGTCGAACTTATTTTATTTGCCTTTGTGGTTATTCTCTCAGTTTCAATTTTGCCTTCTTTATCTTTGTTTACTTTTCAGCTTGGTGGAGTTTTTCTGATTTTGATCTTGCCCTTTTTGTTTATCATTTTTGCTTCTCTTTTAATTATCTATGGGGTAATGGATAAAAGAACCGAAAAAGGAAATCAAGAATTAGCGGGGTGGTTAGCTTTCAGACAGTTCTTGAAGGATTATTCTGTTACCAAAAGCTATCCTATAGACTCAGTTGTTATCTGGGAAAAATACTTGGTTTATGGTACAGTACTTGGAATTTCGATTAAGGCTCTTTCCCAATTGCCGATTAATTATTCAAAGGATTTTGAAAGATCACCTGTTTTTGTGGGGTTATCAGGTGGAAACGGGCCAAATGATGTTTCTAATTTTTCTGCTTATTTTTCTGAATTTGGAAAGGCTTTGAGTTCTATTTCTAATTCGGTTACAAGTGGAGCGCTTTGTGTTTCTTCTTCTGGTGGATTTTCGGGAGGTGGTGGGGGCGGGGGGTGGTGGCGGAGGTGGAGGTGCAGGCTAGGCTGTATGTTTAGAAGAAATTATTCTTGGTTTGGAGCAGGAGAAAGCATCAAGATTAGCAAGTGAGAAATTGCAGCAGGCAATAAAGTTCGTTAGAAAAAATAAAATTTCTTAAATAAAAGGTTTTGGGACTGATTTTTCAAAAACCCAAATGGTGATTTTGGACTAGAAAAAAGATTTAAGACAAAAAGAGGTTTATGGGTATTGCCACGGAATATTTTTTTAGGGGTCTCCTATAAAGAAGCAGCCCTGTTTTTATTTTTTAGTTTTCTTTTTGGATTTTATTAGTTTAGAAAGTCTGCTTTTTATCCTAGCAGCTTTATTTTTGTGTATAAACTTCTTTTTGACTGCTTTATCAGCAAGAGAGATTGCTTTGCTGATATCAACCTCTTTTAATGTCTTTTTTGCCAACCTTATAGCAATTTCCATCTTTTTAAGAATGGTTTGGTTGACTTTTGCTTTTCTTTGAGAAACCCTTAGGGCTCTCTTGGCGGTTTTGGTAACTGGCATATTTTTGATTATTTTTATCTTGATTCAACTAAAGTATAATCCAAAGTAATAGGTTTTTCAACAGTTTTATTGGTTATGATTGAAAATTTAGTTAAAAAAGGAAAACAACTTCTCTCATCTCAGCAGACATCTATTTTATCTGCAGCTAGTTTGATAATGCTAATGATAATAGCCTCAAGAATCTTAGGTTTAGTAAGGCAAAGGGTTTTGGCTCATTATTTTTCTGTTGAGGAATTGTCCTTGTTTTTTGCTGCATTTCGGTTGCCGGACACGGTTTTTGAAGTATTGGTTTTTGGCACCTTTTCGTCTGCGTTTGTACCCGTTTTTGCCAGAATGGCCAAAAGAGATGAGAAATCAGCTTGGAGTTTGGCTTCCAGTGTTTTGAATATAGGAATAATTTCTTTTGTGCTAATATCTTTACTTTTTAGTCTTTTAGCTCCAGTTTTTTACCATTTGGTCACGCCTGGTTTTTCTTTAGAACAACAGTCTAGAATAGCTTTTTTAAGTAGATACCTATTTTTTGCTCAAGGGTTCTTTGTGGCCAGCTATGTTCTAACTGGTGTTTTGGAATCCCTGAAAAGATTTTTATTTCCAGCTTTGGCTCCTGTTTTTTACAATCTGGGTATGATATTTGGAACTATTTTATTTGCTGATCATTTTGGTTTAATAGCTCCAGTTTTTGGAGTGATTATAGGCGCATTTTTACACTTTATTGTTCAGTATCCGTTAGCACACAGCCTTGGCTTTCGTTTTAGGTTTAAAATTGACGACCGGGAAGGTTTAAGAAAAATAAAGGACTTGGCATGGCCTCGTTTGGTGGAGGTTTCCTTTCTGCAGCTTTCCAAGATTGCTGAACTTTTTTTCTCCTCGCTTGTTTCTTCTGCTGCTTATGCTTACTATACTTTTGGCAATACCCTTCAGCTTTTGCCAGTTAGCCTTATTGGAACTTCAATCTCAAAAGCAGCTTTGCCAAATCTGGCTGAGAAGGCAGATAATCTAGAAGTTTTTAAAAAGGTTTTGTGGAAAACTTTTAATGAAATGCTTTTTTTGCTTTTACCTATTGCGGCGATGTTTATCGTTTTAAGGATTCCTTTGGTGAGGCTTGTTTATGGAACAGATATTTTTGATTGGCAGGCGACAGTTCAAACAGGGATGGTTCTTTCCGCTTTTGCTTTTGGGATAGTTTTTCAGGCCATTAATTCACTTTTATCTAGAGCTTTTTATGCTCTTCATAACACCAAGACACCAGTTACTATTTCCATGGTCGCGATTTTTCTTGTCTTATTTTTGGATTTTATTTTTATTTACATTTTAAAAATGCCGGTTTGGGGACTGGCTCTGGGTTTTTCTTTGGGTAGTTTTTTCCAGTCGGTTTGTCTTTTTATATTTTTAGAAAAGGCGACTGGTGGGGGTTTTTGGTCAACAAATCTATACCTTATTTTTAAGAAAGTCTTGGCCACTCTTGGATCTTCTTTGATTATGTTTTTTACTCTTAAGTTTTTTGATAGAAGTGTCTGGATTAAAAAACTTTCTTTTTTAGGAAAGGTAGATGTGGCCCAAAAATTATCTTTTGAAAAATTTGTTCTTGATACTAGATATACATTTAATCTTTTGGTTCTAACAGTTTTTGTAGTTGTAATTGGACTTCTTGTTTATTTGGTATTGTCCTACATTTTGGGCAATAAAGAGCTAATAACATTACTGAATCTTTTGAAGAGAGTTGTTCCATGGCGTAGGAGGAAAATAGAAATGCCTAAAGTAGAGCAGGAGCCTGTTAGTTTAACTGATGATGTTAATGAAGGCTAGTTTTCCTCTTGACAACTTTTAGCACTCGTATTATTATTCTGCTAAAAGGAGGTTTTGTTAATGGGGGACGCATTAACATCACGACAAATACAAATCTTGAAAGCTTTGATTGATGAATATATAGAGACAGCAGAACCAGTGGGCTCTGAAGTCTTAGAGAAGAAATATAATTTAAATGTCTCATCTGCAACTATTAGAAACGAGATGGCCGCTTTGACTCAGATGGGATATTTAAAGCAACCTCACACTTCTGCTGGAAGAATGCCAACGCCAAAGGCAATGAAGTTTTATGTTGACCAATTGATGGAAGAAAAACAACTAAGTTTAGCTGATGAAGTGAAAATGAAAGAAGAGGTTTGGGATGTAAGAAACGATATTAATAGTTTGATGGATGAGGCGGTCCATATACTGGCTGATAAAACAAAATCTCTTTCTGTTGGTGTGATTGATGATGGTAGAACTTGGCATGCAGGATTGGCTAATGTTTTTGCAAACCCTGAATTTGGAGACCTAAGTCTTTGTGCAGGGGTATTTTCATTTTTAGAAGAAGATGAACATCTTTTGGATATCTTTTTTAAGAAATTGATGGGATCTTCTCCGGTTGAGATATTGTTTGGAGAAGATTTGGATTGGCCATATCTTGATCCTGTAGGAATTGTGGCTACGCGTTTTAATATCAAAGACCATCAGGGTGCTTTGGGAGTTATTGGTCCAATGCGCTTGAGTTATTCAAGAGTAGTTCCTTTACTTAGGCACTTTGGCAGCATTATTGAACAGGTGACAGCTTGATCTATGGCTAGAGATAAAAAAAAGAAGGATGAGGAAGTTGCAAAAAAGGTAGAAGAGCTAACTGCGCAGCTGGCTCGTGCGTTGGCTGATTATGATAATCTGCAGAAAAGAGTTTTAAAAGAGAAAGAAGAAATGGCAAAGTCAGCTGCTAAAAGATTGATAGTTAAATTTTTGCCTGTTTATGATATGCTTTTGGCAGCGCAGAAGCACCTTGAAGATACAGGAATAGCAATTACTATTAATTCTTTTGAACAGGTTTTAGCTGATGAGGGAGTAGAAATAATTAGGCCAAAAGAGGGAGATTTGTTTGATGCCTCGGTTTGCGAGGCTGTAGAGGTAGAGGAAACCGATGATAAAGAGAAGATAGGAAAGATTGCAGAGATGGTGTTGCCAGGATTTAAATTTAAAGATGGTCCGGTGATAAGATATTGCAAGGTAAAAGTTTTTGGAGTAAAGAATTAGGTTTTAGTTTTAGAATTTGCTCTTGAATTTTAAAACTAGAATCTAATCTAAATCTTATCTATATTATTAAAAATATGAGCAAAATAATTGGAATTGATTTAGGAACAACTAATTCAGTAGTGGCTGTAATGGAGGCAGGTCGTCCCAAAGTGATTCCTGCTTCTGATACCGGGCGCAACATTACTCCTTCAGTTGTGGAGCCGGTTAAAAATCTAGTGGGTGATGTAGCCAAGAGACAAATGATTCTAAATCCCAAGAACACTATCTATTCTATTAAGCGTTTGATGGGAAGGAGAATTGATGACCCTGAGGTAAAAAGGACAAAAGAGATGGTTCCTTATGAGATTGTTGCTGGCAAAGATGGCTCAGCTTGTGTTGAGGTTGAAGGAAAAGTTTACACTCCTCAGGAAATATCGGCTCGTATATTAATGAAGCTCAAAAAAGATGCTGAGGATTACTTGGGAGAGAAGGTTGACAGAGCTGTAATTACAGTTCCTGCTTATTTTGACGATTCACAAAGACAGGCAACAAAACAGGCAGGAGAAATTGCAGGCTTGAAAGTTGAAAGGATTATTAACGAACCAACTGCAGCCTCTTTGGCTTATGGTTTGGATAAGAAAAATGCACAAAAGATAGCGGTTTATGATTTGGGCGGAGGCACTTTTGATATTTCAATACTTGAGCTTGGGGATGGTGTTTTTGAGGTAAAAGCAACCAATGGTGATACACACCTTGGTGGGGATGATTTTGATGAAGCTATTGTTAATTATATTTGCGATGAATTTAAGAAAGAATATGCGGTTGATTTGAAGGCTGATAAGCAGGCTTTGCAGAGAATCAGAGATGCGGCTGAGAAGGCAAAAATTGAGCTTTCGGCAGCTTCAGAGGTTGAGATAAATCAGCCTTATATTACGCAGAAGGATGGTCAACCCCTTCATCTAACAATGAAGTTAACTCGGGCCAAACTTGAGAGTTTGGTAGACGATTTGATTCAGAAAACCTTAAAGCCGGTTGAGGCTTGCCTTAAGGATGCAAAACTTGATCCTCATGATGTTGATGAAGTGATTCTGGTTGGTGGAATGACTAGAATGCCGAAGGTAGTTGAGACTGTTAAGAATTTCTTTGGTAAGGAACCTAATAAGTCAGTTAATCCTGATGAAGTTGTAGCAGTTGGTGCTGCCATTCAGGCAGGTGTTTTAGGAGGAGAGGTTAAGGACATTTTACTTCTTGATGTTACTCCTTTGACTTTGGCAATTGAAACTTTAGGAAATGTGGCAACACCAATGATTCCAAGAAATACAACAATCCCAACCTCAAAGACGGAGGTTTTTTCAACGGCTGCTGATAATCAAACTCAAGTTGAAGTTCATATAGTTCAAGGGGAACGTCCAATGGCCTCAGATAATAAGAGTTTGGGAAGATTTATTCTTGATGGAATTCCTCCAGCTCCTCGTGGAGTGCCTCAAATCGAGGTTACTTTTGACATTGATGCTTCAGGAATATTAAAGGTCACAGCTAAAGATAAAGCTACTGGCAAGAGTCAAAATATTACTATTACTGGAGCAATTGGTCTTTCGGAGGATGAGGTTAAAAGGATGCAAGAGGAAGCAGAGAAACATCGTGCTGAAGATGAGAAAAAGGCGGAGCTTGTCAAGGCAAGAAACGCCGCCGACGCAATGATAGCAACGGCAGAAAAAGCTCTTAAGGATGCAGGAGATAAGGTTTCCTCTGATGTTAAGTCTAAAGTTGAAGAGAAGATAAAATCCTTAAAAGAAGTTCTTGATAAAGCTGAAAAAGAGGAGTTGGAAGCGAAAACAAAAGAACTTTCGGATGCTTTGTCAGAAGTTGGTCAGGCGATGTATCAGGGACAATCTCAAGAGAGTGCTTCGGAAGGTTCAAAAGAAGAGGAAAAAAATGGCAAAAAAGGCGATGATAAAGTAGAAGAAGGCGAAGTAGTTGGGTAAATCTTCTGATTTAGTTTTTGATCTATGGATAATGATCTACAATCTTTACTTAAGCCTCCTAGCCCTAAAGAAGCTTTAGAAAAGTACACTTATGATTTGACCGAACAAGCAAAAGAGGGCAAGCTTGACCCTGTTATTGGTAGAGAATCTGAAATCCGCCGCTTAATGCAAATCCTTTCAAGAAGAATCAAAAATAATCCAGTTTTGATTGGGGATCCTGGAGTTGGTAAGACTGCCATAGTTGAAGGTTTGGCACAAAGAATTGTTGGTGGAGATGTACCTGAAATGCTAAAGAGCAAAAAAATATTGGTACTTGATTTTGCTCTTCTTGTTGCCGGCACAAAATTTAGGGGTGAATTTGAAGAAAGACTTAAGGCTATAATCAAGGGGATAGAAGAAGGTGAGGGGAAATATATTGTTTTTATTGACGAACTTCACATCTTGGTCGGTGGTGGTGAGGCTGAGGGGGCAGTTGATGCTGCTAATATTTTAAAGCCTTCTTTGGCGCGAGGTACTTTGAGGATGATTGGTGCCACAACGGTTGAGGAGTACAGGAAATATATTGAAAGAGATGCAGCTTTGGCACGACGTTTTCAGACAATTTTGGTTGAGGAACCAACAGTTGAGGATACAATAGCAATACTGCGGGGTCTTAAGGAGAAATATGAGCTTCATCATGGCATTAGAATTACCGATGAGGCTTTAATATCAGCGGCAACACTTGCCGATCGTTATATTACCAATCGTTTTCTGCCTGATAAGGCTATCGACTTGATTGACGAGGCGGCCTCAGCAATAAAAATAGAGACTGAAAGCATGCCTTCAGAACTTGATTTAATGAAGCGTGAGTTGACAAGACTTGAAATAGAGAAGACAGCTCTAAGGCGAGAAAAAACAGATAAAGCTAGGGAAAGAGTGAAATTTATTGATGGAAAGATTGAAGAATTGAAAAAAAATATTTCCTCTTTTGAAGAGAAGTGGCGTTCTCAAAAGGAGATAATTGAGAAGATAAATAAGGTTCGTTTAGAGATAGACAAACTCCGCCTTGACCTTGAAAAAGCAGAAAGGGAAGTTAACCTTGAGAAAGCTGCTGAGATTAAATACGGCAAACTCCCAGAGCTTGAAAGTAAATTGAAAGAATTAGAGGCGATTTGGCAGAAGATTCCCTCTGAAGACAGGGTGCTAAGAGAAGAAGTTGGGGAAGAAGATATAGCCAAAATTGTGTCTCGCATAACTGGGATTCCTTTGGGCAGGCTTATGTCTACTGAAAGTGAAAAACTCCTTCACCTTGAGGATGAGCTTAAGAAAAGGGTTGTTGGCCAGGATGAGGCTTTGCATCTTTTGG
This sequence comes from Patescibacteria group bacterium, assembly GCA_025999275.1. Taxonomy (NCBI): domain Bacteria; species Patescibacteria group bacterium. The sequence goes on from AP024680.1 coordinate 189,480, forward strand.
CAAATGCGATAAGAAGGTCTCGATCTGGTCTTCGCGAGGGAACAAGGCCTATCGGATCTTTTCTCTTCCTTGGTCCAACTGGTGTTGGAAAAACAGAGACAGCAAAAGCTCTAGCGGCATCTGTTTTTGATGACGAGAATTCAATCATCAGAATAGATATGGGAGAGTACCAAGAATCTCATACTGTTTCTCGTCTAATTGGCGCACCTCCTGGTTATGTTGGATTTGAGGAAGGCGGCCAGTTAACAGAGGCGGTTAGACGACATCCTTATTCGCTTGTTCTTCTTGATGAGGTGGAGAAAGCTCATCCACAGATTTTTAATGTTCTTCTTCAGGTTTTGGATGAAGGAAGACTAACTGACGGAAAGGGAGTTACTGTTGATTTTAAAAACACTATTATAGTTATGACCAGCAATTTAGGCAGTGATATTATCAGTAAAAATAAAGGCAAAAAGTGGGAAGAAGTCAAAATTGAAGTTGAGAAAGTTGTTTTGGAATTCTTCCGACCGGAGTTTATTAATAGGATAGATAAAATTATTGTTTTTAAACCTCTTGATGAAAGGATGATGGTTGAGATAGCTAAAAATCAGCTTGATAGCGCAGGTAGAATTCTTTCATCTCAGGGAATTAACCTTGTTTATGGTGATGAAGTTGTTAAATATTTTGCTACCAAGGGATATGATCCTGTCTTTGGGGCAAGACCATTAAGGCGGTTAATTGAAGAGGAGCTTCTTGATGAGATTTCTCTTCTTGTTATTGAAGGAAAAGTTAAAAGTGGTGGCAAGATTACTCTTAAACTGAAGGATGAAAGCCTGATTCTTGAATACTAATATGGCTGGAGAAAAAGCTGATTATTATGAAATCTTAGGTGTTAGTAGAGATGCTTCTGCTGATGAGATTAAAAAGGCTTACCGAAAGCAAGCCTTGGAATGGCATCCTGATCGGCACAAAGATGATAAAGAATTTGCTGAGAAGAAATTTAAGGAAATAAATGAAGCTTATCAGGTTTTATCAGATCCTCAAAAAAGAGCTGCTTATGATCAGTTTGGGCACGAAGCTTTTGCTCCAGGTGGTGCCGCTGGTTTTTCTGGTTCTCCTTTTTCCCAATCTGGCAGATGGGGACCTTTTACTTATACCTACACATCAACTGGCGGCTCGCCTTTTGAGGGTTTTGATTTTGGCGATCCATTTGATATTTTTGAGCAATTTTTTGGCGGCTCTCCTTTTACAAGAACTAGGTCGGTCCCCCGTTATTCGATTACCCTTGATTTTATGGAGGCTGCAAAAGGGTGCCAAAAAGAGATTCTTGTAGATGGAAAGCGAAGAAAAATCAAAATACCAGCGGGAGTGGATGAGGGTTCAAGAATTAATTTTGGTGATTTTCTTCTTTCTGTTAATATTCGGCCTCATGAGATATTTGAACGTGATGGCGCTGATGTTTATGTTCGTGTTATGATTCCTTTTTCTATGGCTGTTTTGGGTGGAGAAATTAGCGTACCTACAATAGATGGGGATGTAAAATTAAGGATCAGACCAGGGACCCAACCTGGAACAATGATGCGTTTAAGAGGGAGAGGAATAACCAAACTAAGTGGCCGTGGCAAAGGAGACGAATATGTTAAATTGACAGTTTTTGTTCCCGAGAAACTTAATAGAGAGCAAAGAGAGTTGATACAAAAACTTCAGAAAGCAGGTTTGTAGGATTAGCTAAAAAATCAAAAGGCAAAATTGAAAATTTAAAACTATTTAATTATCTAAGAAAACCTTTGACTTTTAACTTGTAGTTTTGACTTTTGAATTTTAACTTTTGAATTATCTTATTTATAATTCTTAAATCATAAATCTTGACTTACCACTTGTTTGCTGTTGACTTAGAGCTTTGATAAAAGTAAAATTAGCAGAGTAGTTTTAAAGCTGGTGGGGTTACCCACCGTTTTTTTTGAAAGATTATGATAAACACAAGATCAGCAAGAACAGAATTTGCTCAAGCAATCAAAGCTATTGCGATGGAAAGGGGTCTTAATCCCGATGTAATTTTAGAAGCAATAAAACAGGCTATTATTGCTGCCTACCGTCGTGACGCCAGAGAGAGGGGAGAGGAAATCTCCGAAGAAACAGTTGTTGAAGTAGATCTTGATCCTGTAAGCGGAGAAACAAAAATAGTCAGAGAAGGAAAAGATGTTACCCCTCCAGGATTTGGGAGAATTGCCGCTCAGACTGCCAAGCAAGTTATTCATCAGAAAATAAGAGAAGCAGAAAAGACTTTGGTAATGGATGAGTTTGAGGGTAAAGTTGGGGGTTTGGTTTCTGGGGTGATTCTTAGATTTGAGGGTGGAAATGTCCGTGTCGACTTGGGAAAAGCAGAGGCTATTTTGCCTCAAGAAGAAAGAATTCCAAGTGAGAGGTTGACTCAAGGGGAAAGAATGACATTTCTTCTGAAGGAAATTCGTGAGGGAATAAGAGGTAAGGAGATTATTCTTTCAAGATCAGATCCCCAGTTTGTGGTTAAACTTTTTGCCCGTGAAGTTCCGGAGATTAATTCAAAGAGTGTAGAGATAAAATCTATAGTCAGAGAACCTGGGGTGAGGACAAAGATGGTTGTGTATTCAAACCAGCCTGGTGTTGATCCAGTTGGCTCTTGCGTTGGACAAAAAGGAGTTAGGGTTCAGGCTGTTACCGGTGAACTGGGTGGAGAAAGAGTAGATGTTATTCCTTATAGTGAAGATATGGCAGAAACTATTAAGTATGCTCTTTCTCCAGCTGAAAACCTTGAAGTTACTCTTGATAATGATAAGAAGGTTGCTTATGTTAAGGCTCCTGAGGATCAGCTTTCTTTGGCAATAGGCCGGGATGGTCAAAATGCAAGATTGGCTGCAAAATTAACGGGTTGGGGAATTAAGGTTGAATCTATTGTACAGAAAGAAATTAAAGAAGGTAAAAACAAGGACGGAGAAGATAATAAAGAAACCAAAAAAGAGAATTCCAATAAGGAAAAATAATGGGAAGCCTTCTTGTTTTTCTATATAAACATGGAAAGTTTGAAAAAAGATCTAAAAAGACCACCTGTTGTGACAGTTTTGGGTCATGTTGACCATGGCAAAACTACCCTTCTTGATGCAATAAGAAATACTAATGTTCAAAGTAGGGAAGCGGGTGGAATAACTCAAAGAATTGGCGCTTCGGTAGTAAAGACAAAAAATGGAGAAGATATAGTTTTCATTGACACTCCAGGACATTCTGCTTTTTCTAAAATGCGCTCTTGTGGGGTTAATGCTTGTGATTTGGCAGTTTTGGTAGTTGCTGCTGATGACGGGGTAAAACCCCAAACAAAAGAGTCTATTGATTATATCAAAGAAGCCAATATTCCATTTTTAGTTGCTTTTACAAAGATTGATCTGCCGACCGCAAAAGTTGACTTGGCCAAAAAAGAGTTGTCAGAGGTGGGGGTCTTTCTTGAAGGTTTAGGAGGGGATGTTCCTTTTGTAGAAGTTTCAGCAAAGAAGAAAGTTGGAATAGAAGAACTTTTAGAATTAATCTTACTTTTATCATACATCAACAATATAGGAGCTTTATCTGAAAATAAGCTTAAAGCAGTGGTTATTGAGACCGCCAAGGGTAAGGCTGGTCCTACCGTCTCGGTAATTGTAAAAGAGGGAGTTTTGAAGGCAAAGCAGGAAATTTATTTTGGGAATAAGAAGGTTAAGGTTAGAGGTCTTGTGGATGCGTTTGGTAAGTCGACAGAGAGGGTCCTTCCGGGTTATCCGGCTCTAATTTTGGGTTTTGAGGAATTGCCTCCGGTGGGAACTGTACTGACTGAAGAGCCGACAAGAGAATATTTACAAGGTGAGCCTGTTAGAAATTTTGAAAATGATGAAGCAAAAGTTTCTTTGATTGTTAAAGCAGAGTCTCAAGGTTTATTGGAAGCGATTATCTCAGGGATTACCAAGGGTGTAAACTTGATTGATTTTGGTGTTGGTGAGGTTACTAAGAATGATGTTTTAATGGCCAAAAGTACTAACTCTTTTATTTTTTCTTTTGGTATCAAGGTTCCTTCTGAGATTAAAAAATTGGCAGAATCAGAGGGGGTAAGGATTGAAGAATTTGATATTATTTACAGATTGTTTGAAAGACTGGAAGAGTTGGTTTCTGGTCTTGAGGAAAAGGAAATTGCCAAAGCTGAAATATTGACAGAATTTCCTTTTGATGGCAAGAGGGTTGCAGGGTGCCGGATGGTCTTTGGTGAGATAGGTATTAAAGATAAACTAATTCTTAAGAGGGGTGACCAAGTGTTGGGGGAAGTTAAGATATCTTCGCTTAAGAAACAAAAACAACCAGTTGACAAAGTTGGGCAGGGAGAGGAGTTTGGGATTCTTTTTTATCCACAACTTGATTTTAAGCCATCTGATGTGCTAGTATTGACAAACAAATCTGCCGGGCAAATTGATGGAAAATAATTTCAGTTCCTATCTTGATTCTTCCAAGTCAGTTTTAATTGTCTTACCCAAGAAACCCTACTTTGATCAAGTGGCGGCTGGACTTTCTCTTTATCTTTCTTTGGTTGATAAAAAGGAGGTAAATATAATTTGCCCCAACCCGATGTTGGTGGAGTTTAATCGTTTAGTTGGTGTTGACAAGGTAACTCAGGAGGTTCCAAATAAAAATTTGATTATTAAGATCGAAGGTTATAAGGCCGATGATGTTGAGAGAGTGAGTTCTGAAGTTAAAAATGGGGAGCTTTACCTTATTGTTATTCCACAAAGTGGCGCAAAGCCTCCCAAGAAAGAACAGGTTGTCGTTTCTGATGCGGGGATTTCGTCTGATTTAGTGATTTTAGTAGGTGGAGCTGATGTGAGTCATTTCCCAATTCTTTCAGAGGGAAAGGTATCGGGTTTGCCTGTTTTTCATATAGGTACAAGGCCACTTGCAGGAGTTGAAAATTTGGATATTATTTCTTTGGTAAAACAATCTTCTTCTGTTTCAGAGATAGTAGCTGATTTAATTAAAGAAATGCAGCTTGAGGTGGATGCTGATATTGCTTCTAATTTAATTTCTGGAATCGAGATTGGTAGCAATCACTATACTACCGATGGAGTTTCAGCCAACACATTTCAACTTATTGCAGATTTAATGAGGCTTGGGGGCCAAAGGTTTCCTCAGTTGCCGAAGAAGGATTACCCGCAGGGGGCAATTCCTACTGTTAAACCTTTCTCTCAACAAGAGCAAGTCGAAATTCCCAAGACTCAAAGTCAGTCTCAAGAAGAAAATCCCCCGCAGGATTGGCTGGCTCCCAAGATTTTTAAAAGTACGCAAATAAGTTAATTGGGGGTTGTTTTTATTTTTTTTCCTGATAAAATAAGCAAGATGTAGTCAAGGTTTACCTTTTGTTTAAGGTTTACTTTGATTAACACGACGATGGCTTTAACGCACGAGGAAAAACAAGAAATAATTAAGAAATTTGCCCGTGAGAAAGGGGATACAGGTTCTCCTGAGGTTCAAGTTGCTCTTCTTTCTTTTCAGATAGAAAAGCTAGCCCATCACCTTAAAGAACATAAAAAAGATGTTCATTCAAGACGAGGTCTTTTGTCAATGATTGCCAAAAGACGACGTCTTTTAAACTATCTTAAAAAGCATGACATTAGTCGTTATAATGCTTTGGTTGAGAAGTTAGATCTAGGTAAGAAAGAAATAGATGAAAAAGATTCAAAAGATAAAAAAGGAAATTGATTTTGGTGGTAAGAAATTAGTCCTTACTTCTGGAAATATTGCCTTTCAAGCAACTGGTGCTGTAATGGCTCAATATGGTGAAACTGTGGTTTTGGCTGCGGTTGTATCTTCACCTTTGAAGGAAGATTTAGGTTATTTTCCTCTTTCGGTGGAATATCAAGAAAGACTTTATGCCGGAGGAAGGATTAAAGGTAGCCGGTGGGTAAAAAGAGAAGGTAGGCCTTCAGATGAAGAGATATTAACAGGAAGATTAATTGACAGAAGTATTAGACCACTCTTCCCTAAAGAATATTCTAATAACGAAGTTCAAGTGACAATAACAGTGCTTTCTGTTGATATGGAAAATAGTCCTGATATTGTTTCTGCTATTGCCACGTCAGCTGCTTTGGCAGCATCAGGAATTCCTTGGCTTGGTCCTGTAGCTGTTTCAAGAGTGGGTTTTAAGGATGGCAAGTTTATTATTAACCCACTTCAATCTGAGCAGGAAAATTCTGATTTAGACTTGGTTGTTTCTACTACTAAGGATTCGGTGATAATGATTGAAGCTGGGGCTAAACAGGTTAGTGAGGAAAAGATTCTTGAGGGAATAGAGTTTGCTCAGGAAGAAGGGAAAAAGCTTATTGATTTTATTTCTGAGTTTGCTCAAGAAGTTAACCCTAATGGCCAAATTAAAGTAGAAAAGCAAAAAAATAAGTCCTTGCTTGAGAAAATTGATAAGGAGGAAGGAAAACAAATAGAGGAATTATTGGTTAAAATGGCCAAAAAAGAAATAGGTTATGGAGAAGTTGATGAGTACAAGTTTTCTTTAGCCGAAAAGTTTTCCGAGGAAGATAAAAAAGAGGTTTTTGCTTGTTTTGATGAACTTACTTCTTTAAAGTTTCGCAAGATGGTTCTTTCTGGCAAGCGCCCTGATGGAAGAAAATTAGATGAAATAAGGGAGCTTTCAATTGAAGTTGGAGTTTTGCCAAGAACTCACGGTTCAGCTATTTTTAAAAGGGGCCATACTCAAGTTTTATCAATTACTACTCTTGGTTCTCCGTCTCTTGAGCAATTGATAGAGACAGCAGAGGGTGAGGAGTCAAAGCGTTATATGCACCACTACAGTATGCCTCCTTACTCAAGCGGTGAAACTGGAAGAGTAGGTTTCCCTTCAAGGCGAGAAATTGGTCATGGGGCGCTTGCTGAGCGAGCTTTATTGCCTGTAATTCCTCCTGAAGATGAGTTTCCTTATACCATAAGAGTTGTTTCTGAAGTTCTGTCTTCAAATGGTTCAACATCTATGGCTTCAACTTGCGGTTCAACTCTTTCCTTGATGGATGCTGGAGTACCAATTAGCGATCCAGTTGGCGGTATTGCTATGGGAGTAATAGTTGAAAGTGATAAAAAATTTGCTGTTCTGACAGATATTGCTGGAATTGAAGACGGTGCTGGAGATATGGACTTTAAAGTTGCTGGAACCAAAAGTGGTATAACCGCCTTGCAACTTGATGTAAAGACGCTAAAACTAACTACCCATATTTTGTCTGAAGCTCTAAAACAAGCAAAGAAAGCAAGACTTGAGATACTAGATGCTATGCTTAAAGTTATAGATAAGCCAAGAGAGTCTCTTTCTGTTTACGCACCTAAGATTAAGAGTTTCAAGATTCCTCAAGATAAGATTGGAGAATTGATTGGTCCTGGTGGAAGAGTTATAAGATCTTTAATAGCTCAGACTGGTGCTCAGATTGAGGTTGAGGATGATGGAACAGTTAGTATTACAGGTGCTACCGATGAGTCTTTGCAGGAAGCAGTTAGTAGAGTTGAACAGTTGGTCAAGGAAGTGAAGGCAGATGAGGTTTACGAGGGGATAGTAAAAAGAATTGAGCCTTTTGGTGCTTTTATTGAGATTTTGCCTGGCAAGGAAGGAATGGTGCATGTTTCTGATATGAGTGTTGATTATGTTCGTGACCCCCATGATTTTTTGAAATTAGGGGACAAGGTTCAAGTAAGGGTCAAAGGTGTTGATGATTTGGGTAGAATCAACCTCTCAATGATTCTTGATAAGACAAAAGAAAAACAGCCTGGTCAGAATAGAGATAGTTATAGTCGCAATCGAAAGTCGGATAATTTTAGGCGGCAAAAAGGTTCGTCTGGTCCACATTTTCCTACCAGTCGTCTTCTTGATGGTTTTGAAAAGAAAAGATATTAAATCTTCGTCTTTATAGTGTTATTATAATCTTATGGATTTTTCTACTGCCAAGCTAGACGAGGCAAAGTTGAATCAGGTTACACCCTCTGGTAACAATATTGATGATGCCAATAATATTGGTGATGATGATTCGTTGTTGATTACTGATGGTGAGCTTCTAAGACTCAAGAATTTAATTGACTCATCATCGGCCCCTTCAGAATTAAAAGTTAGGATCAAAATAAGACTTAATCAGTTAAACAAATTGATTAATTCATCTTCTTATCTTGATGAATACGATAGAATTGCCCGTTACATAGATTGGGTAACCAAGGTGCCTTGGAATAAAACTACAGAGGATATATTAGATCTTGATTGGGCAAAGAAGGTTTTAGACAGTCATCATTATGGTCTTGAAGAGATTAAAAATAGAATTCTTGAATATATTTCTGTGATGAAGCTAAAAGCTCAAAAAGGCGAAAAAGAAGAAGTTCTAAAAGCGCCGACGCTATTTTTTGTTGGGTTGGTTGGTACTGGTAAAACTACGATTGCCCCCTCAATTGCTGAGGCCTTGGGTAGGAAATTTGCCAGAATTCCTTTTGGGGGAATGGGGGATCCGTTTGATTTGCGAGGACAATCAAGGCTACATATTGAATCAGAACCTGGAAAAATTGTTAAGGCTTTAATATCAGTTCAGAGCATGAACCCTGTGATTTTGCTTGATGAAATAGACAGGGTGACAGAAGAAGGTAGAAGCTCTATTATGGGTGTTTTGGTTGAGCTTCTTGATCCTAAGCAAAATTTTGCTTTTGTTGACCACTATATTGATTATCCTATTGATCTTTCACAAGTTCTATTTATAGCTACAGCCAATAATACTCACAATATTGCAACAGCCGTTATGGACAGGCTCGAACCTATTAGTATGCCTTCTTATAGTGATGCTGAAAAGATAGTTATCGCAACAAAATATGTTTTACCTGAGAAATTGAAAGCTGCAGGCATTCCTGATGGTGCGATTGTTATAGACGAGGGTGTTTGGCCGGCTGTGGTTAGGCCTCTTGGCTATGATGCTGGAATTAGAACTCTTGAAAGAACCATTGATGGCTTAGTAAGGAAGGTTGCAAGGATGATGGTTGAAGGTAAGGTGTCTTCGGTTAGGATAACTACCCAGAATATGAAGGAGTTCTTGCCTCAATAAGATGGATAAAAAAGAAATATTAGAAGAATTAAAAAGAAAAGCTTTAGAGGATAATAGCTTGCCTCTAAAAAATAATACTACCAATCTTGTCTTTGGTGTGGGTAATCCTGAGGCTCAAATTATTTTTATAGGAGAAGGCCCGGGTTATTGGGAAAATTTAAAATCAGAACCTTTTGTTGGCCCTGCAGGTAAGCTTTTGGATAAACTCTTGAGCCTTATAAATATTAAGCGCGAAGACGTTTTTATAACCAATGTGGTTATGCATCGACCTCCTGATAACCGCGATCCCACACCTGAAGAAATAGCTGCCTATCAGCCTTATTTAGACAACATTATTAAGATTATTTCTCCAAGAGTAATTGTTACTTTGGGTAGATTTTCTATGGGTAAATTTTTACCCACAGCCACTATTAGCAAAGTACACGGAAAGCCATCTAGGTTAACGTGGGATGGTTTGGATTTGTTGGTTGTGCCGATGTATCATCCTGCTGCTGCTTTAAGAAGTAATGATATTATGATAAAGTTACGTGAGGACTTTCTTAAATTACCAAAAATTTTGGAAAGCCTAGAAGAAAAAAGAGATCTTGTTTTAAAAAAGGAGGATAAAGAGCAAATGGCTCTTTTTTGATTATGGTTCGCTTTATTGCATTATCAGGTACAACTGAGGTTACTGAAAATCTTTACGTTTATGAGTCAAGTAATGATCTTATTATTGTTGACTGTGGAGTTGGTTTTCCAGAACCAGAGATGTTTGGGGTTGATTTAGTTATTCCTGATTTTGATTACATTAGGAAGAATAGATCAAAGTTAAGAGGAGTTTTGATTACCCATGGTCACGAAGATCATATAGGAGCTCTACCCTTTTTGCTTTCTGAAATTAAAGCACCAGTTTTTTCAACCAGGCTGGTTGCAGGTTTTATAGAAGAAAAATTGAGAGATTATAATTTTAATCTTAAAGATTTTGATATAAGGGTTTTTGATCCAGATAAAGACACCATTTCTTTGGGGGTTTTTAAAATTACGCCTTTTAGGATTTCCCATTCGGTTCCGGACGGGGTTGGGTTTGCTATCGACACCCCGGAGGGAAAGATTTTCCATGTTGCTGACTATAAATTTGATTGGACTCCGGTTGATGGTCGGCCTTTTGATATTGCAAAGTTAGCAATGCTTGCTTCAGGTGGGGCTTTAGCAGCTGTCTCAGACTGTCTTGGTTCTAATACTCCTGGTTATACTGAGAGCGAGAAGGGAATAGAGGAAAGAATTGAAAAAATAGTTGTTGGCAAAAAAGGTAGGGTCTTCTTTACTACTATTTCCTCAAATATTTCTCGTATCCAGCAGGCAATCAATGTTGCTTCAAGAGTGGGTAGGAAAGTAGCAATTGTTGGCAGATCAATTGATTCAAAAGCGAAAATATCACAGAGTTTGGGCTACCTAAATTTGCCAGATAGCTTGGTTGTTGATCCCAAGAGGTTGATTAATTTTGATAAAGATAAAGTTATGTTTATAATCTCAGGCAGTTATGGTCAGCCAGGCAGTGCTTTATATAGAACTGCTTTGGGGGAGCATGATTTCTTGAGTATAGAAGAGAGTGATGTGGTCATTTTTTCTTCTGATCCTGCTCCACCGGGTTCGAAGGGGAATGTTGATTTTTTGGTAGATAAATTAATTGAATTGGGGGCTGAGGTGCATTACTATGATATTCAGGAAGACCTTCATGTATCAGGTCATGCAAGTCAAGAAGACATTAAACTTTTGCTTTCTGTGACTAAACCTAAGTATGCAATACCCATAGGAGGGACAATAAGACATATGAGGGCTTTTACCAATTTGGCTGAGAGTATGGGAATAAAAAGAGAAAATGTATTTGAGCTTAAAAATGGTGAATCTGTTAACTTTAGGTCTGATTTTGCTCAAAAAGGAGAAAAAATTGATGTTAAGAGCGTTTTGGTTGATGGATTGGGGGTTGGTGATGTTGGACAAGTAGTCTTACGAGATAGAAATTTGTTGGCTAAGGAAGGTGTAGCTATAGTTCTTCTTCAATTTGATGATGCTTTGGGTAAGCTGGTTTCTACGCCTGAAATAATTAGTCGTGGTTTTGTTTTTGATAGAAAGAGCCGTGATTTTCTGGAAAGATCAGCTAAAAAATTAGACAATTTTTTGAAGAAAAAGAAGGGTTTGGATAGGAGAATGGTCAAAAGTCTTGCTGCTGATTTTTTGGAACACTACTTTTATAAAGAGACTGGCAGAAGACCAATGGTTTTACCCGTGGTTGCTGAGATTTAATTCGCTTTATTGTAGTTTATAGTAACTTCAACTGGTATAATTTATCTATGGCTAAAAAACTCAAAAGGGTAAAGTCAAAAAACGCATTTAAGGTTAAGCTCAAACCTGGGGTTGTTTATTCTATTGCCCAAACTCTTTTTTTTCTTTTGTCGTTCTTGGTTATAATTTCCTTCTCGAGGCAAGGTTTAGCTTTAAGATCGATAAATGACATTCTTGTTTTGTACTTTTCTTGGACCGCTATCTTTTTGCCATTTATCTTTATTACTTTTGGTCTTTTAATTTCTAAATTTAAAACTCCACTCTCACAACCTAATGTATCTGTTGGAGCCATTCTTTTTTTTGTATCTTTTCTAGCTCTGTTTAGAGCTGGAATAATTGGTGCTTATCTGTGGGAAAATTTAGCTATTCTTTTGACTAAAACTGGGTCTTTTTTTCTCCTTCTTGCAACCTCAATGATAGGTTTATTAGTCCTTTTTAACACTCCTATTGAGCAAATAATTTCTTTTCTTGCCAGTCTGTTAGCTATTCTAAAGCAAACTTTGTTGGGATCAAAGTCTAAGTTGACTAAAACTTATCTTAACCCACGACCAAATTTTAGACCCCCTGAGGCGGAAAAGAAACCAGTGACCGTAGAGATTAGCTCCACCCTTAATTCAGACCAGAAAGTTCTTACTGCAAACCTAGTTACCAACCTACCTGGCCAAAATGAAATTTGGAAGTATCCTTCGCTTGATATGTTAATGGAAGGTCATGAGGGCAAAGCTGATCGTGGAGATGTGAATGAGAACGCCGCCACTATTGAGAGAACTCTTGACGATTTTGGTATTTTGGCAAAAGTTGTTGAGGTAAACTACGGACCTGCGGTCACTCAATATGCAATTCAAGTAGCTTCAGGAACAAAACTTTCCAAGATTACAGCTTTGGAGAGAGATTTGGCATTAGCTTTAGCTGCTCCTACTGGAACAATTAGAATTGAAGCTCCTATTCCGGGTAGAAGTTTGGTTGGAATTGAATTACCAAATAGGACTCCTGAGTTTGTTTCTTTAAAGAAAATGCTTGAATCTGATGTAATGAAATCTAATTCGTCTAAGTTGGCTGTGGCCTTGGGTCTTGATGTTTCAGGCAGACCAGTTGTGGCAGATTTGGCTAAGATGCCTCATGTTTTAATTGCTGGTCAAACTGGTTCAGGTAAGTCTGTTTGTATTAACACTTTTTTAGCCTCACTTCTTTTTAGAACATCTCCGTCTGAAGTTAAGCTGGTGTTAGTAGACCCAAAAAGGGTGGAGATGACGCACTATGTTGATATTCCCCATCTTTTGACCCCTGTTGTTACCAATTTGGAAGAAATAGTTTCGGTCTTGAAATGGGTTTTGGATGAGATGGAAAGGCGGTATAAAAAATTTGCTGAGGTGGGTGTAAGAAATATTGATGGTTATAATGAGATGTCTGGTTTTCAGGCTTTACCTTATATTGTTTTGGTGATTGACGAGTTGGCTGAGGTAATGCTATTTTCGCCGGTTGAAGTCGAGGAGAAGATTGCTAGAATTGCTCAAATGAGTCGGGCTACTGGAATTCATATGGTCTTGGCAACTCAACGACCTTCTGTTGATGTTATTACCGGTTTGATCAAAGCCAATATTCCTTGTAGGATTGCTTTTGCTGTTGCTTCTCAAGTTGATTCTAGAGTAATAATAGATTCTCCGGGAGCTGAGAAACTTTTGGGAAAAGGAGATATGCTTTATTTGCCACCTGAGCAGGCTAAACCTATTCGTATTCAGGGTGCTTTTGTTTCAGATAAAGAGATTACAAACTTAACCACTTACCTTAAGAATCAGGGCATATCCCCTGAATATGTGGAGGAAGCAACAAAGATGACCCCATCCTCTTCGGGTAGTCGTTTTGGGGTAGATGGTGATTTGGATAAACTTTTTCCGGATGCTGTTAGATTAGTTTGCCAATATGACAAGGCCTCAACATCACTTTTACAGAGACGCCTTTCTATTGGTTATTCAAGGGCGGCAAGAATTATGGATCAACTTGAGGCGGCTGGAGTTGTTGGTCCTCAAGACGGTTCAAAAGCAAGAGATGTTTTGATTTCTAACCCAGAAGAGGTTTTGTCTCCACAGAATGAGGGTTAATTTAAAGTATGCTTACAATTGGAAATTTTATAAAGAAGGAAAGGATAGAGAAAAAGTTATCTTTGGAATCTTTGGAAAGGAAGACAAAAATAAAAAAGGAGTTTATTTATGCTTTGGAGCGTGAGGATTGGCAGTCTCTGCCGGAATTTCCAGTTGTCTTAGGATTTGTAAAGAATATTGCTAAGGCTTTGAATGTGAATGAAAATAAAGCAGCAGCTTTTTTAAGGCGGGATTATCCGCCAAAAATAGTTTCATTAACTCCCAAAACTCCAATTGGTAAAAAAAGTTTTGTTTGGAGCCCAAGATCAACATTATTAGCTGGAATAATCTTAGCTGTTTTAGTGGTGGTATCTTTTTTGGGTTATCAGGCTTATCGTTTTTTAAGTCCGCCGTCTTTGGTTTTGTTTTCTCCAAAAGATGGAGATAAAGTCAGAGTCGGTGAGCTATTAGTTTCCGGAAAAACAGATGTCGATGCCATTGTTTTTGTGAATAATCAACCTGTAGTGATAGATTCTGATGGCAATTTTCAGGCTCAAATTTTAGTTGATCAAAACACCAACCAGCTTGTGGTTAAAGCCAGATCAAGATCTGGTAAGGAGAGGGTTGTAGAACAAAGATTGGAGGTTGAAGACTAAAATTAAAATATGGAAACAGCACAAAAAATTCTTGCCTTTGTTGCTATCTCTTTGACAGTTTTGTTCTTGATTGTGGGAATACAAGTTTTTTTGGTAATTGCTGATTTAAGGCAAGCGATTAAAAGATTGAATAGTATTTTGGAGGATGCCATTTTGGGAGGCGGATTGATTAAACCGGAAAAATTGACAGGAGTTATAGAGATGATCAAAAAGGGCAAGAAAATGGAATCTCACGGGGAAAACTCTCTTTAAACTTTTGGTGTAAATGTAATCTTTTTGGTTTTATTGTATAATTTACGCACGATGTCGACAGGAGCGGAGATTAGGAATAAATATATAAATTTTTTTAAAAGTAAGGGTCATAAAGAGATTCCAGCTTCTCCTTTAGTTTTGGAGGGAGATCCAACAACTCTTTTTACCTCAGCTGGAATGCAGCCTTTAATTCCCTATTTGAAAGGGGAAGAACACCCCAAAGGGAGACGTCTTTGTGATGTCCAGCCCTCACTTAGGCTTCAAGACATAGAAGAGGTGGGAGATAATCGTCATACTACTTTTTTTGAGATGCTTGGCAATTGGAGTTTAGGAGATTATTTTAAGGAAGAACAACTTTCTTGGTGTCTTGAATTTTTTACAAAAGAGTTGGGCATAGATAAAAATAAACTTTGGGTATCTGTTTTTGAAGGCCTAAGAGATGAAAAAGGTAAAGAAATAGTTCCAAAGGATGAGACTTCTTATAAAATTTGGCTTAAGTTAGGAATTCCTAAAGAGAGAATTTTCTTTTATGGTCCAAAGAAGAACTGGTGGAGTCGCTCTGGAACACCTGATGAAATGCCTGAAGGTGAGATTGGAGGACCCGACTCTGAGGTTTTTTATGATTTTGGCACCCCAATCCATCCTGGTTGCCATCCAAATTGTGACTGTGGCAGATTTTTGGAAATAGGAAATTCTGTTTTTATTGAGTATGAGAAAAAAAATGGCAAGCTTGAAGAATTGCCTTTGAAGAATGTTGACTTTGGTGGCGGACTTGAAAGAATAGAAATGGCATTGGACAATCAGCCCGATATCTTTAAAACATCTTTACTAAAGGATTTGGTTTTGAAGATAGAAGAATTGTCATCTACAAAATATGAGGAAAATATATCAACAGATAAAAGCTTTAGAATAATATCTGATCATTTGCGCGCGGCTGTAAATATAATGGCTGAGGGGGTTTATCCTTCAAATAAGCTTCATGGCTACGTAGCAAGAAGATTGATTAGAAAATCAGTTTTTCATCTTTTTTTGCTGGGAGTGAATGAAACAGGCTCTCTTTCTCAAATAGCCTCGGTCTTGAAAAATGAGGATAAGATAAACAACAATTGGCAATTTATAAAAGAGAATCTTGAAATTGAGGAAATGAAGTTTAAAAAAATAATGGAGGTTGGTGTCAAAAAGCTTGATAGGCTGGTTTCTTCTGGTAAAAACATAGATGGCAAAACTGCTTTTGATCTTTATCAAAACGATGGATTTCCGTTAGAGTTGACCTTGGAATTCTTGCGTCGCAAGGGGATGAGATTTACAAAAAAATCTGAAGAAATTTTTAAGCGTGAGTTTGAACGTCACCGTGAGCTTTCAAGAAAAACTACAGCCCGTGTTTTTAAGGGTGGTTTAGCAGATAATTCTAAAGAGGTTGTTAAACTTCATACAGCTACCCATCTAATTCATGCTTCTTTGCGAAAAATTTTTGGGGATACTGTTTCTCAAAAAGGATCGAATATTACCGCTGAGAGACTGAGGTTTGATTTTTCTTTCCCCAGGAAATTAACAGATGAAGAGATTGGTAAAGTGGAAAAGATGGTGAATGAAGTTATAGATAAAGGTTTGCCGGTGGTTTTTGAGACGAAATCTCTTGATGAAGCAATTTCTGAAGGAGCACTCCATTTTTTTGCGGAGAGATATGGCAAGGAGGTAAAAGTTTATACAGTAGGTGATCCTAAAGGTGATTATTTCTCCAAAGAGGTTTGTGGGGGGCCTCATGTTGAAAATACCAAGGAAATTGGTCATGTTAAAATATTTAAGCAGGAGAAGCTCGGCTTGGGTGTGGTAAGAATTTATGCCACCAATAAAGTTCTGGATTAAAAGCTTATTTTCTGCTTTAATGAATTAATGGATTTTAAAGATATACTGCCCAAAAAGTTAGAGCAGAAAGAATGTTATTGGTCTATTGTTATCGAGCCCGATTGGGTCCAATCTGGTATTTGGAAAGTTGATGATGGTAAGGTTGACGTTGTTTCATTTGGAGCGCCTCTTTCCTGGCAGAAAGGTCATGATCTAGTTGAAGTAGTAGATTCTTCTTTATCTGTGGCTATTCAAAATTTGACGGAAGATGTGGAACCTTCCAAAACTGTTTTTGGTCTACCACCCTTTTGGGTAGAAAATGGTCAGATTAAACCCGATTATCAAGAGCAAATAAAGAGAATTTGTCAGGAACTTTCGCTTAAACCTGTTGGTTTTGTTGCTTTGACTGAAGCAATTGCTTATTATCTTAAATCCCAGGAGGGTGACTTTTTAAGTGCCATTGTTGTGGCAATTTTTGAAGAGAATTTAAGTGTTTCACTTTTTGTTGACGGAAAAGTTAAAGGTGAGTCGCAGGTGGCAAGAAGTGTTTCTTTAGTTGAAGATTTAGTTGAAGGAATTTCAAGATTTTCTTTTAGTCAACCATTACCGCCGCGGATCATATTGTATGACGGAAGAGAAGGTGAGCTTGAAGATTTAAGACAGACCTTAACTACTGCTGATTGGAGTCAATATCCAACTTTGAAATTTCTTCACCTTCCAAAAATAGAAATTATTAGGTCTGAAGAAAAGATTTTAGCCATCTCTCTTGCGGGGGGTGTAGAACTTGAAGGGGCAAATAGGGTGGAGCTGGTTTCAGAAGAAGGAGAAGAGCGAGAAAAAAGTGGAATAGAAAGGATTGAATCAAAAGCCGAAGGTGATAATTTTAAGACAGTTGATGAGAGTCTTGATTTTGTTGTTGGTGAGGATATAAAGAAGGTGTCTGAAGAAGTTATTGGAAGTGCTTTTGATGGGGGAAAAGAAGATGCGGTGTTAACTTCTTCTGTTCCGGTCCAATCTGAGACCACTCAGGCCCAAAAATCTTTTTTATTTCCTCTTTTTGACAAAGTTAAAAGAATGTTTCTTCGGAGAAGGGAAAAAGGGAAAAATATAATTTTCAGCTCTCCTTTTGGTTTCGATAAAAAACCTTTAATTATTGGTCTTTTGTCTTTTGTTTTCTTTTTAGTGGCTGGTTTTTTGATTTGGTGGTTTTTGCCTTCGGCACAGGTGACGATATATGTTTCACCACAAAAGATAGAAGAGAAAGCTGATTTAAGGCTTGATAAATCTTTGACTTCTCTTGATTTATCTTCAAAAGCACTGCCGGCAAAAGAGATAAAAAAGGAGATTTCTGGAGAAAAAACTATTTCTGTAACAGGATCTAAAATTGTTGGAGATAAAGCTAAAGGCAAAGTCGAGATTTATAGGACAGGAGGTGAAATTACACTTCCCAAAGGAACCAAATTACAAAGTAGTTCTGGTTTAATCTTTGTCCTTGATGAAGACACCAATATTGCTAGTGGAAGTGCCTCTACTCCTAGTAAGACTGAGGCTTCAGTTACCGCTTTTGACATAGGTTCAGAGTACAATTTGGCTTCTGGAGAATCTTTTTCTGTTGGAAATTATGCTACGAGCACGATTGAGGCAAAAAATGAGGAAGCTTTTTCTGGAGGTTCAAGCCGTGAGATTAGTGCTGTTTCTTCAAAGGATTACGAAAAAGTTCTCGATGATCTTAAAAAGGAACTGGAGGAAAAACTACTTGCTGATATTGAGCCCAGTATTGGCGGTAATGAAATAGCTGTAAGGGAATCACTTAAGGAAGATATAAAAAATCAAACTTATAATCATAAAGTTGGTGATGAGGCTGATAGCTTGAAGCTTAATTTAACACTATCAGCATCAATTTTGGTTATTAATAAAGATGATCTTTATCAAATAGCAAAAGAGATTCTAAAAGATAAGACCCCTTCAGGTTACAGCCTAAGGCAGGACCAGCTTAAAGTTAGTTTTAGTTTGGGTGAGGAAAACAACCAAACATACAGTTTTAAGGTAAATTTTGTGGCCAATCTTTTACCCAAGGTTAGTCAAGAAGAGATAGCAAAAACTATAGCTGGAAGAGACATTGAGATTGCCAGAAATTATCTTATAAAAGATCGTGGTTATGACAGAGTTGAAATTACTGTTAAGCCCAATTTTGGTTTTCGGAAGTTGATGGTATTACCCCATATTGCCAAAAGAATCTATATTCAATTTGAAGCGTCTCCTTCCTCTTAATTAATTTTAATTAATGTTTTTATCTCTTTGTGGTAAATTAGAATTATGAAAATTAGGAAAAATAAGTTACTGATTAGAGTCTTGGCTTTTTTAATGGGTTTTTTTGGCTTTTTTGTTTTGGCTGTTACTTTTTATCCAATTTTAAAATATGAAATTCTCTCTCGGGATAAATACCCATCATTTTTGGTTCCACTGGCAGAATCTGACATAGATTTTTTTTCTGGTAAAGATTACACAAAAGCTAGTAATTGGTTTGAGGGTGGATTGAGAAAGGAAGATTTTAATTTACCCAAGGTTACATTTTACAATCTTTCTATACCCAAATTGCGGATTGAGAACGCAGTGGTGGCAATAGGGGGAGAAGATTTGAATGACCATTTAATTCAATATCCTGGTACCGCCTTGCCTGGTAGACGTGGAAATGCAGTTATTTTTGGCCATTCAATTTTGCCTAGATTTTATGATCCTAAGAAATATATTTCTATTTTTTCTCTTTTGCCCACTTTAGAAAAAGGAGATTCGATTTATGTTTATTTTGATGGTATTGAGTACACCTATCGAGTTGAAGATATGTTTGAAGTAGCTCCTTCTGATATTCAAGTATTGGAACAGAATTCATCAGATTCTTATTTGACACTGGTTACTTGTACACCACCTGGGGATCCAAGAAAGCCAAGACGTTTGGTTGTTAGAGCAAGAATTGTTTCACAAGATTCAGCAGGGGTTTTTGACTCTTCTAATTTATGAAAATATTAGGCGTAGATTATGGAAAATCGAAGGTGGGTTTGGCGATAGCTGAGAGTAAGTTTCCTTTTCCTTTTGGTGTAATTAGATTTAGGAGTGAGGATTTTATTATTAGAAAAATTTTGGATGTGGTTGAAAAAGAAAAAATAGAGAAAGTTGTTTTGGGGGTTTCGGAAGGAAGGATGAAAAAAGAGAGTGTCGCTTTTGGGCAAAAGTTAAAGAGAATATTAAAAGTACCTATTGTTTTTCAAGACGAAACTTTAACTTCTAAAGAAGCTCAACTCCTTTCTCTTGAGGCAGGAATTAAGAGAAAAAAAAGGCGATCTCTTGAAGATGCTTATGCTGCCTCCTTGATACTTGAGAATTATCTTGAAAGATCAACTAGTTGATTTAGTTTTTGAATTTTGTTAGACTGAACTGATGTTTAAGAATGTTATTGCGCCCATTCAAGCCTGGCTTTTGTCCCAAGGAAGATGTGTGGGTTGTGGTAAACCTCTTTCTGGGGGTAAAAGAGAGAAACATGTTGGGGGGAATCAAAAAGTAACCTGTTTTTGTGGGCGCATTTATATTTATAACCCTAAAACAAAGACCTACAGACGCGCTCTGATTGAGGAAGTTTAAGTAGTGTCTTCAAGAGGAAATTCTAATGAAAAAGATTGTTTTCATTTTTTTAGC
Source organism: Patescibacteria group bacterium (assembly GCA_025999275.1). Classification (NCBI taxonomy): domain Bacteria; species Patescibacteria group bacterium. The sequence goes on from AP024680.1 coordinate 209,415, forward strand.
TCTTCTATTTTTCTTGATCTTTGTATTTTGTTTTGTTTGGTGGAAAGAAGCCACTAAACCCAAGGACCCTGGTTTTAAAGCATTTATGAGTTTTGTTGTTCCTCGCGGTTCTTCTGCCAGTCAGGTGGGTAAAAAATTGCAGGACGAAGGTTTAATTAGGAGTTCTTTGGCTTTCAAAATTTATTTTCAGTTTCAAGGAAAATCTTCTCAAATCAAAGCAGGGGAGTATCAGATTTCTCCATCTGAGACGATGCAACAGATAGTTAATAAATTGATTTCTGGCCCCCGTCTTTTTTGGGTTACTTTTCCTGAGGGTTTAAGAAAAGAGGAAATAGCCTTAAAGTTAATTAAAGAACTAAATATTGAAAATTCTCCAAGTTTCTATAATCAGTTTCTTGAGGAATCAAAAGGTAAAGAAGGTTTCCTTTTCCCTGATACTTATCTTTTACCAAAAGAGATTACTGCAGATAAATTTGTTGGCCTTCTTTATAATAATTTTCTTGCTAAAACAAAACCTTTAGAGAACGATATTAAAAGGACAGGTATGAGTTTAGAGCAAGTAATTATTTTTGCCTCAATTATTGAAAGAGAAACAAGGTCTGAGAGTGAACGCCCAATTGTGGCAGGAATTTTGATTAAAAGACTTAAAAGTGGTTGGCCTTTACAGGTTGATGCTTCGGTACAATATGCCGTTGCGACAAAAAATTGTATTGGTTTTAATCCTGATTGCAAGTGGTGGCCAATTTTAACAAAGAACGATATGGATATTAACTCGCCATTTAACAGTTATAAATTTAAAGGATTGCCTCCAACCCCAATTTCAAATCCTGGAATCTCTTCAATTAAAGCCGTGATTTATTCAAAAGAAAGCAATTATTGGTTCTACTTGCACGATGATAAGGGGAATGTTTACTTTGCTAAGACTCTAGAGGAACACCAATCAAATATTAGAAAATATTTAAGGAAGTAGGTTTGACAATTTCTGGGAGTCTTTTTCCTCTTGACAGATATAAAAATATATATATAATCACCGTTAGGCGTAACTGTAGCTTACGCTCCTTTGTTTGTTCCCATTAAGGGATTTTTTTGTGTGTATTTTTAGCAACAAAGGATAATAATTTTGCCTTGGCAATGAATAACAAAAACCAGCACAGAGTATATTTCAGTGAGGAAAAAGGTAATCTTACAGCAGCTGACCTCACTTTTATTCAGAAGGAATCTTGGCAGTGGTTTTTAGATGAAGCTATATCAAACGAGCTTAAAGAAATTTCTCCAATTGAAGATTTTACTGGTAAGAATTGGGAACTTTATCTTGAAAACCCTTCTTTAGGAGAACCAACAATAACTTCCAAAAAAGCTTTGGAGAAAGGGTTGACCTATTCTGTGCCTCTTAAAATTACAGCCACTTTAGTTAATAAGAGAAATGGTAAGAAAGTGACTCAAGAGGTTTTTTTGGGAGAGATTCCTCAAATGACCTCAAGAGGAACTTTTATAATTAGTGGTGTTGAAAGATCAGTGGTGAGTCAATTGGTTCGCTCTCCTGGGGTTTATTTTTCTGGTGAACTTGATTCTTCTTCTGGAAGAATGCTTTATCATTCTGAAATTAGGCCATTGCATGGTACTTGGCTAGAATTTGAAGTGTCTAAAAACGATGTTATATCAGCCCGTATTGATAGGAGAAGAAAAATAACTGCTAGTGTTCTCTTGCGTATATTTGGTGTTGAAACTAATGATGAAATCCAGTCTCTCTTTAAGGAAGTAGATAAGGATCCTCAACATAAATATATTTCTTCAACCTTAAATCGTGATCTTACCACCAATAAAGAAGAAGCTTTGCTTGATTTCTACAGAAGGATGAGGCCGGGAGAGCCTGTTCTTCTTGAAAATGCTGAAAGTTTGTTTAGAGGGATGTTTCTTGACCATCGTAGGTATGATTTGGGATCTGTAGGTAGGTTTAAAATAAACAAGAGGTTGGGTCTTGACATTCCCAATGTAAAGCAGAATTGGGTTTTAACAAAGGAGGATATCATTTTCACTCTTAAGTATCTAATTGGACTTCAAAACGGTGAGGGAAAAGTTGATGATATCGATCATTTGGCCAATCGTAGGGTAAGGAGAGTTGGTGAACTCGTATCAACTAACGCTTTTCGGGTTGGGTTGTTAAGACTTGAGAGGTCTATCAAGGAAAAGATGAGCTTAATATCTCCTGCTGATAATCCTACCCCATCTTTACTGATTAGCGCCAGACCTTTAGTTGCGTCTTTAAATGAATTTTTCAGATTGAGCCAGCTTTCGGCAATTTTAGATAATACCAATCCTTTAAGTGAGCTTGATATATTAAGAAAGCTTTCTGTAATGGGTACTGGGGGTATTAATCGGGAAAGAGCTTCGTTTTCTATTCGTGATGTTAGTAGTTCTCAATATAGCCGTATTGATCCAGTTAGAACTCCTGAAGGTCAGAACATTGGTCTGGTTAATTATTTAGCTCTTTATGCTAGAGTTAATAATTATGGTTTTATAGAAGCTCCTTACAGAAAAGTTGAAAAGATTAGAAAAGGTGGAAAGACCTTAGTGAAGGTGACAGATGAAATAATTTATCTACCAGCAGATGATGAAGAGGAATATCATATTACTCACTGCGGAGTTAATATAGATAAAGATGGATTTATAACGGATGAAAGAGTGGCTTTTCGTTACAAAGGATCAGTTTTAGAAGGACCAACTCATCTTGTTGATCTTATTGACGTAACGCCAAGGCAGGTGGTTGGAGCTTCTGCTTCTCTTATTCCGTTTTTGGCTCATGATGAAGGTAATCGTGCTTTGATGGGAGCTAACATGCAATGTCAAGCTGTACCTTTAATTAAGCCGGAATCTCCTATTGTAGGAACAGGAATGGAAGGCCTAATAGCAAGGGGAATGGGGCGTCTTATAGAGTCTCAATTTTCTGGAGTGGTTGATTATGCTGATGCTGAAAAGGTTGTTATTAGGTTAGATAAAGAGACAGAAGATAAAGGATCTGAAGAGGTAGAAATATCTAAAGATGGAAAAACAGCAACTTACTTTTTGACCAAGTTCAAGAAAACATCTCAATCAACATGTTATAACCAAAGAGTGGTTGTTAAACCAGGAGATAGAGTTGAAAAAGGTGATGTTTTGGCTGATGGGCCATCAATGGAAAATGGAGAACTTGCGTTGGGAAGAAACCTCTTAATTGCCTATATGTCCCTTGATGGTTACGGTTTTGAAGATGCAATTTTGATTTCAGACCGTTTGGTTAAAGAAGACCTGATGACTTCAATAAATATAGAGGAATATGAGGCTGATGTAGTTGAGACGAAACTTGGCCCAGAAGAATTAACCAGAGATATTCCCAACGTTGCTGAATCTGAACTGGCTAATTTGGCTGAAGATGGAATTGTTGTCGTTGGGGCTGAGGTTGGGCCTAATGATATTCTAGTAGGTAAAATTGCTCCCAAAGGGGAGACAGAATTGACTGCTGAAGAAAGGCTTTTGCGGGCCATATTTGGCGAGAAGGCTCGTGAAGTTAGAGATACATCTTTAAGGCTCCCGCATGGAGAGAGGGGTATTGTTGTTGATGTTCAGATTTTGGATCGAGAAAAAGGAGATGAACTTGGTGCGGGAGTAATCAAGAGAGTTATTGTGAGAGTAGCACAGATGAGAAAAATAACTGTTGGAGATAAAGTGGCAGGTCGTCACGGGAATAAGGGTGTAATTGCCAAGGTTATGCCTGTTGCTGACATGCCATTCTTGGCAGACGGAACTCCGGTTGATATAATTATTTCTCCACTTTCAGTGGTTTCTCGTATGAATTTGGGCCAGCTTTTAGAGTGCCATTTAGGTTGGGCAGCTCAAAAACAGGGTATAAAAGTTGCCTTACCTGTTTTTGATGAGATTGGTGAAGATAGAATTGTAAATGAACTTAAGAAGGCAAATCTGCCAGTTAATGGAAAGGCGCGTTTGTTTGATGGTAGAACTGGGGAGGCTTTTCTTGAAGATACTACTGTTGGGATTGCCTATATTATAAAACTTAATCACATGGTAGAGGATAAAACTCATGCTAGATCGACCGGGCCTTATTCTCTGGTAACTCAGCAGCCTTTGGGAGGAAAAGCGCAGATGGGAGGTCAGCGTTTGGGAGAGATGGAGGTTTGGGCTCTTGAGGCGCACAGGGCTGCTTATACTTTACAGGAGATGTTAACTATTAAATCTGATGATATTGTAGGAAGAGCTAAGGCTTTTGAGGCAATAGTAAAAGGAGTTGACATTCCTCAGTCGACAGTACCTGAAAGCTTTAAAGTTTTGGTTCGGGAGTTAAATTCTTTGTGTTTGTCTATTGAGGCCTCCGGTCGGGTTAGTAGGGAAGAAGGAGAAATTAGTGAAGAGGTCTCTGAATTGGGTTTGGAATTGGAAGAGGCGAGTGGCGCAAAAGAAGTGGCGGTTGCAAGTGAATTGTTAAATCCCGAAGGTCCTATGGAGGTGGATGAAACGCTGCCTGTGGAAGAAAATAATTAATATGGATCCTTTATCTGATTTTAAAGACTTAACTGATTTTACAAGCTTAATAATTAAGCTTGCTTCCCCTGAGGAGATCAGGAAATGGTCGCGTGGTGAAGTAACTAAACCTGAGACCATAAATTATCGGACTTTGAAGCCGGAGAAAGATGGGCTTTTTGATGAGAGAATTTTTGGGCCGACAAAAGACTGGGAATGTTATTGTGGTAAATATAAAAGAATAAGGTATAAAGGTGTTGTTTGTGACAAGTGTGGTGTTGAGGTAACTTTGTCTAGGGTCAGGCGTGAGAGAATGGGGCATATCAATTTGGTTGCTCCTGTTGCTCATGTTTGGTATTTCAAAGGGGCTCCTTCTAAGATATCTCTTGTTCTAGATATTCCCCCAAGAGCAGTTGAACAGGTTATCTACTTTGCTAGACATTTGGTAATAAAACTGGATGAAAAAGGAAAGAAAGAAGCTATTATCAATTTAGATAAAGCTAGAAAGGATTCTATCTTGAAGTTTGATCAAGATTTTGAAGAAAAGAAGAGTGTCTTGAGAAAATCTGCTTCTGAGGATAAAGAAAAGGTAGATAAGAAGATTAAGAATAAAGAGCAAGCCTCTTTAGCCAAACTTGAAATCGATCTTGAGTTAAGAAAAAGAGAACAGCTTTTAACAGACGAGCACAACTTAAACGTTGAGAGAACAAATCAGTTGTTTGATAATTTGGTAAGCCTGGTTAAAAATCTCAAAGTCTTTGATGTTATAAGTGAGGATGAGTTAGATCAACTTCGTTCATACCAAGCTGACATCTTTTTTGAGACAAAGACTGGCGCAGAAGCTATATTGTCAGCCTTGGAAACAGTTAATTTGGAAGAATTGTCTGCCTCTTTGCGTAAAGAGATGCTACAGACAAAAGAGAATACTCCTAGATTTGTAAAGTTAGCCAAGAGGTTGAAGCTAATTGATGGAATGCGCAAGTCAAAGATAAATCCTGCCTGGATGATTCTTAAGGTTTTGCCAGTTTTACCTCCTGATTTGAGGCCTATGGTTCAGCTTTCAGGAGGAAGGTTTGCAACAAGTGATCTAAACGACCTTTATCGCCGTGTAATTAACCGCAATAATCGTCTTAAGCATCTAATAAACCTGGGAGCTCCAGAGATTATTTTGAGAAACGAGAAAAGAATGTTACAGGAGGCAGTTGATTCTTTGATTGACGCTTCTCAAAAGAAAGCTACTCGCCGAGGAAGAGGTAAACAGCCTCTAAGGTCGCTTTCTGACATGTTGAAGGGTAAACAAGGTCGTTTCAGACAAAACTTGTTGGGTAAAAGAGTAGATTATTCTGGTCGAAGTGTAATTGTAGTTGGGCCAGAGTTAAGACTTAATGAATGTGGTTTGCCAAAAGAGATGGCTCTTGAGATGTTTAAGCCTTTTGTTTTGCGAGAGATGATCAAGAGAGGTATTGCACCAAATGTCAAAAGTGCTAAGAATATGCTTGAAAGAAGACCTGATGAAGTCTTTGATATCTTAGAGGAAATCACCAAAAACCATCCTGTTCTTTTGAATCGTGCTCCTACTCTTCATAAGTTAAGTATTCTGGCTTTTTATCCTGTTTTAATTGAAGGAAGCGCAATTAGACTTCATCCGGTTGTCTGTAGTGGATTTAATGCTGATTTTGATGGAGATCAAATGGCTGTTCATGTACCTCTTTCACAAAAAGCAATTGATGAGGCTAAAAACTTGATGATGCCTGAAAAAAATCTGCTTAAACCAGCTGATGGTTCGCCAATTGCTATTCCTTCTAGAAAGGAAATGGCCTTGGGAATTTATTATCTGACAGATATTGATAATAGAATTTCTCCTTGCAAGACTATCTTTTCAGACAAAGATGAGGCGGTTTTGGCCTATCAATCGGGTTTGATTCAGATTAGACAGGAGATATCTCTTAGAATGGATGGGAAAATTATAAAGACATCGGTGGGAAGAATATTCTTTAACGAAGTTCTTCCTGAAGGTTTCGGTTTTATAAATGAGGCGGTTACATCAAGTGTTATTAAAAATATATTTAATCGAGTATTGTCTGATTATGACCAAAAGATTGTTATTGATACCATAGATAAGGTTAAAAATCTAGGTTTCTGGGGAGGTTCTATTGCTGGTATTTCTATGTCTATTTTTGATGCTGTAGTTCATCCTGATAAGGATAAAATGATTAAGGAAGCTGAAAAGAGATTGGCTGAAATTGAAAGTAATTATGCTCAAGGGTTAATAACAGCCCAAGAGAAGAAGAGATTTACGGAGGAAGTGTGGATTGAAGTAAGTGAGGAACTTGCTGATAGAACTTGGGAGCTTTTTGATAAAGACAATCCAATTAGAGTGGTTATTGATGCTAAAGTTGGAAGAGCTTCAAGAGACCAGGTTAAACAGCTTGCGGCAATGCGTGGTTTGATTACCGATCCTCTTGGAAAAACAGTTGAGCTTCCAATTAAATCTAACTTTAGGGAAGGGTTGTCTGTTTTTGAATATGTTACTTCGAGCCGAGGTTCAAGAAAAGGACTTACTGATACTGCTTTGAAGACTGCAGATGCTGGTTATTTGACTAGAAGGTTGGTTGATGTGACACACGATGTTATTATTAGAGATGAGGACTGTGGAACAGATGAGGGGTTGAAAGTAAGTCTTAAAGGTAAAAGAGAAAGTGTTCTTTTCAATATTACAGGTCGGGTTTTATCATCTGATGTTGTTGTTCCGAAGACAAAGAAAGTTTTGTTTGCAAAAGGTGATTTGATTGATGATGTTAAAGCTGCAAAGATAATTGATCTTGGAATTGAAGAGATTGAGGTTTTTTCTCCATTAACTTGTAAATTAAGTCACGGTGTTTGTGCTAAATGTTATGGTTTGGATCTCTCAAACAAGAAGATGGTTGAGATAGGCACTCCTGTTGGGGTAATTGCTGCACAGTCGATAGGAGAACCTGGTACACAGTTAACCTTGAGGACCAAACACTCAGCTGGTGTGGTGGGTGTTGATGTGACACAAGGTTTGCCTAGAGTAGAAGAACTCTTTGAGGCTAGAACTCCAAAAGTTACAGCTCCAATTAGTGAAATAGCAGGTAAAGTAACAGTTTCAGAAACCGAAGAAGGTTGGAAAGTAGTGGTTTCAACTTCTACCTCTGGTCTTAAAGACAGAAGAGAATATATTATTCCCAAGACTTTGAACCTGACTGTTAAAAATGGTCAAAAAATAGAAATTGGCTATCCTTTGGCGTCAGCACCACTTGATTTAAGAGAGATAATGGCCATTAAAGGCTTGAGGTTTGCTCAAGAGTATATTATCTCTCAAGTTAAAGCAGTTTATGAATCTCAAGGTATTGCAATTCACGATAAGCATTTTGAAATAATAGTTAGAAAGATGAGCGATAAGGTCAAGGTTGCAAGCTGTGGAGATACATCTTTCTTGCCCGGTGAATTAGTAGATAAGGTTTCGTTTGAGGAAGAGAACAGAAAGGTTTTGGCTGCAGGTGGTGAACCCGCAAGCGCTCAGCAAGTTATATTGGGTATAACTAGAAGATCGCTTTATACAGACAGTTGGCTTTCTGCGGCCTCGTTTGAGCAAACAACAGAAGTTTTGACAGAGTCTTCACTTGAAGGTAAAGAGGATAATCTTTTAGGATTGAAAGAGAATGTTATTATAGGAAGGCTGATTCCAGTAACACCTGAAACTGCTCGTTTGCCTGAAGGGGCAAAAATCTGATAGAATATTCAAGCAAATTACCTTTGGTTCTTGTCCATTGTTAACAAAACAAAGGTTTTTTTGTGTTTTTAATGATTTATGCCAACAGTATTACAATTAATTAGAAAAGGTAGAAAAAAAATAGTTAAAAGGACCAAAAAGGCGGCCCTTAGGCGCTGGTTTAATGCAAAAGATAGGAAATATGGTGAATTACCATCTCCCTTCAAGAGGGGGGTTGTTTTGCAAGTAAGAACAATGACACCCAAGAAGCCAAATTCTGCTTTGCGAAAGGTAGCTCGTGTTAGGCTTTCCAATAAACAAGAGGTTACAGCTTATATTCCTGGTGAAGGGCATGAGTTAATCGAGCATTCAGTTGTGTTGATAAAAGGCGGAAGGGTAAAGGATTTACCAGGTGTGAAGTATAAGATTGTCCGTGGAAAGTATGACACTACTGGTGTAGTGGGGCGTAAGACATCTCGAAGTAAATATGGGGCTAAGAAAGAAGGTAAGGGAGGCTCAGCCTCATCCCAATCAGCTTCGGCTGCTAATTAAAGTATTATGGCAAGGAAAGGACTAGTAAAACCAAGAGAAATAAAACCAGATCCTGTTTATAAAAATCGTTTGGTAGCAAAATTAATTAATTGTTCGATGAGAGACGGTAAAAAGAGCGTGGCAGAAAAACAGGTTTATGGAGCTTTTGAGATTATTAAAAGCAAGGGGCTTGATCCAATTAAAGTTTTTGCTGAAGCTGTAGCTAATGTTAAACCTACGATGGAGGTAAGACCAAGAAGGATTGGAGGGGCAGCTTATCAAGTTCCTGTAGCTGTGCGTGGCCCAAGAAAAGAATCACTGGCTATTCGTTGGATTGTTATGGGAGCGAGATCAAGATCAAATAGTGAATTTCACACCTTTTCAGAGAAATTAGCGGCAGAAATTTTAGATGCCTCGAAAGGAGAAGGTTTTGCTGTTAAGAAAAGACAAGATATGGAAAAAATGGCAGAAGCCAATAGGGCTTTTGCTCACTTCCGTTGGTAATTTAGCCTATGTCTCAAGTTCAAGCTACTAAAAAGAAAGCGTCTTTGGTTTTTACGGCTACAAAAGACCGTAACCTCCCTATGGAAATGATTAGGAATATTGGTATTATTGCTCATATCGATGCAGGTAAGACTACAACTACAGAAAGAATTTTATTTGAAACAGGAAGAACTTATCGATTGGGTTCAGTTGATGAGGGTACTACTGCTACAGACTGGATGGAACAGGAAAGAGAGCGTGGAATTACCATTGTTTCAGCAGCAATTACCACATTTTGGAGTTTAAAACAAGAAACTTCGGTTAAGGATGGCCAGTATAGAATTAATATTATTGACACTCCAGGTCATATTGATTTTACTGCTGAAGTTGAGAGATCTTTGAGGGTTCTTGATGGTGCTGTTGTTGTTTTTGACGGTAGAACTGGGGTTGAAAGTCAATCAGAGACTGTTTGGCGTCAAGCTGATAAATATAAAGTTCCAAGAATTTGTGTCTTAAACAAGCTTAATCTTATTGGTGCTGATTTTGAGGGTAGTTTGAAATCAATTTATGAAAGATTGGGGGCAAATGCAGCACCAGTGATTTACCCAATAGGTATAGAACACAACTTGAGGGGTGCAATAGATCTGATAAAAATGAAGGCGTTTACTTATTCTGGGATCGAGGATAACAAGTTGGTTGAAGATGAAATTCCTGCTGAATACAAGGAAATAGCTGAGAAATATCGTGGTGAGCTTCTAGAGAAAATTGCAGAATATGATGACGATGTTTTAGCTAAATATTTAAATGGTGAAGAACTAACTGAGGCCGAAATTAAGAGAGCTATAAGGAAAGGTGTAGTTTCTGGAAAGTTTTTCCCGGTTTTTGGTGGAGATAATAGAACTGCAATTATTCAGTTATTGCTTAATGGAATAGTTGAATATTTACCTTCTCCTTTAGATTTACCGCCAGTTCATGGTATTAATCCCAAGACTCAGGAAGCTGAAATTAGAGAGCCCAAAAATGAAGCTCCGTTTTCGGCTCTTGCCTTTAAGGTGATGACAGACCCTCATGTTGGTCGTTTGGTTTACTTGCGTGTCTATTCGGGTATAATTAAGACAGGTCAACAAGTTTTAAATTCAACAAAGTTAGTCAATGAAAGGATTGGCAAACTTGTCTTACTTCATGCTGATCAAAGAGAATTAATTGAAGAAGCCTATGCTGGTGAGATTGTGGCAGCAGTTGGCTTGAAAGATACCACTACTGGTCACACTCTTTGTGATCCTAACAAACCGATTATCCTTGAATCAATAAAATTCCCTGAGCCTGTTATTTCCCTAGCAATTGAACCGGCTACAAAATCTGATCAGGAAAAAATGGGTATAGCTTTGGGCAAACTTCTGGACGAGGACCCGACTTTTCGTGTTAAATCAAATCAAGAAACTGGCCAGACAATTATTTCTGGGATGGGCGAACTTCAGCTTGAGATTTTAGTTGATAGAATGAAAAGAGAGTTTGGTGTTGAAGCCAAGATTGGGGCTCCGCAAGTGGCTTATAAAGAAACTATTAAGAAAGTTGGTAAAGGCGAAGGTAAGTATATTAGACAAACTGGGGGTCGAGGGCAGTATGGACATTGCTTTCTTCGAGTTGAACCTTTGGGAAGGGGAGAGGGTATTAAGTTTATTTCTGAGATAAAAGGTGGAGCAATTCCTGCGGAATTTATTCCTGCTGTTGAAAAAGGTGTTAGAGAGAAGCTTGAGAATGGTGTTTTGGCTGGCTATCCAATTACTGATTTGGCAGTTTATCTTTATGATGGCACTTATCATGAAGTTGATTCTTCAGAAATTGCTTTCAAGATTGCCGGTTCGATGGCAGTTGAACAGGCTGTAAGAGAGGCTGATATGGTTCTGCTTGAACCAATTGTGAAGGTAGAGGTTGCTACACCCAAGGAATTTATGGGAGATATAATTGGAGATTTGTCTTCAAAGAGAGCTCAGATTCAAGGTACTGAAGAAAAGGGGGATATGACATATATTTATGCTTTTGCCCCTTTGGCCGAACTTTCAGGCTATGTGACTAAGGTTAGATCAATTTCCCAAGGACGAGCTGTTCCTTATATTGAGCCGAGTCATTATGAAGAAGTACCTAGAAATATAGCTGATCAGATAATTGAGAAATCGGGTAAGGTGACTATGCCTCGAGGATAGGATTAAAAATCCCTCTTGACATTTCGTTTTCGCCTCGAGTATAATCACCACTAGTATTTTAAAAGATAGGGTCTTTGTGCTCTATAAAAGTAAAAATATGGCAGGAGAAACAAAACAAAAATTTGAGAGAACAAAACCGCATGTAAATGTTGGAACTATTGGCCATGTTGATCATGGTAAGACCACTTTAACTGCGGCTATTACTACTGTTTTATCCAAGCAACCTGGAAATAATACAAGAGCTTATAGGTTTGATGAAATTGACAACGCTCCAGAAGAGAAACAGAGAGGTGTTACCATTAACATATCTCATCTTGAGTATGAAACAGAAAAACGTCATTATGCTCATATTGATGCTCCTGGTCACGCTGACTATATCAAGAACATGATCACTGGTGCAGCTCAAATGGATGGTGCTATTTTGGTTATTTCAGCTGCTGATGGTCCGATGCCTCAAACTAGAGAGCATGTTATTTTAGCTCGTCAGGTAAACGTTCCTGCAATTGTAGTTTTCTTGAACAAGATTGATACTGTTGATGATCCAGAAATTGTTGATTTGGTTGAAGCTGATGTTCGTGAGCTTCTTAAGAAATATGAGTATCCTGGTGATGAAGTGCCTGTAATTAGGGGTTCAGCTCTTAAGGCTTTAGAAGGAGATCCTGAAGCAGAAAAACAAATTTTGGAGTTAATGAAAGCTGTAGATGAGTATATTCCTGAGCCAAAAAGAGATGTTGATAAGCCTTTCTTGATGCCAATTGAAGATGTTTTCTCTATTAAAGGAAGAGGTACGGTTGTTACAGGTAGAGTTGAAAGAGGTAAACTAACTGTAAATGAGGAAGTCGAAATGGTTGGTCTTAGACCAACACAGAAAACTGTAGTTACTGGTCTTGAGATGTTTAGAAAGACTCTTGATTATGCTGAAGCCGGAGACAATGTTGGAGTTTTATTGCGCGGTATTGAAAAAGATCAAGTCGAGAGAGGTCAAGTTCTGGCCAAGCCTGGAACAATTACTCCTCATACCGAGTTTGAGGCAGAAGTTTATATCTTGAGTAAGGATGAAGGAGGAAGGCACACTCCATTCTTCTCAGGTTATAAGCCCCAATTCTTTATTAAAACTGCTGATATTACAGGAGAAGTAACTTTGCCTGAAGGTATAGAAATGGTTATGCCTGGTGATAATGCTAAGATGAAGGTTAAATTGATTCAACCTGTTGCTATGGAAGAAGGTTTCAGATTCGCCATTCGTGAAGGTGGAAGCACAGTTGGTGCAGGTGTTATTACAAAAATAATTGCTTAAAAATAGCTCTTTAAGGCCAATATTTTATGCCAGCAGGAAGATTGAGGGTTAAGCTCAAAAGTTATGACTATCGAGTCATAGACGAAGCGGCAGCTAAAATTTTAGATGTCGCTATTGCTACTGGTGCTAAAATAGTTGGCCCAATTCCCCTTCCCACTAAAAGAAGTGTTGTTTCTGTATTAAGGTCTCCTTTTACTGACAAAGATTCGCAAGAGCATTTTGAGGTTCTAGTTCATAAAAGATTAATTGAGATTCATGATCCTTCTGAGAGAACAATTGACTCTCTTTCTAACCTCGAGCTTCCGGCAGGAGTCTCAATTGAAATTAAGATGTAAGTTAACAATTAACAGTTAACTATTAACTATTAACTATTAACTATTAACCAAGAAGTAGAAAGTAGTAAGGAAATTAATAGTTGGTGGGTAATTCTTAATAACTAACAAGATTGCTACCTACTTCTTTCTACTATATCTAACTTCTACTCTTCTACTCTCTCCCCCTTTTATTTGTTCTTGCCACTTTCTTTTGTTTTTGTTATAATCTTACTATCGTGGATAAGGTTCGTCATTAGCCACGGTTTTGTTGTTTGCCTTTGGCAATAGGCGCCTGAGGCGCCTTTTTTTTGTGCTTATATAGATTATATATGTTAAAAACAATTTTATCGACAAAATCAGAAATGAGTCAGATGTTTATTAAAGGTGTAAGAGTTCCTGTAACATGGATTAAAGCTGACAAATGCACTGTCAGTCAAATTAAAAAAGGGGAAAAAGATGGCTATTTTGCAATTCAGCTTGCGTTTGGAGAGAAAAAGAAAAAAAATCTCAGCAAATCTGTTTTGGGTCATCTAAAATCTTTAATTAAGTCTGATAAAGCCCCAAAATTTATTAAGGAGATAAGATTAGATAAAGAGCCTGATTTAAAGGTGGGGGACAAGATTGATCCTTTTGAAATTTTTAAGGTTGGTGATCTTGTTTCTGTGACTGGAATTAGCAAAGGGAAAGGATTTGCTGGTGTGGTTAAAAGATGGAAGTTTGCTGGTGGTCCCAAAACACATGGGCAGTCTGATAGGCATCGTGCTCCTGGTTCAATTGGTCAAAGGACGACACCTGGAAGAGTTTATAAGGGAAAGAGAATGGCTGGTAGGATGGGATCACAAACTGTGACAGTTAAAAATCTGATAGTTGTTTCAATTGATAAAGAGAATGGTTTAATAGGCCTTTCTGGACCGGTTCCGGGAATAAAAGGTGGGCTTTTGACTGTTAAGAAGCTTGCCTCGGGCAAACTTTCTGAACTTACAACTGAGGGTCCTAGCGCACAGGTTGTGCAGACAGAAGAAGTTTCTCAAGAGGAAAAAGGGGAAGTTAAGAAAGAAGAAATTTCAAGTTAGATATGAAAGTTAATTTGTTTTCATTAAAAGGCGAAGAAAAAGGTAAGGTAGAATTGTCTGATAAGTTATTTGAGAAAAGTCCGGAGGTTGTTTTATCACAGGCTCTTAGGTTTTATGAGTCTAATTTGCATAAAATCAGGCCTGTTAAAAAGACTCGTTCTGGTGTAAATATCTCGACCCGTAAGATTTATAGACAAAAAGGAACAGGGGGAGCAAGGCATGGTGCTAAATCTGCCCCAATTTTTGTTGGTGGGGGTCTGGCTCATGGTCCTTCAGGTCTAAAGAGGCTTTTGAGACTACCCAAAATCTTTAAGAAAAAAGCCTTGTCTTTGGCTCTTTTATCAAAGCTAAAAGAAAATATGATTTTTGTTATAGAAGACTTATCTTTGTTGAAAAAAGCTAAAGATGGCTCTAAATTACTTAAAGTTTTGTCCAGTAAGGCTAATTTGCCTTTGGGAAAGATATTAATTGTCTTACCCAAAGAAACCAAGGTTTTAGGTTTGTCTAATCTTGAGGGAGTTAAAATAATTTCTTGGAAAAATCTTAATGCCTATGATGTTTATAATTCTAAGGCATTAATCTTAGATTACAGTATTTTTGAAGAAAATAAAAATAAAAAGACTGTTTCAAAAGTAGTTAAAGAGAAAAAATGATTAAACTAAGGCCGGTTATAACAGAAAAGAGTTTAGTGGAAGCAAAAAGGGGTAATTACACCTTTAAAGTTGATGTGAAGATGAATAAAAGCGAGATTAAAAAGCTGGTTGAAAAAATCTTTAAAGTTAAGGTCTCAAAAATAAGGACTATAAATCATAAACCTGAAGTTAAGAAGAATTATTTGGGGAGAATAGTTAGAAAATCAGCTTTTAAGAAGGCTGTTGTTACTCTTTCAGGCAAAGATAAGATTGATCTTTTTGAAGAGAAAAAATGAAAAAAATAAAGAAAATATTACCTAAAAAATCAGGAAGAAATTTCTCTGGCAAGATTACCGTCAGACACCAAGGAGGAAGAGTAAAAAGATTTTTAAGGGTGATAGATTTTAAACGAAGTAAGAGGGATGTAAAAGCAAGGGTAGAATCAATTGAATACGATCCAAACAGGAACGCGTTGGTGGCACTTTTGGTCTATCAAGATGGAGATAGGGGTTATATAATAGCGCCATCGGGATTAAAAGAGGGTGATATTGTTGTTGCCTCCGAGAATGCGCCTATTGAGCCAGGTAACGCTTTGCCTTTAGGCAAAATTCCAGTTGGGACAAAAGTTCATAATATAGAAATTAAGCCTGGCAAGGGTGGGCAGATGGTAAGGGGAGCTGGCCTTGCAGCGGTTGTTTTTGGGAGGGAGGAGAAGAATACTTTGGTTAAGCTGCCTTCGGGAGAGGTAAGAAGGTTTGATTCTGCCTGTTATGCTACTGTTGGGCAGGTTGGAAATGAGGACTTTAGAATGAGG
This sequence comes from Patescibacteria group bacterium, assembly GCA_025999275.1. Classification (NCBI taxonomy): domain Bacteria; species Patescibacteria group bacterium. The sequence goes on from AP024680.1 coordinate 225,008, forward strand.
AATTTGGGTAAAGCAGGAAGAAAAATAAGAATGGGCATAAGGCCAACTGTTAGAGGTGTGGCTCAGCATCCAGATTCTCACCCTCATGGAGGAGGAGAAGGGAGAAGCGGTGTTGGTATGAAATATCCTAAGACGCCTTATGGTAAGCCTGCAGTTGGCAAAACTAGGAAGAAGAGAAAATATTCTGATAAATTTATAGTTAAGCCAAGAAAGAGAGGTAAACACTCTTAATCAATATGTCAAGAAGTTCTAAAAAAGGTCCTTTTGTAGATAAGAACCTTCTCAAGAAGGTTGACTCTGGCATGGGAGACAAGAACAATCCCATTAAAACTTGGGCGAGATCAAGCCAAATACCTCCTGAGTTTGTGGGCAAATATTTTAAGGTTCATAATGGCAGAATCTTTGTTGATGTTTTTGTAACCGAGGATATGGTTGGGCATAGACTAGGAGAGTTTGCGCCTACCAGGACCTTCCGTGGTCATGGGCAGGTTGTTAAGAGGGTAATTGAAAAGACATAAAGTTATGGAGTTTATAGCTGAACAAAAATATATAAGATTGTCACCTAAGAAAATTAGGCCAATTTTGGCTGAAGTTAAAAAACTTTCAGTTGAACAGGCTTTGCAAGTTTTACCTTTTGTTGCCAAAAGAGGTGCTTACTTTGTAGAAAAGGTGATAAAATCTGCTGTTGCCAATGCTCGACAAAAAGGAGTGGAGATAAGTAATTTGAAGATTAAGGAAATTGTGGCAAATGAAGGGCCGGTTTTGAAAAGAGGTCGTCCGGTTTCAAGAGGTCAGTGGCATCCTATTAAAAAGAGAATGAGTCATATTAGGGTTATTTTGTCATCGGCGGAAGAAGAAAAGACAGCAAAGGAAACAAAACCCAAGTTGCAAGATAAAGAGAAAGAGCCAGCAAGAGAAAAGAAAACTGTAGTTAAAAAAGAGTCTAATAAAGTGGCTAGCAAGAAAAGCTTGAGTAAGAAAGTTATAAGAAAGAGAAAGGAGGATAAGGCTTAAAAATGGGACAAAAAGTAAATCCAATTAGTTTTAGGTTGGGCAATTTCTTGCCCTGGAAGTCTCGTTGGTTTTCTGAAGGGAAGGAATATAAGAAGTTTTTGCTTGAGGATATAAAAATTCGTCGTTTTCTTTTTGACAAGCTAAGAATGGCCGGAATTGTTGATGTTGAGATTGAAAGATTACCTAAAACAATGACAATTATTATAACTGTTTCAAGGCCGGGTGTCGTTATTGGAAGGGGGGGTAGTGGTCTTGAAGAACTAAAAAAACAGGTTATTGATCTGATTTCAAAAAATGGTAAAAGTGTTAAGGACCTAAAGATTGACTTTAAGATAAATGAGACCAAAGATCCGGAGCTTTCTGCTTATTTAGTGGCAACTAGAATAGCTTCGGATTTGGAAAGAAGAATGCCACATCGTCGGGTTGTGACCAAGGCTATGGAGCGGGTTATGCAGGCTGGGGCACTTGGGGTAAAAGTAATTCTATCAGGAAGAATAGAAGGAGCTGATATCTCAAGAGTGGAAAAATTCCATCTGGGTTCTGTCCCAACACAAACTTTAAGAGAAAATATTGATTATGCTCAAGTTCCAGCTCTACCTAAGAAAGGTTATGTGGGAGTAAAGGTTTATATTCATAAAAAGAAAGAAAAATAAATATGTTACAACCCAAAAGACGAAAATATAGAAAAGATTTTAGAGGCAGAAGAAAGGGTATTTCAACCCAAGCTTCTGAGATTGCATTTGGAGAATTTGCTTTGAAATCTTTGGGGAGAGGATGGCTAACAAGTAATCAGATTGAGGCAGGTAGAAGAGTAATTACGCATAGTATTAAAAGAGGTGGTAAAGTTTGGATTAGAGTATTTCCTGATAAACCTGTAACTGCAAGAGCTGCAGGACAGAGAATGGGTGGAGGAAAGGGTGATATAAGTCATTATGTGGCGGTAGTTAAACCGGGAAGAATTATTTATGAAGTTACAGGAATTCCTGAAGATGTGGTAAAAAGAGCTTTTGAAAAAGTTGCGGCCAAGATGCCTTTTAAAACAAAAATGATTAGAAAGGAAGAATAATTATGAAAAAGAAAGATTTACAGCTTTTGAGAAAAAAACAGTTACCAGAAATAATTGCTCTAGTTCAAAAAAAGAAAGAGGAATTAATTTTTTCTTACGCAAAAATCAAAGCTGGTAAACTAAAAAATACAAGTGTTTTAAAAAATTTAAGGCGTGATATAGCACAAATCTTGACTTTGATAAAAGAAAAAGAGATATTTGAGAAGTCGTCTAAAAAAAAGGAATAAAATATGAAAGTATTTAGAGGAAAAGTTATTAGTAAAAAGATGGCCAAGACGGCAACTGTCTTAGTAGAAAGAGTTGTAACCCATCCTATTTATGGTAAAAAAATGAGAAGGGGTAAAAAGTATCAGGTTCACGACGAGTTAGGTGTTGAAGTTGGAAAGACGGTTTTATTTGTACCTTCTCGGCCATTTAGCCATCTAAAGAGATGGAAAATTGTTAAAGTCTTAGATAATAAAGATGAAAAGTCAAGACCTGAAAAGGTTGCTAGCAAGAAAAGAGATAAAGATAAAAGTGTTAGTAAGGAGGCTAAGAAGAAATGATTCAATTAAGAAGTATTTTAAAACCAGCAGATAATTCGGGTGCCAAAAGACTGATGGTTATTGGCATGTCCTCCAAGATTGGAAGAAAAGCCACAATTGGAGATGTCGTTAACTGTGTGGTTAAAGGAGCAGATCCTGCAGGTATAGTTTCAGATAAAGAAAAAGTAAGAGTTTTAATAGTTAGAACTAAGAAAGAAATAAGAAGAAGAGATGGAACATACATAAGATTTGATGATAACGCAGGTGTAATAATAGATAAACAAGGTTTGCCAAGAGGTACTAGAATATTAGGTCCGATAGCTAAGGAAATAAAAGATTTGGGTTATACAAAGATTGCCTCTTTGGCACGTGAGGTTGTTTAAAAGCTATGACTTTGAAATTTAGATTAAAAGATAAAGTTAGGATAATATCCGGTAAAGATAAGGGCCGGGAGGGTGAGATTGAGAAAATATTTCCTAAAGAAGGAAAAGCTATTGTAACAGGGGTAAATCTTTATAAAAGGCATTTTAAGGGTGGTGGGGAGCAAAAAGCAGGTATTTATGAGGTTCCAAGGCCACTACCCTTTTCTAAACTAGCTTTGATTTGTCCAAAATGTAATAAAGCAACAAGAGTTGGTTTTAAGTTGGTAGCAAATGAAAAATACAGGTTTTGTAAAAAATGTAAAAGTAAAATTGATTAAATATGCTAAACATTGAAGAGAAATACAAAAACGAAGTTGTTAAAAAGTTAATGGAGGAATTTGAAATTAAAAATCCTTTGGCCGTGCCTTCAATTGAGAAAGTTGTAGTTAATGTGGGAGCAGGTGAAGCTATTAAAAACAAGGATATAATAGATTCTTGGTCGAGAGATTTAGCAACTATAACTGGGCAAAAGCCTTCGGTAAGGAAGGCTAGAATCTCAGTTTCAGCTTTTGGAGTAAGAAAAGGTGCACCGGTTGGTCTTAAATGTACCTTAAGGGGCAAGAGGGCTTTTAGCTTTTTAGAAAGGCTTTTTGCGATAGTTTTGCCCAGGCTTAATGATTTTAGGGGGGTTCCTATTGATTCTTTTGATAGGGAGGGAAATTATACTTTAGGTTTGTCTGATTTTACTATTTTTCCAGAGATCGATGTTTCCAAAGTTACCAAACCTTTTGGACTAGAGATTACAATTGTGACGACAACCAAAAATAAGGAAATGTCCAAAAGGCTTTTAGAACTTTTGGGAATGCCTTTTGAGAAGAAAAATTAAAATATATGGCAACTACGGCAAAAGAAGTTAGAGAGAAGAAAAAACTAAAGTACAAGGTTCGTTATAGGAACCGTTGCAGTTTATGTGGAAGACAGCAAGGTTATATGAGAAAATATGGTCTTTGCAGACTTTGCTTTAGAGAGGAGGCAGTTAAAGGGAATATCCCTGGAGTTAAAAAGGCAAGCTGGTAGGCATATGAAACAAACTAATTACATAGTCGGAAATTTCTTGATAATTCTTAAAAATGCCGTTTTGGCTGGTAAGAAAACTGTTAGGGTTGGAAAAACTAAGATGGTTAAATCTGTGGCAGAGGTTCTTAAGAGACTTGGATTTATTTCTGAAATTAAAGAGACAGATGGTTATCTTGAAATCTCTTTAGCTTATAAGAATAAGTCGCCCATATTGACTGATATTAAGCTGGTTTCAAAACCAGGTCTTAGGGTTTATTGGGATCTTAAGAAGATTAAAGATTTTCACTCTCGTTATATTCTAATAATTTCGACTCCCAAAGGGGTTATATCATCTAAGGAAGCCTTGAAAGAGGGCTTGGGAGGAGAGGTTATCGCTAAGGTATTGTAAAGCTATGAGTAAAATTGGAAAACAACCAATAGAATTGCCTGAAGGAGTAACTGTTGAGTTAGGCAGAAAGAAAATAAAAGTCTCAGGTCCAAAGGGAACCTTGGAGAAAATTTTGCCTGATAAATTACAGGTTGTTTTGGATGATAAAAAAATAATAATTAAAAAAGTCTCGGATGGCGAGATGGCAAATATGCTATATGGCACTTTTAGATCCTTAATCTTTAATATGGTTAAGGGAGTGGTTGAGGGTTGGAACAAACAGCTTGAATTGGTGGGAACAGGATATAGAGCCGAAATTTCAAATGGGAAGCTTGTTATGAACATCGGCTTTTCTCATCCTGTGGAGATTAATCCGCCGGAGGGTATTTCTTTTAAGGTGGAGAAAAATATTATTTCAGTTGAGGGTGTTGATAAGGAGAAAGTGGGCCAGATTGCAGCTAAGATTAGAGCTGTTAGGCCGCCCGAGCCTTATAAGGGTAAGGGGATAAAATATGTTGATGAGGTAATAAGGAGAAAAGCAGGTAAGGCTGCTAAGGCCCAAGCTTAAAATGATTATGAAGAAGGATAATAAACAAATAATTAAAAATAAAGAAAAAGATAAAAGGCTGAGGTTGGTCGTGTCACGTTCCAACAGGAACATATTTGCTCAGATTGTTGATGATACTGGTAAGACTTTATTGGGCATGTCAACTTTGAGTATAAAGGGCAAAAATACTAAGAAAGAGGCGTCTTTCAAATTGGGGGAACTTATGGCCAAAGAAGCATTGAAGAAAAAGATAAAAAAGATTGCGTTTGATAGGAATGGTTATCGTTATCACGGCCGAATTAAAGCTTTAGCTGAAGGATTAAGGAAAGGAGGTTTGGAATTTTAAAATGGTAGACATTGATATCAAAAAGGAACTAGTTGAAGAGGGTTTTCAAGAGATGTCTGAGACCGTGATTGAAATTAGGAGGATCTCAAAGAAAACTAAAGGTGGGAATCAAATAAGATTTTCTGCTTTGGTTGTTGTTGGAGATAAAAAGGGTAAAGTTGGTGTTGGTTTGGCAAAAGCATCAGATGTAAGGGGCGCAATTAACAAAGCTTTTGAAGCAGCTAAAAAGAGAATGATTAAAGTTCCTTTGTCTGGTACTACTATTCCTTTTGGGGTTTCTCAGAAATATTCTGCTGCTAAGATCCTTCTTAAGCCAGCTCCACCTGGTTCAGGTATCATTGCGGGAGGAGCTATAAGGGTGGTCTTGGATGCTGCTGGAGTTAAAGATGCTGTAGGTAAAATACTTGGAACCAAAAACAAGATTTCCAATGTTTATGCTACTATTGAAGCTCTGAGGACTTTAGCGGATCTTGTATCCAAAAGGAGTTAAAATGAATTATGATTACAAGGATAAAATTGGTTGAAAAAAGAAAGAAAAGAATTGGTAGAGGTTATGGAAGTGGTAAGGGTGGCCACACTGTTGGTCGTGGCCAGAAAGGGCAAAAGACAAGAGGAAAAATTGGGGTTGTATTTGAAGGTTTTAAAGTTAAAAAGTCTTTTATAAAAAGGCTTCCCTTTTTGCGCGGCAAGGGAAGATTGTCTCCTCGGATTAAACCTGTTGTAGTTAAAATAGGTTCTCTTAACAAGTTGACTGAAGGTTCTGTTGTAGATGCTAGCCTTCTTGTCAAGGAAAAATTAGTTAAAGCTTCCGATGCTAAAAAAAGAGGAATAAAGATAGTTGGAGGGGGTAAACTTGAGAAAAATTTGACTATTAAACTGCCTGTCTCAGATTCTGTCTTAAAACAGGTAGAATCTCTTGGAGGTAAAGTGGAAGTTTAAAAAAAGATGTTTTCCTCTCTTTTTAAGTTTTTCAATAGTGCTTTTAAACAGCCTGATATCAGGAAAAAACTTTTGATTACTTTTTTGACTCTTTTTTTCTTTAGGCTGGCTGCACATATCCCTGCTGCTGGTATTGATACAAATTTGCTAAAGTCACTTTTTGTTTCAAGCCCCATACTTTCACTTTTGGATATTTTCTCAGGTGGCACCTTGGTTAATTTTTCAGTAATGGCTTTGGGGTTAGGGCCTTATATTAGTGCCTCAATTATTATTCAACTTTTGCAGGTGGTTATTCCTAAGCTTGAGGAACTTAGTAAGGAGGGAGAGTATGGACAAGAGCAGATTGATCGTTATACAAGATATCTAACATTACCTTTGGCTTCTTTTCAGGCCTTGGCAATGTACTTTTTACTTAAGAATCAAGGCGTAATAAATCAACTTGAACCTCTAAACTTGGCTGCCTTGATTATTACCATGGTCGCAGGCAGCAGTCTTGCTGTGTGGATGGGGGATTTAATTACAGAATATGGTGTGTCAAACGGGGTTTCATTTTTGATTTTTGCCGGTATTATTGCTAGGCTTCCTGTTGTTATCACTCAGTCAGTAACAATAGTTGAAGCTCAAGATCTATTGAAAACAATTGTCTTTGCTTTAGTTCTTCTTTTGGTAATAGGTTTAATAGTTTATATGAATGAAGCAATAAGGAAAATACCAGTTAATTATTCTCGAAGAACAAGAATTGTTGGCACTAATTTTTCTTATTTGCCATTAAGGCTTAATCAAGCCAATGTAATTCCTATCATCTTTGCTGTTTCAGTAGTAATGATGCCGTCTTTTGTAAGCCAGTTTTTGGTTAATGCAAGTGACCCTAGGCTAAAAGCTTTGGGAGATTTCTTTGTCCATAGTTTTACTCCTCGTTCATTTTGGTATAATGCTGCTTATTTTTTACTAGTTGTGGGTTTTACTTTTTTCTATACAGCAGTTATTTTTAATCCTGAAAAAATAGCCGAAAATCTTCAAAAGAGCGGTGGGTTTATTCCTGGTATTAGGCCGGGTTCGCAAACAGTCTCTTACCTGAACAGCGTTTTATCGAAAATAACTTTGGCGGGAGCTATATTTTTAGGTCTAGTGGCTATAATGCCATCTTTAATTCAAAGTTTTTTTGGGATTGATAACTTAGCTGTGGGGGGAACAGGGGTCTTGATTGTTGTCTCTGTTGTCTTGGAGGTAATGAGAAATCTAGAGTCGCAATTGGTAATGAAAAAATATGATCGTTTTTTTGAAGAAAGCTAGATATGAACATTATAATTTTAGGTTTGCCAGGGTCAGGAAAAGGAACTCAATCAAAGATTATCTCTGAGAAATTGGGCCTTTTTTATTTTGAAGCGGGAGCTTTCTCTCGCCAGTTGGCAAAAACAGATTCTTCTATTAGGGAGATAGTGAATTCCGGCAAGTTGATTCCTGAGAAGAAGATGACGGAATTGGTCTTTGATTATCTTGATAGAAATGTTCCCAAAGAAAAAGATATTCTTTTTGATGGTTACCCTCGTTTTTTGGGTCAATTCTTAGATCTTGAGAAGTGGCTAGATAAAAGAGATAAAAAGGTTGATTATGTTGTTTTTCTTGAGGTTGATGAGGAAGAGTCTATCAAAAGATTGTCTTCCCGTCGAGTTTGCCCAAAATGTGGAGCTGTTTATAATCTTTTAACCAATCCTCCACATGTTGATAATATTTGTGATGTTTGTGACGAAACTTTGGTTCAAAGAGAAGATGATAAGGAAGAAGTTGTAAGAAGAAGATTTATTGAATATAAGGAGAATGTTTTGCCTCTTTTGGATTTTCTTAGAAATAAGGATTATTTTGTTAAGGTAAATGGAGAGGCAAAAATTGATGAAGTTACAGCAGAAATTTTAGAAAGGATAGGATGGTCAAAAAAATGAAAAATTTTAATGGAATTACAATCAAATCAAGAAGAGAGATTGAAATTATGAGAGAAGGAGGCAGGAGGCTTTCTGAGATTAAGCATAACCTTATGTCTATGGTTAAGGAGGGTGTTTCCGCTTGGGAGATTGAAGAGCAGGCGGATAAGCAAATAGTTAGACTTGGTGGTCGTCCTTCTTTTAAAATGGTTCCAGGTTATCATTGGGCAACCTGTATAAATGTAAATGAAGGTATTGTTCATGGTATTCCTAAAAAAGAAATGGTTTTTAAAAATGGTGATTTGGTGAGTGTTGATCTAGGGATGTTTTTTGAGGGATTCCATACAGATACATCTTTCAGTCTATTGATTGGGAAGGATAAAAAGAAAGAGAATTTCTTAAAAGCAGGCAAGGAGGCTTTAGATTTGGCTATTGACAACGCAAGAGCAGGAAAAAGAATTTATCATATTTCCAAAGCTATTGAAGAAAGATTAAAAAAGTCTGGTTTTAAGGCTGTGAGATCTCTTTTTGGACATGGAATAGGAAAGGAGCTTCATGAAGAACCACAGATTCCAGGTTTTGTTTATACTGAGGCACAAAATACCCCCGAGATAAAGGTAGGAATGGTATTTGCGATTGAGGTAATTTATGTTTCGGGCGGTGAACAATTGGTGATTGAAAAAGACGGTTGGACAATTTCAACTCAAGATGGTAAAATATCAGCGCTTTTTGAAGATACTGTGGCAGTTACGCCGCAGGGTCCCTTGGTTATTACCTAGGGTTTTGATTGCTTGATTTGCGAATGAAAAACTTTGAAACATTTGATGGGGTAGTAAAAGAGGCTTTGCCTAATACCATGTTTCGGGTGCAGCTTTTGGATGGGAGATTGGTTTTGGCAATTTTAAAGGGGAAAATGAGAAAAAGTTATGTTAAAATCTTTCCCGGGGATAGGGTGAAGGTGGAGTTTTCACCCTATGACAAGGAAAGAGGAAGAATAGTCTATAAATATTAATTATGAAAGTTCAATCATCAATTAAAAAAAGGTGCAAAGATTGCAAGATTGTAAAAAGAAAAGGGGTTTTATATGTTATTTGCAAAAATCCAAGGCATAAACAACGCCAAGGTTAATTTTGATTAATATGGCAAGAATTGCAGGAGTAGAATTAAACGACAATTGGAAGCTGGGTTTTGCCTTGACTCGAATTAAGGGGATAGGTTGGCCAACGGCAAGACAAATCTTGTCAAAGCTAAACTTAAAGGAAAATATTGTTCTTAAAGATTTAAAGCCTGAGGAGTTGAAAAGCGTGGTTAATGAGGTAGAAGCGTTACCTGTTGAGGGTGATTTGTTGAGGAAGGTTAGAACAGACATTGCTCGCTTGAAGCAAATAGGTTCTTATCGTGGAATTAGACACTCTAGATCCCTTCCTGTTCGAGGTCAAAGGACAAGAAGGAATGCAAGAACGAAAAGAGGAAAGAGGAAGACAGTAGGAGCATTTAAGAAAGAAATGTTGGCAAAAATGCAACAATCAAAGGAGCAGAAATAAATGGCAACAAAAAAGCAAGAAATAAACAAAGGAAGAATTTATATTTCAGCTAGCTTTAATAACACACTAGTGACCCTTACTGATATTGATGGCAGAACACTATTATGGGGATCATCAGGATCGTCAGGTTTTAAGGGAACCAGAAAAGCTACACCATTTGCAGCTACTACAGCTGTTGAAAGAGTCTTGAATAGAGCTAAGGAAGAGTACAATTTGAAAGAATTAGAGGTTTATGTAAAAGGGCCTGGTGTAGGCAGAGACGCTGCTTTAAGAGCAATTAGAAGTTCGGGTTTGAAGATTTCTCTGATTGCTGATGTTACTCCTCTTCCTCACAACGGCCCAAGGCCTAAAAAGAAGAGGAGGGTTTAATTTAATATGGGAAGATATACTGGTCCAAAAGATAGATTGTCAAGGAGAGAAGGTGTTGATCTTTTTGGTAAAGGGGCAAAATTAACTCGTCTTAATATTGCTCCTGGTGTTCATGGAGCAAAGATTGCCAAAAGTCAATCATATTATGGTAGACAATTGAGAGAGAAACAGAAAGTAAAGAGGATTTATGGGGTTAGAGAAAGACAGTTTAAGAATTACGTTGAAAAGGCTTTGAAGTCAAAAGGAAACACAGCTGATGCTCTTTTTTCTTTGCTTGAGAGGCGTCTTGATAATGTTGTTTATCGTCTTCATTTTGCCAATACCCGTTTGGCAGCAAGACAATTAGTTTCACACCGCCACATTTTGGTTAATGGCAATAAGGTGAATATTCCGTCTTATCAAGTTAAGATTGGGGATGTTATTACTTTAACTCCCAAGGCTTTGGCAATTCCTTATATCAAGAAGACAATTGAAGAAAAAAATGTTAAAATCCCACAGTGGATGGAAAGAGAAGCTGTTGTAGGCAAGATCAAGGGTATGCCTTCTCTTGAAGATGTAACAGAGCCTATATCAGCTCAAGATGTGATAGAATTTTATTCTAAATAAAGAAAAGGAGGTGATTTTATGAATAGTTTATTTTTTGAAACAAAAGAAGAAGAAATAAAAAAAGATTACGGTCGTTTTGTTATTTCCCCTTTGGATAAGGGTTATGGTTATACTTTAGGTAATTCTTTAAGAAGAGTTTTACTTGAGAGTTTGGGAGGAGCTGCTATTACTTCTGTTGAAATAAAAGGGGTTAAGCACCAATTCTCAACTCTTGAGGGTATGAAGGAAGATGTTGTTGAATTTTTGCTTAACTTAAAGAAAGTAAGATTCAGCTGCAAGGGGGAATTGAAAAAAGCTGAGAAGGTTAAGCTTTCTGCTAAAGGTCCAGGAGAGTTTAAAGCAAAAGATATAAGTACACCAGCTACTTTGGAAGTGGCAAACCCCGACCTTGTTTTAGCTTACTTGAATAAGGGGGCAAAGCTTGAGGCGGAGATGACTGTTGAATATGGATATGGTTATCGTTTGGTTGATTCGGGTAGTGGCAAAATTGGTTTGATTTTGCTTGATGCAATTTTTTCTCCTGTGACAAGAGTAAGCTATAGGGTTGAAGAGACTCGTGTTGGTAAGTTAACTAATTATGATAAGTTGATTATAGAAATTTGGACTGATGGGTCTCTTGATCCTAAGAAAGCTTTAATCGAAGCAGCTCAGATACTAAAGTCTCATTATGAACAGATAGTTTCTCCTCGTGTGGTTAACAAACCAGCGGTAGAGGAGGAACGTGACGACACTTTAGGTTCAGTGGGTAAGCTTTCTGTTGAGGAGATAGGCCTTCCCACTCGAGTCGCCAATGCTTTAGTTAAGTCAGGCTATGAGACAGTGGAGAGTTTAGTAAAGGCTAAAAAGGAAGATTTGACCAAAGTTAGAAATCTTGGAGAGAAATCTCTTAAGATTGTCAAACTAGCTTTGGCTGAAAGAGGTATTAAATTCTTGGAGGAATAGTTTATGAGAAAGAGAATAGTTGGTAGAAAATTCTCCCGCTCAGCCAAGTCAAGAAGAGCTTTATTAAGAGCTCTTATTGTATCTTTGGTTAAGGAGGGGAAAATTACAACAACCTTAGCAAAGAGTAAGGAAATTGCCCGTGTAGTCGACAAGATCTTTGCTATTGCTAAGGAAGGTGATCTTAATGCTAGAAGAAGAGTTTTGTCTAAACTAGCAAATGATCGTCATACTACAAATAGGATTTTTCAGCTAGTTTCTGGACTAGAGAGAAAATCTGGTTTTCTCAAAATCTCAGCTATTCCTCCAAGAAGGGGGGATTCAGCTCCGATGGCTCAGGTTGAGATCTTGGAGTTTAAGAAAGAAGAGAAAAAACAAGTAAAATCAGAGTCAAAGTCAAAAGTTGAAGATGATAAAGCAGATAAAAAGGAAGAAAAGAAACCAAGGGCTAAAAGTAAGAAATAATTATGATTAAAAGAACTTATCATCAGAAAAAAGAAGATATAAAAAGGAGTTGGCATATTATTGATGCTAAGGATAAGGTTTTGGGAAGGCTTTCAAGTCGTATTGCCAATATCTTAATGGGCAAGAACAAGGTTGATTATTCTTTTCACCTTGATTGTGGGGATAATGTTTTGGTTTATAATTGCGAAAAGGTAAGACTGACTGGTAAAAAAGCTAAAGACAAAGTCTATCGTAGTCATTCTGGCTATCCAGGAGGGTTCAAAGAAGTTTCTTTTGAAAAGATGATCAAAGAACATCCCGAGAGGGTAATTCAAAAGGCCGTTTTGGGGATGTTGCCTGACAATAAGCTTAAAGACAAGAGAATTAAAAGATTAAAAGTTCTAAAAGGAGATAGCGATCCTTTAATTGAAAAGATAAGGTCGCTGGCAAAATAAATTATGGCTAGAAAAACAAAAAAGGAAAAATACATTTATGCAGTTGGAAGAAGGAAGACTTCTTCGGCTCGTGTTAGGCTTTTTAAGGGGAAAGGTGATAACTTAGTTAATGATACATCTCTTTTAACTTATTTCCCTACAATTTCTTTTAAATCTAGGCTTGAAAGATTCTTTAAACTGGTTGATTTTGATAGTGATAAAATGTTTTTTACGGTTAAAGTAGAGGGAGGAGGGAAAAGCGGTCAATTTGATGCCTTGCTTTTTGGTTTGGCCCGCGCTTTTGCTAAGCTTGATCCTGAAAATCTTAAACCGAAACTAAAGAAAGAAGGATTTTTAACTCGCGATGCCAGAGTGAGGGAAAGAAGAAAAGTGGGTACAGGAGGAAAGGCAAGAAGGAAGAAACAATCTCCAAAGAGGTAATCTTTATAAATACACTTACTTTCCTTTATCTAGTTTTATTTAAATAATTTAAGATTTTCCCCAACTTCTTTATATTTACTATCAATACATCGATGTATTGATAGTAGAGTGCAAAATATTCCTATTAATTGGCAAAATACTTAGGCCTATATTTGAAATTTTTACCTGTTGTCGCCTTCGCCGTGAAGTTTATTTCTCTTTTGTCTTGAAAAAAGTTTTTTCAAGTTTCCTTTGGCGATTTCTTCCAAGTCAAGTTTTAATTCTGTGGCAAGTTGAGATAAGTACCAAAGAACATCCCCCAATTCTTTTTCAATTTCCTTAGTTGTTTCTTTATCTAATTTTCCAGCCTTGTCTCTAATTATCTTTTTTATCTTGTCTGCTACTTCGCCGGCTTCTCCTGTAAGCCCTAGTGTGGGATAGACAAAATTGTTTCCCTGATTAGGATAAACAGCTGTTTTTCGTGATTCTTTTTGGTATTTCTTAAAATCCATTTTTTACCTATCTTTTTTAATTTGTTTGATATCTACTGTTACTGTTTTGCCACAGACATCGCAGGTTGCAACTACGGGAATGTTGTTTTTGTTTATCTCCTCTATTTTTCCAAATTGTCCCAGGCTTCCTTTTTTACATTTATGCTGTAAGATTGGAATTTCTTGACCAACTTGAAATTCTCCTCCTTTTCTTTCTACCATTTGCCTATTCTATTTGTTTCCTTTTTAGATTTCAAATTCTGTGGTTATAAAAGGTGACGATATCTGTTTTGGTCGGGGTGGGCAGAATTGAACTGCCGCCAGACGCACCCCATGCGCCTATTCTACCGTTAAACTACACCCCGAGTTAAGCGAGGGTAGAGTTTAATCGGCCAAGCTTGGTGCTTTAGCACCCGAGATGGGAAGGGTCCCATCGAGGCTTACCGTTAAACTACACCCCGAGTGAATAAGTCAAAAGTTATAAGTCAAAAGTCAAAAATCTAGAGTTATCAGCTCCAAGATACTTGACTAGAGTTTAAAACTTAAAAAATCAAAAGTTCTAATGATAATTTCGAACCTTAACTTCCACTTTAAACTTTTAACTTTTAACTTTTAACTTTCCAATTAACCCTCTTGTATTTTATCAAAGACTATGGTAAAAGGGTAGCAATGGCTAGAAATAAAAAAGAAATAAAGGAAACAGAATTCAAAGAAACTTCATCAGCCAAGCTTCAGGCTATCAGAATGGCAATGGAGCAGATTGAAAAACAATATGGTAAAGGCTCTATTATGCGTTTGGGCGAAAGAACAGAAGAACAGAGAAAAGTTGAAGCGATTCCGACAGGTTCAATTGCTCTTGATTTAGCTTTGGGAGTAGGTGGTTTTCCAAGAGGAAGAATAATTGAAATTTATGGGCCTGAAGCTTCGGGGAAAACAACATTGGCGCTTTCGGTAATTGCCGAAGCGCAAAAGAAAGGTGGGCAGTGCGCTTTTATTGACGCTGAGCATGCTCTTGATCCGGAGCGTGCCGAAACAGTGGGTGTAAATTTGGACGATCTTCTTTTGTCTCAGCCTGATACTGGTGAGCAAGCCTTGGAAATCACCGAAACTTTGGTTCGCTCAGGAGCTTTGGATGTTATTGTTGTTGATTCAGTTGCCGCTCTTGTACCAAGAGCTGAGCTTGAAGGTGAGATGGGAGATGCAGTAATTGGCCTTCAGGCAAGATTAATGAGTCAGGCTTTAAGAAAACTAACAGGTGCGATTTCAAAGTCTAAAACTGTTCTTATTTTTACAAATCAACTGCGTCAAAAAATTGGTGTGATGTTTGGCAATCCAGAAACTACTCCGGGTGGTTTGGCACTCAAATTTTATGCTTCGGTGAGAATTGATCTTCGTAAAATTGAGGTCTTAAAGGACGGAGAGGAGGTAATAGGTTCAAGGCACAGAGCAAGAATTGTTAAAAATAAAGTAGCTCCTCCTTTGCGTGTGGCTGAGTTTGACATTATGAATAAAGAGGGAATTTCAAGATCAGGTGGTCTTCTTGATGTGGCAGTTGATTTAGGTCTAATTGAGAAAAAGGGATCATTTTTCAATTATGATGGCAAGCCTATAGCTCAGGGAAGGGAGGCTGCTAAAGCTTATATTGCTGAGAATCCCAAATTTGCCGAAGAGTTGGATAGAAAAATTAGGGAGATAGTTGAGTCAGGTGCTAAAGTTCCAAAAGAGATTGGTGAGGCAATCGATTCAGATTAATTTTTATGCCTCAGGTTACTGCCGTTAAGCTTCAGAAAAATAAAAAAAGGGCAAATGTCTATCTTGATGGCAAATTTGGTTTTGGGATTGATCTTGAGAATTTACTCAAACTTAAGATAAAAGAGGGTCAATATATAAACGAATCTGAGATTGAAAAGATAGTTGGGATCTCGGAAAGTCAAAAGATTTGGGACAGACTGCTTCGCTTTGTTTCAACAAGACCAAAAAGCGAGAAAGAAGTTAGAGATTGGTTCTTGAGGAAAAAAGTCACTGGCAGTTTAGCTGATAAGTATTTAAGAAGACTCAAGAGGTTGGATTTTATTGATGATTTAAAATTTGCTTTATGGTGGATTGAGCAGAGATTGTCTTTTAGGCCTAAGCCAAGAAGGATTATAGAGCAGGAGCTAAAAGTTAAAGGCTTAAAAAAAGAAATAATAGATAAGGCTTTTTCTTCTTTTCAGATAGACGAATATGGTCAGGCAAAGGCTGTGTTTGAGAAAAATAAATTAAGATGGAAGAATTTGCCACCTGATAAATTTAGAATTAAAGCCTCAGGTTTTCTTTTAAGAAGGGGCTATAGTTGGGAAGTGGTTAAGAAGGTTTTATCTTTGGAAGAAGAATAAGTTTTACACCCTTTAAAGATTCAATCTTTAAGGGTATTTATTTGACGGATGGAATATTTTCAATTAAAATAAAGATAGGAGAAATTATGGTTTTAGAGAAAATACAAGAAACTCTTTTTCTCTCCTTTTTGAAAAGGGGTTAAGCCTTATTTCTCCTAAAATTAGGATATGACAACTAAAAACCAAGATGAAATAGCTTTATTGCTTGAAGATTTAAAACTGGAGCGTGAAGCTTTGGAGAAAGAAAAAGAGGCGTTAAAAAAAAGAGAGTATGATCTTAAAGAATCTTTAGCCAAAGCTGGCAAGATGACAGTTGATGAAGCTCGTAAAGCTCTTCTTAACGAAGTCTCCAAAGAACTGACTTCAGAGATTGCTCGTCGTATTAGGCAAGCGGAAGAGAGAATTAAGCTTGAATCGCAAGAAAAAGCAAAGGAGATTTTAGTTGATGCTATGAGGCATGGAGCCACTTCCTACACTGCCGAATACACAATCTCAACCGTAACAGTTCCAAATGAAGAAGTAAAGGGTAGAATTATTGGTGCTGGAGGAAGGAATATCAGGGTTTTTGAGAAGGAGACAGGTTGTGAGCTTGAGCTTGATGAGACAAATGTTATCAGAATTTCTTCTTTTGATTCTTTAAGAAGAGAAATTGCCAGACGTGCTCTTGAAATATTAATTAAGGATAGCCGTATTCAACCCTCAAGAATAGAGGAAGTGGTCAGGCAAGTTAGAACAAAAATGGAGGAAATTTTACTTGAGGAGGGTAAGCTAATTGCTGAAACTTGTGGAGTTTATAATTTGCCAGTTGATATTATCAAGCTTTTGGGCCGCTATAAGTTTAGAACTTCTTATGGGCAGAATTTGGGCCTTCACACAATAGAAGAAACCAAAATTGGAGTGGCAATAGCAAATGAAATTGGAGCCAAAGTCGATGTTGTTCGTTTGGGGTGCCTTTTGCATGATATAGGCAAGGTGGTAACTGAGGAAGAAGGTAACCATGTTGATATTGGTGTTTCTGTAGCCAAAAAGTATGGCTTTCCAAAAGAGGTAGTCAATTGTATTGCCGAGCATCATGAAGACAAGCCTTTTTCTTCTATTGAAAGCGTAATAGTTTGGATAGCTGATGCTATATCAGGCTCAAGGCCGGGTGCTCGTTATGAACCCCATGAGGAGTATGTCAAGAGAATGAATAAGATTGAAGAAATTGTGCGTCAGTTTGAAGGTGTGTCTGAGGCTTATGCTTTTCAGGCTGGTCGTGATGTAAGAGTGATTGTTAACCCCGATGAGGTTGATGATGACAAGCTTACGGTTTTGGCTTATGAAATAGCCAAGAAATTGGAAAAGGAAGCTGAATATGCCGGTCAAATAAAAGTAACTGTTATTCGTGAGACACGAGCTACAAGTACTACTGCTGCTAAGTAACCCTAAATATTGACATTTTTGTTATTTTGTAATAAAGTAAAGCAAGTATGACACAAAAGCAATTGATAGATTTGGTTGCAAGAAAAGCGCATTTGACCAAAAAGGCGGCAACAGAGGCCGTCGAAGTTTTTCTTAACGAGATTGGAAGAATTCTTGCCAAAGGTGAAAAGGTAGTGCTTTCTGGTTTTGGCACATTTCGTATTTCTTCAAGAAAGGGTAAAACAGTCAAAATTCCCAAGACCGATAAATTAGTTCATATCAAGCCCCATCGAGCTCCCAAATTTACCCCCGGCAAGAGGCTGAAAGAGCAAGTATCCCGATAATTTAACCTTTAGTTTTATTTTGTAGTATACTAGCCTTGATGGAAAAGGTTGTTTTAGTGGATAAATTAACCAAAATCTTTGAGGTTAATATAAAAAAAGAAGGTTTTTGGGGTGGGTTATCTTCTCTTATTAGTCCTCAGAAAAAGAAAGTTATCGCTTTAAATGAAATCTCATTTTCAATTGGTGAGGGGGAATTGGTGGGTTTTATTGGGCCAAATGGTGCTGGTAAGACTACAACTCTGAAAATTCTTTCTGGCCTTCTTTATCCTTCCTCTGGCCTGGTTCAAGTTTTGGGCTTTGATCCTTGGCAAAGAAAGCCGGAATATCTTAAAAATATAAGTTTGGTGATGGGGCAGAAAAACCAGCTTTGGTGGGATTTGCCTGCAATTGAAACTCTTGATTTAAATCGTGCTATTTATGAAATTTCAAATAGAGATTATGAGAAAAACTTAAAAGAGTTGGTAGATCTGCTTGATGTAGAGGAGTTTTTGAATGTTCCTGTGAGAAGGCTCTCTTTGGGCCAAAGAATGCGGTTTGAGCTTGTGGCTTCTCTTATTCATAATCCAAAGGTCTTGTTTTTGGATGAGCCGACAATTGGCCTTGATCTTTTTGCTCAGACTAAAATCAGAGACTTTTTGGTTGATTACAACCGCCGCAGGGGAGCAACTATGATTCTGACTTCTCATAATATGGATGATATTTTTGGGGTTGCCAAAAGGGTAATTCTTATAGACAAGGGTAGAATAATTTTTGATGGCAAACTTGACTTTTTGGTTGAGACATTTGCCAAGATGAAGTTTATCAAGATTTATCTTTCTAAAGAAACGGATTTTAAAAAGTTTGAAGAAATAGGCAAGGTAAAAAAGATTGATTTTCCACAGGTAGTTTTATCTGTCCCTCGTGAAACATCAGCAGTGGCAACAGCTGAAATTTTACAGGAATTTCCAGTTGCCGACCTTTCAGTTGAAGAGGAGCCAATTGAAAGTGTGATTAAAAGAGTTTTTAAGGAGGGTTTTGGCAAAAAAACAAAATGAAAAAGTACTTTCAGGTCTTCAAGGTTTCTCTTTCTCAGGAGTTTGCTTACAGACTTAATTTTGTTATGTGGCGAGTGAGAAATGTTATTCAGATTCTAATACTTTTCTCTTTTTGGAACATTATTTTTTCTGACAATCATATAAATTTTTTCGGTTATGATAGATCCAAAATTTTGACTTATGTTTTTGGGATCTTGGTTTTGCGGGCAATAGTTCTTTCTGCAAGAGTGGTGGATGTGGCTGGAGAGATATCAAGCGGTAGCTTAACCAATCTTCTGCTTAAGCCGGTGAGTTATTTTAAGTATTGGTTTTGTCGAGATATGTCAAGCAAAGTTTTGAATTTGGCATTTTCTATTATTGAAATTTCCATTCTTTTTATTTGGCTTAAACCACCAATTTTTATTCAAAAAGATGTTAAAGTATTAATTCCCTTTTTAATTTCACTTACTTTAGCAATCGGCCTTTATTTTTTGATCTTGTTTTTAGTTAATTTAGTTTCTTTCTGGATGCCTGAGAATGCTTGGGCAGCTCAGTTTCTTTTTATATTTATAATTTTGGAGTTTTTTGCCGGAGGAATTTTCCCTCTTGATATACTGCCGGACTTTCTTTTCAAAATCTCTTCGTATTTACCATTTTATTACTTGCTCTTCTTTCCTCTTCAAGTATATTTGGGCAAAATTAGCTTGTTTTTGGTGTTAAAGGGGATAGTGATAAGTCTAGCCTGGCTTTTAATCTTAAGTTTTGCTCTTAATAGAGTTTGGCATAAGGGACTATCTGTTTATAATGCTGAAGGAAGATGAAAACAATAACTAGATACTTAAAAATTTGGTTTATCTTGAACAAAAAAACAATGCTTTTGCATTTTTCGCGTAAGTTTGGTTTTTTTGTTTTTTTGATAGGGAAGATTTTAAGGTTTATCTTTTTTATCACTTTTTTGTTTTTTATTCTTAAAAAAACGGGAGGTCTTGGTACGTATTCCTCAGAACAAGTGATTTTGTTTTTTGTGGTTTTTAATTTGATAAGCATCATTTCTCAGATGTTTTTCCGTGGTGTTTATACTTTTAGACAAATGGTAGTTTCTGGTAATTTTGATTTGGTCTTAAGCAAACCTTTTGATCCTCTTTTCAGGGTTGTTTTTGGCGGTTTTGATTTTATTGATCTTGTAACAATTCCTCCTTTAGTCTTGGTCTTATTTTTTGTTGCTCAAGCTATTAACCCGTCTTTTCTTGATGTAATTTTGTTTTCTTTACTTTTAATAAACAGCCTTTTTATTTCTTTTTCCATTCACACATTAATTGTTTCCTTTAGTATTATTACTCTTGAGATAGATCATATTGTTATGATTTATCGGGATTTGGAAACAATGGCGAGATTCCCTCTTGAAATTTATGGTCCAAAAATAGCTACTTTTTTAACATACTTTATACCCCTTGGAATTATGGTTTCTTTTCCTGCTAAAGTCTTGATGGGTCTTCTTAATTGGAGATTTGTTTTATTTTCTTTTCTTTTTGCTTTTATTTTTTATTTTGTCTCAGTTAAATTTTGGAATTTTGCATTAAGAAAGTATACGAGTGCATCAAGTTAAAAAATGGAAAAAGTACTTATAATTTGTGGGCCGACAGCAACGGGTAAGACAGACTTGTCAATTCATTTGTTAAATCGCTTTCTTTGGTAAAAAATAATAAGAATTTATATAAACTAAAGATCAATTCTAATGATGTAATATTTAATTTAGTTTTTTATGTATTCTATAAAGCTCTTAATGTGGAAATTATTGTATCTCTTGTGCTCCAACGATTAATTTCTTTGGTATCAGGATTGTAACTAAGCCCCTCAAAGATTACTAGCTTGTTGCCAATTAATGATACTATACCACCACTTTCTCCTTGACAATAGGTACTATTGACAGCAATTTGGAGAGCTTTTATTCCCCCAAAGAGTGCCTCTTTGTATAATGGTTCGCAGTTGGCAACTTCTCTATGTGAAGATAGGAATTGTTCTTTTATAGACCCACCAGTATAATTCTCTACTTTAACGTAAATATAAGAAGTTGTATTACGACCTTGGTAATTCCAAGTGTAAGTTATAATACTGCATTGACTTTCGTTATTACAGCTAGCCTCGGGTGGAATCTCAAAGTTTATGCCATTGTTTGAAACATTTTTCCAATTTTCGGTGGACATAATTCTTATTTTTTCCAATAATACATCCTCGTTTTTGCTGTTTGGGTATGGTGTTTCTTCTATTGTGACCACTTCAGGTGTTGTTGTCAGCATTGGGGTTGTGGGTATTGTTAATTCATTTTTAGTTGATTGGTTTCTATCCATTTTGTTCTTTAGCTGGAAATAGTTATAGGCAAAGAAGGTAGTTGTAAGCGTAGTTAGTATAATCAGGCCTGATAGCAATCGGATTGTTATTTTTTGTTGATAATAGCTTTTTGAATTATTGTATTTAATTTCTTCCTTGCTAGTAGAGTTATCTTGTTCGTAATTATCTATTTGCATATTTGCTTTATTTTAGCGTATCTATATTCATTTGCAAGACCCTTTCAATAGGATTATTTCTAATTATTTTTTTGAAGGTGTATAATTTACTTGTATTAGAAAATCGCAGAGATCTGAATTATAAAGTTGGGTTTATAATTTGATTCAGTTTATGAGTAAAGCTCTTGTCGTTTGCGGTCCTACAGCAACAGGTAAAACTGATTTAGGGATTCATTTGATTAAATCGCTTTCTTTGGGTAAAAAGGGTAATGTTGGTGAAATAATTTCTGTTGACTCAAGGCAGGTTTACAGGCAAATGGATATTGGGACAGGTAAAGATCTCCCTGTTAGAGCAAAATTTATTTTTCCGGATGATTCTCTAAAGAAGAAAGGCATTGGTTGTTATGTTGTTGAGGGAGTGAGAATTTGGGGTTACGATCTAGTTTCTCCAGATAAAGATTTTAGTGTTGGTGATTATCTCAGGAAAGCAATTCCGATAGTTAAAAGTATTTTGAGAAGAAAGAAGATACCAGTTTTAGTTGGTGGAAGTGGCTTGTATTTGAAGGCTTTAGTCGATGGTATTCAGACGGCATTTATTCCTCGTGATAATAATTTGAGGGAGTTTTTGTCTTCTTTCTCAACTGAGGAATTGTTTGAAAAATTAGCTCAGCTTGATCCCGAAAAGTCAGCATCGCTTAATCTTTCTGATCGTAAAAATCCGCGTCGTCTAATAAGAGCAATAGAGATAGCTCAATGGCAGATGAGAAATTTTGGTAAAAATCTATCGCCAAAACTTCCTTGGTCAAAGGAAACTCAATTTTTGTTTATTGGGCTTTTTGCACCCCTTTCTTTCTTAAAGCAAAAAATAAGAAAGAGAGTCTATAAAAGAATGTCCATGGGTTTTGAGGGCGAAGTGGAAGCTCTTATCAAGGCCGGAATTTCTTGGTCATTTCATTCTATGGATACTTTAGGTTATAAAAATATTAAAAGATATATTGAAGGTGAGATTAAAAAAAGCCAGATGATCAAGAGTTGGATAAACGATGAATTTTCATACGCCAAACGTCAAATGACATGGTTTAAAAAAGATAAAAGAATTATCTGGTTTGATGTTTCGTTTACAAATTATAAAAAAGAAGTGGAAAAATTGGTCAAAGATTGGTATTATAATGACATAAATTTATAAGGAAATTATGCCGCGAAAAATAGAGATATCACATAAAACAATTATTTTTACAGTTTTGTTTCTTGTTTCTTTATGGTTCTTATATTTTATTAGGGATATTATCTTTCTTTTTTTTATATCCCTTCTTTTAATGGCTATTATAAATCCTTTTGTAACAAAGTTGTCACGGTTTAAAATACCAAGAGGTGTTTCAATTTTAGTTGCATATGTTGTCTCAATTGGCATATTTGTATTTTTAATATATTCTCTTTTCCCTGTAATAATTGATCAGACCACAAAACTAATAGGTCTCTTCCCATCATTAATAGAAAATATAGGACTACTACCAGTTTTAGGTGATTCATTAATTTCTCAGATAGCTTCTCATGTTGGTAATTTTTCAGAGTCTTTGGTTAAGTTTACTTTTTCGGCGTTTTCAAATGTTTTGTCTTTAATTACTGTTTTGGTTATGACTTTCTACCTTCTTCTTGGAAGGGAAAAAATTGAACATGGTATTGATGGGGCATTTGGCAAAGAGATTAAAAGAAAAGTCAAACTTTTTCTTGATCTTTGGGAAAGAGAGCTTGGCGGCTGGATTAAGGGGCAGCTTCTTTTAATGCTTTTTGTCGGACTTTTGACTTTTATTGGTCTTATTGCTCTAAGGATACCTTTTGCCTTGCCGCTTGCATTGCTTGCTGGTCTTTTTGAGATAATACCAATTATTGGACCTCTATTTTCAGCAATTCCTGCTGTTATTATTGGTTTTAATATTTCACCCCTTTTCGGTTTTTTGATTATCGTTCTTTACTTTTTGGTTCAGCAAATTGAAAATCATCTTCTTGTCCCAAAAATTATGGAGAAATCAACAGGTATTAATCCTGTTTTGGTAATTCTTTCTTTATCTATTGGTTCAAAAGTGGCTGGTTTTTTGGGCGTGCTTCTTGCAATTCCTGTTTTTCTTACTTTAAAGATTGCTCTCCGTGTTTTTTTGGCTAGATAGTTTTTTGGTTTAATTGAATAAACTTCATTTTTTTGATAAAATATTGCTGCCTTGGAGAGGGAGCAATCGCCCCGCTTTTTGCGGGGAGGAAAGTCCGGACAGCAGAAAGGCAGGATGCGCCGCGCAAGCGGTGACCCGAAAGGGCTGGTCCCCTCTTGTTAAAGGGGCGCTGGGTGAATTGACACCCTGCGAGAGCAACAGAGACGAGTCTTGTCTTTTCCTAAAGAAAAGATAAGGGTGAAACGGGCAATCCCCTCCGCTGCAACCTGCGAATTGGACGTTTGAGGTGCCTTTCCCGATGTCCTAAGGCAGGGCATTAGATAGATGATTGCTTAGAAACAGAATCCGGCTTACCACTCTCCAAGGCGCCAATAAGCCGTATCTTAAGATGCGGCTTTTTTATTCTTGACTTCTTTTGTTAAAAGCTTCAAGATGAAATAGGAGAGGGGGTGAAGAATATGGGAGGAATCGGTTATTTGGGTAATGTCTTTGCTGAATCGGCCAGAAGCGTTTGGTCTTTGTTTTGGGGTGCTTCTCTTAACATCTTTTGGGCGGTTGTTGTCTTTTTGGTCGGTTTGGCGGCAGCCTCTTGGGTTCAGAAATTGGCTATCAAGTTTTTTGAGCTGACAAAACTTGAGAAGTTTTTGTCAAAGACAGGAATAGATAAACTTCTTGACAAGGCTGAAATAAAGCTTGGTGTGGGTGATTTGATAGCTATTTTCTTAAGATGGCTTGTTGTACTTACCTTTTTCTTAGCCGCCATTGATATTTTGGGGCTAAACACTGTTTCTCAGGTTCTATTTTCTATCTTAGGCTATGTACCAAGCATTGTTGCGGCTATTTTTGTTTTTGTTTTGGGCTATTTGGTGGCCAACTTGATTGAGGGTTTGGTAAAGGGGGCGGTTGCCTCGATTGATAAAAACATTGCCAGGCCGCTTTCTGTTCTTTCAAGGTGGCTCATTCTTTTAATTGCCTTTTTTGCCGCTCTTGACCAATTGAAGATAGCCCAAGGTTTGATTAACACTTTCTTTCAAGGCCTAACTTATACTTTTGTTTTGGCTGTAGGTTTGTCTTTTGGTCTTGGGGCAAAGGATTTGGTATCGAGAATTTTGAATGATTGGTACGACAAGTTAAATAAGAAGTAATTATGCTTGCCAAAATTGTATCAGGGGCCACTATTGGCCTTGAAGGTTGTTTGGTTGAAGTTGAAGTAGACGTGCCGGGGGAAGGCCTTCCGGCATTTAATATTGTTGGCCTTCCTGACAAGGCGGTTGAAGAGTCAAAAGAAAGGGTTAGATCTGCCCTTAAAAATTCGGGCGCAGATTTTCCTGGTGGACGAGTCACGGTAAACTTGGCTCCTGCTGATTTACCAAAAGTTGGCCCTGCCTACGATCTCCCAATAGCCCTTGGCCTAATGGTTGCTTCAGGCCAAATTCCTAATTTAACCTCTGAATCTTTGTTTTTTGGCGAGCTTTCTCTTGATGGGAATTTAAGACACACAAACGGGGTATTGCCAATAGTTTATCTTGCTCGTGAGAAGGGGATAAAGAAGGTTTTTATTCCCAAGGTGAACCAGGAGGAGGCCTCAATTGTTTCAGGAGTTTCTATTTATCCAGTTGAGAATTTAATCAGTCTGGTTAGGTTTTTTATGGGCACTTTTGAAATCAAGCCAGTGGGGAAGACTGATTTATCGGTTCTTCTTAAAAATACACCCGCAGAGTTTGATTTTTCTGAAATTATAGGGCAAGAACATGCCAAAAGGGCAATGGAAATAGCAGCTGCTGGGTCGCACAATATTTTTATGAAGGGAACACCTGGATCTGGAAAAACAATGTTAGCGCGCGCTTTGCCTGGCATTTTGCCAAGATTAACAGAAGATGAAGCTTTGGAAGTTACCAAAATTTATTCGGTTACTGGCAATTTATCATCAGGCCAGTCAATTGTAACAACCAGGCCTTTTCGAAGCCCACATCACACTACCAGTAGAGTTGGCTTGATTGGCGGAGGCTCGAATTTAACTCCAGGTGAAGTTTCTCTTGCGCACCGAGGGGTTTTATTTTTGGACGAATTTCCGGAATTTCCAAGAAATGTTTTGGAAAGTTTACGACAGCCATTGGAGGATGGAAAGGTGACAATCTCAAGGGCAAAAGGGTCGGTTACCTACCCCGCTTCTTTTCTTTTGGTTGCCGCCGCCAATCCCTGCCCTTGCGGCTATTATGGGGATCCAAAAAGAGTTTGCAAGTGCTTGCCCGGCCAAATCGCGAGGTATCAAAAGAGAATTTCAGGGCCAATTCTAGACAGAATTGATATTCATATTGAAGTGCCTTCAGTTGAAACGCAAAAACTGGTTTCAGAGGCAAAAATTAAACCTGAGTTTTCAAAAGAGATTCAATCACGTGTTCAGAAGGCAAGAGAAAGACAAACCAAAAGATTTAAAGGAACAAATTTGAAGTCAAATTCAGAAATGGGAACAAGGGATGTTAAAAAATATTGCCCTCTTTCGGATGATTGTCGCACAATATTAAGAAGTGCTATTGCAACTTTGAATTTGTCTGCTCGAGGTTATTTTAAGGTTATAAAAGTTGCAAGAACAATTGCCGATTTGGAAGGATCTGAAGAAATTTCAGTCAACCACATAGCAGAAGCTCTGCAGTACCGAATAAAAGACGAATCTTGAATGCGGCTTTGCATATCTTGCCCTGTCAGGTTAGAATTGCTAAATGAAGAAGAGATTTTTGATAATTTTGGTTTTTTTCTTTATTCTGGGTTTTTTGGCTTATTTTAGGTTTGCCTCTAAAGATAATATTTCTCCCTTGCCAAAATTTAATAATCCACCCTCCCCTGCCGAAGTTGGAAATTTGCAAATTGCAGTAATTGCCTCTGACCTTGATACTCCTTGGGCTATAGCTTTTCTGCCTGATGGAAATATGATTACCACTGAAAGAAAAGGGTCTGTGCGTCTAATAGATAAAAAGGACGGTCTTCTTGAGAACCCAATATTTGTTTTTGATGATGTTGTTGAAAAAGGTGAAGGAGGCCTATTGGGAGTTGCTGTTCATCCGAATTTTGGAGCTAATGGCTTTGTTTATTTTTATTACACCTATAAAAGTTCTAGTAATGTATTTAATAAAGTGGTGAGAATGGTTTTTAAGGATAATAGTTTGATTTTTGATAAAGTGATAGTTAACGATATTCCTGCCTCGCAAAATCACAATGGTGGCAGAATCAAATTTGGCCCAGATGGCTATCTTTATATAACCACTGGAGACGCAGAAAAACCTTCTTTGGCTCAGGATAAAAATTCTCTGGCTGGGAAAATCCTCAAGGTTGATGATGATGGTAATCCGGCAACTGGCAATCCTTTTGATAACCTTGTTTATTCTTATGGTCATAGAAATCCGCAAGGGATTACTTGGGATGAGAATGGAACTCTTTGGGCAACCGAGCATGGCCCTTCTGGTCTTGAAACGGGAAATGATGAGATTAACAAGATTGAACCTGGCAAAAACTATGGCTGGCCTGAAATTAGAGGAGCAGAAACCAAAGATGGGATGGTTAGTCCAATTCTTGAGTCGGGAAAAGGGAATACTTGGGCACCATCAGGTATTGCCTATTTTGAAGGCAAGCTCTATTTTGGGGGTTTAAGGGGGGAAGCTTTGTATAGAGTTGTTTTTGTTGATGAAAAACCAAAGCTTGAGACTTTGTTTAAAGGGGAATTTGGAAGAATTAGAGATGTTGTTTTGGGTCCTGATAATATGCTTTATATTACAACTAGCAACAAAGATGGCCGCGGCAGGCCAGGAGAAAAAGATGACAAAATTATAAGAATAAATCCAAGAGATCTTTAAAGGAGGTGATAAAAATGGAGGAACAAGATTTAAAAGAACAGATAGCTGAAGAAAAAAGCCAGAATGAAAACAAGTCTAAATTTTCAGGTTTTGCGGTTTTTTTAGCTTTGGCGGTTGTTTTGGTGGGGGCTTTGTTTTTATTTAATAAATACAAAGCAAAATCTGGCGCTTCTTTTTCTTCTCAAGAGACTCGGCTAGAAGAAAATCGGCAGACTTCTTCTGAAACGCAGACACCGTCAAATATGATTGAGGTTGAAGGTGGAATGTATTATTTCAACCCTGATGTTATAAAGGTTAAAAAAGGAGAGACTGTTAAGATATCTTTCAGGAGTGTTGATGGAGTGCATGATTTTGTTATTGATGAATTTGACGCAAGAACAGAAATTATAAGAGAAGGTCAAACTGCAGAGGTTAGTTTTGTTGCTGATAAGACTGGTGAATTTGAATACTACTGCTCTGTTGGCAATCACAGAGCGCTTGGAATGAAAGGGACTCTTGTGGTGGAGTGAGACATTAATTTTTAGTATTTGTGCTTTATCTTTTTTGGTGTAAAATCTGGCTAAATGGCGGCAAAAATTGATATTTTTGAGAAGCTTTCAAGGCGGATAAAAAAGTTTGCAAGAAAAATTTTCTTTTCTTTTATTTCCTATATTAAAAAGCTTATTTTCCCTATTTATCTTTTCCCCATTAAAATTTTCACCTACAGTCTTTATTATTCGATTAGGTTTGCGTTTAAATTTATTTTTACCTTTTTTTCTTTGATTTTTGAGACAATTATTTTTCCTTTCAAAAGCCTTAAAAATTTTTTAAAGTCAATCTTCTTTCTTGCGATTTTTGTTTACCTTTTGTTTTCAGTCCTTGTCATAGCTGATTATTTGAGCAGACAATACGGCAACTTTAGAAAGATTTTCTGTGATTTGGGAGTTAAAGAGAGATTAAGAAAATCGGTTGTCAGAGTAATTGGCGGTTATTCTCAAGGTTCCGGATTTTTTATTTCTCCAAACAGGGTTGTTACAAATTTCCATGTTGTTGATGGAGAGATTGCGCCCAAAATTATTCTTCCAGACGGCAGAATGATAATTCCTGAAAAGTTTCTTGGCAACAAAGAAGCCGATATTGCTGTTATCTTTACAAAAGAGGAATATCCACAACTAGTTTTGCCAGTGAATCAAAGAGACATTCTTGAAAAGATAGCCAAAGGCGAAGTTGGTTTCGAAAATTATCAATCAACTTTATCGGAAGACGCCATTGTCTTTGCCGCTGGATATCCATTGGGCACAGAAATTAAAGGAAACCCTACAATTTTAAAGGGAAGATTTTTAGATTACAGAATCAGCTCTCCGATTGTGTACATACAAACAGACATCACTTTGGTTGAGGGGATGAGCGGAGGTCCTTTTACTGATGTTTGCGGAGAGGTGGTCGGCATTAACACTAAAGGAGTTGGGGGAATGTCTTTTTTTCTTTTTTTAAGAGATGCTTGGAAATATATAGACGATCAAAAAGGCGAGCTTCTTTCTGATAAAGATATTAGAAAAATTGCTTTTGATCCTTCAAAATCCCCCCAAGAGGCGGTCTCTGCCTTTTATGCCTATATCAGCGCAAGAAGGATGGAAGACGGTTTTTCTCTTTTGAGTGAAAAATATAAACAGAAGACAAATCTTGAAGAATGGTCTAGTCGTTTTAGGGATGTAATTGATATCCAAGTTTGGAAAGTAGAGCTTGAGGATAAAAAGAAAAACAGAGTTTTTGTTAAGTTTTCAACCAAAAACTGGACAAATCAGAATGTTGAAATACATCATTACGAAGGTACTTGGGAAGTTGTTTTGGAAGATGGGTTTATAAAATGAATAAAAGCAATATAAAAGAAGTCCAAAATCCTGATTTTTATTGGATATGGGAGTAATGAATAAATTTTGATTTTTAATATGGAAAGAAATCTTTGTTTGGAATCAGGATGCAAGGGATATTGCTGTGAGGATATAGATATTGAGGTTACAGGTTGTGAGAGAACTAGGCTTTTTCCAAAGGCAAAAGCAGTTTCTTCAATTAAACAGCTGGCAGAAATTAAAGAATCAGGAAATGTCGGTGTGTTTTATACAAAATATGAAAGAGAGGGTTTGGAAGGAGATTTTTATATTGTTTGTATAAACGGACCCTGCCCCAATAGACTTGAGGATGGCAGTTGTGCAAAGCATAGTGAGCGCTCTTATGCAGCAAGAAATTTCAAAATTGGCAGCCGAGAGTGCAATGAGATTCGCCTCTCCCACGGCCTTCCTACAATTGCAGATGAGATTTAAAATCACAAAACTCTTAGATCTTAAATCGTAAATCATAACATAATGAATTTTAAGGCTAAAAGGGGTAAAATAGGATTAAATTATGGCGGGAGATAACAATAACTCAGGTATCGATAAAACAGAGCTTGTCTGGCCCGGCAAGCGCAAAGAGGTTGAGCGGGTAGAGCTGCCGTTTCAGACGATTGAGACGATTAACCTACCGCGCGGTACTCGCCAAGATGAACTATTTGGAGACAAAACAGAAGGATGGAAGAATCGGCTCATTTGGGGCGACAATCTTTTAGTGATGGGTTCGCTTCTCAAAGAGTTTGCCGGAAAAATAAACCTTATTTACATTGATCCGCCTTTTGCTACCGGAGATGATTTTTCTTTTGAAGTACAGATTGGTGATGGTATTGAAATTACCAAAGAGCCATCGGCAATGGAAGTAAAAGCCTACCGCGATACTTGGGGCAAAGGTCTTCAGTCATATCTTCAAATGATGTACGACCGACTGGTTTTGATGAAAGAACTTTTAGCGGACGATGGCTCAATTTATGTACATTTAGACGCTACTGTTGGACATTATGTTAAAACAATAATGGATGAAATTTTTGGGAAGGAGAATTTTCGCCGTCAAATTATATGGGTAATGACTGGAATAGCTGGGTATAAGGGTTTGGTAAATAATTATGTTCGTGGGCACGATCTTATTCTGTACTACACTAAAACTAGCAATCACGTCTTTAATAAAACCTACATTCCATATTCCGAAAAACAGCTTGCACGCTTTTCAGGCATTGATGAAAAAGGGCGACGATATAAACCAATCACAAAAGATAGGAGACTTTATTTAGATGAGGCAAAAGGTATTCCAATAACAGATGTTTGGTCAGATATTGTAGGTTTTCATACCATCGTTAACGCCCCGGAAGATGTTAAATATCCCACTCAAAAACCGGAAAAATTACTTGAACGGATAATTAAAACATCTTCAAATGAAGACGATCTTGTCGCTGACTTTTTCTGCGGCTCCGGTACCACTGGTGTAGTGGCGGAGAAACTGGGCAGGCGATGGATTATGTCCGATCTCGGACGCTACGCTATCCACACTACTCGCAAGCGGCTTTTAGATATGGGTGCCAAGCCTTTTATTGTGCAAAATCTTGGCAAATACGAGCGCCACCGCTGGGCAAAACTCAATGGAAAATACAAGGACTACATCAAATTTATTTTAGAGCTTTATCACGCCGAGCCGGTGGATGGCTTTACTCACCTGCATGGCAAGAAAGATAAGAGTTTTGTCCGCGTAGGCAGCGTAGACGCGCCAGTTACGCTTTCGGAAATCCGTGAGGCGCTCTCCGAATGTAAAGAAAACAATATCAAAAAGTTGGATGTGCTTGGCTGGGAGTGGGAAATGGGCTTGCATGATTTGGTCAAAGAAGAGGCGGAAAAATATGGGGTCAAACTAGCTACTTTACAGATTCCGAGGGAAGTAATGGAATTATCTGTCGCAGACGCCCAAAAACATGATATTCAATTTTACGAATTGGCGTATTTGGAAGTTGAGGTGAAAGTTGAGGGCAAGCACGCAACCATAACGCTCAAAGATTTTATTATTCCCAATCCGGAGCTCTTGCCGGAAGAAGTGAAAGGTAAAGTCAAAAGCTGGAGCGACTTTATTGACTACTGGGCAGTGGACTGGATGTTTAATCAGCACGAAGAAGAAACAGAAGAAGATGACACCTTCCACAATATGAACCAGCGCTACCGCACCCGCAAGGAGCCAAAGTTGGAGGTTTCAATGAGCTATGAGTATAAAAACAAAGGTCGATATAACATCCTTGTGAAGGTTATTGATATTTTTGGAAATGATACGACGAAGCTAATTGAAGTAAAAGTATGAGTGGAGTTAATTTTCACTTTCTAGATGTAGGTGACGGCGACTGTACGATTGTTGATTTTCCGGAGCGTGTTGTGAAAAGTACCGGCAAGACAAAGAATGCCCGGGTTATGATGGTAGATATACACCATCACGATGATCATAACGACTATGAGCATGTCATAAATTACTACAAACAGAATATTGGCGACCGTTCTATTTTTAGATTCATTGCTACTCATCCACAGAAAGATCACATTAAAGGCATAAAACAATTGTTTGAAGATTATGGTATAGAGATTTTGAACTTCTGGGATTTAGAGCACGACTTTGAACCAGATAAAGGTGACGAATATTGGGAGGATTACAAAGATGATTGGGAAAAATATTGCGAGATTAGAGTAATGAAAGACGAAGAAGGGCTTTGCGTTAGACGCTATTGGGATCACCAAAGTGGCATACAATATTGGGACGAGGACAGAATAGAGATTCTTTCACCATCAAAGGAGTTGTACCAATTTGTTCACTATACTGAAGAAGGCGAAAAAAGAAGCAAAGAAGAAATCGGAGAATTAATTAACAACATGTCTTATGTTCTGCTGGTCCGCATCAACAACTTGAAAGTGTTGCTTGCTGCAGACGCAGAGGAGAAGTGCTGGGAATACATATTGAAGAAACATAAGAAGAAAATTGAGAATATTGATATTTTGAAGGCCGCTCACCATGGTCGGTTAAGTGGATTTCATGAAGAGGCGGTAAAAATTATGAGGCCAAAGCACATCGTTTTTTCTTGCTCTTCGGATACCGATCATGAGCACGGAGCGGAAGATGAATACAAAAAAATAGTGCCAGATGCAGAATTTTATAAAACATATCATTACGGCACCATTGTCCTAAATTGCGATTTTAACGGAAATATAACCCATATACGAGCATGACAAGAATTCACATTTTTGATGTTGAACACGGGGAATGCAATGCCATAGAGACACCTTCTGGCGATTTGGTATTGATAGGTGCTGGCCATAATTCCTCTACAAATTGGCGACCATCAAACTGGTTGCGACAGCGCAATCGAAGACCGCACTGTCTTGTTTTAAGCAATCTAGACCGAGATCATCTTTCTGATTTGGCGAATTTTGAACCCCATATCCGTCCAGTAAGTATTAAGTACAACAGCTATATTAATCCCGACTGGGCGGAAAGTAAAAAGATCGAAGAAAGTGGCGAGGTACACGAGGGGGTTCAGACAGCTCTGCATTGGATACGAAATGTTTTCACTGGCTCGCCAATATCTCCGAACTATGGGATGGAAATTGCTTATTTTCATCATTCACCGACAAATTTTCAAGATACAAATAACTTGAGTGTTGTTACTTTTGTTGCTTACAACGGGGTTGGTGTAATGTTCCCAGGAGACATTGAAACCGCTGGATGGAGAGAATTTTTAACAAATCAGACATTTGTAAATTGTTTGAGGCGAACAAGGATTTTAATCGCTTCTCATCATGGACGAGAAAGCGGTTATTGTCGCGAAGTGTTCAATTACTGTGCTCCTGATGTAGTGATTATTTCTGATAAGCCGCTAATGCACGAGACACAAAACCATAATCTCTACGCCCAGCATTGTAGTGGCTTAAACTCCAACGGTAATCTTAGGAAAGTATTAACTACCCGCAACGATGGTAAGCTTACGATTGAAATTCCGGCGATTGGAAACTATACCGTTTATATCAATCAAAATTATTGAGCTATGGAACAAAAAGTTTTCTCAAAATTTAATGTATATGACCAAATCGGCTACCTGATGGTTGGCGCACTTACCCTATTACTGCTTGTTTTTAACACAGTTTATTTCTTTCAAGTTGCTGTCCCCTCTTTCAGTTTAGATACTTTCTTAATCTGGTTCATTGTCGCTTATTTTGTAGGACATTTTATGCAGGGAGTTGCAAATCTTATCAACGAGATAAAATTTTTGCGTTTTTTGGTTCCGGAAAACAAAAAAGATTTTGATGACAAGCAAAAAGAAATATTGCAACAAGCAAAAGAATATTTTGGATTACATAAACAAGATGACAGCAGATTATGGAATCTATGTTATATGTTAGCCAGCGCCAAAGATATAACTGGTCAAGTGCAAGCATTTAACTCCTATTACAGCTTGTATCGGGGTTGGCTCATCGTGTTTATTTTGGAGTCATTGTTTTTACTCTATTTTATTTTTTCGGCTTTCAACTTGAACACTTTGCTGTTATTTTTGGCGAGCATATTTTTTTCTGTCATATTTTATCGGCGTTCAAAGCGCTTTTGGAGCTATACGAAGGATAAGGTTTTAGAAACTTTTGTCATTGTTAAAACTTTGAATCTATGAGTAAATCATCTAAACAACAATCACTACTTCCTCTCGTCCGCGCCCTACAGCTGGCGGTGGCGGCGTGGCGTGAGGGTGGATATAAAGAAGGCACGAGTGAGACGACCCGGCGGCTTTTGGAGTGGTGGTTTATGGAAGATCACGAGCTTGCAGATGGAAAAAGTTTTGCTTTTTGGCAAGCGCAAAGAGAAGCAATTGAACATCTAATTTATTGCTATGAGGTTTTGGAAGCGCGCAGTTTATACAAACTTGCGCAACAGCTTGATGTGAGGATTCCAATTGACCCAAGCGCCGACAAATGGGCAAAATACGCTTTCAAAATGGCGACCGGCTCGGGCAAGACAATGGTAATGGCGATGACAATTGCCTGGTCGTATTTTAACGCGACAAAAGAAAAGCGGGAAGATTTTACAAAACATTTTGTGCTTATTGCGCCAAATCTGATTGTGCTTGATCGCTTATTCGGTGATTCAAAGAATCCGGAATTCTTTGAAGGCGCAATTTTCAAAAAATTTCCTTTCATTCCGCCGGAATGGTTATCAGATTTTCAACTTGATGTCATTGGTCCAGACGAGGAACGGGAAGCTACCCGTCCGGCAACGCTTTATCTCTTGAACTGGCAGAAGTTTATTGAGCGCGAAAATGGCGAAGCAGAAAATCCGGTACAGGATATTTTAGGACCAAAGCCGCCGAGCGAAATTGCCGTTTCTTTGGCAAAGCTAAAAGACAGATTGTCTCATCTTTCAAATGTGATGGTGATAAATGACGAAGCGCATCGTGTATGGAGCGAAGAACTCGTTTGGTATAAGGCGATTGAAAATCTCCACGAGACCGTAGGACTGATGTGCCAGCTTGATTTTTCAGCAACGCCGAAAGATCAAGACGGGCGGCTTTTTACACATATTATTACCGATTACAATTTGGGCACGGCGATTGAAGACAACATTGTTAAGCGTCCCAAAATTGCCGAACTTGAGAATGTACCTGAAATTGAAAGTGAGAACGCGGCAGAAAAATACCGTGTTCAAATAGATGCTGGTATTAAACAGTGGAAAGTTATGAAAAAGACGCTTGAGAAAGCCCAGAAAAAACCGGTTATCTTTTTTGTTACCGAAGATAACACGGCCGCTGACGAGGTTGCTGAGTATCTTCAAACTTTTCCTGAGTTTAGCGGCGATAAAACTTTGACGATTCATTCCGGCAGAACTAAAGATCAGATTGCCGAAAAGGATTTGGCTAAAGCAAGAAAGGCGGCGCGCGAGATTGATTCACTGGATAATCCTCATAACGCTATTGTTTCTGTTTTGATGTTGCGCGAAGGGTGGGATGTTAAAAATGTAGTTGTGGTTGTGCCCTTGAGATCCTTCAGCGCCAAAGCCAAAATTTTTCCGGAACAAACCTTGGGAAGAGGTTTACGAAAAATGTGGCCAGATCGACAAGAATTAGTTGAAGAATTGATTGTTATAGAGCATCCGGAATTTCATGATTTAATTGAGCAGGCACTTGCCGAACAGGGCGTAAAAGTGGAATTTACTTCACTTGAAGAAGCGTATACTCCACCTATTATTATTCAGGTCGAGGAAGGCAAAGAAAAATTTGATATAGAAGTGCCGATGCTTTCCGGTGGCTTGACGCACTCGGTTAAAGGGATTGAAAAGTTGCAGCCAAGCGCCCTAGAAAAAGGATTGTTCGATTATGACTCTCTGCAGGCTCGGGATGTAACTTTGCGCAAAGTTGATATGCTGACGAAAAAAGAGGAAGCCAGAGAAGTACTGGAATTTCCGTACGCGGACAATCCGCAAATGTATATTGCGAGCATTACCAACGCGGTTTTGCGATTTGCGAGAATTCCCGGACACTTTGATAAAGTTGTGCCGCAAGTCAAGGAGTACATCTCGAAGCACCTGTTTGATAGAAAGGTGGATATTGCTAATCTAGAAACTTTGAAGAAACTCAATCATCCAAAAGTACGCGGCGCAATTATCTCCGTTTTTGTTGATGCTATTAATAATTTAACGATTGTATCGGAGGAAATGAGGCTTGAGGAACGGAAAACTCGAGCGTCAGAAATTAAACCATTCCCGTGGACAAAACTTGCAGTGGCAGCGCAAAAGTGCGTCTTGAATTTTACACCGGTTGATAACGATTTTGAGGCGAAGTTTGTAAAATTTCTCGATGGAGCAGGCGATGTTGAAGCTTTTATCAAAAATGAAACAAGGACTGTAAATCTTAAAATTCCATATATCGCAAAGGACGGGTTTTTACGTCGCTATATTCCAGACTTTATCGTCAAAACGAAAGATGGTATCGTGATTGTAGAAACAAAAGGACGAGAGGATGTTGATGTTGCGGCAAAGGATTTACAGGGCAGACGCTGGGTAGAAGAAATTAGCAAGCGAACCAGAACTAAGTGGATTTTCTTGCGTGTTGATCAAAAAGAATTTGAAAAGTCGAGGTATAGTAATTTTTCAGAATTGACAGTATAACTCTAATTAAGGTATTACACTTCATAAGTGGCATAGCTTCACAAGTTTGGAGTTTTTTGTTTTCTTTTCAAAAGTATTAAATAAATGAAAGAGTTTTTATGGTGTGTTAAAATTCTATGAGAGGGATGGTCTGAAAAAGAAAAAATAAATGGAAGAAATTGATTCAAAAATTAGCGAGCTAATAAATCAAGTTAAGGAGTGTGCTAGAGATGCTTATAAAAAAATTGGTTAGTGGTGTTCAGGTTTTGGATGTCGAAGCTGTTAAATAACACAAACTCTTCTGCTTTATGTTTATGCTCGGAATTTAAAAACAGGCAAAGGGTATAAAAAAAGTTTTGGTTATCAGTTAGTTTTTAAGCCAGCAACAAAAGATTATCAAGTAAAAGCAAAAGGGAATATTGATACGCAACTAGTTTTATATCCATCGGTAAAAATATATGGAAAATTTTAGATTTGAATTGAAAGGAAAAACATTGGTAATTGTTGACTGGGCGAATGTTTATGGTTGGTTTGAAAAATTGAAATGGGAAATTGACGAGAAGAAGCTTTTTAAATATCTTAAAAGTTATTCTCCAATAAAAGAAATTCGTTTTTATTTTGGAGTTGAGAAAGGCAATAAAAAATCAGAAGAGTTTCAGAAAAGGATTAAGAAAATTGGTTATATTTTAGTTTCCAAAGAAGTTAAATGGGTGCCGGTAACACTTGATAGAACTCATTTTAAAGAATTTTTAAGTAAGCTTTTTTTACTGGCAAATATTTTAGAATCTTCTAACTCAAAAATTGCCAATCTTTTAAGACAATTACCTAAAAATCCAATTTACAGGAGGAAATGTGATTTTGATTGTGAGATTAGTATAGATGTGATGAAAAATCTAAATAATTATGATGGCTTTATATTGTTTAGCGGCGATGGCGATTATGCCGCTTTGATAAAAGAAATAATCAATAACCGAAAACAAGCCATAGTTGTTGCTTTGAAAAACTCAATGGGGAAAGAATATACAGATATCAAAAAGGGATTGTTTATTTGCAATGTTAAGAAGTTTAAGAAGTTTATTAAAAGAAATTCCCGGTAGATATACTACCGGGCGTGATTGGGATTATGATACCATCTTGAATAGTGCTTGTCAATAGTGTTGACAAGTATGTTAGTTGAAATTGTACACTCCAGGAGTGTTATAGCTGAGTGTTATAGCTTCACACACTTTAGATTGTGTACACTGAAAGTCAGCCTGCTGGTGGGTGTATTAGCTTGGTGCCAAATAAGAGGGTGGGTTATGTGTTAATTAAAATTAGGTCAAAAGGCTGGTCAAAAGTGATCTTTCCATTCTCCACTTTCAATTATTTCAGTAATAGATTTATTTTGAGTGGCTAACCAAGCTCTCAATCTTTTTTGATTGGGGTAACCTTTTTCTTCAGGGTTAGTAAATACAGTTAAAGCTTCTTTTAACGATTCAAACTTTTCTTCATCTAATTCTTTCTTTAAGCCGTCAAAATAATAATAAAACATAAAATGATTAAGCTCGTGTGTTAATATTTTGATTTGTTTTTCAGTGGATGCCCCGGCGAAAATCATAATCCATCTTTTTTTAAAATTATATGGGCAAATTGGTAAAGAAGAGAGAAATACTTTCACTGTTTTAAAAGGAAATTCTTTACCGTAAATTTTTTGCAATTTATTTTCTATTGTAGGCCCTTTCTCTTTCCAAGCTTTTTTTAAATCTTTAGCAACTTTTAAATATTTAATTTTTCTACCTTCTAGACCTTGAAGTAGGAAATTTTTGATTATTTTTTTAGCCTCTTTTTCGTTTTTGGCATTTTTAAGACTAGTTTTAAATTTTTCAGGGAGAGCTAAAATTATTTTGTCTTGAATATTATCTCTGCCATGCTTATACCATACAAACTTATAGACAGAATTTAAATAATTCCATACATCTTGGTCCAAAGAATAACTCACATTTAGGTTCATAAATTTTATTTTAGATGCTGGTGTTAACTATTATATTAAGTTTAACACTTCGGGAGTGAAATGATTTTTGCAAATAGTTTATGAAGAGAATAGTTTCTTTATTGACTGCTATTGTGAGGTGTGTTTTAATTGTCTTATGTTAACTCAGAGGGATTTGGATGAAATTGAAAAAGTTGTAGAGGAAAAGATAGAAGAGAAAACTCGTAACTTGCCTAGCAAAGATGATTTTTTTACCGCGATTGATGAAGTTATGGACGAGTTAAAAACAATAAGAGAGAATCAAGAAGTTTTGACAAATAGGGTTTATGAAGATCATGAGAGTAGAATCAAAAGATTGGAGAAGAAACTCCAGATTTCTAGTTCTAACTTTTGATTTCTAGTTGGCTAAACTAATTTAGGAAATAAATACAAATCGTAAATTATTGATTGGTTTTTTAAGCTTTTGTTTTAAAAACTTCACTCCTTTTAATTTTCCACTTATCTTTAGTGTAAAATAACAAATTAGAAGTGAAAGATTCTGAAATTGTTGTAAGTATCAAGATTGATAAGGACCCTTTTTGGATTTTTGATTTTATTTTTAAGGCAATAGTAATAACTAGATATCTTTGGGGAGTTTTTAGGAAAAATTACAATCATTTTAAGCCTGATATAAAAAATATTCTTTTTGTAGAGGTTGTTATCAAAAAAATTTATAGAATTTTGATTTATTTTATTTTTGCCTTTTTCTTAATCTCATATTTGGATTTTAAAAATTTTATCTCTGAAGAAAAATTTTTTTTCGTTTGGGCAGCTTTTGGCTCTTTATTTTTTGCTTTTTACTTTTTAACCACCATTTATATTGCTTTTTATTTAATAATTCTTTTTTTCCTTTGGATAAGGGCGGTTTTAAAAAGTCTTGTTCATTTTATTAAAGATATATTTACTCCACCAGATGAGGAAGAAGAAAAGACTTTAAAGTAGGAGTTTATTTTAGTTTGTTTTATTTAATTTTATTTTAATGGTAATCATAAATACTAAAAATAAAATTGCTGAGGCAAGAGCAAAAGGAATATTTTTACCAAAGATATAAAAAATTTCACCGCCAATTATTGGCCCCAAAATTCTTCCCAAAGAACCTGCTGACTGCAGAAAACCTAGAGTCCCCCCATATTCTTCTTTTTTTACATTTTCTGAGGCAATTGCTTGAAGAGAAGGGTTTGCCAAACCATTTCCCAGAGGCATAAAGGTTAAGGCAAGGTAAAAAATTATCTCGTTTTTTGCCATATAAATTAAAAGGAAGCTTAGAAATAAGTTAAAAGTGGCAATTTTTAGAATATTTCTTTCGTTAATTCTTTTTAATAGGAAGGGTAATATAACAAGTTGCACTAAAACCGCCAGAACACCAACATAAGCAAATATCGCTCCGTTTTTAGAAGCATCGTATCCAAATGTTTTTTCTGTCCATAAGGCTAAATTTCCTTGAGTTAAAGAAAAAGAAAGATTAATAAGAAAGAAAATTAGAATTAAAAATACAAAGTTTGGGATTTGTAAAACTTTTTTTAACTCTTCCAAGCTAAACTCAGTTCTTTTGCTGTGGGTTGATTTTTCTGTATTTACAGTCTCATCAAGAAACAAGAAAGTAGTCATAATTGTAAGTAGGGAAACAAAAGCGGCCAATAAAGCTGGGGCAGAATAAGATATTTTGGATAAAGCTCCTCCAATTGCCGGGCCAAATATGAACCCTAGTCCAAAAGCAGCGCCAATCAACCCCATACCTCGGGCACGATTTTTATTATCAGTGACATCAGCTATGTAAGCTTGAGCGATAGAGATGTTTCCTCCTGTTATTCCATCTATGATTCTTGAAATAAAAAGTAGCGGCAGGCTGTTTGCTAAAGCCAAGATTAAGTATCCAATAGCACTTCCTAACTGGGACAAAATTAGTATCTTTTTTCTTCCATATCTGTCTGATAATCTTCCCAAGATTGGAGATGCAATAAGCTGAAAAAATGAATATGTAGCCGTTAGGAAACCAATTTGGGCTGGGTTTGCCTCATATTTTTCTGCAATGAAGGGTAGAAGGGGTAAAATAATTCCAAATCCAAGTAGATCTATAAAAACGATTAAGAATATGGTAATTAATGCTTTTTTGTTTTTCATATTTGATTGTCAGTTTTAGAAGCAAAATTTTTGTCGATCTGTTTTTAATTTAGCCTTTTGAATTATAGGGACAAGTTTTTGCAATTTCAAACCTTAAAGATGTAAGAAGTTTATAGAAAGATAATTCTTGGTTATTTGGGGTTAGAAAAATTTTATTGTTTTTTCTGCGATTTTATTTTATCCAAAATCTGTGCTATTGGTGTATCAGGGCCATAAATTTCAATTAACTTTTCCAATGTTCCACCATCTAATCTTATTCCGCTTTCCCCATTCCACTTTTTCGTAATTTCTTCTGCCACTATTTCAGTCTGCTTGCTTGTTAAGGGTATAGCACTTTCTCCTTTTGGTCTTTCTGCGCTCATATTTTTAATTATATCATAAAAGGGCCGATATTTCAAAATATTTTACTGTTTTTTTCTTTTTTTGGATTATTTTGGTGTTAAGGGTTAAAAGGGAAGTCAAGTTCCAATTTGTATTAGAGCATTTATTAATTACAATTTTGGTGGTAATATTATATAGTTTGGTGGGCGATTTTATTGAAGCAAAATTTAAATGAAAATAGAAGAAATTATTAACAACCCATTTTTTGTTTCAGTTTTTCTTTTTTGGGCTTTGTTTTGGAAGGGTCTTGCTCTTTGGAAATCAAGCCAGAAAAGACAGCTTTTGTGGTTTTTGATTTTGTTGGTATTTAATACTTTGGGGATTTTGGAGATTCTTTATGTTTTTTGGCTTAATAAGTGGAATTTAGATCAAGGAAGACTTCTTAATTTTCTGGAGAAGAAATTTAAAAAATGGAGAAAATAGTTTTCATGCCCTTTTTTGAAATTATTGCATTTTTAGATAAGATAATTTCTAATTTCAGATAAATAATTAAAGTTAAATTTATTTTAATTTTCTATGGATAGTCTAGTTGAGCAAGGATATTATCCTTATTCTTACGCACCCACAAAAGTTTTTTTGGAAAAACCATCTTTAAGAGAATTAGTTGCTAAGGCTAGGGAATTAATTGCTCCTATTAGGTTTCGTCTTGCGGCGCGTGATATAACTCGGGAATTGGAGATAAAAGAAAACAGCAAAATTTTAGAATTGGGTAGTGGTTTAGGTTTATTGGGCGAGGCCATTAAGAGTGAGACAGGTGGCGATATCTCCTATTTTGGTGTTGAATTATTTTTGACTTCTGCAAAACAAGGATCAGATAGGGGTTTGATCTCTATTCAGACAGACTTGCAAAAGCTTCCTTTTGCTGACGGCTCTTTTGACTATATAGTTACAACTGATGTGCTTGAGCATGTAAATGATTCTGAAACTGCAGCAAAGGAAATGTTTAGGGTATTAAAATCTGGTGGAAAGGCTTTTGTTGTAATTGCTGATCCTTCTGAGGCTCGTTTTGATTTTGTTGAGGGACATATAAAGAGAAGTAATGAAAATTCTGACGTTTCTTATTGGGAGAATTTATTTATGAAAGTTGGTTTTGAAGTTAA
Organism: Patescibacteria group bacterium; assembly: GCA_025999275.1. Classification (NCBI taxonomy): domain Bacteria; species Patescibacteria group bacterium. Next base: position 266,673 of record AP024680.1, read on the forward strand.
ACCCGAGAATTCAGAGAAATATAGGAGGAGAGATTGGAGGAGGATTTTTAACTTACCGTTTCTAGTTAAATTAAAAAATAAACCTGGTTTTGCATGTGCCTTCAATCCAATAAACAGGCCTGGGGTTTATATTCTAGAAAAGCCGATAAGCAAAACAAATTAAAAGATTGGATTGCTTTTAATCGGATTTATCTTAATTTTTAAGTAAATCTACCAAATCTTCCAATTTTCTTTCAAATTGCTCTCCAGTTTTAAGATTTTTAATTTTTACTACTTTTGCTTTAATTTCATCTGGGCCCATAAACAATGCCCAAGGTATACCCAAGCTGTCTGCATATTTTAGCTGTTTGGCTAATTTTGCCCCTTCATAATAAACTTCTGTTGGTATTCCTAAAGAGCGAAGATTACTTGCAACTTGTGCATATTCGCCTGACAGTTCTTCCCCAAAGTTTACAATTAGAATTTGTGATGGTGTTTTTATGGTTTCTACTGTTCTTAAGGTTTGAAGAGCTGTAAGTAGTCTATCAACTCCCACTGAAGTGCCAACTGCTGGCAAGTCTACTTTATTGTCTGATAAAGTGGCAATCAGATTATCATATCTTCCACCGCTACAGACACTTCCTATGTTTGGCAAATTGGTAAGTGTGGTTTCGAATATTATCCCTGTATAATAATCAAGCCCTCTTGCAATCTTTTGATCAAAAATTACCAAAGGTTCTTTGTATCCGGCGGCTTCTAAAATTGAAAAGACGGTTTTTAAGTTTGAAATACCTTCTTCTGCAGAATTGTTATTTTCTAGAATTTGTCTAATTCTTTCTAGGCGGATACTAGGTGTTCCTTCTATAGACAAATATTTAGACACCAATTCTGAAACGTTTCCACCAAATTGAGATTCTATTTCTTTTAGAACATAATCAACACCAAATTTATCTGTTTTATCAATTATAGAAATTAATTTTCTTGCTTCTTTTGTGTCTTTTATTCCTGAAACTTCTGCTAGCCCATCAAGAATTCTCCTGTTGTTAACTCTTACAACAGCATTTACCTCTAATGATTTAAAAATGTCGCACATCATCATCACTACTTCAGCATCAGCCATTGGGCTTTTGCTTCCAACCACATCTGCGTCAAACTGATAAAATTCGCGATATCTTCCAGCTTGTGGGCTTTCACCTCTCCATACAGGACCTATTTGGTATCTTTTAAATGGAAGAGGAATTTTGTCTCTATGTTGTGCAACCACTCTTGCAAGTGGAACAGTTAAATCATAGCGAAGGGCAACATCTCTATTGCCGTGATCTCTAAATCTATACATAAGTTTTTTTCCTTCTTCTCCATATTTCCCTGCTAAAGTTTCGTATCTTTCTATTGCCGGTGTTTCAAGAGGGGAATATCCGTATCTTTCAAATACAGTCTTTATTTTCTGAATCATTTGCTCTCTGGGCAACATTTGTTCTGGGAGCATGTCCCTAAATCCTGATAGCGGTCCTTGATTTTGTTTCATTATGTTTTTTTGGCTTAATATGGATAAAAACTCAATCCTTGATATTAGCTAGCGCATTTGTATTTTATCACAATTTTATAATAACCGGGTTATTATGGTATGATTTTGGTTTCAGTCTGTGGAAGTTTGCCAGTATCTAAGAGTTTTCTTTAATCGGATTTAACGCCCCTTTGGGTTTGATTAGCCTGTCTCCAATTTGAAAACTATCATACACTTCTTTTGTAACAGCTACTTTTCTTGTTAATCCTTCATCGGTTTTTACTACCAGTGTATAAAAACTAGATACTTTCTTTTTATTTTTGATTATGCTCCCCTCATCAATTTCTTCCTTCGTATTGTAAAGCTTGTCAATTACCTCGCCTTTCCACTCACTTGCTCTTGTTTTCTTTACTATTTTTAAGATTAATAATCCAACTAACCCCACTGGAACGACAAAAAACAAAAGAAAGAATAAAATTCCAAATATTCTCATCTTGGTCACCTCCTTTTTAAGGACCTGTCGCAATTTCTGTTATTTTCCAAGTGTTACCGTCTTTTTCTAAAGTAATCCACCTGGTGTTTTCTCCATTTTGCCATCCATAGTATGGAATTGGAGCATTGGCTGAATCAGGATTCATCCAAACATCAAAGACGGCCTTGTAGAAATGTTTATTTTCGGTCCATTCGTTTTCTCTTGTTTTCTCCAAACTTATTAGTTTAAAGGAATTGATGTTACTGAAATTAACAGCCCATGCTTGAAGTTCGCTTTCATCGGAAGTTTTTATCATACTTGCTGCTTTATCAGGGTATCCTTCTTCAATCAGGTTGACAAAATTATGAATAATATCCTCCTCTTGTGGCAAAGGAACGCTTTCACTTTTTTTCTCTTCTTGGTTTTGTTTTGATTCCAGATAATCCTTTAGGTGTAGGGAAAATTTTTTGACAAAATTAAGGGCTTGTTCTTGGTTAAGATCGCTTTGATAGGTATTAATTATAAGGTCAAGATTGTTGGATAAAAAGATTTCTAGGGTTCTAAAATTTCCGTTTTGATCATATATTAGCTGGTGGAGAAAAGGAATTTGAGAATCTTGCTTGACAGAATAATTGGAAAGCTTGTAAGCATCCCTTAAGCTTTGAATTTCTCCTTTAATAAAGCTTATGGGCAGTCTTTTGGATGGTGTCGGGACGCCTGAATTGTAATTCATTTTAGGTTCTTCTTGATAGTATTCACAGTAATATTCGCTATACTTTGAGGTTTTATTAACCCCTCCTTTGGTGGTTATAAATTTTTTGCCTAAAATTTCTTCTATTTTTTCTTTTGGAAAGATCTTGCAGGTGTCAATTTCTGACCCAAGCACTCTTTCGTAATCTACTTCTTCTTTGGTTGTTGATTGGGTTTTGCTTTCTTGGGGATTTGCGGTATTTGGCTTTTGAGTTTTTTGGACTGCTAAAATAACGCCTGCAATTATTATTAAGGCGATGGTTATCAATATTACGACCTTTTTCATTTATTTAGTCTTGTTCTAATTTTTTATTTTAATACTCAAAGTCAATCTCGGCTAGTTTAGATTTAAGACTAAGAAGTTGATTGTTGTAATTTTGTCTAATGATTTGTTTCAATTGGTTTTAAGTACCCTTTTTGATAGAATAACGCTAGAGTATGTTGAAAAATGGGAATGTTTATCTAGAATTTTTGCAAGTTTCCAAGAAGATAGGAGTACCGATTAGAAAAATCCTGGATGTATTTTGGCATCTTTCTACTAAAAAGACTGTTGAAAATAATGAGTTGGTTCGTATGGTGGGCGTGTCCAGAAATGCTCTAAATCAGGTCAAAAAAGAACTATCTTTATATCTAGACCCTCCATCTGAGAAAACTTGTTTGAGAAAGGATGCAGCTGAGAGAGTAACTGAGTTGTATAAAAATAATTTTTTATTAGAAGAAGACCTTTTGAAAATTTTAACCACAAGCGAAGTCTATGAACAATCTATTAAGTTACTTTCAAGTTGTAAAGATAGAAGGCCGTCCCCCAAAAGGGCTTTTGATCAATTTATAGCGACAATTGATACTTTAGCAAGAAGAGCGGCTATTCTTGACTTTTTAGGAGATGTAAGGGCTAAGAGAATATTGTTTTTGGGAGATGATGATTTTACATCGGTGGCAATTGGAAATATTAAGTCACACCAAGATATAACAGTGGTTGACATTGATAGTAGGATTTTAGACAACATTGGAGCTATTTCAGACGAGCTTAATCTGGGAATCAAAAGAGTAAATCACGATTTAAGAAAACCGATTCCTGCTAGTTTAAAAGGAAAGTTTGATATTGTATTTACTGATCCTCCTTATACACCGGAAGGCATACAACTTTTTGTTTCAAGGGCATTAGACGCGATAGACCAAGAAAACAGGGCGGCAAGGATTTACTTTTGTTACGGGAATAGTGATAGAGCTAAAGAGAGGTTTTTGCCTATTCAGAATGCAATTACAGCTATGGGACTAATGCTTAGATGGATATTTGATAGATTTAATAGATATGAGAGAGCTGAATCTGTAGGGAACGCAAGCTCTTTATATGTTGCTGAAATTACTCCCATGACTAAGCCTTTAATAAGAGGAGTTTATGACAAACCCATCTACACCATTGATTAAACATTTTGTCGCGCTTATAAAAATAAAACCATTTGATAACTCTTTAGTGTTTGTTGAAAAGTTGGCAGACAACATAATTTATGATTTAGATTTAAAGGTGGTTAAAAAGGTTTCTTATGTTTTTAAGCCAACAGGAATTACTCTTGCATATATACTTTCCCAGTCTCATCTTGTTATTCATACTTACCCCGAAAGTGGTTTTATCCATATCGATTTATCAATTTGTGTTAACCGTACAAAGAAAGAATTTGAAAGTTCATTAAAACATGTATTTTGTAAACAAAAGGGTTGTTTTATTGATGTTAGGACTATTAATTTTGGCAGATAGAAGAAACTAATTATCGACTTTTTTTACTAACCTTATCTTATTTGGTAAGGTATTTTTAAAGAGGATTTAATTGAAAACCCTAGTGTTAACTTCAGTCTCTGGGGATGTTTGGTTTTTAAAAATGGATTGAGAATCTAAAAACCTTTATATCAAGAATGAATAAGTAAGGTTTTTTATGGAAAAATTTTATAATTCGTTTTTTCTTAGATTTTGTATTTGTATTTTTGAGGCTCTATCTATTTTTGAAAATAGGATAGATAATATTTTGTGAAGAAAACTTTATTTTTAACCCCTTTTATTTTTGATCTTTCCCTTTCGAATAGACAATTTCTACCTTGTCGTGATTGGGTGTGGAACTGGGTTTTTCCCCAAGATTCTCTCCATTATCGACAATTGTTACTTTTTCTTCCTTTTTATTAATAATTACTATTCCTCTCCTTTCTTTCATTTTTCTCACCCCCTTTCTTTCAAAAAAATAAAAAAAGCGGCCCCTTTATTTGCCGCTTTGGTTTTTATTTTCTTTTAATTTCACTTTTGGTTCCTAAACGAAAATTCTATTTTTGTTTTTTAATCTTGTCAATATTATCTAACTTTGGAGATGATGATTTGGAGATTGGATTAGCGTGTCTAAGACTTTATTTAGTGGAGGTTGAGTTTTGTTTTTCTTGGTGGTATTTTCCTTAAAAAAGGAGGGTTGACTTTGAGAATTGAGCAAGGAAGATTATTAAGTAAAAATGATTTGTGTCAGATTAGAGATTGGGGAGAAAATGTTTTTGCGTCTGCTTGCCTTAAAAAAACTCATCTGAAAGTTAGGTATCAGGTTCCTATTAATGGGAAGACTAATTCTGTTATAGATTTTGAAGTTACGAATATTAAGGCAGGTAAAAGTAAATTGGTTGAAGTAACAATTACCCCAAGAGGAAAAATATCTTCAACTGAAAGAAAATTAAGGCAAATTGCTAACCTTAAGATTAATGGTAAACCTTTTGTTGTTCTTACAATTGAAAATCTTAGGAATATTGCTAGACACTTATAGATTTTTATTCTAAACTAGTATTAGGTGAAAAAAATATTTTTAATTTTTTTGTCTTTGATTTTTGCTGTTGTTTTAGGAGGTCTTTTGGTGGGGGGTTATTTTGGAGTTGTGCCTTATTTTTCTTCTTTGTTTGGCTCTGATAAACCTCGTGATTTGGGGGTTCCTTATACAAAAGAGGATTTTGATTCATATATTAAAAAAGTTGATTATCAGCTTGAGAAGTCAAAAAGTGTAAACTCCCCTTTGGGTGTTGATTTTTCAGGAGAGGTGGAAATAAAGCAGACTCTTACTAAAGAAGAAGTATCGGCCCGTTTGAATTATGCTCCATGGAAGTATATGCCAATTAAAAATGTGCAGGTTAATTTTCCTGAAAAAGATACTGTTGAATTTTCTGCTAATTTGTTGGTTGAAAGAATCCCTGAATTTCTTTCTGCTGTTGGCTTTTCCGGTGTTTCGCAGGAGGACATTGATAAAGGATTAAAATATGTAAAGGCAGTTAATCCTCCAATTTATGCCAAAGGTAAAGTTTCGGTTTCTGAGAACAAGGTTGATGTTAATCTTATTTCCGTTGAAGTTGGTCGAATTCCTGTTCCTTTTGAAGATTATGATGGGAACAAAATTGTAAAAACGGTAGCGGAGAGAATTTTTTCTCTTGTTCCAAATTTTTATGCAAAATCAGTAGTTTTTTCTCCTGAGGGTATGTTCTTTGAAGGGAAGGCACCGACAAAAGGTGCGGTTCTTGAATAATTTATATTTTTCTGCTGTCGTATGCCCAATGGAGAAGAGCCTGTCTTTGTTTTCTTCTGCAGTTTAAGTCTTTTGGTTTGCAATATTTTTTAATTTGTGCAATATGTCTTCTCATTAACTTCCATCTTTTTATTTGTCTTTCATCATCTTCGTGGCGTCTGCCCATATAATATCTACAGTACCATTGAAACCAACCTCTTGGATCATCGGGATGGATCCAGCCCTTTTTGCGCCAGAAAGATAAAGGTTGGCTTGCGTTTACTTTGAAATAGTTTAGATTTGGGTCGTGGGATTTTGGGTTTAGTTTTGCCTTTTTAAACCAATCTTTAGGAAATTCGTTTTGGCAGTCAGTCATGTACTTGCCTCCAAACACCCCAAGCTCAAGCATTTCTTTTGGGGTGAGTTCTGGTTTGAATTCTGGATCAAAGTTTTTCCCTTCTGGCTCTGTGAAGAAATAAACATAATTTTTTTGCATCAAGTCGTTTACAACTACCTTTTTGGGTCTTTTATCGTTCATTTTAATTTTCTATTCGCAGCATGGATCTTTAAAACCACAGTTTTTGCAAATAGCTTCTTTTGATCCGGCAACTACTCCTATTTCGTATCCACATTGGGGGCATTTTTGAGTTTCTCTTTCTTTTTCTTTTTGGTTATTTTTATTATTCATTTTTGGTATATTACAATCGTTTTATATTATATAATCGCCTTAACAATTATTATGAATGGAAAAAAAGTAGTTGTCGTTGGTGGTGGAATAGGAGGGTTGGCAACAGCTTCTCTTTTAGCTAAAGATGGCTATTCTGTCACTCTTATTGAGAAAAATAGTACTTTGGGTGGTAGGGCAAGAAAGTTAGAGACTGGTGGTTTCACTTTTGATATGGGCCCATCGTGGTATATGATGCCTGAAGTTTTTGAGAATTACTTTTCTTTGTTTGGTAAAAAAGTTTCAGATTTTTATAAGCTCAAGAGATTAAAAACTCATTATCGTGTTTTTTTTGATGACGGTAAAAAAATTGATATAACCTCAGATATTAAGAAAAATCTTAATTTGTTTGCTCAGTTTGAAGAAAATGGCGACAAAAAGTTAAGAGAAATACTTGATGAGGCAAAGCGTGTTTATAACAAATCCATGGAATCACTCGTATTTGAGAGTTATAAAAATCCTTTTTCTCTTGTTAAAAAGGATGTATTACTTAATCTTATCAGCTTTGATTTATTCCAAAGTCTTCATAACTACATAAAGAAAAGAATTAAAAGCCCATATCTTCAGAAAATACTTGAGTTTACTACAGTTTTTCTTGGGGGATCTCCCTTTAATACTCCCGCTTTTTATAAATTAGTTGCTCATGCGGATTTTGATTTGGGAATTTATTATCCTGTTGGTGGAATATATAAGGTTGTTAATGCCTTGGAATCTCTGGCTCGCAGTAACAATGTGAGAATTATATTAAATGAGTCGGTTGTAAAAGTTTCTTTTAGCGGCAAAAGTATAAAAAAAGTTATTACTAATAGATCTAGTTATGATTCTGATTTTGTTGTTGTTAATGCTGATTATGCTTTTTTTGAGACCAATATTTTACCCAAATCATTTAGAACTTATGATAAAGATTTTTGGAATGATAGAGTTTTGTCGCCTTCGGCGTTTTTGTTGTACTTAGGATTTGATGGTAATATAAATAAGAGCAGTCATCACAATCTTTATTTCACCAGTTCTTGGGAAAGAAATTTTGATGAGGTTTATAATGATCCTAGAATTCCTGATAACCCATCTTTTTATTGGCATATTCCTTCAAAAACTGATAGTAGTTTGGCACCAAAAGGTTGTTCTTCTGTTATGATATTGGTTCCTATTTCTCCCAAGGTTTCTTTTAGTAAATCATCTTTGAAAAATTTTTCGGATAGAATTATAGATACATTTGCTAAAATAAATAATATATCAAATATTGAAAGTAAGATTTTGTTTAAGAAGGTATTTTATTCAAAAGATTTTATTAAAGATTATAATTCTTTCAAGGGTTCAGCTTTTGGAATTGCTCATACTCTTTCTCAGACAGCTATATTTCGGCCTAAGAATTTTTCGAAAAAAGTGGATAACCTTTTTTATGTTGGTCACCACACTAATCCTGGAATTGGTATGCCTCCTGTGATAATTTCATCACAAATTGTTTACAATTTGATCAAAAATGAACATTAATAAATATTCTCTTATAACTAAAAAATATTCTAATACCTTTTACTATTCCACTCTAATTTTCCCAAAAGAAGTTAGAGATAAGGTTTTCGTTCTTTATTCCTTTGTTAGGACTATTGATAATTTGATGGATAGTAAAAAACCAGACATAGCCAAATTTAATGATTTGAGAAGTAGTTTTGAGAAAGCTTGGAAGGGTGAACCTGTTAATAATAAACTAGTTGTTGATTTTGTTAGTGTTGCTAAAAGTAACAATTTTTCCAAAAAATGGATTGACGATTTTTTTGATGCTCAAATTTTAAGCGCCAAGAAGAAAACTTATAATGATTTTGACGATTTGAAAAAAAATATTTATGGCGTGGCCGGGGTGATAGGTCTTTTTATGTCAAAGATTATTGGCTTGCCAAAAAAAGTTTATAAGAATGCTGTTCTTCTAGGAGAGTCGATGCAGATTATTAATTGTATGCGGGATATTGTTGAAGACTATAAAATGGGCAGAATCTATATTCCAGTTGAGGATTTAGAAAAGTTTGGATTGAGTGTTGATAATTTTCTGAATAAGAAAAATAGAAATAAACTTAAGGAAGTTATTAATTTTCAATTACAGAGGGCTTTTAAATTTGGAGAAAAAGCCTCTTTGTCATTTTCTTATTTTGACAAAAGAAATCTTCTTGCTGTAAAAACATCTTTTGATCTTTATTGCTTTATAGGCAAAAAGATATTAAAAGATCCAGAAATTATATTTCAAAGGAAAAAAATAAAGCCTGGTTTATTATTTATTTTGCTCACCTTTTTTAAAAATTTTTTTAATATCTATTTTTTGGGTAGAAAATAGCTTTTATGCCAAAAAGGTTTTTTTATCTTTTTTTGCTCTTGTTAATATTATTTTTGCCACTTTTATCCTCTATTTTTTATAAGAATTTTGTTTTTCCTGAGTTTTTAAAGCTTGTTTTTTCTATTTTGTTGCCGTCGTTTATATTTATTCTTTGGGATTTGCGAGTTGTTGGAAAATGGTGGAGTTTTAACAATGATTATATTTTAGGTTACAGATTTAAGGGATTGCCTCTTGAGGAAATAATGTTTTTTCCTGTGGTTTCTTTTTCAACTCTTATTATATGGGTGAACCTAGAGAATTTGTTTGCTGATAGCTATTATTTTGTCTTTTTACCTGCTTTTATTTTTTTAATCTCATTTTTAATTTCTATTTTTTCTTATTTTAAGGGTAAAATTTACAGTTTTTTTGTTTTTGTTTTATTGTGTTTATTGTTTATTATGGATTTTTTAATAGGAACAAAAATCCTATTTTTAAAAAGGAATTATATTTTTATTTTGATTGTTATTTTTTTGACCCTTATTTTTAATTACCCTCTCACCAAGTTACCTGTTGTTTCTTATAACAAAAAATTTTTTTGGGGGAAGAGAATTCTAACAATTCCTTTTGAAGATTTTGTTTATGGAATTGATTTTTTGATTTTGGTGGTGATGATTTATCAGTTTCTTTAAATTTTTATCGACTTATTTAGCCAGCTTTAATTTTTATTTTTCTAGAACCAATTTGATAGAATGAATTTATGAAAATTGTTGTTCAGAGGGTCAAAGAAGCGCAGGTTGAGACTAATGGCGAAATTGTTGGCAAGATTAAGAAAGGTCTTTTTGTCCTTCTTGGGGTGGCAAAAGGAGACAGGGAAGAAAAGGCGATCTTTTTAGCAGAAAAACTAGCAAAACTGAGGGTAATGGCTGATGATAATGATAAAATGAATTTATCGGTTAATGAGGTTAAAGGAGCGGTTCTTGTTGTTTCTCAATTCACTTTGTATGCGGATACGCAAGGAGGCAATAGACCATCCTTTATTGATGCTGCAGAGCCAGAAATTGCAAAGTCTTGTTATGAAGCTTTTATTAAGAGATTAAGAGATTTGGGTTTAGAGGTTGAGACTGGTCGTTTTGGGTCTTATATGAATATTAAGGCTCTTCTTGATGGGCCTGTAACTATAATTATTGAGAAATGAAAATTAATTGGGGTTTAATTTTTGAGGTTTTTTATTCTATTTTTACCGTCTTTCTTGTAATTTTTTTGGTAATTTCAGCTTATGTTTTTGGTTTCAAGACGGGGAGTAATTATGGTTTTAATCAGGCCATTAGTCAGTTAAATGGAAAGGCAAGTTCTCTTGAGATTCCAAAGCCTACCTCTACACCAGTTGTAGTTAAGCAAACTACTCCAGCGCCAAGACCAAAGATTCCAAATTGGACGGGGCCAGAGCTTTGGGAAGCTGTAAATAAAGCTCGTGTTGAACACGGGGTTAATCCTCTAAAACAGGCAGATGAGCTTTGTACAATTGCCTCGATTAGGTTAAATGAGCTTCTTGAACTTGGCAAACTTGATGGCCATGAAGGCTTTTCCAGTTTGCCTGAGAGAAGGTCAGATTTGAAGTGGATTTTTGAAAAATACACAATTGCTGAGTTTTTAATAGCAGGAGCGAGTTCAGCTCAAGATGCAGTTAATGCTTGGCTTGATACCCTTGGCCATAGGAAACTTTTAACTGGTGGAGAGTATGTTTGGGGGTGTACTTATGCTCAAAATGGTTTTGGAGTTGCTATTGCCGCTTTTCAATAAGTTTATTTTTCTTTAAGAATTCCAAAATTCTAGATTTTGTTTTATATTGTCTGCCAATCGAGACAAAAAGACGGTTTATGTCCCTCCAGTATTTTTTGGGTATAACTCTTGTTAATTCTTCTTCTGTTTCTTCGGGTGTTTTGGTTTTAACGACTTCAAGCATATTTGAGATCTTGTGAACATGTGTGTCAACAGCTATTGCAGGTATTCCAAAAGCTCTGTTTAAAACCAGATTAGCGGTTTTTCTTCCAACTCCCGGTAGACTGACAAGGTCCGTCCTTGTCGTTGGCACTCTTCCTTGGTATTTGTTTAAAATTAACTTCGATAATTTTTTTAAGTGTTTTGCTTTTGTTTTATAAAAGCCAACGGGATAGATTAGTTTTTGTATTTCAGAAACGCTTAGCTGATTAAGTTTTCTGAAGTTGGGAGCTTTTTTGAAAAGTCTTTTTGAGGCTTCAAAAGTGGTTTCATCCTTTGTTCTTGCAGAAAGAAGAGTAGAAACCAAAATCTCATATTCGCTTTTAAATTTTTCAAGCGGGATTTCTTGGTAGTTTTTCTTGAAAATGGTGATTATTTTCTTGATGTTTTTCAATTTTTAAGAAACAAAAAGCACAAACAAACCACTTACTGCAGAATCTTTTGTGCTTGGTTCAAGAAAAAAAGGTTTTTTAACCTCCAATCTTAAACATTGTTGTGCCACAAACTTCACAAGTGGCCTTGGTAGCTTTCTTACCGTTTTTCATTGTCACCTCGTTCTTATTTTTGCCTTCTCTTTTGGTTCGGCACTTGACACAATACATCATTTTTATCACCCCCTATCTCCAGACAAAATATAGCAATATCTCTAAAGCTAAGATAAAAGTTGTCAAAACAAGACTTTTGACCATATCTTTTTTTATAAAAGTCATGTTGTTGGTATATTTATCCACCTTTTTACTATTTTGTAGATGGTTTAATTCTTTTGCTTGGTTTGTTTTAATATCTTGTATTTGTTTTTTTGAAGAGGTGATTTGGGTGTAGTTTATTGATTGGTTCAAATTCCATAGAAATCTATAGTTAGCACTCTTTTTTTCCTCTTTTGTCCTTCTTTTACTCACAGCTTTAATTTATAAAAAAATAAGCTAAAATACAAGAACATTGTTTTTAATTTATTAATCTTGACATCAAAAAATCAAGGTGCGACAATGATAAAAGTTTGTTTAGTTTATGGATTTTAATAGTCCTTTTTTTATTTGGCTCGTTTTAGTTAGTGTTTGGCTTGTTTTTTTGTCAATTATTTTTGTTTGGTTTTTTTTGAAAATAAACAGTTTAATTAGAAATGAAGATAAGAAGGGGTTTGTTAAGGTTTTTGAGGGTATCCTAAAACAGGAGAAGGAAAATTTAAAAGAAATTGGCGAATTAAGGGCTGAAGTCAAAAAGATTTCTGAGGAAGGGATAAATCATTTCCAAAAGTTGGGGTTGGTAAGGTTTAACCCTTTTAATGAAACGGGTGGTGATCATAGTTTTTCTTTATCGCTTTTGGACGGAAAAAATAATGGTTTGGTAATGACTGGGCTACACACAAGGGAAAGGACACGTCTTTATGTGAAGCCAATTAAGGCTTTGAAAAGTGAATACGAACTTTCGACCGAGGAGGAAAAAGCAATTAATAAAGCAATTGGTAAAAAATGAAAGAATTTCTAACATCTAAAAGGTTTATGCTAATAGCCAGCTTTGTTGGCTTGTATTTGTTTTCTACTGGAGCATCGTTGGCTATTTTCTCGTTTTTGAAGGGAGACTCTGGTGTTGATAATATTGATCTTTCTGGGAATGTCTCAGAAGTTCGTTCTAAAATTGGAGAAGGGTTGCCAAAAACTGAAGAATGCCCTATTAATGGCGCTTTGTATAGTAAACCAGAAAGAGCGATTTGGGAGAAAAGAAGACCAATTGCTGTAATGATAGAAAATTCTGTAGATGCTCGTCCTCAGTCAGGAATTTCAAAAGCAGATGTTGTTTATGAGGCTGTGGCTGAGGGGGGAGTTACTAGATTTTTGGCTATTTTTTATTGTGGAGCAGCTGCTGAAGATGTCAAAGTTGCTCCTGTTAGATCTGCTCGTGTTTATTTTATTGATTGGGCAGCAGCTTATGGCAAGAACCCTATTTTTATGCATGTTGGAGGCGCTAATGATTTCGCTGGCACAGGAGATACAGCCAAGGAGGCTAGAGCTCTTGAACTTTTGCAAACGTTAGGTTGGCGGGTCCCTCAAGGCAATGATTTTGACACCACTTATGATTCAGGTTACCCAGTTTTTTGGCGCAATTATGATAGACTCGATCATCAAGTTGCCACAGAGCATACTATGATGGCTTCTTTGGATGCTGCTTACAAACAGGCTGAGAAAAGAGGTTTTACTAATAAGGATAAAAATGGAGTTAGTTGGGATATCAACTTCAAGCCTTGGAGGTTTACGGACGGTAAACCCCAATCTCAAATAGTTAAAGAAATATCTTTTGAATTTTGGGCTAATAAGCCTGACTATGCAGTTTCTTGGAAATATAATCCTGCTGAGAATAGTTATTTGAGATTTAACGGTGGTGTTGAGCACAAAGACCATGAAACAAAAGAGCAGATAAAGGCTAAAAATGTGGTTATCCTTTTTACCAAGGAGCAATCATCAGTTGACAAAAACAAGCATAGCCTGTATACAACAATTGGAAAGGGTGAAGCATTGGTTTTCCAGAATGGGGAAGTGATTGAGGCCACTTGGCAAAAGGATAGTCGAGAGTCGATGATTGTTTTTAAGGATAAAAAGGGTAAGGAAATTTCTTTTGTAAGAGGGCCTATTTGGATAGAGGTCTTGGCGATTGGATCGAAAGTAAATTATTAATAATATTTTTTTCTGCCTTAACTTAAATGGCAAGTCTTGCAGATATAATTACTTCTAGAGTCAGGGTTAAGCTTTTGGAGTTGTTTTTTTCCAATATTAACGAGCTTTATCATGTAAGGGGAATTGCTCGGGAAATAAAAGAGGAAATCAATGCAGTAAGACTAAGCCTTGCTGGGCTTGAGAAGGCAGGGATTATTAAAAAGGAAGTTAGGGGAAACAGGGTTTATTATTGGCCAAGGCAAGATTATCCCTTTTTTGAAGATATCTTGTCTATGGTTGCTAAAACTACAGGTATAGGTGCCAAGATTATTGAGAATAGAAGAAAAATAGGCAATATTAATTGGGTGATGTTTTCAGAGAGGTTTGTAAAAAGGCAAGCAAGGCTTAAGGATGAGGATATTGATATTCTGATTGTTGGGGATGTGGTTTTGCCAGAAGTGGCAACTATTATTAGGTATGAAGAAGCAAATCGCAATATGGAAATAAATTATACGGTAATGTCTCGTGAGGAGTTTGAATTTAGGAAAAAAAGGCGCGATCCGTTCCTTTTGGGGATTTTGTCTTCAAGTAGAATTATGATTATTGGAGATCAAGAAAGTTTGGTTGAGTAATTATGAAGTCTCCTCTTGCCAAAGTTATAATTATTTTTATTTTTACTTTGATTTGCCTTTATATAGACTTACCTTCAAGCTTTCCAATCAAATTTAATATTGGAAACTATTCTGTTGATAAAACTTTCAATAGAGGAGGCTTGGATATTCAGTTTGGCAGATTTTCTTTTAGAAGAAGTCTTGATCTGGTTTTTGGGCTTGATCTGGCTGGTGGAAGCCATTTGGTTTTTGAGGCAGATTTGAGTGGAATTAAGCCGGAGGAAAAAGCAACAGCTCTGTCTTCTTTAAAAGAGGTAATTGAAAGAAGGGTCAATTTTTTTGGTGTATCAGAACCAAATATTCAGATTTCTTCATTTGAAAATAAGAGTAGAATTATAGTTGAATTACCTGGTGTTAGTGATCCAAAGCAGGCAACCTCTTTAATAGGTCAAACTGCCCAGTTGGTTTTTGGTGAGGTGGCTCCTCAAGCAGAAGATAAGGGTGAGAATAGCCAGTTGCCTTTTGTATTTACTGATTTGACTGGAGCGGATCTTAAAAAAGCCAGTGTCGTCTTTGATCAGACTTCAGGTAGACCAGCTGTAAGTTTGGAATTTACGGACGAGGGGGCAAAGAAATTTGAATCTTTAACTGAAAGAAATGTGGGTAAGATGCTTCCTATCTTTCTTGACAACCAAATTGTTTCTGCTCCTTTGGTTAAAGAAAAAATAGCCGGTGGAAGAGCTCAAATCAGTGGCGACTTCACTCTTGAAGAAGCAAAAAAGATGGCAATACAGCTTAATGCTGGAGCCTTGCCTGTGCCGGTAAAACTAGTTGAGGAAAGAACAGTTGGGGCCACTCTTGGTGAAGAGTCGATTTACAAAAGCATTCGCGCAGGTTTGGTTGGGCTTTTTATGGTGGTTTTGTTTATGTTTCTTTCTTATGGCTGGCTTGGTTTGATTGCAAGTCTGGCTCTTTTTATATTTGCTGCTATTAGCTTGGCAATTTATAAAATAGCTCCTGTTGTTTTAACACTTCCTGGGATTGCTGGTTTCTTGCTTTCGGTTGGTATGGCTGTTGATAGTAACATCTTGATCTTTGAGAGATTTAAGGAGGAAAGGCCAAGAAGGCCGCTTCGTGAGGCTCTTGAAGTTTCTTTTGGTCGTGCTTGGGATTCGATAAGGGATGCCAATATTGCTACTTTAACTACAGCTTTTGTTTTGGCTAACCCTTTTGATTGGGGATTTTTACACACTTCAGGTCCTGTTCGTGGTTTTGCTATAACTTTAGCTTTAGGAGTAGCTTTAAGTATGTTTACTGGAATTGTTGTTTCAAGAAATTTGCTTAGAGTTTTAGTAAGAGAGAAAAAACAATGATTAATTGGCTTAAATATAAATATATTTATTTTAGTATTTCTATTTTGGCTTTATCTCTGGGTTTGTTTGGGATCCTAAAGTGGGGTTTGAGGCTTTCGATTGATTTTACTGGTGGAGTAATGGCTGAATATGTTTTGGGTAAAGATGTTTCAATTGAGGATATAAAGTCAAAAATAGAAAATGAAGTAAAGGCAAATGTTTCCTCGATTTCTAAAGTTGGTGATGGAGGCTCTTATATTTTCCGTATTTCAAGTTTGAATGACAATCAAAAGGAAAAATTAAAAGATATTCTAAAAGAAGCAGCTGGAGACAATTTTAAGGAATTAAGATTTGAAAATGTTGGACCTTCAGTTGGACCAGAGCTTGTAAAAAAGACAGTTTATGCAATTGTAATTAGCTCTTTCTTCATACTTTTAATGGTTGCCAGACAATTTAGCAGTTTTAAATTTGGAATTTCGGCAATTTTGGCGATGTTTCATGATAGCTTTATTCTAATTAGCTCATTTTCTTGGTTTGGCCATTTTTTTGGAGCGGAAGTTGATTTTCTTTTTGTCACTGCTCTTTTAACTACACTTTCATTTTCTGTCCATGACACAATTGTTGTTTATGATCGAATAAGAGAATTGCAGAGGAAAGAGGGGGGAGAGTTTGTTTCTTTGGCCAACAGAGCCTTGAGTGAAACTATGGTTAGATCTTTAAATAATTCATTTACGATTATATTTATGCTTGTTGCCATGATTCTTCTTGGAGGGTCAACGATCAAGTGGTTTGCGGTTGCACTTCTTTTAGGGACAATTGCTGGAACCTACTCATCTCCTTTTGTTGCTGTGCCACTACTTGTAGTTTGGAATAACTGGGAAGAAAAGATACGTTTAAGGAAGTTGTCAAGATAATTCCTCTTTCATTTTTTGTACCTCTTTTATGAGCGCCTCTTTCTCGTTTGGTATTTTTTTACTGACAACTTTCTCGAAAAGATACTCTAGTACTTCACCAACTTTTGGCCCTGGTTTTATGTTTAGTATTCTCATTACATCATTGCCGTCTATTTTTAAATCTCTGACAGTAAATGGTTGTTTTTGGACTTCAATTAGTCTTCTTTTAAATTCTTCCAGTCTCCAACTTGTTTCTTTTGCGCCGCTTCCAAGTCTGTCCCCAACTCTTATGTCGATCATATCTTTGATATTTTCTACCCCCACTTCTCTGATAAACCTTCTAATTGCAGAATCGGTTTGTCTTTCGTCTACTGTGAATTGGTGATAGCGAACCAATCTATACAATTTATCTTTCTGTTTGTTGGACAGTCTTAATCTGTCAGCAATGCGGTTTGCGATTTTGGCTCCGACGATTTCGTGATTATAAAAAGTAATTGTGCCATTTTCTAATTTCTTGTATGTGTGGTATTTGCCAAGGTCATGAATTAAGGAGGCTAGTCTTGTTATTGGATCAGTATTTCTCAAAGCAGTGTATTTAAGAGTCATAAGGCTATGAGTTCCAACATCATAAATGTGATGTCTGTTTGGTGATACTTGATCAATTCCAAAAGTTTTTTCGAGTTCAGGCAGAATTATATTCATGAGTCCTGATTCTTTTAAGAGTAAAATTCCTTCATAAGGATGCTCTGAGGCAAGAATTTTAAACAGTTCGTCCCTGATTCTTTCATTGGCAATTTTTTTTATTAGACTAGCATTTTTCCTAATTGCCTCGAGTGTATTTTTTTCTATCTTGAAGTTTAGTTCAGCTGCTATTCTTACAGCTCTTGCCATTCTTAATGCATCTTCAGAAAAACGTTCGTCTGGATCTCCGACACAGCGAATAAGCTTTTTTTCTAAATCTTTTTGACCTCCGTAAAGATCGATGAGAGTAGAAGAGTACAAGAGCGGGAGAGCGGGAGAGTAGAAAGACGGGAGAGTAGGAGTTTTGTTTTTTTGTTTCTTACTTTCTTCTACTCTTCTACTCTCCTGCTCTAGTTTCAGTGCCATTGCGTTTATGGTGAAATCTCTTCTTTTGAGATCTTCTTCTAGTGTTTTCCCCCATCTAACTTCCTTTGGGTGTCTTCTATCGTCATATTGTTTTTCAGTTCTGAAAGTTGTTATTTCATAAGGTTTTTCCCCTTCTATTTCGTTTGGAATTCCTACGGTCCCAAACTCATTGTTATAATAAGCCTCAGGAAACATTTTAAGCATTTGTTCTGGGGTAGCGTTTGTTGTAAAATCCCAATCATAGACTCTTCTGCCGGTGAGCATATCTCTTACTGCTCCACCAACGATATAAATTTCAAAGTTGTTCTCTTCAAATTTTTTTACAATGTCGATGACTTTTTCTGGTAATTTAATTTCCATCCTGATATTATTATACTTCAATTATGGCTATTAAGGGTATTTCGGGCAGAATTTGGCAGGTTAGATCGGTTTTGAGATCAGAGTCTAAAATAGATTTAAATAAAATAATTTCTTTGCTTCTTAAAAATCGTGGAATTGAAGGCAAGGTAGACCAAGAGAATTTTCTCAACCCACCTCATCCCTCAAAGCTTAAGGCAATTGATTTTGATTTGAATGAAGGAGATATTAAAAAAGCAATTTCAGTGATGAATAACAAGAAAGAAGAGGGTAAAAAGATAATTATTTATGGTGATTACGATGCTGATGGGATAACGGGATCGGCTATTTTGTGGGAAGCTCTTTATTCCCGTGGTTTTGATGTTTTGCCTTATATACCTGATAGGGCTAAGGAGGGTTATGGAATAAGAAGCGAGAGTGTTGCCAAACTTAAGAAAAAATACACTGATTTGGGTATGATAATTACTGTTGATAATGGAATAACTTCTTTTGATGAAGTGGGAAGGGTAAAAGAAATGGGTATTGATGTAATTATTGTTGATCATCATAAAAAGGATAGGAAATTACCACCAGCGGATGTTATTGTCCATAGTGATAAAGTTGCTGGTTGTGGTGTTTCTTGGTTTTTGTCACAGTGTTTGAAAAAGGAGATTAGGGCTAAAAATTCTTTTTATGATAACGATGGGCTTGATCTCTTGGTGATTGGAACCATTGCAGACCAGATGGATTTGACTGGTATTAATCGCAGTTTGGTCAAACATGGAATAAGAGCTCTTAATGAAACTAAACGTAAGGGTTTACTTGAGGTTTTTAAAGAAGCAGGAATAAAGAGGGGTGGTATTGGTACTTATGAAATTAATTATGTAATTGCTCCGAGAATAAATGCTATGGGAAGGATTTCTCATGCAATGGATTCTTTAAGACTTTTGTGCACAAAAGACCAAGAGAAGGCGAGGGAATTGGCATTACACTTGGGTAGAATTAACAAAGAAAGACAGAAAATGGTGGATGAGCTTTTGGTTAAATCCAAGGAAAAGGCAGAAAAGGAACTTGAGAATAAAGCATTGGTGATTGTAGGTAGAGATTATAATGAAGGTATTATAGGTCTGGTGGCAGGTAAATTGGTTGAAGAGTTCTATCGTCCTACAGTTGTTATATCCAAGAGGAAAGGAATATCTAAGGCTTCTGCTAGATCTGTATCAGGTTTTGATATTACTGAAGAACTAAGGCAGTGGGAAGAAATTTTTGAGTCTCTTGGGGGGCATCCAATGGCAGCAGGTTTTTCTATTGAAACAGGAAAAATTGGCGATTTTAAGAAAAAATTTATTAATTATGCCAATAAGACTATAGATAAAAGTATTTTAGAGCCTAGGTTATTAATAGATATGAAGATTGATTTTGATCTTATTGATGATAAGTTGGTGGAAATACTTCTTGCTTTTGAACCTTTGGGAATGGGCAATCCATCCCCTCTTTTTCTAGCTGAAAAAGTTAGGATTGTTGATATCAAAAAAATTGGTCAGGATGGTAAGCATTTGAAGTTTGTACTATCACAATCAGATAAGATTTTTGAAGCAGTTGCTTTTGGATTTGGAAACTTAGAATTAGTTGAAATCAAACCTAATTCTTTCTTGGATATTGTGTTTAGTGTTGGAAAGAATTTATGGAATGGCTTTGAAAGCATCCAATTAAATGTAAAAGATTTGGGGATAAATTAATATGGAAGAAGATTTTTTAAAACTAAAAAGATCACTGGAATTGAATAAAGAAGGAGAAGCGCTTCTTAATAAAGCTTGGGGATTTGCCAAAAATGCTCATAAAGACCAAAAGCGATTTTCTGGCGACCCTTACGTAACCCACCCTCTGGAAACAGCATTGATACTAGCTGATTGGAAGCTTGATTTAACAACCGTAATTGCTGGAATTCTTCATGATGTGGTTGAGGATGCTGGTGTTACTTTAGAGGAAATAAGGTCTCTATTTGGAGAGGATGTGTCTAGTTTGGTTAATGGGGTTACTAGGGTATCTAAGATAAAATTGAGGGGTTCAAAAGAAGAAGAATTTGTAGAGAATTTGCGTAAGATGTTTCTTTCTATGGCAAGAGATTTACGTGTAGTTTTTATAAAACTTGCCGATAGGTTGCATAATATGAGAACACTATGGGCTTTACCTCCTGATAGGCAGAAAAAAATTGCCACTGAAACACTTGAGATTTATGCACCTCTTGCTGAAAGATTGGGAATGGGTGAGGTCAAAGGAACACTTGAAGATCTTGCCTTTTTTTATCTTTATCCTGATGAATACAAAAATTTAGTTAGAGTCTCAAAGCCCTACTACTCTCAGGCGGAAGAGGTAATTAAGATTATGAGACAGAAGCTACTGCGTTATTTGGCTGAGGAAAAAATATCTGTGATATTACAGTCAAGAAAAAAACATCTTTACTCTCTGTGGACAAAACTTAAAAGACCAGAGATAAGAGGTGATTTTGGCAAGATTTACGATATTGTTGCTTTAAGAGTAATAGTTGAAGATGATAATATTCCAGCGTGTTATTCTACTTTGGGGATAATTCATAGCTTTTATAAGCCAGTTCCTTATCTTGGAATTTCTGATTTTATTGCTCAGCCTAAGCCGAACGGTTATCGCTCAATTCACACAAAAGTATTTGGCCCCAAGGGTAAGATTGTAGAAATTCAAGTTAGAACAGAGAGAATGCATGAGGAAGCAGAACACGGACTTGCTGCTCACTGGGCTTATGGTGAGAAGAAGGCCAAGGGGGAAGGTGATGATTTATTAGAAAAAAGAGGTGTTTTTGTCCCAAAAGAGAAAATGGCCTGGGTAAATCAACTGGTTCTTTGGCAAAAAGAGATTGTTGATTCCAAAGAATATCTAAACGCTGTTAAGTTTGATGCCCTAAGTCATAGAAATTTTGTTTTCTCACCAGCTGGAGATGTTTATGATTTACCTGTTGGGGCAACTCCTGTTGATTTTGCTTATGCTGTTCATACAGACATGGGTGGTTTTATTAAAGGGGCAAAAGTAAATGGTAAAATGGTTCCTCTTGATTATAAACTTAAGAGTGGTGATGTGGTTGAGATTATCAAGAGTAAGAATCATCAGAAACCCAGATCGGATTGGTTGGATTTTGTTGTGACTAGTTTGGCAAAAAAAGAGATTAGAAAAGCACTTAAGGAATAATTTCAAGGTCGGGGTGGAATTGTATTTGCAAGCCGGTTTTTCTGCTTATTGTAAGAGTTTATTTTTAAGTTTAAAATATCTTGAAATATGGCAGGCAAAAGAACATTGATAGGGGAGACTCCTGATCTGGTTGGTAAAAAAGTTAGTCTTTTGGGTTGGGTCAACTCGATCAGAGATCATGGCAAATTGGCCTTTGTTGATTTAAGAGATAGAACTGGCATTGTTCAGTGTGTTACTAACTTTCTACCTAAACTTACAATCGAATCGGTGGCTGAAGTTTTGGGTGTTGTAAAAGAAAGGCCGGAGAAATTGATTAACCCAAACCTCAAAACAGGAAAGATAGAGGTTGAAGTTGAAGATATTAAGATTATAAGTTTGGCGCAGGAATTACCCTTGCCGATTGAAGGTGATGGCTTTGATATAGAAGAGTCAACTCGCCTTAAATATCGGTATCTTGATCTAAGGAGGAAGAGGATGGCTGAGAATATCAGGACCCGTTTTAAGGTATTGCAATTTATCAGGAACTGGCTTTTTGAAAGAGATTTTGTGGAAATCGAAACACCTATCTTGACTAAGACTACTCCTGAGGGGGCTCGGGATTTTATTGTTCCTTCACGCTTGCAGCCAGGAAAGTTTTATGCTCTTCCACAGTCGCCTCAGCAGTATAAACAGCTTTTAATGGTTGCTGGTTTTGAGAACTATTTTCAAATTGCTCGTTGTTTTCGAGATGAGGATCCAAGAGCAGATAGAGCTTATGGAGAGTTTACTCAGCTTGATATGGAAATGAGTTTTGTGACCCAGGATGACATCCTTGTTTTAGTTGAAGAAATGTTTACTGAGATGATAGAAACTCTTTTTCCCAACAAAAGGATTTTACAAAAACCATGGCCAAGAATACCTCATAGGGAGGCTATTGAAAAATACCAAAGTGACAAACCAGATCTAAGGAAAAATAAAAATGATCCTGATGAGCTGGCTTTTGCTTGGATAGTTGATTTCCCTCTATTTAATAAGCAAACAAAGGAGGACTTTTATTATGGATCGGGAAAGTCAGTCTGGGCCCCTTCACACCACATGTTTACTGCTCCTCATCCTGAAGATATTCCGCTTCTTGATTCCGACCCTGGCAAGGTTAGGGGTCTGCAACATGACCTGGTCTTAAATGGTTTTGAAGTTGGCGGAGGTAGCATTAGAATTCATCAGCCGGAGATCCAAGAGAAGGTTTTTGATTTGATTGGTTTTACTGAAGAACAAAAATTGCAATTTGACCATATGCTAACTGCCTTTAGATATGGTGTTCCTCCGCATGGAGGTATAGCCCCAGGGATTGATAGACTTTTAATGGTTATTTTGGGTCAACCTAGTTTAAGAGAGGTAATTGCATTTCCAATGTCTTCTAGTGGCACTACAGCAGTTTTAGATGCCCCAAGTGATGCAACTGAAGAACAGCTCCAAGAGTTGGGGATTAAAGTGACTAAAAAATAGTGCTTATGCGTTCTAAAAAGAAAAAGAAAACTTCTAATATTCTTTTGAAAGTTAAAAAAATTCTCTCCTTGACTAGTTTAAGTATAAACAAAAAAACTTTTTATTCTTCGGATAGTCATTTCTTTTTATTTTTTTTGGCCTCAACTTGTTTTTTGATTTCATTATTTTTGATCGTCGTTTTTCCCAAGAGTGTTAGGAAAGTATCTCACGGTGAAGTTTTATCTTTACAAATGGATTACAAAAGAATTCCACTTAAAGATAGAGTTTTTGTCTTAAAACCAGTTCTTAAAAATGGAGTATTTTCCTTTCCCATTCTTTCCGCTCAATCGGTAATAGGTTTAGATCTGGATACTAATGTAACTTTATACGAGAAAAATCCAGATTTACCTGTTTTACCTGCTTCAATCACAAAGTTGGTGACAGCAATGGTTGCGCTTGAGTCTTTTGATAAAAATGCTTTATTTTCTTTTAACGGTGAGTATATAGACGGACAAAAAATGGGTCTTTTAAAGGGGGAAAGAATGAAAGTTATTGATTTAATAAATGCACTTTTGGTTTATTCTGCTAATGATGCTGCCTATCTTTTGGCTGAAAATTACCCAGGTGGAGTTGAAGCATTTGTTCAAGCTATGAATGAAAAGGCTGCAAGTTTGGGGGCTTTAAACACCCATTTTGAAAACCCTACTGGTTTTGACGGTCAAAACCATAAAACTACAGCCTCAGATTTGATGTTAATTAGCAAGGCAGCTATTGATAATCCTGATATTTTAGATATTGTGAAGAAAAAAGAAATAGATTTGGTTAGTTCTGATGGTAAGATAAGACATAATCTTAAAAATACTAACAAGCTTTTAGGTATTTTAGATGGGGTAGTTGGCCTAAAAACTGGATGGACTGAAAATGCTCGAGAAAATCTTGTTACATACTTTGTTAAAGATAATCACCATCTTTTGATAGTTCTTCTTGGTAGTCAGGATAGATTTGGAGAAACAAAAGAGCTTATAGACTGGATCTTTTCAAGCTATGATTGGCTTTGGGTTGAGGCAAAGTAATTGGACAGGGTCCGACCCTTTCCATTATTCTCCATAATATTGACTGGTTACAGCTGGTAGGTAGGCTTTGAAATCTCTATCTCCCTCAAAAACTACGACTGGTTGATAGAAATCTGTCTGAACGCCAGCATCGTAATATGCAAGGTAAATTCTTCTTATTGTTATTTGTTGATCTTGATTTTCACCAAGGTTAGCAATGTAGGCTTTTTGATTTTGCAATTCTTCCCAGGCTTGTTGTGCAGTTTTGATTGGGTAGGTTGCATATTTTGATTCATCAATTGGAAAATAATGATATTCACCAGCTACTATTTCTTTCTCTCTTTGAGTTTCTCCACTAACAATTAACCAAACATTGGCTTCTTTAGGGTTGGGAGTTACAGCAGGGTAATTATCGTAGTCTTTTCTGTAAAAATTTACTTTGACAAAATTTGCTTCAGATAGAGAATTAGCACCAATTATTTTATTTCCTTCTAGCCTGACTGGTTCAGTGACGGTTGGGCCAGTGAGATCTTTTGCTAACAGATTTGCTCTTGATAGAAAAGATCTTGCTTTACTAGCGGCAACTTCTGGCACTGGTGGTCTTTTATCAAGTGGAGAGGGGTCTTCAGATAGATTATAGCTTATGGAAAATATGCCGGTGGCAATACTTATTTTAAGCTCTGATGGCACTTTTGAACTTTTAAATGAATAAACTGTTTCAGTAATCTGTGATTGTTCACCATCAAAATTTAGATTGAGTGCTTTCTTTTGGGTTTGATCAAGGGATAGAAGGGTGGGTGAAATCTTTGGCATAAAGAAAACCTTTAGGGAATATGGGAATTGGGGCAGGTTTCCAGTTGGTGTTTCAAGTTTGAATTGAAGATTGGTGGGAACGTCTTTTTTGGGAAAAGGAAGAGATGGTAGTTTGCCAAAAGATACTGTAGGTGGAGGCGGGGGGGCGGGAAAGTAGTGTCTGTAGATTTTGTAGGCAGTAAGAATGACGCCGCGCAGAGCTATAATACCCATGATCCCAAAGATTGAATAGCGGATAATTTTTCTGGTTATAATAGAGACTTGGGTAAGCTTGGTCATAATTATTTTGCCTTTTGAGTATAGCTTGAAGAGGGGGTATAATTCAATTGTTTATGGTTAGCAAGAAAGTTAGTAAAATTAGGACTCGTTTTGCTCCTAGTCCAACAGGCGATCTTCATATTGGAGGCTTACGGACTGCTCTTTACTCTTATGCTTTAGCTAAGCATTTTGGAGGCGATTTTATTTTGAGAATTGAGGACACTGACAAAAAAAGGGAAAAGCAAGGTTCAAAGGAAAAGATAGTTGAGCTTTTAAAATTATTTGGCCTTAATTGGGATGAATATTATGTGCAGTCAGAAAGAGTAAAAACAGGCATTTACCAGAAAGCTGCTCATTTATTGGTTGAAAAGGGACAAGCGTTTTATTGTCAATGTCCTGCCAGGTACTCAAAAAAGGAAAGCTCATCTAATTTATTGCGTGATCCTTGTCGAGATTTAAATCTCAGAGAAGGAGCCATAAAACTTAAAGTTCCTGAAAATAAAATAGTTTCTTTTCGTGATTTTGTCTTAAATAAAAAGGTAAGCTGGAATACTTCAAGCGTTGCTGACACTACGCTTTTGAAATCTGACGGCTTTCCAACTTATCACTTGGCTGCAGTAGTTGATGACCATGAAATGAAAATAACACATGTCTTAAGAGGTCATGATTGGATGCCTTCAACACCAGTTCATCTTTTAGTTTATGAATATCTGGGTTATAAGCTGCCTGAGATTGGGCATTTAACTGACATTTTGGATCCTGAGGGGGGTAAGTTGTCGAAAAGGAAAGGATCTGTCTCTTGTCAAGCTTTACTTGATGATGGTTATCTGCCCGAGGCTCTTCTTAATTTTGTAATGCTTTTGGGGTGGGCTCCGAAGGATAATCGCGAGCTGTTTAGTCTTGAAGATTTTGTATCTGTATTTGACCCTAATGGTTTTCAAAAAAGTAATCCAGTTTTTAATCGAGATAAGTTAAATTGGTTTAATGGAGAATATATTAGAAAATTACCATTGGATGACTTAGTTGAAAGGTTGAATAAACTTTATAGAGGTAAGTATAAAACTTCAAAAATAAAGGAAATCTTACCCTTGGTAAAAGAGAGAATAAGAACACTAAGGGAGTTTGAAAGTTTAGCTGGTTTTTTCTTTGTCAGACCCAATGTTGATAAAAGCCTTTTATGTCCAAATTATAAAGAACATCTTTCCTCATGTATTAGTGTATTGGAGAGTGTTTCTTGGGATCTAAATTCGATTAACCAATCTCTTATGGATAAAGTTAAAGAAAAGGGTTTTAAGACTGGAGATTTCTTTATGGATTTAAGAATTGCAATTACGGGAAGTAGAGTAACTCCTCCAATTAACGAATCTATTATAATTTTAGGTAGAGAAGAGGTCTTGCATAGAATAAAATCTTTAATCTAATGGGGGGAAAACTGCCTGCACAGACTTATCACCGAATCCAAAAGGATAAAATTGATTCAGAATTCTATCGCAATAAGCTAAAGCTTAAAAGTTTTGAGGTAGAAAGAAACTTGAAAGAGAAGTATCCTGATTTTTGGTCATCGCTTAGCAAAAGTGGGCTAGATTTGTCCAAGATTAGAGAGCATTCATCAAGAATCTTGTCTAGTAGCATTTTGGCTGGTGCTCTTCTTTTTTCTTATCCTCAAGAGAAAATTCAAGGCTTGCCTTCATTTGTCTTTGAGAGAACAAAAGATCAAGATAAAGATTTTTCTGGGGCTAAATTGAGGAATATTTTGGTTTCAAATTTGGAAGCAATCTTGCCCAAAAGGATTAGGCCACTTTTGCCTCAAGAAGAAGCTCTTTTGGAAAAACTTTTCTCCCAAGTTATGGGTATAAAAGCAAAAGCTACTCTTGATAGTCAGCATTTGAATACCACTTATGGTTTAATTGGAATAGAGCAACATTTGAGAAGATATCCAGGTGATACTTTAAGAGATCATACAAGTGATCTTCTTGTGATTAAAGAAGGAATGGCGCCAGGCCTTGGAGCTTGGGGGTATTTTGCTCCTTCAAAAGAGAAGCTGACCCAAGAGCTTATCGATATTGAGAAATGGTATGCTGTGGTACAAACGCTTTATCTTCCAGACTGGAACACAAATCAACCATTTTTGAAGAATTGGTATAAGTATAGAAAAGTTTTGATAGTTAATACTCAAAATGGTCGGGCGGTGGTGGCAGCAATTGCTGATTCTGGCCCTGCTGCCTGGACGGGGAAGAGCTTTGGTGGTAGCCCTGAAGTAATGAATTATCTTGGTGGTCCTTCATACAAAAAGGGTCCGGTAATTTTGTTCTTTATCGACGAGAGTGAAAGAGAAGTTCCTCTTGGTCCGGTTGAGTATGACAAAATAGATTTTGGTGATAATTTAATTAAAACTTAAACTATATGAGCAAGGTATTTTACGATCAATTTCTAAATTTGGATAAGATTGAAAAAAGAATTAAGAAATTAGTTAAGGATAATGATGAGCTCGTTGAGTTTAGTAAAGAGATTGATAAAATTATTCATTATCGTATTTTTGAGTCAATCCTTAAGGTTTTGCCGAAGGAACATCATCAAGAGTTTGCTCTATTGGTCTCAAAAAACCCAGCAGATGATAAGATAGTGGATTTCTTAAAATCGAAAATAGAGCAGGATATAGTGAAAATTATTAAGGAAACTGTCTTGGTTCTGACTCTTGAGATCACCTCAGTTTTTTCTTCCTTTATATCCAAAAAGAAAATTTGAAGATGAGAAAAGAACCTTTTAATTTTAAGGGGCTTTATTTTACCAAACATGCTTTGGAAAGATTAAATGAGCGTGGTTTTAAACTTTCTGATGTTTGGGCAGTTTGGCATAATCCACAGAGTAGTCGTTATGCAGCCTCAAAGGGAGCCTATATCTATTGGAGAAAGTTTGGAAATATAAAAGTAGAGGTTGTTGCAAAGAAGGATGAAAGGGGAAGATGGATTGTAATTTCTCTTTGGGCAAAGCAAATTTATCATTCTGAAAAAGTTTCATTTTTATCTTTAGTTTTAGATAAAATTAAAAGCTTTTTTTAATTTATTTTTAGGTGTAAAATGCTCAAAAACTAAACATGACTGATCAGATAAATTTAAGGACAAAAGAGTTTCAAAGAGAGATTTCTTTGGCATTTAAGCTAAAAGCTTCTCAAAGCAAGGTCGAAGAACCTCTAACTACCACTAAAACTGCTTCTACCCTGGCTGTAATTTACGAATCGGCAAGGAATGCGGTTGAGTTTAGAGCAGATCATCTTATTAGACAGGCTGCCATCGAAAGAATTTTAAAAAGACGTCTTTTTTTAAACCAGAAAAGCAAAAAACTTTCAGAACTTTTGATTAAAGAGCTTCTTTGGGCCAGATATTTAAAACCAGAATCTATTCCTTCTTCAAAGGTAGATGAGGTTTCAAAAATAATTGATAAGTACAGATTTTTGCTTTCTTATGTTGGAGTAAACGGCTCTGGCAAAGATGATTTGGCGAAGAGAATTTTAGAAATTGCGTCTTGTGAGATAGAGGAAAGATTGGTTTTTGACCCTTTGTCGCAGGTTATTATCAACTATGTTTTCGAGACATTTTTGGAAAGATTTGATTTTGAAGAGAGAAACCCTAAAGTTAAATCTATTCAAATTTATATTGCTGTTGAAAAGGGGTTTGGTAAAAACAATGACGGCTTGATTTCTTATAAACTACTTAAAACGCTTATTCCTTCTTGGTTTTCTGATGATGTTGAAGTTGAAAGATTAAGGGGCGAATTTTTAGAAAATCTTGAGTTTGTCAAACTTCAACTTGATTATCCTTTGGGCGCTGCTTTGAGAAAAGAGGTTATAAGGTTATCTGCACCATTTAATCTTCTACGAGAGATGATAGATACATATCAGGAGGATTTTATAGATTTGATTTCTGATAAAAAAGTTTTGAATTCAGCAATAGAATCGGTGCTGAACGGTCTTTACCAAGAAACAAGGGATAAACTTTCTCGAGCTTCTGTTAGAAGCATAATTTATATTTTTTTGACTAAAATGATAATAGGTATTTTGCTTGAGTTGCCTGTTGATCTGTTATTGGGAAGGCTGAACCTTTTAGCTTTGGGAATAAATTTGGGTTTTCCACCTCTTTTGATGTTCCTTTTGAATTTAGACATTAATATTCCTGGGAATAAAAATACAGAAATGATAGTAGAGGCTATTGATGATTATTTTTATTCTCAAGATAAACCTGAGGTAAAGTTTTTATCTTCTGGTGACAAAAAACAAAAGGTGCAAAGAATATTTTGGTTTTTCTATTTGTTTATGTTTGTTGTTACTTTTGGAGGTGTAATTTGGCTTTTGACCAAGCTTGGCTTTAATCCAGTGAGCCAATTAATCTTTATTTTCTTTTTGTCGGTTGTCTCATTTTTTGCTTATCGTGTGAGAGGAATTGCTAAAGAATTTAGTCTTGAAGCGGCTGATACAGAATCTTTAATTTCCTCTTTTAAGGATTTTTTGTTTTTACCTATTATCAAAGTTGGGCAGTGGTTATCAGCCAAAATCGCAAGTTTCAACCTTTTGAGTTTTGTTTTGGATTTTATCATCGAGGCGCCTTTGAAAGTATTCCTTGAGGTTATTGAGGAGTGGATTCACTTTATTAAAGCAAAGAAAGAGGAGATAGTTTCTTAATTTTTGAATGTATAAAGTTAATAAAATTTTGATAGTTGATCTTGACGATACTCTGATCTATACATCTCCTTTTAAGAAAAAATTGTTTTTGAAATTGTCTCAAGAATCTGGCCTTTCTTATTCTAGAATTAAGGGAATTTATTCTATTTGTAAAGAGAAGGATTACAAGGATCTTTATTATAGGTTTAGTCGATCTATTTATGATGTTTCAAAAATGGATTCTAAAAAGTTTGGGGATATATTATTTTCAGAAATTAGAAAATTAAGAATTAAAAGGAAAGTTTTGAATTATGTTAGGAATTTTAAAGGTTATAGGTTGCTTCTGACATTGGGGGATAGAAAAATTCAAAAAGCAAAAATAGACTATCTTGAAGATAAAATTAAACTTTATGGATTGTTTGATAAAGTCAAAATTATTTCCACTGATAAATTTAGTTATCTCAAATCATTATTAAAAGGTAGAAGCCTTTGGTTTGAGGAGAAAAAATTTAATAAAGTTTTTATTTTGGATGATAGGGGCAGTGTGTTTGAAGGGTTAAGAAAATTTTCTTGGATAAAGATTCTTAATCCTTAATAAGATTTGGGTGTAAATCTTTACTGCTACTTATTTTAATTTTGGCCTTATTTTGTGGTAAAATTTAATAGATTAGTCAATACAGGTTCTTTGTAATTGCTCTTATTATTCGGTCGTCTGTGCGAAGCAAGAGGAGTGATAGCGACGACATGGTAGGATTCTGCGAAGCAGAATAAGGACATTAAAAATAATAATAGACTCGGATTTTTTGGTTAGTTTTTATTGCCCGGTCGTCTAATGGTAGGACACAGCGCTCTGGACGCTGGAATCGGGGTTCGAATCCCTGCTGGGCAGCAAATTCTTCGCCAAGCCTCCAGGATTGTATGCGGCTCTGAAATCAAAATGGTTGTTAGTAGTTTGTAGTGGACTGAACCTATCTCACTATTATGATATCCATTGTTGGAAGTTAATCAACTCCCGGAGTTGTAATGTTGGAATGTTGGGATTATGATTCTTGGGGTTTAGTCCTTGAAGATTCTAACTCTATCGCAAAAACTCCTAACTTTTCCTTAAATGGCGGGTATAAACTTTTTAAAACTCTAAGAATTTGGTCTTTGGACATTCCTGGCACGATTCTTTCAGCTTCCTCATGCTCCAATATTCTTCATGCTCATTGTTCAAAAGAAATCTCATTCCATGTTTTAACTTTTGGATGTCTCTATACCTAACCAAGACTTTTCGATTACTTTTATCCAAAAAACCAGATGAAATATATTTAGAATCTATTTTGCCCTGTTTAGTTATCGATTAATTCCTCAATTTTATCTTTATTTTCTAGAACCCATTCGATAAGTTTCTCTAATCCAAAATTAATATCAGTTTTTGGTCTCCAGCCTAACTGATCTATGAGTTTTCTATTATTACTCACAAAAATTTTTTGATCTCCTGGTCTCCAGTCATCGTAAGAAATTTCAATTTTCTTTTTAAGTTTTTTCTCTAATAATGAAAGCGTCTCAATTATTGAAATCGAATTGCTTGGTCCACCACCAATATTAAAGATCTCTCCCTTCGTTTTCTCAATACTTCTTGTTGCTAAGTCCCAAGCTGAGAATAAATCATCTATATATAAAACGTCTCTTGTTTGTTTACCATTCCCGAAAATAGTAATTTTTCTGTTTAATAAGAGGGCAATTACAAACCAAGCAACCCAGCCTTGGTCTTCAACACCGAATTGGTGTGGACCGTATATACAAGACTGGCGAAAAACAACTGTAGAGAGGCCGTAGATTCTTGAATAGTCTCGCACATATTGGTCGGCAGCCCCTTTTGAACAACCATAAGGGGAATATAAATCAAGCGGATTCGATTCTGAAATCCCGTTTATGTTGCTATACAAATATCGTGTTTTACTCTCTGTAATAGGTATGTTTTGCATATTTCCATAGACCTTGTTTGTTGATGAATAGACCAATATTGCCTTAGGGTTTTTCTTTCTTATAGCTTCCAGTAGGTTGAACGTACCAACGGCATTAATTTCGAAGTCTTCTCGAGGATTTTGGACAGAAGTGGTAACGGCAGTTTGCGCAGCCAAATGATAAATTATGTCTGCCTGAACAACTTGTTCCTCTAGTTTTTGTGTATCAAAGCGGATATCCGCTTTGATAACTGTCAACTTGTTTTTACCATACCTCCTAAGAAGCCATTGTGCATTTAAACTAGACCCTTTCTTAGAAAAATTATCTAAGATAATAACTTTATCGCCTCTCGACAATAAATTATTGGAAAAATTAGTTCCTATAAAACCTGCACCACCTGTAATCAAGTATTTCATGGTTAATACTGACAATTATATCACTAATTCGCTATAATTTGTTGTGTGGAATAAAAATTTATGAAAAAACGGAGATGCCTTGTTATTAGCAGTCCTTATTCTTGGGGAGGAGGAATAAAAACAATGGTAGATGAAGGTTTAAAGATATTAGAATCTTTAGGATATAAAACTACTTTAGTAATGCCTTCCTATACTAAAGAAAGTAGGAACAATGAAATAAAAGCTAAAAAGATTTCCACACCATGGTTTATAAATTTCGATAAATACCCCCTACTACATCACATTGTGTTTGGATTAAAGTTAAAAAATCTTCGGCAAAGATATGATATTGCCCTAGCTATAGTAGCCACTTCTCACACTGCACTACCTCTTGCATTAAGTGGAAAGCGCTTCGGTATTTGGGTAGCTACTAACTATGCGGATGAGCTAGAAGCAAAATTTAATTCTAACTTAGGAGATGAGCCAGCTAAAAGATTAAAAAACAGTATTCAGTGGCAATTTCTTGAAAAGATAGAAAAATATGTCCTAAGAAAAGCCACTAGTATTCTAGCTCTAAGTGATTATACCGCGTCTAGACTTCTTAGACTTGAACCACGTATCAAATCAAAACTAAGTGTTTTTCACCCACCAATTAATACCGATTTGTTTTCCCCAGGAATATCAACTAAAAAGGTTAATGGATTAATAGTTAATACTGGAAGGATAAATGACCCGAGAAAAAATACACATTTACTAATTAAATCATTCGCAAGAATCTTAAAAAGTTTTCCACAAGCTAGACTACTATTGGTTGGAGATAAAGCAGATGGCCATTTAATTAAGCTTATAGAGTCACTGGGGTTAAAAAACTTCGTTGAAATTATTCCAGAAAAGCCACGGGAGGAGATAACAAGCTATTTAAGAAGGGCAGAAGTTTTCGTGGCCACACCGGTGCAGGAGGGATTAGGGATTTCAATTTTGGAAGCGATGAGCTGTGGTTTGCCAGTCGTAATAACTCGTTGTGGAGGACCAGAAACTATAATTAAAAGAAGCGGAGGGGGTATTATTACTAATAATAACGAAAAGGATTTTTCAGAAGCAGTCATTAACCTATTGTTAAATAAGCCCCTTCGCATAAAGATGGGATTTAAAGGAAGAAAATATATCAGAAACAACTTATCTTTTACTTCACAAAGAAAAAGATTAGCACTGGAACTTAATAAACAGTATGCAAAACAATAGGAAAATTTACTTAATCGATCTCGATAACTGTCTGTATAAAATCAAGGACGTTCCGGGCTTAGTAAATACTTTCGAAACCAGAATTACTGCCTGGCTTGCTAATAAACTTGGGTGTAGCATTAATAATGCTGAAAAAGAAAAAGTTAAACTATATAAGAAGTTTGGAGGAGCGCCACGTTGCCTCGTAAGGGCATCAATTATTAAAAACAAGAATGAGTTGATAAACTGCGTTGATTTTATCCACGATTTCAACGTTAGTGCTTGTGGAATAGATAAAAACTTGAATCTAAAACAAAAACTCAGTGAATTAGATGAAGAGTTATACCTTTTCACAAGTTCTTATGTAAAATACGCAAAACAAATGCTTGTGGCCTTGGGCGTGTTAGATCTATTTTCTGACATCATAGATATTTCGAAAGTCGAATACTCATTTAAGGACGAAACAATTACTTACACAAAAATATTTAGTTTGCTGAGCATATCTCCCAATAAGATTACCATGGTAGATGATTCTTTAGAAAATCTATTAGTTGCGAGTAGAATGGGTATTAAAAAATGTGTTTGGGTTAATCATGGGGAAACAAAACAACGTGCCGATTTTGTGAGGTCTATTACCAGTATTATGGATTTATAGAAAACTAAGTTTGGGGATAGGAACTTTCTGGGTCACCAATATAACCTCTAATAATTACTAAATTCATAAACTTCTTGGTGTAATAGTGGTGTTCAAATGCTAAGAAATCATATTTGCTCCAAACTGACATGTGAGCTTCTAACTTATGGCCCCTCCATGAATACTGAATATATTTAGAGGGAAAGACAATTAAAATATAACGACTTCTATACATCAAATAATTAATTAAATCTTCTCCGTCTGATTTCTTTAGATGTTCTAGGCAATCACCAATTATTGCTATATCAGTTTTAAAATCTGGTTTATTGTCGAAGAAGGTTTCTATCCTAGAACAGTATACCCTGTCATAGATTGAATTCAGTTTAAATTTCTTGATATAAGAGGCGTTAGCTTCTATGGCCACTACTCTGGATTTGGGCAAAATTTTTTTAATCATCTTGCCATATTTTCCAGCTCCAGCACCAATATCTATATAGTTTCTAAATTTATGCTCCAGAATAAAATTTTCAACTTGTTTATCAAATGTTGGATCGGAATAGGGCATATCAATCTAAATAATTATCAATCAATGATTTTAAATCATTTGGGAAAGGAAATCGATATTTTCTAAGATATTGCTTTGTCACCTTGTCGTTTAAATCTCTCGGTAAAAATCTAAAAGCGTAGTTATTCTGTTTCAATCCTTTTATATACTTGAGGTGGTAGTGATATGCTCCATCTAAACACAATGTTTTCGATGTAGGCTTAAGAAAACAATCTGGAACATTTTCATATTCTCCTTTTTGATACTTCTGAAATCTTGTTAATACTCTAACATGGGGATCTACCATTAATACTCCGTTCCAAACAGCCTCATAAACATGTAAATAGAAATTTTTATCAAAAATGTGATTGCAAGTAATAGCAATACTGTTATAAAACGGATCTCTAACAACCTTTTCAATAAATGGTTTAAGATTCCTACTTATAAGTTCGTCTCCGTCTATAAGCACTAGGGCGTCGAATTTAAAATTCGAAAAAATAAAATCAAGAAAAGTGTTTCGCACTTTCATCTCGTGTTGTAAATCCCTAGAACCATTTGGAAGATAATTAATCATAGAATGTTGGAAAAGTGGTTCTATTAAAGTAAGTTTGGGAATGTTGTGTCTTCTCGATAAAATTGATAAAATACTCCTAGTTTTATCAGAACTATGATCATCGTAGATAACTATTTGATTCACCCACGATATTGAAGTAATCATAGATTCTATAAACAATTCTGCATTCTTAATTATTGAGGCTGCGAGTATTTTCATCTTAATAAATTATAAAGATAATCATAATTAGGTAAACTGCCTACAATTGATGGTGAAAGAAGTGATTGATACAAGGTATGATAATATTTGATAATTTTCTCAGGGTCAAAGTTTTTCTGAAAAATTTTCTTACTTTTCACACCCATCTTAATCCTCAGCTCTTTAGATTCTATTAATCTCCCCAACAGGTCAGCAGTGGATTCTGTATCTCCCACTTTGACAACATAACCATTTACACCGTTTTTGACTTGGAAAGCAAGCCCCCCTACATTTGTAACCAATACTGGTTTTTCATGAAACATCGCTTCGGTAATTGCTAAACCAAAACACTCCATTCTCGACAACATAACTACAATATCAGAGCGCCTATATATTTCTGAAAGGTTCATATAATCAACACTGCCCGCAAAGATAACTCTATTTGTTAAATTGAGGTCTCTAACCAAATTTTGTGCTTCTAAAAGGTAATTCCTTCTTACATTAGAGATATTATCTGTAAACGATCCGCCACCCACTAAAACTAAGTAAGAGTTCTTGAATTTATTGCTAATTTTTGAAAACCCTTCTATTAGTTGTGTATGACCCGATTTCGCATCAAAACGCTGGATACAAGTAATTACAATAGATCCTGGTGGAATTTGTTTGAAAACACTAGGAAGCTCTGTTACTCTACTCATAACATTTTTATCTATCATGGGGGGGAGGACTATTGATTTTTGGGGCTTTAATCCATGTTTTATGGCAATCTCTGAATACTGAGGGATAGAAAAAACCATTTTATCTGCTTTATTACCATATCTAACAAGCCATTTGGCAACTGTTCTATCTATATTATCGATCAACGGCGCATGCAAGCTAAAAATTGACTTCACTTCTAATGGAATATTTGACAATCCAAGCATAACCTGATAATCCTGGAAATGGACGAGATCTATATTGTTGTTAGAGAGGACATCAAGTATGCGTTTTGAGAATAACTCCGAGCAAAAAACAAAGTCTTTATAGCCAGGAACATCATCAATCGTTTGATACTTAAACTGTCTTATCCCATGCAAGTGCTGGTATATTTCCTCTTTAAAGGCTGCATAACCTTGAAATACTTCCTTAGGAATCTCTGATCGAGAGATAATATACTCTTTGATAGGGTAGCCCAAGGCTTCTGAAGCCGATACATTAGTTGACATTTCAAAATGTATCGCATAAATCTTATAGTTAAGTTGTGACAGATAACGAGAAAGATTAAGGAGCAAAGTTGACACTCCGCCAACCCTAGGATAGAAAGACTGACTTACAAATAAAATAGATCGCTCTTTATTTCCGTTAAAGATTTTCATAAGTTTGTTTTGATTTTGTTGTAGGCAAGAGTCTTATTCCGCCATCAACGAGCTCACTATCAAGATTATCTAGTATTCCACAAGCAACATCTTTTGGATTATCCAAGTCAGACTCGGAAAATTTTTTCACAAGCTCCTTCGCACCAATGGCGTTTTTGGCAATATTTGTTTTTATGCCAGTTGGACAGACAAGAATAAATTTCACTCCCTGTTCTTCAAACTCTGGTGCTAACGACCTGAATAGTCCAGCCAAACCCTCTTTTGCAGCTGAATAAACTGAAAATTTCTTGTGTCCGGGTTTTATACCAGCAAGGGATCCTAATTGAACCACATATTTCTTGTCTTTAGCTTTAATTATCACTGGTAGCATTTTCTTTATTAACATTATGGCACTTGTTAAGTTTACATCGATTACGGTTTTAACTTCCGAGTCATTAAGATAAAGAAAGGGTTTATACATTGCGACTCCTGCGGTGTTAATGAGTAAATTTAGATTGCCGAGTGCCTTTATAGAAAAGTTCGCTAATTTATCAACTTGACGTGAATTAGTGATGTCCGTTTTAATAACAAATAGTTTTGCTCTTTTGCCTGAATATCGATTTTTAATCTTCAAAAGATTACTTATATTTCGACTGGCTGCTACTACTTTAGCGCCTCTCTTTAACAACTCTCTTACTATTTCCAAACCCAAGCCAGAAGAAGCTCCAACTACTAGACAGTGCATGTTCGTAAAATCAGGTAATTTTTTCATTTCTCGGGTGAATTTTACGTATAAATTTCGCTGGGGAACCTCCCCATAATTCAGCTTGTGGAACATCCTTGGTTACAACCGAACCCGCAGCAATCCAAGAAAAATCATTTACCTGTAAACCCGTATTTCCAGCTACTAATTTTGTATCGTTCATAAGCCAGCAAAATTTACCTACGCGAATACTTTGTTGAGTGCCTATTAAAATTTCTTGCCAATTAGCCTTTTTATCTTCCAAGGGATGGTTGTTGGTTATAAAACTTACATTTGCTCCTATAAGGGTATAGTCACCAATAGAAATCTTACCCATACCAGCCATATCTGTTGATGCGGGAACTTTTACACCTTTCCCGATCTCTATGTTTTCTGGATACCATACTTTCACCCTATGATGAACTATAGAACCCTCCCCTATTTTAGCCCCTGCTAACCTTAACCAATAGGTGTATAACCTTGACCAAATATCTGTAGGCATTTCACCTAAAAATCCTGACCACAATCTTGCATCAGACTCACAAAATAAGCGATATATCGAGCGAAAAATTAAATGACCCATATTTGATATTTTATCATTTTTACATTATTTTGTATAATATAGCAAAGGAGGGAGGTATTGAGAAGAACTGTGTCTGAAAGAGGTGGTATCGAGCGGGGAGGTCGTGAACTATGGCAGTCACAGAACTTTCTGAGAAGGCCAGAGTTTGTAGCAAGTCTAGTAGAAAGAACTGATATAACCCGTGACGACCTTGTTATTGAAATAGGTCCTGGGAAAGGGATAATTACTCAGCAATTAGCACGCAGAGCTAGAAGAGTAATAGCAGTTGAGATAGACAAGGGATTGGCAGGAAACCTTCGAGCCTCTTTCCAGAATTCACCCAATGTTGAAATTGTTGAAGCTGATTTCTTGAAATGGTGGTTGCCAAGAGAACCTTATAAAGTTTTTTCCAATATTCCTTTTAATATGACTGCCGATATTGTCAGAAGACTTACAGAAGACAGAAACCCTCCACTAGTTGCCTACTTAATTATGCAAGATAAAGCAGCATTTCGTTTTATGGGGAGGCCAAAAGATTCACAAACATCAATTTTATTAAAACCATGGTTTGAAGTAGAAATAGTAGCAAACATAGATAGGAGAGAATTTACCCCAGTTCCTAAAATAAATGCAGTTCTTGCAAAGTTTAGAAAAAGAGAGCAGCCTTTAGTTAAACCTGAGTTTTGCCAATGGTTCAGAGATTTTGTTGTTTATGGATATAATCAGTGGAAACCTACAATACTTGATGCGTTTAGAGAAGTATTTAGTCCAAAACAGAGGAATATTTTAGAAAGAGAGCTGAGAATTAGAGGTGCAAGACCCTCTGATTTAACACTTGAACAGTGGCTTAAACTATTTGAAACATTTTGTGTTTATGTACCTTCTGATAAAAAAGAAGTTGTTAAGGGGGCTGAAGAAAGACTGAAGAGACAGCAAGGAAGCTTAAAGAAACGGCATAGAACTAGATAGATTTAGGCTACGGCTAAAAGTTGCTGGGTAGATTTGAGAGTAAGCTCTGGAAATTCCAGGATGTTTAACCAGTTGGCTCGCCTGAAATCGTTCCATTTGTCCAGCCATTCTTTGCTCAATCTAAGGAATTTCATAGTGCTTTGAAACCAAATGATTGTTAATTTTTATACTCTTCCTGTGGGGGGTTAGCTTGTTTTATGGTGCGAAACCCGTTGTTGGAAGCTAATCAACTCCCGGAGTTGGAATGTTTTTTGAAATGTGGGGTTTGCAAGCAATAATCAATCTTTGTTTTTCTTCTATTTTGATCTTTCCAATTACAAAGTATAGTTGGAAGCCAAGGATAAGATGTTGCTTTTTATATTTGGCTTAGTTTGTAAAGCACTTGTTCGAACTTCTCTGTTGAATAGTCCTCCATTGGCCATTTAGCTATAATACCAAAAGTTGTTGTCATTTCTTTTTGGATTTCAGCTCTAGGAAGCAATTCTCTAATCTTTTTTCTTACAATTTGGTCAACTTTCTTGGTTCCCCAAAAGTCTAAATTAACTTTTTTGCTTTGAATGTATAAAGAAATAGAAATTTTATCATTATAACTAGTCATTACATGGAAAGTTAAACTTTTTGGTGTTTTTGCTACATCTACATTTTCTATTTTTTTTCTTCCTTCTCTCAAGTCGTTAAAGAATGTGATTAGTTCTTTAACTTTTTCCTGCTCTGGCAGACCTTGGTAAGCTTTTATGAAATCATCATCTGTCGGTATAACTTTAACTCCTGTTTTCCCTATATCTTTTTTAACTTCTGCTCCATAAAGTTTGGGAATTAAGATTTCGAATTCTTGGTGTTTATAGTATTCGAGTTCTATGGCGTAAATGCTAAATTCACTATTGTTGTTTAAGAAAACAATTAAATCCTTAAGTTGATCATGCAAATGGTCCATCAAAACCACAAATTTGAAATTGCCGTCGTTCAAATTTCTTCTGAGATTTTCTAATAGTGTTTTTTCTTCTTCCTCTGAGATACCAAAAAAGTCATTCAATCTTTGCCTTAGATTCTGATTAAAATCTTTACTTGTATGCGTTTCTATCTGATCAATAAAATCATTAAAATCTCGATAGTTAGACCAGAGAGAGGCGCCGTAGTCTAAAACTTGGGCGACAACAGTTCTTTTGTCGGGATTTTTATAAAGCTTTGTTTCGATTAGATAAATTTCACCTTCTTTGTCAATTCCCACAGCATCAATTGGTCCGCTTTTGGTAGAAAATTCCCGAGCCAAAATTAAAAGCCTAATGTCTTCTTTAATGTCGTAAAGAGGAATACTTTCTGGGTTGTCGTAGATGTATTGTTGGAGGTGATCTTCCAGCTCAAAATTGCTTTTATCAAGCTTAATCGCATTTTTACCGTTTTTTGAGATAATAATTGCCATTTTATTTCAACTTTTCAGTTAACAATTCAAAAAATAGCACTAACCAACAATTATACCTCTCTTATTTAGCAGTATTTTTTTATTATTTCTCGGTTGCTTGGGTTATTGCTCACTAACTTCACATTGATTATACAAAAATTGATAGTTTTTTTCATTTTTTATGAATTTATCATTATTAATATAATTATTTTATATACATTTTTGGAGGCTATCTAACTTTCGAAGTTAGTTGTTTTGCCTGTTATAGAGCCTTTTTGGGCCATTATTGTAAGGCATATAATTTTTTCTTTGATGATATAGGGGTTTGTTTCCTTTTTCTATTTGTTGATAAAGTTTTCTAATAGGCCCTCTTTTTGCCCAGATATTGTTTAATCCCGTTTTTTCAATTATAAAAGCGGAAATTATTGCAGATGCTATAAACAATATGGTAATAACTAGGAAGTTCTTCTTGTAGGAAAAATCATATTTTTTAAGCATCATTAAACCAATACCTATACCCAAAATTGAAAGAATTGGTATCCAAATTGGAAAACAGGAGAACATTATTGATAATTTCCCATATCCTGGTCCTTGTTTCTTAATGAGAAAAATAATTAGGTTTATAAGAAATGAGGTTGTAATAAAACTTGTTATCAACCCGATGAATGTAAGGAAAGAACCAACTACAAAATACCATCTTGGTTTCATAACCACCTCGCCTGAGGATATTTTTTTCATTACCTCGTTTTCAATTTTTTTATATTTATTTTTTATATTCTTTCTTGCTTGCATATTTTTTTCATTAAAGCTTTGGCACGATTTATTCGAGTGCCAACAGTTCCTTTAGGTATTCTTAAAATATCACTTATTTCTTCATAAGTTTTTTCCTCTAGAAATGAAAGTGACAAAATCTCCCTATAGATAATAGGCATTTTGTTTAAGCATTTATTTACCTGTTTTTTTATTTCTTTTTTGCCAAATTCTTCTTCAAGATTATCATTGCTTTCAATTTCAATTTTTCCATCAAGAGAAATATGTTTTTTCTCTTTTTTAATAAGGTTAATTGATTCGTTATGTACAATTCTATAAATATAGCTGCTGAATTTCTTTTTTGTGTTAAAACTATTTAAGTTTATATAGGCTTTGATAAATGAGTTTTGAACAACATCAGCAGCTTTATCTTCATCCCCAATCAGATAGGTAGCATATCTTGTTAGTTTGTTGCTATAACGCCTAATTATATGGGCAAATAATTCTTTGTCTTTTTTCCGAACAAGTTCTACTATTTTTTCGTCTGATAGTTTTTCTATGTTTTCCATTATTTTTGATTTTTAACATAAAAACTTTATTTTTCCCAATGCCAAAACTCCACCAATTTTCTTTTGGGGTGGAGTTTTGGTTTG
Organism: Patescibacteria group bacterium; assembly: GCA_025999275.1. NCBI lineage: Bacteria > Patescibacteria group bacterium. The sequence goes on from AP024680.1 coordinate 308,231, forward strand.
GTGTTAGCGGTTTGCATTTCGACCGTAACCCATTCTTTGTCCTGATCCGTTTTGCAAACCTAACCCAAGTTCTGCTCTTATGGTATTGGCTTGGTCAGTTTTGCCTTCAAGCATTAGTTTATGCATTTCTGCAAATTTTGCAAAGTTGCTCTCATTTATTACTTGAGTAACTCTGCCTCTTCCCTGCATGAGCTCTTTCCATGCTTTGTAATCTTTATTTTCAAAAGCTTTTATCATAGCTTCATGCCTTTCTTCAGAGTAATTTGGACCCTTAACATTTGGATCGCCTCTGTAGGCAAGAGTTTTTGAGGAGCTTGCAAAAAGCATTCCTCCTCCAATTATTATGCTTGCTAGGGCTAGTAATTTTTTGTTCATATTTATCACCTCCTTTCTAATTGTTATACAAAATTTACCTTCTTTTTCTTTCAACCAAAATATCTTTGGGATATGCTTTGCTTGTGAGTTTAAAGTTAAAAAAAGGCTTTCTTTTTCTTCTTTGTTTTATACACTTTCTATTTGGGGTTGTTTGGTTTTCTCAAAACTCTTATTATCGTTATTTATATGGCTTTGTTGGACTGATCTACTCTTTTATTTTTTTTATTTGTGCTTATTTTTTAGGCAGAAAATATTGGGCTTTTTGGCTTGCCATTTTTCTTATTCTTTTGAGTATCTTAGCCTCATTTTTTGATCAGATTGGCTGGGTTGATGCAGCTTATATAATGTTAACAGTATTTATTTTTGTTATTCTTATTAAAGGCAAACTTTAGTCTATGAAATCTCTTACCAAATATTTAGTTTTCAATACAAGAGAAAAGATTGAGTTTGTTAATATTACTTCCGATGTTGAAAAGGTGGTTATTGAATCAAAAGTCAAAGAAGGACTTTGCCTTGTTAATAGTATGCATATCACAAGCAGTGTTTTTATAAATGATGAAGAAGAAGGTTTAAAGGAAGACTGGAAGTCTTGGCTTGAAAAACTTGCTCCTTATTCCCCCGAAAATTACAGGCACAACCTGACTGGTGAGGATAACGCACACGCGCACTTAAAAAGAACTATTATGGGAAGAGAAGTAGTAATTGCTATAACTGATGGAAGACTTGATCTGGGTCCTTGGGAACAGATTTTTTATGGAGAGTTTGATGGATGCAGACAGAAGCGGGTGTTGATAAAAGTGGTTGGTGAATAATTTTCTTTCTTTAAACTTGATTGTTTCTTAATTATTGTCTAAAATACACACTTATGTCTGGCGAAAGAAAATTATATGAACAATGGCGTCGTGTTTTGGAACAAGAAGGGGATGGAGAAGTTGCTGAACTATATGGCGATGGTGGTAAGTCCTATGTTGTTTCTAAAGGTCCAAAAGGGGCAATTGTGGTAAGTGGAGGCGGGCAGGAGAATGTTGTTACCCCGAATGGAGGGCAAATAGTTGTAAACAACAATTAGAAGTTTCCGTTTTATTTCTTCAGTAAGAGTGAGATTATAAATAATATTACACTGATTACAATTATCATTGGACCTGTCGGAAGACTAAAAAAATGAGCAGCAAGAATTCCAATTACGGATGATAATATGCCGCAGATTATGGCGGTGGTTTTGTAAAGACTTAAGTTGTTGCTTATGTTTTTAGCTGTTGCAGCAGGAATGGCAATTAAAGCAGCTGTTATCAGTCCTCCCACCAAGTAAACCCCAAGCCCTATTACAAGTGCTACTATTAGAAGATAAATTAAATTATATTTGTCTACATCTATTTTTTCTGCTTTGGCAAGATCTTCATCTATGTTTATTAACATCACTTTGGGGTAGATTTTTGCGCTGACAACAAATCCAATTAAGCTCAAAAACAATATTAAAAAAGTTTGATTTAGGTTTATTTTGTCGATTATTCCCACCAGCGCTTCCTCCGCCTCTTCAATAGGCAAAAACAGCAAAGCAGTGCCCACTCCTATTGCAAATATAATTGCAGAAAGATTTTCTATTGGAAGTTTTGTTCTTTTTTCAAGAAGCCAGATGATTATTGCCCCAAGAATAATAAAGGGGAAAATGCCAACCGATATTTCGATTCCCAAAATAAGAGCAATTGTAACGCCCGGAAAAGCAAGATGGGCAAGAGGGTCTGTAATCACAGACATTTTCCTTGAAAGCATTAATGTTCCAATATAAGCAGAAACAGAACTTATAAAAATAGCGCTTGTTATAGTTAAGATAAGCTGATTATTCATTGTGTTTATAGGCTTTTACTTCCTCGCTGTATATTTCCTCAAGTGTTTGAGGGGTTAATATTTGTTTTGGTTTGCCATAGCAAGAATGACCCCTTTTGCTTATGCACAAAACATTGTCTGAGTTTTTATAAACAAGGCTTAGGTCGTGGGTTATTAGAATTATTGATATTTTTTCCTTGTCTTTTAATTTTTTAAGGAGCGAATAGATTGTTTCTTCCCCACTTGTGTCTATTCCTGTTGTTGGTTCGTCAAAGAAGATGATTTTGGGTTTAGATATTAAAACCCAAGCTATTAACATTCGTTGAAACTGCCCTCCTGACAATTTACCCACGACCTTATCGATAATATTTTCTTTTAAATCTAGTATTTCCAACTGCCTTATTATTTCCTCTCTTTTTATTTTTTTATCCTTGAGTCTAAAGAAATCTTCTACAGTGATGGGGTAGTTTTTAAGCGAAAGTTGGGTTAGTCCTTGGGGCAAATAGCCGACTTTTACTTTTTTATGCCATACAATGCTTCCTTTGTGTGGAATCAATCCCAAGATTGTCTTAATAAGAACACTTTTACCGGCACCATTTGGGCCGAGAATTGTCAAAATTTCCCCTTCAAAGAGGTCAAATGATAAGTTTTCTATTATTTTTTGTCCATCAAGAGCTACTTCTAAATTTCTTACTTCCAAAATTTTTGTCATTGAGTTTAAATTCTATCAATTTTGTTTGAAATTGGATATCTGTAATTTATTATCAGGTTCTTGACAGAATTAAGTCTTTGTAATAGTCTAAGGCTAGTTAAAGCTAATTTATTTGTAAGGGGGTGAGTAAATTGAAATTCTATAACGTTAAAACAAGATCGACTGTTGAAGTTCCTGATGATAAGGTAACTGTTGTTACCATGAAGAATGGTAAAAAGGCAGCAAAAGCAGAGGTAGATGGAATGAAGCTTTTCAAGATTTTAAGTGCTGAAGATGCTGCTCGTTTGGGTAAATAGTTTTACCTTTTTTTAAAGACCCTCTTTAAATCAAAGAGGGTCTTTGTTTTGTAAAACTTCACTATTGACAAAAGTGCTTAAAGTAATTAGCATATATGAATATGCGTTCATATAGTTTTGGTAATACCCCTAAGATTTTTAAGATTTTATCAGAGGAAAATCGGTTGCGTTTAATTAATATTTTTTCCCAAAAGTCAGAGTGTGTTTGCAATTTGGTAAAAGAAACAGGACTATCTCAAAGTTTAATCTCGCATCACATTGCTGATCTTAAAAGTGTGGGTTTAGTTGAGGGGAAAGAGGTTGGAAATAGGACTTTTTATTCTTTAACCGAGAAGGGTAAAAAAATAGTTAGATTTTTAAAGGAGGCGAAATTATGAAAATTCAAGTTTTGGGTTCTGGTTGTTCAACTTGTGAGGGTTTGTATGAGATGGTTAAAACTGCCGCAAAAGAGCTTGGAATAAAGGAAGAGGTTGAATATTTAACCGGTGATAAAGGGATTCAGAAAATAATGGAATTTGGAATAATGCAATCGCCAGTTTTAGTTATTAACGATAAGCCTGTGATGGTGGGTTTTACAACTGATATTTCTGAAATCAAAAAGATTATTCAAGAATCAATTAAATCTTAAATATGGATATTTTTTTGCCTTTACAAAAATTTGCAGATTTTTTGACCTTTGGTGTTTTGAGACTTGAAAGAGGATCTCATCTTTCAGATAGTGTTAATTTTTTTGTTTATGATTCTTTGAAGATATTTATTCTTCTTTTACTTATTAACTATTTAATGGCAGCTATTCGTTTTTATATTCCAACCGAGAAAATTCGCGATTTTCTGACCAAGAGAAAATGGTGTGGACTTGATTATCTTCTTGCTTCTTTTTTTGGAGTGATTACTCCTTTTTGTTCTTGTTCTTCTATTCCTCTTTTTGTTGGCTTTCTTTCGGCAGGTATTCCTCTTGGGGTTACGCTTTCTTTTTTGATTACATCGCCTCTTGTTAACGAGGCTTCTATTGCTGTTTTTATTGGTCTTTTTGGTATGAAAATTACTTTTCTGTATGTCTTGGCTGGGGTTTTGGTTGGGGTGGTTGGAGGTATTGTTTTGGGAAAGATGGGTTTGGAAAAGGAGATTGATGAGAATATCCGCTTACTAATCGAGAAATCAAAATCTAATGCTTCTTATGAAATAAATAAAAATAAATTTCCTGTTAATATCCTCTTGAAGAGATTCTGGAAGGAGAGTTGGGATTTGACCAGGAAGATTTTTGTTTACGTGTTAATTGGTGTTGGTGTTGGGGCTTTTATTCATGGTTATGTGCCGATGGGATTTTTTGAGACTTATCTTAAAAATGCTTCTTGGTGGTCAGTGCCAGTAGCTGCGATTTTGGCCGTTCCTTTGTATTCCAATGCAGTGGGTGTAATTCCTGTAATGGAGGCTCTTGTGCAAAAGGGCGTTCCTTTTGGGACGGCTCTGTCTTTTATGATGGCTACAGTTGGTCTTTCTTTCCCTGAGGCATTGATTCTAAAAAGAGCAATGAAAATAAAACTTCTTGTTGCCTTTTTTGTTGTAGTCACTCTAGGGATAATCTCAATAGGTTATATATTTAATAGTTTTTCTGTTAAAATTTAGAAGTCTATGAAGAATACTTTGATTGCCACCCTAGTAGTTATTCTTGCTACAGCGGCACTTTTGGCTTTGATTGTTTGGGGAAGCAGCCAAAAAAAAGGGAGCCAAAATCAGCCTGTTTTAACTAACAACAATGAGACTAACGAGATGTCTGCAAGCTCAAGCGGAGAGCTGGTTTTCTATTATGGAAACACTTGTCCTCATTGTAAGGATGTTGAGGAATGGATGAACTCAAATAAAATTGAGGAGAAGTTAAAGATAACAAAGAAAGAAGTTTATGATAATCAAAATAATGCTTCAGAGTTGGTTTCAACTGCTCAAAAATGCGGCCTTAATACATCTTCTATAGGAGTTCCTTTTCTTTATACTCAAGAAGGAAAATGTTTGATTGGAACACCTGATATTATTAATTACTTGAAGGAAAAGGCTAATTTATGAGTATATTTATTTTTTCTTTATTTTTATTTCTTTTTGGTCTTGCAAAGCCTACCCTTGCTGTGTGTCCTGTTTGTACGGTTGCAGTTGGTGCTGGTCTTGGGATGTCTCGTTTTTTGGGAATTGATGATGTAATTGCTGGAATTTGGGTTGGGGGTTTAATTGTTTCAAGCGGGCTTTGGTTTTCAAGCTGGCTTTCAAATAAGAATTGGGGAATTCCTTATGCCGATTTTGTTTCTGTTTTGATTTTCTATCTTTTTGTCATTCCACCTTTATATTGGGCTGGAATGATTGGAATAAATGGTAATACTCTTTGGGGAATTGATAAAATAATTTTGGGGATTTTTGTTGGTTCTTTAGTTTTTGTTTTTGGAGTTTGGCTTGATAAATTTTTAAGGAGGAAAAATAATGGTAAAGTTTATGTTTATTATCAGAAAGTTATAATTCCTGTATTTTTATTATCAGTTGCTAGTTTTATTTTCTATTTAATCACCGGTTGAGGAGGTGAAGTATGAAAAACAACAAGTTTGATTTAGATATAAACAAATTTTTGGAAAAAGTAAAGAAGATGGAGAAAGGGGAAAAGCTTGATCTTTCTTCTGACGAGGATCTTTCAATTGGAATTATGAATTTAATTTCGATGGAAGAACATTTCTTTTTTACCTATAACAAGACAGGTGACAGCAGATATCTTGATCTTTTGAATGAAGTACGAGAAATGCGCAAAAGCTTGCTTAAAAGAATTATTAAAGATTATGAAGGAGAAGTTTGGTGTATTAGTAAGCATTTGTTGGCAGCCTCTATGCGTTTGATGGAGGTGGGGACTAAATTCTTAACTAAGAATGATAAAAAACAAGCAGCTGAGATGTTTGAAAAATCCTATCAATTATACAGCCTTTTCTGGGCTCTTAATTTGGGACTGGTTAAGACAAAAAATGTTGACAAGATTAATGACAAGACGGTTGAGTTTCTGACTGAGGACAAAAAGCCTGAGATTAAAGGTTCTGCTAGTGTTTTTGAAAAATTGGGGCAGTTTGTTCAAAAAGCCATCGACTGCTGCCGGGAATAATTACAGGATTGACAAAGACGGACCTTGTCAGAGGAGCCAATTGTTTCTTTCTTTCCCTTTAGGAGGGATTAATTTTGTAGCTTTTTCAACTTGTTTTAACAGATGCAAAGTTTTTCTTACCCCTTCTCCTTCATCTTGTAATCTCTGTGCGTTTTTTATTGCTCCTTCTAAAATTTCTTTTCCGTTGGGATCTTGAGCTAAATCTTCTGCAAAATTTATGATTTGGTATATTTTTCTTTCCATTAGTCTATTGATAAAAAGTCGTCTTTATGTGATTATAAGGCAGAAAAGATGGAAGTCAAAGATAAAATTTTTAAGGTCAGTGAATTCAATGAGTTTATTAATCTTTATTTGGGTCAGGTGGGCGAGGTAACAATTGAGGGTGAGATAGCGGAAATAAGAGTAAGGGATAATAAGTGGATTTTTGCCACTATTAAAGATGAAAACTCAAGTGTTGATATTTTTGCCATTACTTATCAAATTTCAGGATACAGCATTTTTGAGCCGGGAATGTTGGTTCATATTTATGGCCAGCCAAGGCTTTATCAGAAGACTGGTCGTTTTTCTGTTTTTGCCAACAAAATTGTACCTGCGGGCGAAGGGGCGCTAAGAGTTGCTTTTGAGAAGTTAAAGGAAAAACTTGAAAGTGAGGGATTATTTAGTCAAGATCGCAAAAGAAAGATAAAAGATTTTCCCGAGAGAATAGGTTTGATTACAGCCAAAGGTTCTGCTGCTTATGGTGATTTTTTGAAAGTCTTGAGGGCAAGGATGGGTGGAATAAAGATTTATTTTTATCCGGTTTTAGTTCAAGGAAAAGATTCTGCTGATTCAATAATTCGTGCTTTTGATTATTTTAATCAAAAATTGCCAGATCTTGATGCTTTGGTTTTAGTCAGGGGAGGTGGTTCTTTAGAAGATTTACAATCTTTCAATGACGAGAAGTTGGCAAGAGCTATTTTTTCAAGCAAGATTCCTGTAGTTTGTGGGATTGGGCATGAACAGGATTTGACAATTGCTGATTTGGTGGCAGATTTGCGTGCTTCGACTCCTTCAAATGCCGCTGAACTCTTGGTTAGAAAAAGAGATGAAGTTTGGAAGGAGGTTTTTCATTTAACAAGAATTTTGGAATCTTCTTTAAATCATCTTTTGTGGGAATTGAAGGGTGATTTGGGAAGAAAGATATCAGTTTTGGAAAGGGCAATTTCTAACCGTATTTATGTTGCCGCTCGTGTCAAAGATAGAATCTTAAGCCAGTTTTATTTACTAAGTAGTACTTTGAGTGATTTATCAAAGGAAAGAATTTATTTAACTAAGAGGATCTCTCGTTCGCTTTTATATCTTATGGTAAGTGAAAAAGAGAAATTCAATTCTTTAGTGAGGCATTTTTCCTCTTTTGACATAAAAAGGGTGTTAGCCCGCGGTTTTAGTCTTACTTTTGGAGAGGATGGAAAAGTTATAAGGTCTATTCAAAGTGTTAATCAGGATTCACTGATTACAACCAATCTTGTTGATGGTAAAATATCGTCAAAGGTTTTAAAATTGAAAGGCTATGAATAAGAAAACGTCTCTTCAAAGCGATTTTGAGGAGTTAAATAGACTAACCGAAGAATTTGAATCTGGAAAGGTAAGTCTTGAGGAATCAATGCCAAAGTTTAGGCGAGGGCTTGAACTTGCAAGGAGGATTAAAAAGCGACTTGAGGAAATAGAGAATGAAATAAAGGAGATAAAAAATGAGTTTAGAGATTTAGAGCAAGAGTCTGTAGAGCAAGTTGTCATTGGAGAGGAAGATGAGGTGGTTGCATCAAAAGAAGAGCTTTTTTAGAATTGACTTTCTTAGAAGTACATTCTACGATTAAATTATGGAAGAAAAAAATTCTGTCCCTTCTTCGCCAAGAGGAAATTCCTCCTCTTTTGCTACTTTTATAATTTCTGTTTTTGTTCTGGGGCTAGTATTTTTAGCTTTGTATTTTGTTCCTTGGAATAAGATTCGTTGGGGGAGATTGGAACTTTCCTCTCCTCAAACAATTACTGTTTTTGGGACTGCTGAAAGTAAGGAAAAGCCTCAAATAGCTACTTTTACAGCCGGAGTTTCTCAGGTATCTGACAGCAAAGATGAAGCTATTACTCAGGTTAATAAGAAAATTGAGGATATAATTGATAAATTGGTTAGTTTTGGTGTTGATAGGTCAGATATTAAAACAGAAATGCTGAATATTTATCAGCAGGAAGAGTCATATTGGGAAGAAGGACGTCAGAAAACAAGACCTGGGCAATGGAGGGTTGGTAATAATGTGAGTATAGTTTTGCGTGATGTGAGCAAGGCTTCAGATCTTGCCAAAATTTTATCTCAGAGTGGAGCTACAAATGTTTACGGGCCCAATTTTTCTCTTGATGATACGGCTAAGTTTGAAAACGAGCTTCTCAAAAAAGCCATTGAAAACGCAAAAGAAAAAGCACAAGAGGTTGCCAATACTGCTGGTAAAAGATTAGTTGATATTGTTAGTGTATCTGAAGGTTATTCTTCTGCGTCTGTTTACCCTTTGTTTAGAGGCGAGATGGGTGGTGGTGGAGGGGGTCCAATTGAACCTGGATCCCAAGGTGTGTCTAAGACCGTAACTGTTGTTTTTGAGGTTCAGTAAGTAGGACTTTTGAGCTAGTTTCTTCAATCTCATTTTTGATGTATTTTTTTAAATCTTCAATTTCAATTTTCCCTTTGATAAGTTTATCTATATATTTTCCATTTTTTTGGAAAAAAGTTTTAATTTCAGGAACTGCATTTATTTTTCCAATCTGAGAGGGAGTAAACCAGCTAAGCTTTTGCCCTTCGTTCCCCAATCTTACTTTACTGGCTTCATCTTCATCCAGTATTATTAAAAATATTGCTCTTGTGATTTTGTCTTTGAACATTTTTAGCTGTCCTAGCAAAGAATAATTTTTTGGTTTTATACATATTTCTTCTTGTGTTTCTCTTATTAGAGCTTCTTCAAAAGTTTCTCCTTTTTCGACAACACCGCCGATTATGCTCCAACAGTTTGGGTTTGGGATTTTGGGGTTATTATCTCTTTTGAGAAGCAATATTTTTCCTTTATGAACTACAAAAGCTCCAGATGAGGCTGGTAATTTTGGTAATATTTTGTTATTGTTTTTCAATTGAGTTAGAACAAGCCTAATTGCGACTCCGTTTTTTCTTTAGATATAGATGGGTAGGAAAAGTCTACCCTTATTTCTTGTATATTATTCCAATGGTCTTTGAATCGAAGGAATTTGTTTTTTAAGGCAAAATCATATATTTTTTTGGTAATATCAACATCAGCCTCGCAATATTTTTTGAGTAGCGAGAGGCTTTTTTCATCACCTTTTTGAAAATACATTACAGCATTTGCTCCATTGTCTATTTTGGCAATTCCGAGTGTTTCTTTAGCAATGCTATCAAGCGAGGTTCTCTTCCCAAAAACTTTTTTGATTTCTGATAGGATATCAAAGTGAGGAAGTTTGGAAAAAAAAGAGGGGCTATATGGTTTTAGTGCAGGCACATCAAATCTAATGCTGTTAAAACCTATTATTCTTTGTGCACCCAAAAATAAAGGCCACATTTTCTCAAATTCTTTTTCCCAAAAAGAAAACATTTTACCTTCTGTCTCATTTAGGTTTTCATCAATTGTTCGTCTGTAAAGCGATACAATTGAAACCCCCAGTTCTTCAGGTCTTGAACCGCCTGATTCGTCAAAGAAGCTTTTTGTCTCAACATCAAAGAATACTTCGATAATCATGGTAGTGAACATTTTAATATTTGCTTTAGGTTGAAGCAATATTCAACTAACCCCCGGAGTTTGCTTTTTGCCATCTCTTTTGATGTGTCTTTTTTCGTATTCAGGTTTCCGTTCTGATAAGACAGGTTTTGAGCCATTTTTTGGCTCTTTTGGCAATATTTGGTTGTTTGCTTCTGTTTTTGGTCCTCCTTTTTTAAACTCTGCTGTCATTTTCTTTTTTGAAATAATACCTCTTTCCTTTTAATTTGTCAGGTAGTAGAGAATCTTTTGTGTATTTTTCGTAACCTTTGCCATATTTTAGATCTTTCATTAATTTTGTTACTGGATTTCTTATTTTAAGCGGGACCGGAAGGTGACCAAAGCGACGAACATCATCCAGTGCTCTCATGTATGCTTCGTATGCACTCCTGTCTTTTTTGGCAGTTGCCAAATAAACTGCTCCTGCAGCTAAATTTTCTTGACATTCGGGTAGTCCTACCTCATGACAAGCTTGGAAGACAGAATTGGCAACAACTAGGGCAGTTGGTGTTGCCACATCTTCACTGGCAAAAATAATCATCCTTCTTGCTATGTACAAAGGATCTTGCCCTGATTCAACCATTCTTGCTAAATAATAAAGTGCGGCATCGACATCAGAAGCCCTCATTGATTTGATAAAGGCAGAAATTAGGTTATAGTATTCTTCCCCTTTTTTATCAAAAAATAGTTGTCTTTTTTGAAAGGCTTGTTCGACAGTTGAAATGTTTATTGCTTCTTGATTTTTGGGAAGAAGGTTTTTGGCAACCTCAAGAGTGTTAAGCAGAATTCTGCCGTCACCACTTGAGCCTTCAATTAGAAAGTCTAATGCGTCTTTTTTTATTTTTGCTTTGAGAAAATTAAGTCCCTTTTGAGCGATTTTTTTAAGTTCATTTTTCTCAAGCTGGCTGAAAACCAAAACCTTGGTTCTTGAAAGAAGCGGAGCGATAACCTCAAATGACGGATTTTCTGTGGTTGCTCCGATTAAGATTATTTTTCCTGTTTCAACCCAAGGTAAGAATTTTGCTTGCTGGGATTTGTTGAATCTATGTATTTCATCAATCACTATGACTGGTGATTTTTCTTCTTTTTTGACTATATTTTCTACCTCTTTGATTGATGAGGAAACTGCTGAAAATTCAAAATAGTCTCTCTTTAAGCTTTTGGCAATAATTCTTGCCAGTGTTGTTTTACCAACACCAGGTGATCCCCAAAAGATTAGCGATGGAAAGTTGGCGCTTTTATCCTTAAGCAGAATTCTTATAATTCCGTTTTTGCCAACCAAATGTTTTTGTCCGACAAATTCCTCGATTTTCTGCGGTCTAAGTATTTCAGCTAAAGGTTTGTCCATTGGCCTATTATAGCAATAGTTTGATTACATAATCTGATAAAATGCTTGTGATATGTTTTTTGAGAGAATTATAGAAAGTTGCCAATCTAACTTTAATGGCAAAATAGAAGTTGTTTCTTCTTTGGCATGGGGAAAATATATTCGTGTTGGGGGAATTACTCAATCTGGTGGTGTTGTTGAAAAAATTTGGAGGAGTGTTTTCAAAAAGATTAAAGGCGATTTTAGAAAAATTTTGATTTTAGGTCTTGGAGGAGGGTCTGTGGCAAAGGTTTTGTGCAGCAGGTTTAAAAAAGCCAAGATAACAGGGGTGGAGATAGATCCTTTGATGGTAAATTTTGGGGAGAAGTATTTAGGCCTTGATAACTCTAAATTAAAAATTGAAATTGATGATGCCAAAAAGTGGTTTTTAGATAATAAAAAGAAGTTTGATCTTATTATTGTTGATATTTACCAAGGCAAAACTTATCCCCCCTTTTTTGAATCAGATTTGTTCCTTAAATCTTTAAAGTCCCATTTGGTTGTTGGGGGAATTGTTGTTTTTAACAGGCTTTATAGTTCCGATCTGACGGTTAGAAAATCAGCGGTTAAATTTGGTGAGAAATTGGAAAAAGAATTTAAAGAAGTGAACAGGATTTATCCTCTTGCCAATCTTATCTTTGCTTGCAGGATTTAGCGGTAGTAAAAAGAACACTCTCCTGTTATTGGATCACAGCGAAAGACTTTTGTTTTATTTTGCTGATAAAGCTTTTGCTGTGGGAGTTTTCCTTTAATGCCTTTCCATTGTGGAATTTGGCTTTCTATCCATTTGTCAAATGTGGGGGAAACAGATGCTATTGAATAAAGAAAGGCCAAAACTATCAAAAGAAAGCTAAAAAGGTGAAAAATTGAGTTTTTGCCAAAAGCAATTTTTACTCCCCAAAGAATTATAATTAATGGCCAAAACTTAAAGAGAATTTGCCAGACATTCCAAGGCAGGACACCAAAATTGTTAAGAAGCAAGACAATACCCACTAAAACAAGGATCAAAGCATCGAAGATATCTTTTTCATCTGTTGTTTCGTTCATTTTTTAAATATGATTCCAAAGGCGATGATAATCAAAACAATTGGCCAAAGCTTGAAGATTTGTTCAAGTCTGAAAATCCCAAAATTTTCAAACAAGAATAATAAACCAATTAAAGCAAGCATTAAGCCAAAAAGATACCTTCCTTCATCTTTTTTGGCATAGCTTCTGCCTTTCTCAATTAGATCTTGTGCTTCTTCTTTTATTTCTTCTGCATTTTCTTTTACCGAAACTTTTGTTTTTTTATCAGATGGGATAATGAGCCAAAGAACAAGATAAAGAAGGATGCCCGATCCGCCAAAGATGGTGATGAGTATGAAAATTATTCTTATTAAAGTGGCGTCTATATCAAAATATTCGCCCAATCCACCACAAACTCCGCCGATAAGTCTATTTGTTTTTGAGCGTATTAATATTTTTTCTTTTGCCATTGTTTTGATTTTAAGCTTTTGTTAATTTTCTTTCAAGATATGAATTGAGGGAGAGTAACAGTAAGATTAAACTATAGACAACTATCAATACATCGATGTATTGATAGTAATTAGAAGTGATAACCGGTCTCGTAGACTAGTACACGGATACAATGGTGTAGTTGAAAAATTATGAATAATGAATTAAGGGGTATGAATTATGGGAAGATTGAAGATAGTAGTAAGTAGAATGTAGTAAGGGAAAAGGATATAGATTTAGGATTTAAGAATTATGAATAAAATAATTCAAAAGTTAAAATTCAAAAGTCAAAATTACAAGTTAAAAGCCAAAAGTTTTCTTAGATAATTAAATAATTTTAAATTTTGAATTGTATTTTTGAATTTTGCCTTTTGACTTTTGACTTAGATCTATTAGGTGTCAAGCTGTTTTTGACGAAGGTGCCAACCTAAGACACCCTTAAGGTGCCCTTTAGATTTTTTATGTCTGTTATGATAAAATTAACTATGGTATTGGGGAAAAAAGTTTGGTTTTATTTAATTACTTTACTTTCTTTGGTGGGGATTATTTTGGCTTCTTATCTTCTTTATAATTTTTACAACCCCAAACCAGTTTTGTTTTGTGACATTAATGATAAAGTAAATTGTCAGGCTGTAATTTCAGGGTCTCTTTCAACTTTTGCCGGTGTACCTGTTTCTTTGGTTGGACTTATTGGATATGGGGTAATTTTATTTGCGGGGTTAACCAAAAGGGCAAAACTTGCCTTTGGAGCATCTGTTTTTGGGATGATATTTTGTCTTCGGCTTACTATTTTGGAGATTTTCTTTATTAAAGTAATTTGTCCTGTTTGTCTTGTTTGTCAAATTGTAATGCTTCTTATTTTTATTATTTCTTCTTATATTGTTTTTTCTACTAGGTTAAGAAACTAGATAGGCTTCATTCTTGTATTTTGTTTTTATTATTTTCCTAATTTTGTAATATTGGGCTTTTTTCTAAAAAATAAAAAAATAAGCCCGCTGATTTGAAAAGTACCGGTAAATTACCAGTAAAATGAAAATCAGCGGGCTTTTGCTCAAGGGATTGGAGTTGGTTTTGCCAACAAAAAATTGACAAGTGTGGCAAAGCAGATTAGAAGTCCAATCCCCTCATCCCATTTTTCCCTCTCGAAATTTATTACTGCTGCTATTCCCCCAAGCAGTATAAATCCGAAGGGGATAGACAAATGGGGCAACAGATTGGTAACAACTCCGAGGCCAATTCCCCCCGCAATTCCCAAGACCAGACTGGGTAGAGGGGTTGGCTTGGTTTTACCCAGTTCTCCCAAGAAAAGCAGGAGAGCAAGGAAAATTAGCCCCCAGACAACCAGTGTAAACTTGGCTTCTTCCCACATATTGTGAGAGATTAAGTTCGCCAGGTCTCTAGGGTTCCAAATGACTGCTTTTTCAGCCTGGATTTTAAAGACATCTAGAAAGATCCCAGTGTTTTTATTAACCAGGTTTGAGTAAAGCAGTCCTAGGAACATGATTGGGCTGGCAATTAGGCTCAAATCTCCTTTTCCCAATAAGAATCCAATTAGAACTACTACCAGGATTCTTGCAGGGGGGTCAGGACCCAAAATCGGTGCAGCCCATTGTTTATCTCCCCATATGACCAATATGGAAGCCAAAGCTACTAAAATTGGGGAGAAGAAGTAGGCTATTTTGTTTAAATCTGTCCTGGCCCTTCTCCACCTTTGCCACGTATCGGCTAGGAATTGACCGATGCAGGCTAGCATCAGTGTCAGCTGCAACCACTGCGAGGGTCCTTTCCAGGGCGCCGATCCTGAATCTACACCTTCCTCAACGGAGGGTATAGGAGGCGGCTCTGATTTAAATGACTGTTCCTCAGGTGGCTGCTCCACATTTTGGTAAGGCGGTATGGTGGCAGCTTCTTCTTGTGTTTTTGGTTCCTGTGTTTCCAGAGGGACTTTTTCTCCTTTTGATTCTAATCCCCTGAAAAAGATTGGAACAAAAATCAAGATCAGAATCACAACAAGGATTGCCACCAATAGGAGTGCCTTTTTGCTTGTCGGTATGTGCACGGAGGAGATGAAACGTTGTAGTTTTTCCGATACTGTCTTTTTGACAGATGGGTTTTTTGGCGTTGCTTTTTCTTCCTCAGGCACTCTTGCTTTTCGAGCAGCAGAGATCATTTCAAACACTTCTCTTTTGCTGCTTGCCTTGCTAAGAATCTCCTTTAGCTGTTCGGGTGTCAGGTTTGCTGCGATTGCTGCTTGAATTATTCTATCGTTGATATCCATGTTGCCTCCTCTTCTAGTTCTAGTCTTTAAAACCCGTTCGAATGTATCTGCTTTCTTTTCTTCCCCCATCAGAGGAAATTTCTATTCTTTCTCCGCTTGAGAAAGAGAAAGAGAAAGCCGCGAGGATTAGAAGGATAGATGCGGGTAACACAAAAAGATAACTGATCGGATTGAACGTGGCGACGTAGTACCCCGCCATCGTTCCTATAACTACACCCCCTCTTACAACATATTTTCCTTCTATGCCCAACTTAGCCAGAAGGACAATCGTCAATACTGCTGCGGTGATTGATACCACAAATAGAGCAGTTTCAAAACCCCATTTTAAAATGAGGATCTTAATTATAGAATCAATTATGTTCGCGCCGGTGTTTGGAACTACGATTTCCTCTTCAGTGTCAGCAACAGTATTAGAATTTGTTACCGGGGTGGGAGGGGTGGTACCAACTAATTCTTGCCAGTTGCTTAGTGAAAAGATTGCTACCAAGCATAGTATAAATATAACCCCGATCAAGGGATTGAGGGTTTTTCTTTCCATCTTAGTCTCCTTTCCTGGAAAAAGTTGTGGATTTGTTAAAGTGCCTTTAAATGCAGGTTAGTTGAATTTTATCTTATTTTATTCCTATAGTCAAATCTTAATGTACTAAATATATTTAATCTTGAATTTAGTTTATTACTCGTTTTTGTTTCTCTGGCTCAATTTTTATCATACTTATAGTTTTTTGTTCTGATTTATTTTATACTCCTTTTACTTTTTTGAAAGATTTAAAGATCCTTTCAAAAAATATAAAATAGGTATAAACTAAAAGATTGTTTTATGTTTAATTTTCTTTCCAAACTACTTGATCTTAACGCAAAAGAGGTTGATCGTTTAAAGAAGGTGGTTGAGAAAATCAATTCCTTTGCGCCGAAAGTAAAAAAGTTAAAAGATTCCGATTTTGTCAAAAAGACAGCCGAATATAAAGAAAGAATTAAAAAAGGCGAGTCTTTGGAGTCTATTTTACCTGAGGCTTTTGCTTTGGTTCGTGAAGCCTCATTTAGGGCTATTGGTTTGCGTCATTTTGATGTTCAGATGATGGCTGCCGTTGCTCTTTTTGAAGGGAAAGTTGCTGAGCAGAAAACAGGTGAGGGAAAAACTCTTTCTGCTGTTCCTGCTTTATACCTTCGTGCTTTAATGGGGCGTGGTGCTCATTTGGTAACCGTTAATGATTATCTTGCCCGCCGTGATGCAGGTTGGAATGGGCCAACTTTTAATCTCCTTGGCCTTTCTGTTGGAGTGATAGTTCAGGAATCTAAATCTTTTGTTTTTGATCCTAACTTTTCTGATAAAAGCCATGGAGATGAAAGACTTGAGCACTTGAAACCTTCTTCTCGTCGGGAGGCTTATGAATGCGATATAACTTACGGGACCAATAACGAATTTGGTTTTGATTATCTTCGTGATAATATGGCTCAGTCTCTTTCTGAGATTGTTCAGTCTTCTCCTTTGGGTAAGGAAACACAAGGCAAAAAAGGATTAGGAGAGCATTATTTTGCGGTAGTTGATGAAGTTGATTCAGTTTTAATTGATGAGGCACGTACTCCTCTTATAATCTCAGCTCCTGATACTGAGCCGACGCAAAAGTATTACCAATTTGCTCAGTTGGTGGAGAAATTAAATCCCGATACGGATTACAAAATAGACGAAAAACAAAGAACAGCAACATTAACTGAGCATGGCATTGCCAGAGTTGAAAAGCTTCTTGGAATTCCAAACCTTTATGAGAAGGATTTTGAATCAATTCATCATATTGAAAACGCACTTCGCGCCAAGACTCTTTTTTTGAAAGATCGCGACTACATAGTCAAGGATGATCAGGTGATAATTGTTGACGAATTTACAGGCCGTCTTATGTTTGGCAGACGTTGGAGTGATGGTCTTCATCAGGCAGTTGAAGCAAAAGAGGGTGTTCCAATTCAGCAGGAATCAAAAACTTTGGCGACAATTTCTTTTCAAAATTACTTTAGGATGTATGAGGTTTTGTCAGGTATGACTGGTACTGCAGCCACGGAGGCGGAGGAGTTTAAGAAAATTTACAAGCTTGATGTTGTGGTTATTCCAACCCACAGGCCGATGATTAGAGTTGATCATCCGGATTTAATTTATAAGACTTTGCGGGCAAAATATGGGGCTATAGTTTCTGATATTGAAGAAAAGTACAAAAAAGGGCAGCCGGTTTTGGTTGGCACCACATCAATTGAAAAAAATGAAATAATAAGTGAGTACCTCAAAAGAAAAAAGATTCCTCATAATGTTTTAAATGCCAAGAATCACGAAAAAGAGGCGCAGATTATAGCCAATGCAGGTAGAGTATCTGCGGTTACTGTTGCTACAAATATGGCTGGTCGTGGTGTTGATATTGTTTTGGGAGGTGCTGTTCCTGAAAGGCCGGCTGATGTTGCTCCTGAAAAATGGGCTAAGTCAAAAGAAATGGAAAAATGGCAAAAAGAGCATGATAAAGTGGTTAAGCTTGGCGGTCTTTATGTTATAGGAACAGAGAGGCATGAATCAAGAAGAATTGACAACCAGCTTCGAGGTAGGTCTGGAAGACAGGGTGACCCCGGCTCTTCTAGGTTTTATCTTTCTCTTGAGGATGATTTGATGCGTATTTTTGGTGGAGATCAGATTAAATCATTAATGGATAGGCTTTCTATTCCTGAGGATCAGCCGATTGAAAATAAGTTGGTTTCAAAGGCAATAGAGCAGGCGCAAGTTAAGGTTGAAGGCTTTAATTTTGATATTAGAAAAAGCGTTGTTGAATATGATGATGTAGCCAATCAGCAAAGAGAGGTTATTTACAGATTAAGACGTAAAGTTTTGATGGCTGAAAGTCTTAAAGATGAAGTTCTTGGAAAATTGAAGAAGAAGATTCAAAAAATTGTTGATTTTTCTTTCTCTTTTGCTGAAGGTAGGGAGAGTGAGATTGATTATGATTATATTTTATCTGGAGTCCTGGAAATTGTTCCTTTTGATGATGCTTCAAAAGAAAGTTTCAAGAGAAAATTGCTTGAACTAAAAAATGATTCTGAAATAAGAGAATTTTTGGAAAAAGTTATTCTTGATATTTATGAGGCAAGAAGAAAACAGTATGGAGATGAGATATCAAATCAGATTGATAAGTTTGCTTACCTTTCTTCAATTGACCATTTTTGGGTTGAGCACATTGATTATTTGGATAGCCTTCGTGAGAATGTTAGGCTTCAGGCTTATGCACAAAAGGATCCGTTGGTTGAGTTTAAAAATGAGGCTTATAATTCTTTTGAGAATTTGCTTGAGAGAATTGATGACGAACTGGCAAGAAGGATATTTAGAATTGGTGTTGCTGAAAGGCCACAGGAGATTCCTATAGATCAGGCTCAGACCAATGTTGATAGGTCAGATGCAATGGGTCTTGCTGGTGGAGAGGGTATTTTGCCGTCAAATAAGAGTTCGCAATCTCAAGTTACTCATTCGAGGAAAATTGGCCGTAACGATCCTTGTTGGTGCGGCTCGGGAAAGAAGTGGAAGAAATGCCACTATCCGCAATTGCCGACTGGTTGAAATTGAAAATTTTGGGTTAAAAGGTGGTCAATTTCCAAAGTTGGTTTTTATCTTCAAATTAGTATAACAATGTTAAGTATTAAGATATTTTGGTTTGGGAATATAAAAATTATTATTTTATTGAAATAAGTAAAAGTTTTGATGTTTGAATTCAAGAAAATAATTTGCTATTTTATTAGAAAACTTTATGTTTTCTAGAGAAAGATTATCTAGAGTTTCTTTAGAAGATCATCCTAATTCTTCTCGTGAACGAGAAAAATCTGTAATTTATTCGCCCTTTATCCATCTTCACGCTTATCAACCTCCAAGAAAGCTTATTGTAGAAGGTAGGATAATTTTCGATATTTCTGGAGAAAATATTTACCAAGGTGGTTTTAACCAAAAAGTTTGGAATGAAAGTTATCAACCTGTGTTAAATGCAGGAATATTGGACACCCCTTTTACTGGTTTTAATTTTTTTGGTTCTATTAGGGATTGGATAAAAGATAAGGACCCAGGTTCTTGGTTAAAAATAAGAAAGATTGCGACAGACAGGAAAAATGCTGTTTTGGCTGACCCTTATCTTCATCCTATACTTCCACTTTTACCAGATAGGGATAAAAGATTATTGGTAAGAATAGGTATTGAAGCCTTTAAGCAAGATTATGGTTTTGTTCCTCTTGGTTTTTGGCTTCCAGAAATGGCAGTAGACAAAAGTACCTTAAATATTCTTGCAGAAGAAGGAGTGAGATTTGTTATTTTAAGAAGAGATCAGGTTTTAACCGATACTAATACGTCAGTCTGTAAAGTTAAAACGAGGTCTGGAGATATTTTGGTCTATCTTTCTGATCTTGATTTGAGTGGCACTCTTGCTTTTGGTGATATTTCAAATGCAGATGCTTTTGCAGACGAGCTTGTTAGCAATCTTAACAGGAGGGGATCTTTGTTTATGGCGGTTGATTTTGAGACATTTGGTCACCATAGGGGTTGGGGGTCAGTAGAGTTTTTGCGATATCTTGTATCTAACTCTTTGCCCTCAAGAGGTGTTAGGGGTAATTTTGATAATACGGCAGGATATGCTTCTGTTGTTGATTATTCAAGCTGGAGCTGTCCACACTCTTTGGGTCGTTGGACAGGGAGATGTAATTGTGATGGAGCAAATGCATCAACAATGGAATTAAAGCAAAAACTTTATGAATGTTTAATAACAAATCTTGAAGAGACTAATAGGCGTTTAGATTCAAAGACCGAAAGTGATATTTGGCAAAGAGATTTTGTTTCTTGGTTTTTGTCTCAAAGACAAAGAATTTCAAATGGTAAATCAGTTGTTCTTGAAGGAAAGTATAAAGAAGATTTTAAAAAGAAGCTTATTGCTCTTGTTGGTTTGACTAGTTGCGGATGGTTTTTTGGAAATAGTGATTCGATAGAAAGGAAAATCCCTATTGAAACGCTTTCTTTTCTTAATCGTTAGAATTTCTTTTACTCTTTCGATTTGTTTTCTTTCGTTATTCTAAATTAGCATGGAGTTTGAAAATAGTTAAATGTTGGGTTTTAAGAATAGGGTTTGAGAGTTTTATTATTTTTTCTTTAGTGCACAGACATGATAGCAGCTGGTATATTCTTCGATTTTCCCATCCTTTTCTCTATAATTTTTTTCTACAATTACATTACAAAAGCCTTCTTTTTCCAGTTCTAATAATATTTCCAATAGTTTTTGGGGAAAATCAGAGTAAAAAGAGATGTCTTTGCTTGAGATTGGTTTTATTTCTCCATTCTTCTTGTAATAATAGCCGTTGGGATCAAAATCTATTGCAGCACCTGCTTGATGTGTGCTTATATCAGCTGCTATTTTTCCTTCTTCAATTAGCCTTTTTTGTTCTTCTTTTGTTCTATAAAGAGAGGTTACTGAAAGAAGAATTTTATCTCCATACTGTTCCTGCCACCTTTTATCTATTAATTCTAATGTGTCAATAGCCTCTTTTCTTAAAAGAGGATATCTTTCTTTATTTCTTAGTCTGTAGATTAATCGATAGCCAGTTCCGATTTCTGGCACTTCTGACAATTCTTCAGGTTTGGTGTTCTCTATTTCTTCTCTCCAGAAAGGGAGTTCTTTTTCTTCTACAATTCGGTTTACCCTTAGCCTTTCTGTTTTTCTTAATTCTTCTAAAATTGTTCTTTTTTCTACTTCTTGATTATTTTCCATTTATCTTTAGTTTTATAATTCTTCCTTTGAAAATATTTTCAAACTCTTCCAACTTTATAAATTGCGATTTACCTTCCTTTTTGTAATTATAAGGGTTATGATACCAAAAGCCTTTTATTTCTTCATTTTTGTCTATTTCAAATCCATAAATAAGTATCAGATGCCCGCCCGTTAGGCTTTTAACCGATGACAAGATGTAGTTGTTGTTTAGGATTTCATTTGCTATTTCTTCTGTGGCAATGACAGATTTTCTTTCCGATAAAATTCCATGTCTTTGTGCAATTTTGACTATTGCATCGTGGTACCAACCAACATCTCTTTCGAATTTATAGCCTTTTATTTTTAAACCCTTTTTTACCAAGTCGTATATTTTTGTATTATCCTTTTTCCCTTCCTTTTTAGATTTTGTCTTTATAACAGAAAGTAAGCAGGCCAGGGCGCAAGATCTCCATACCCAGAAGCTAAAGTCTTTCTTGCTTTTGGCACCAAATTTTTTTTGAGCATTTCTGTCATTTATTTGGCCGTAGAATTTTTCTATATTTTCCTCTTTTGCATTTGCCAACTGGCTTATGTAGACCGGCTTGGGATTAACAAAATATTTTCCGGGTTTTAATTTTTTGACCTTTTTCTTTATAGCTATTTTTTTGAACAGGTTAATTTTTGCTATTATGTTTTTTATCTTTTCCATCCTTGGTAGATTTTACTATATTTTTGTTTTGTAGACCGAATTTAAAATGACCCGAGGTTGGAATCAAACCAACTTCCGGAGTTTGGTGGTGGGTTGTGTTAAAATTGGCAATATGACTCTATTGCAAGAGAAACATATCTTTTTTGGGAAAAAATGAATTGTAGCATTCTTCTAAAAACAAAATGGAGTTGTCGATAATTACTTTCAATACAAAGGGTACGCCAAGCTTTAAAAATAGTACTCTTTATAGGTTTAAGAAAATAGCAATCGTACTAGAAGATTTAGGTGCGGATATAATTAATTTACAAGAGGTCTTTACCTATAGACAACTGCAAATTCTTAGGAATGAGTTACGCAGCTACCCTTATTGTGTTTATGAGAAATCTATAATAGGTCCCAAAGGAGGAGTAGTTACATTCTCAAAAATAAAAGTTGTGAATAAAAGATATCTGCCTTATTCATATCCATGGAGTATGTTGATTAATTTTGTTAGTAAGGGTTGGTTAAAGGCAATTTCTAGAAATATCCTAACAGGAAAGGGAATCTTAATATCAAAAATTCAATCAGAAATCTTGCTGGCTAATACTCACTTAATTGCAAACCCTACACACAATTGGTTGCCATCAAATAGTTTCACTAAGGTCTACAAGAACTGCATAAATGAAATAGGGAAAATGATTAATAATTTAGAAGAAGATAAAACCTTTATATTGACTGGTGATTTTAACATACCCAAAGAGTCGTATTTATACCCGGTAATTATCAGAAAATTAAAAGTCAGAGATGTATTTGGAAATTCTAACTCGCCAACTTTTATTAAAGACTTCTTACATTCAGGAGAAAAGGGTAAACGTTTTGATTATATATTGGTAAGAAGTGGGAATAACAAAAGTTGTTTTGTTCGGAAAAGAGAGCACCTTTTTACTCAACCGTTAATAAAGAAAAGTATCAACAAAGGGTTTCTATCTGATCATATTGCTTTAAGAGCAATTATAAGAATCAAATATAGTATATGACAAATAAAGAAAGATTTTTTACAAAACTACCCCGAGAACAAGAACTAATAAGAACAGTGGAAGCCAACTAACTCCCGGAGTTGGATAATAGTGGGGTTGTGTTAAAATTGGCAATATGGCTGAGTTTGAGTTTAAATTGGTTGCTTCTGATAAAAAGACCAGGGCGCGATCTGGGGTAATAAAAACTCCTCATGGTAAGATTGAAACGCCCGCTTTTTCACCAGTGGCAACTAGGGCTTCAGTTAGATCTCTCAGTAATGACGATCTTAAAAATGCAAACTCACAAGTTGTCTTGGGGAACACTTATCATCTTTATTTAAAACCTGGGACATCAATGATTTCTAAGTTTGGCGGCTTTGGCCCTTTTATGGGCTGGGACGGTCCGACAATTACGGATAGTGGTGGTTATCAGGTTTCTTTTTTGTGGTCTAAAGGCAATGATGAGGATAAACCAAGAGTGATTAAAATAGACGATAAAGGTGCGCTTTTTAGATCCCATCTTGACGGATCACTCCATCTTTTAACTCCAGAAAAATCAATGGAAATCCAAAAAATTTTAGGGGCTGATATTATTATGGCCTTTGACCAACCTCAAGGATTGAATATGAGTCCAAGAAGATCAAAAGAGGCTTTTGAAAGGACTTTTTTGTGGGAAGAAAGATCGCTTAAAACTTGGCAGAAATTAAATAAGAAGGGAAATTTCCAAGCACTTTATGGAATTGTTCAGGGAGATTTGGATAAAGAATTGCGAAAAAAATCGCTTGATTTTGTCTTAAAGAATGGATTTTTAGGGATTGCTATAGGAGGGGAAGCTATAGGTTCAGATCCTAAAACTACTTCGCTTGCCCTTGACACAATTGCTGATTATTTGCCTGATGATTTACCCGTCCATGCTTTGGGGCTTGGAGGTGGTCCTGAGGGTATTTTTGAGGCTGTAAGGCGTGGAGTTGATACTTTTGATAACACTGGGATAACCAGGATGGCCAGAACTGGTCTTCTTTTCATTTACCCGGAAGATGGGGGAAACAGAAAAAACAAGTTTCGGATTGATATTAAGAAAAAAGAATTTGCAGATAAGAAGGGACCAGTAAGTAAGGTCTGTACTTGTTATACCTGTCAGAATTTTTCAAAAGCCTATATTCACCATCTTTTAACTAGCGGGGAGGTCTTAGGTCTTCGTTTGGCTACAATTCACAATGTATTTTTTATTAATGATCTGATGGCAAGAATAAGAAAATCAATTATGATGGGTGATTTTGAAGATTTAACTCAGTTTTGGTTAAGGTAAATAGCCAAGATTAACTATTTTGTAGGTTTTTTTGAGTAAATCTGAGAGAGTAACTTCCATTTTGGAAAGAGAACAGCATCTTTTTTAGTTCTTTTTCGATGGTTGAATCTGGCGGTACTAGCAGGTTCAATATCTTTTCTAGAGTATCGATGTCATCCTCGTTTATTACTAAGGAAACATTTGTGTTGTTAGGTCTTATCCCTCTTGGGTAGGAGAACATAAATACGGCCATTCTCAAGATACTACTTTTATCTTCATTATTAAAATTTCTATTGTCAATTGCTGGTTCTGGGATTTTAAGACCGCCCTTGGATAATCTGGCTGCAGCAGCAAGAACGTTTCCAGTTATTAACTTTTTATAGGTTTCCTCGTTTATCTTGTCTGGAAAAGCACTTTTTATCTCGTCTGGCAACCTTTTTATTCCGTTCCAATTTTCAAGAGAGCCATTATCAATTATGGTTAGTATACTTTCATTAATTCCATATTGTTTGGCAATTTCTCTAGGGTTTGTTTGGTTACTTAATTGTTCTTTTCCTTCCATTTTTTTTGATTATAATATTCCCTTTTTTGTTGGTCAAATTAGTTGTTGATTTTAACATGGTCTGCGGTGTTGGTTTTGTGATATTATAAATTAATGCCTAGTTTTAAGAAGCTGGTTATTTCCTTTCTTCCACCCTTCTTGGCTGGTTTTTTAGGTTCTGTCTTTACTTTTCCTGCTATTCCCGGCTGGTATGAGGGTCTTAATAAACCTTCTTTTTCTCCCCCAAACTTTATTTTTGGTCCTGTTTGGACTTTGCTTTATTTTTTGATGGGTGTTTCTTTCTATTTAGTTTTATCTTCTAAAAATAAAGACAAGAAAGAGTCATATTTTGTTTTTGCTTTACAGGTTGTTTTTAATACTTTGTGGTCTTTTGCCTTTTTTGGCTTGAGAAGTCCACTTCTTGGGGCTTTGGTAATTATTATTTTGTGGTTTTTGATAGTTTTGATGATTATTAAATTTTATCGTTTAAATAAGCTTGCTGGTTTGTTGAACTTGCCTTATCTTGCTTGGGTTTCTTTTGCCACCATCTTAAATCTTTCCGTTTACGCTTTAAATTGATATTGCAGTTTTTGTTATTTTGTGCAAATATTTTTGCGTGGAGGAAAAGCAGGAGGAATTAAAAGTTAATGTAGGTCTTTTGGTTTTTTTATTTTTGATTTTTGGGGCTTTTGTGGCTGTTATGATCGGCTTTGGTAGTAAGGGTGAAAGTCAAATACAGCCTTCGCCAACGCCAGAAAATGAATTGAAACTAAATCTTGGGGGACAGCAGGAATCGGTGTCTCAAGTCCCTCAAAATCAAATTGCAAATCAGAATCAACTAATGGTGGGATTCAGAGTGGAAGATATGAAAATAGGTGATGGGGAAGAAGCTCAATCTGGAAAGAAGCTGACTGTTAACTATGTAGGTACCCTTATTGACGGGACAAAGTTTGACAGCTCTTATGATCGAGGCCAGCCTTTTTCTTTTACCCTGGGTGCTGGGCAGGTTATTGAAGGTTGGGAAAAAGGCCTTTTGGGTATGAAAGTTGGTGGTAAAAGAAGGCTATTTATTCCCCCTGAAATGGGTTATGGGGAAAGACAGGTGGGAAACATTCCTCCAAATTCCGCTTTAATCTTTGAGGTTGAGCTTCTTTCGGTTGAGTAGGACAGGGTCGGACCCTGTCCTGATCATTTGTTGTGATATTATTTAATTAATGGATTATCTAAAGTGGTATTATAGCCAGGGAATAAAGATTTTGGTTAAAAAGTGGTTAAATCTGGTTAAATCTGTTTATCGTTATTTTTCTCCTTTACATCTTTTGTCTAGTCTTTTTTCTCCTTGGAAAAGAATGGTTTTAGTTTATGAGACAACAGGATTTAATTTGCAGAAGTATATCGAGGTCTTAACTTTTAATTTTATCTCTCGTTTTATTGGTGCTATTGTTAGGTTTTTTCTGTTGATTACAGGAATTTTGGTTATCCTTTTGTTTTTGGTTTTGTTTATTGTTCTTATACCTTTGTGGATAATTTTTCCGTTTTGGGGGGTGTTTGATTATCAAAAATTCCAAATGAGACCGGACATCTTTTTGTCGAATATATTTAAAAGGAATGATGGTGATATTTTAAGTAAGATTTTTAGGAGTCACGCCGGTGATTTTCTTTTGGTCCACACAGGAATTCCTTTTGAGGAGATTGTCTCGCAGGTAAAATTTAATTCAGATTTAGTTTCTTCTTTGCCTTCAGATTCTTTCGAAAGCCTTATTAGTTATTTGCTTTCTTCGAATGTTTGGAATGATGATCTTTTTATCAAATATAAATTGTCGAAAGAGGATTTTGTTAAAACTGCCAAGTGGTGGGATGATGTGCAAAAGATTAAGTTGGGTTTTTTTGATAGGCCTTACTATCCTTCAGGTTTGGCGCTTGAGCTTTTGACCGGATATACTCCTGAACTTGATAAATACTCGGTTGATTTAACTGCTCCACAGGATTTTAGTCATAGGTTAATAGGGAGAGGAGAGGTTGTTGACAGAATGGAGCGTTCTCTTTCCGTTGGGAAAAGTATTTTTTTAGTGGGTCCGGCTGGAGTTGGCAAAAAGACTATTGTTCTTGAATTTGCCCGTCGTTCATATTTGGGCGAATTGGGAGAAAAGATGGCTTATAAGCGGATATTGGAATTTGATTATAATTCTTTGCTTGCTGAAAGTATTGACCTTAATGCTAAAAAGACGAAATTAAGCCAAATTCTTAAAGAGGCATCTTATGCTGGAAATATAATCTTAATGATCAGAGATATCCACAGAATTACAAATTCTGAAGTCGAAGGCTATGATTTTACTGATGTTTTTGAACAAAATTTAGATAAAGGTAAGACGCTTGTAATTGCTGTTTTGGGCAATAAAGAATACGAAAGATTTGTAGCTCCAAATTTGAGATTGAGAAAACTTTTTGACTTAGTTGAGGTAGAACCTCCTTCGTTTGAGGAGGCATTTGAAATAATGATAAAGCTTGCAACAAAATATGAGAGGGAAAAGAATATAATTATTCCAATTTTTGTTTTAAGGAAGATTTTTGATGAGTCAGATAAGTATATTACAGAAACTCCGTTTCCTGAGAAAGCACTTGAGCTTCTTGATGCTGTGGTTTCATTTTCGCTACAAAATAAATCCAGCCCTGTTTCACTTGATGATGTTGATTCTGTTTTAACCGAGAAGATAGGAGTTCCTTTTGCAGATATTACTAAAACCCAGAAAGTAAAGCTTGAGAATCTGGAGTCAATTATTCAT
The DNA here is from genome assembly GCA_025999275.1 of Patescibacteria group bacterium. Classification (NCBI taxonomy): domain Bacteria; species Patescibacteria group bacterium. The sequence continues at coordinate 335,548 of AP024680.1, forward strand.
GAGAGACTGGTGGATCAAGAACTGGCTGTTAGTTTAATTGCCAAGACATTAAGGTCAAAAACTGTCGGAGTGGTTAATGAGAAAAGGCCTATCGGTTCTTTTCTTTTTCTTGGTCCAACAGGTGTGGGTAAAACCGAAGTAGCCAAAATTTTGTCAAGGGTTTATTTTGGTAGTGAGGAAGAAATTATTAGATTTGATATGGCTGAATTTGCTGGTAAAGAGGGTTTGGAAAGACTGATAGGTTCTGTTTCTGGCAATCTCCCAGGAGAACTGGCAGTATCTATAAGGAAAAATCCAGCTGCCCTACTTCTTCTTGATGAGATAGAGAAGTCAAGTCGTGAGATTATGAATATTTTCCTATCTCTTTTAGATGAAGGAGTTTTTACCGATGCTTTTGGAAATAAAGTTATTTGTCGAAATCTTTTTGTAATTGGAACTTCGAATGCTGGTGCAGAGTATATCAGGCAGCTGGTTGCTTCAAATACCCCAAAGGAAGAAATGCAAAGCAAAGTTGTTGATTATGTTTTGAGAGAGGGGTTTTTTACTCCTGAGTTCTTGAATCGTTTTGATGGAGTGGTGGTTTTTAATCCTTTAAGTAAAGATGATCTTCTCAAGGTGGCTAAACTTATGCTTTTAGACTTAGCTGCCAATCTTAAGAAAAAGGGGATAACCCTTGAAATTACTGATGCTGCTATTGAGAAGTTGGCCAATGATGGGTATGAACCAGCATTTGGTGCTCGTCCCATGAGAAGGATAATAAATGTGGTTTTGGGAGATCTTTTTGGTAAGGCAATTTTGTCTGGTGAGATTGCAAGTGGGGATAAAGTTCGCCTGTCGGTTGTTGAAGAGGTTGGTAGATCCTCTTTTGCGATTGAAAAAGTTGTGTTTTAATGGACAGGGTCGGACCCTGTCCCGTTTGCTTGACAAAAAGTTTCTTTCCTTATATATTTCCTCTTACTATGGAAGAAGTTCAGTTGGAAGAGCAACAACCAGTTTCTTCACCTTTGAATTCATCTCCTTTGTCTTCGGGTCAATTCCAAAGACAGTATTCAAAAGGAAGTAAAAAAACGGTGGGTTTGGTTTTGCTTTTGATTTCTCTAGTGTTGATAGGTGGAGCTGTTGTTTATTTTCTTTCTTTAAAAAAGAATGATAATAGTCAAAAACAGGGAACAATTTCTGAAACTCCTGTTCCTATTGTGGTTGAAGAGAACATGGAAAGTTCTCCCACACCAACCATTACCCCCGTTGTAGATAAAAAAGTTATTTCAATTCAGGTTCTAAACGGAACTGGAATTGTGGGTGAAGCGGCTTACCTTCAGGGTAAATTGGAGGATTTGGGTTATACCTCTGTTAAAATTGGCAATGCTACTAAGCAAGATTATGAATCAACTGTTGTAACTTTTTCGCCAGATTTAGATCCTGCTGTGGTTGAGGAAATTACAAAAGAACTTGAAAAGATATATTCTAAGATAGAAACAAAGAAAAGTTCATCTATTAGTGGTGATGTGGAGATAATAACAGGTCTTAGGTCTGGACAAACCCCAAAAGTTTCATCTACATCAACTCCCAAACCAACAGTAACATCAACTCCAAAAGCTACAACTAGTTCATCTCCAACTTCTTCCCTTTAAACTCAAATTTTGTGATAATATGAGGTATGGATTACTTGAGCAAGATTAGTTCAATTTTGCCTAAAGGTGGTTTTCATTACAAATTGGGCAATTTTTATTTTGAGCCATCTTATATTCAAGTGGGTTTGATTATCTTTTTAATATTTCTTCTTCTTTTGTCTATTGCTCGGGTAAGGCATATGTTTGTCAGTTGGAGTTTGGGAAAACATTCGATTGCTATTTTTGTTTGGGGTTTTATAGTTGCTCTGATTGTTGAGGGTTTCTTCGTTTTGGCAGGAAGAACAATGTTTACCGAGCTTTTGGGTTGGAAAAACCCTCCCAAACCTATTGCCCACCTTTTAGACTTAGGTAGGAATAGGCTTGTTTATGTATTAGGTGAAAGTACAGAAATTAAGATTTCTCAGGCCAAAGAAAGTTCAGTGAATGAATTGATCAAAATTTTCTTTAGTTTAAGCATGGAGGAGAAGCAAAAAGTAAAAGCAGAAATTTGTAAACCTTAAAAATATGCCTGAAGTAAGACAAAGAGTAGAAGATGTTCAAAAAACTCTTAATGAGATTAAAAAATCTCTTAAAATTGAGGACAAAAAAACTCGACTTAAAGAGCTTGAAGCCGCTTCTCTTGATCCTGATTTTTGGAACGACCAGCAAAAGGCAAAACAAGTGATGCAGGAAATTGGCAATCTTCGTGATCTTATCGATAAGATTAAATCTTTTGAGGATGAAGTTGTTATTCTTTATGATCTAGTTAGAGAGAGCAAGGATGATGATGTTTTTGAGAAAGATGTGAGTTCTCTTGAAGAGAAGATGAAGGAGTTAAAACTAGCCTCTTTTCTTGATGGGCGTTATGATGAGAGGAATGCAATTGTTTCAATTCACGCTGGTCAAGGAGGGACGGAAGCAATGGATTGGGCCAGCATGCTTTATAGAATGTATCTTCGTTATGCAGAAAGAAAGGGTTTTAAAACAGAAACACTAGATTTAACTGAAGGTGAGGAAGCTGGGATAAAAAGTGTTACTTTTAAAATAATAGGTCCTTATGCCTATGGATATTTAAAGGGAGAGTCAGGTACTCATCGTTTGGTTCGTCAGTCGCCTTTTAATGCAGATCATTTGAGGGAAACTTCTTTTGCTTTAGTTGGTGTTTTACCAGAAATTGGAGAAGTAGATGCTTCTGATATTAATTTTATAGATGAGGATCTTGAATGGCAGTTTTTTCGCTCTTCAAGCCAAGGAGGGCAAAATGTTCAGAAGGTTTCAACAGCGGTTAGAGTAAAACATATACCCACAGGAATAATAGTAACTTGCCAAACTCAGAGATTTCAGGAACAAAACCGTAAGATTGCTCTTGAACTATTGCGCGCCAAACTTTGGGCTCTTGAAGAAGAAAAAAAGAATAAAGAGGTCAAGGAAATAAAGGGTGAATATAGGCCTGCTTCATGGGGAAATCAGATAAGAAGTTATGTTCTTCATCCTTATAAAATGGTAAAAGACTTAAGGACTCAAGTCGAAACTTCCAATACTGAGGCTGTTTTGAATGGCGAAATAGATGATTTTATTGAGGCTGAAATAATGTCAAATTCAAGCTCTACTTGAATTTTCATTTATTGTAGTTTAAAGTCTTAAGTATGGATGAGAATCAAGTTTCAATAAACCAATCAAATACTAATAACAATCAGTCGTCTGTTGAAAAACCGATGTTGGGGAAAGTTACTTCCAGTTCTTCTAAAAATTTGATTATGATTACGCTTGCAGTTTTTGTTGTTGGGATGGGAATCTTTACTGGTTGGATTATCTCAGGAGGTTTGAAAGGAAAGCCAAAAACATCAACTTCTGAAGGGCAAGTTGTCAAAACTAGTAAAGAAGCTGGGGTAAGCGACGAGAAAACTTTTAAAGATACAGCTACTGGTGTTTTGAAACAGGGAGGTGTTAATGGTGAAGGAACTCACCATTTGGAAAGAGAAGGTGGTCCTTCTCAATATGTTTATTTGACTTCTTCTGTGATTGATCTTGATTCTTTTATAGATAAAAAGGTGCAGGTTTGGGGGGAAACAATATCGGCCGCCAAAGCTGGTTGGTTTATGGATGTTGGTAAAGTCAAAGTTCTTGAGTGACAAGGTCCGTCCTTGTCATTATTTCTCTTCTTGTTAAGCTTTCCAAAATTTAGTAATCTTAAGTTAATGCTTGAAGTTGTCGATGTTAGCAAAACTTACGGTGATATAGTGGCTTTAAATAAGATTTCTTTTAGTGCTGAGGCTGGTGAATTGGTTTTTATCACTGGAAAATCAGGATCTGGCAAGACAACTCTTCTTAAGCTAATTTTGAGGGAAATTTTTCCTGACAGTGGAAAGATTTTATTTGAGGGTAAAGATATATTTTCTCTTAAAGGCAGTGAAATTCCTTTATATAGGCAAAAGATTGGCGTAGTGTTTCAGGATTTTAAGATTTTAACAGAGAAAACAGTACGAGAAAATGTAGAAATTGCTTTGGCTGTAGTAGGTGTTCCTTCTTCTGAATGGAATATTCGTGTTGATGAAGTTCTAAAAATGACTGGCCTTGACAGACGAAGTGAGCTTTTTCCTCTACAACTTTCCGGAGGAGAATTGCAAAGAGTTTCTCTAGCCCGTGCCTTGGTAGTCAACCCCCAAATTATTCTTGCAGATGAGCCGACTGGCAATCTTGACTGGGAAACGTCGGAGGGTATTATGGAATTATTCAAGAAAGTGGTTGAATCAGGCAAACTGGTCTTGATGGCAACACATAATCTAGCTTTGGTAGATAAGTATTCAAAGGTTGAAAAAGGAAGTAAAATGAAAACTAAGGTTATTAATCTTTCTTAAAAATGGGAATTCATTTTAAGACAGCTATAAGAAATATAATTAGGTCTCCTTTTCAGGCTTTTGCTGCTGTTTTTGTTTTGGCAATTACTTTCTTTATTGTTAGTATACTTGTTGCTCTTCTTTACTCTTCAAGTCAAGTTTTACATTATTTTGAAACAAGGCCACAAGTTATAGCTTTTTTGAAGTCAGATGTTTCAGCCGGTGATATTTATAATCTTCAGCAAAAGTTGAGTTCTGATACTCGAGTCAAGGAGGTTCGTTATGTTTCAAAAGAAGATGCTTTGAAAATTTACAAGGAGGCAACTTCCGAGACTCCTCTTTTAGCTGAATTAGTTAGCCCTACAGCTTTTCCTGCCAGTCTTGAATTGTCGCTTGTTAAGCTTGACTACGCTCAAGAATTAATTAGTGAGTTAAAGCAAGAGAAACTAGTTGATCAGGTTGGCTTTACTGCAAACTTGGGGGGAGAGGCAACTTTGAACAATACCATAAACAGACTCAAATCCATAGTAAATTATTTGAGATTAGGAGGCGGAATTTTTACGGCTTTCTTGGCTGTCACTTCCCTTATGGTTCTTTTGGTGGTTATAAGTATGAGATTAATGGCAAGGAAGCAGGAGGTGGATATTCTTAATTTGATTGGTGCAACACCACTTTTTGTTGCAAGTCCTGTTATTTTAGAGGCGTTTATTTATGTTTTAGTTGGAGTTTTTATTGGTTGGCTTTTGGCTTTTGTTTTGGTTTTATATTTTGCTCCGTCTTTGATTTCTTACTTTGGGCAGATCGAAATTTTACCAAAAGATACATTTACTCTTTTTAAAATGTCGTTATTAGTTTTGTTTGCAGAATGGCTGGCTGGGTTTGTTTTGGCTTTTTTGGGGAGCTTCCTTGCAATATCTCGTTTATCCAAAAAGAAGGCCTAGTTGTTAAAAAATGCGCTTGCTTTTAAAAAAATTTTTCTTTTTTGTTTTATTAATCTTTCTTTTTGTGTTTTTATTTTCTTCTTTTACTGTTAGAGCGCAAGATCAGGATATTTCTCGTGACCAAAAATTAAAGGAATTGCAAGATCAAATTGCAAAGTATGAAGAGGAATTGAGTCGTCTTCGCCAACAATCAGCAACCTTAAGCAATCAAATAGCCCAGTATGACGCTCAGATTGCCCTTGCTACTTTGCAGATTGAGGAGACACAAAGAAAAATAGAGCTTTTAGAGGGTAGGATTGGACAGCTCGAAAATTCTTTAGACGCTTTAACTAAGGCTTTCTCATCACGTGCGGCTGAGACTTACAAAATGGTTAAGCTGGGCGAGCCGATTTTGTTTTTAATCTCATCTCCTGATCTTTCAACGGCGGTTTCAAGATTTCATTATCTAAAACTTATTCAACGATATGATCAAGAGCTTTTGATTAAACTTCAAGCAACCCAAACAACATATCAAGATCAAAAAACGGATCAGGAGTCTTTACAGAAACAGCTTGAAAAGCAAAAGGCCAATCTTGATGCTCAAAAGGCAGCTAAGGCTAATTTGTTGGCAGCGAGTAAAAATGATGAGAGGTATTACCAAAGACTTTTAACTCAAGCCAGAAGTCAGCTTGCAGCTTTGAGGCGTTATGTCACAAGTCAGGGTGGAGCAACTATCTTGCAAAATCAAACCAAGTGCGATGGTTGGGGTTGCTATTATAACCAGCGAGATAGCCAGTGGGGGACAATTGGCATAGGTGGATCTTCTTATTCAGTGGCTGAATATGGATGTCTTATTTCTTCAATTGCAATGATTAGTAGCCATTATGGCAAAAAGCTGACGCCAGGTGATATTGCTATTAATCCGAATTATTTTGTCCCCGGAACTGGTTATATTTACCACTCAGCAGAAGGAATGCCTTTTACAATTAGCACGGCTTCAGTATCACAACTTGATAGTCTTCTTTCTAAAGGCCCTGTAATTGCAGGTCTTTACTCTGGGCCTGATCATTTTATTGTTATTTTAAGAAAAGAAGGGAACGATTATATAATGCATGATCCTTTTATGCCTGATGGGGCAAATCGCCGATTGACTGAAAAATATAAAGTTTCAGATATCACAAGTCTAAGATTGGTAAGCTTTAATTGAGTCTACTTCCACGCCGGGCTTGGAATAGCTTCGCAAGCCGGGATTATTGAATTAAATTTCCTATCGTTTTATTGCTGATTTAGGATGTGTTATAAATAAAGTAGCTAAAAAAATGGCCCAAGTTTCAAAAGCTTCTAAGAATGTTTATCTAGAGATTTTGTGTACAAGTTTTATTTCGTTCCTAAAAATTAAAAAAGATAGTTTTTTCATTTCATATAAAAATTATTTTGCTCGATTCTTTATTTTTGTATTTATTTCTTTTGCTGTCTTATTTTTGTCTTTTTCGGAAGTTGCCGCTCAAGTGGTGATTAATGAGTTTCATCCCAATTCACCTGAGTGGGTAGAATTTTACAATAGTAGTTCTGACGTCATAAATCTTTCTGATTTTTGGTTTGATGATGACGATAATTTTGTTTCTGATATAGGTACTTCTTCTAAAAGAAGATTGTCTGGTTTATTGAGTGGTGGCGCAACTTGCTATTTGGATCTTAATAGTTATTTAAATGATAATGGAGACAAGCCAACTATTTTTAGCTTGTCGGGGGAGATAATTGATAGTTATTCTTATATATCATCTTTAGGAGATAAAACTTACTCTAGAGATCCTGATGGTGGTGAATGGGCTTCGGCTGGTATGGATCCGACAAAATCTCTGACCAATTGTTTGTCTCTGGCCACTCCAACTCCTACTCAAACTCCCACTCCAACACCAGTTTCCACTTCATCCTCTAATTCTTCTAGTTCAAAAGCAACGGTTAAAATAAATAGTGCCAAAGATCAAAACGGAAACGAACTTTTAGGATCGTTGAAAATTTACATCGACGGAAATTATACTGGCAATTATGCTCCAGAGACTTATACATTTTGTAGTGATTGTAAGTGTGGTAGTAATAATGTCCCTTGTGGTTTTGGCAATCACACTTTTAAAGTTGAAAAGACTGGTTATAATTCTTGGACAAAAACAGCGGAAATAAGTGCTGATAATAATTATGAATTTGATCCAGTTTTGACTTTAGTATCTTCTAGTCCTTCTCCAACTTTGAAGGCAACTCCCACCGCAACTGCTTCAGCAACGCCAAAATCAACAACTTTTAATCTTTCAACTTCTAGCGAATCAGCGCTTCTTGCTGAGGATGTTTTTTCTAATAATAAAGGGGTTTTGGGTGCTTTTTCTGAAAGCAAGACATCAACTCCTGTTCCCAACCAATCTGATTCAAAGTTTAAATTAGCAGCTCTGTTTTTTATTATTTCGGGTCTTTCTTTTTTGGGATCGGCCGTTTATGCTTATCTAAAGAAAAAGAAAAATGCAAAACCAGATGAGTCTAAAAGTGAAGAAGCTGGTTAAACTTTGGGCGCCGCCTGTTTTTTGGATGGCGCTTATTTTTTTTCTTAGCTCTCGTCCTACACTCAAAACGACTCAAATTTACTGGCAGGATTTTATTATCAAAAAAACAGCTCATTTTATTGAGTATGCAATTTTGGCTTTTCTTTATCTCCGTGGCTTTTTGGGAAGCGGTTTTCCAAAAAAGAAGTCGTTTATTTTTGCACTTGTTCTTTGTATTTTGTATGCCGCTTCTGATGAATTTCACCAGTCTTTTATTCCCGGTCGGGAGCCAAGAATAAGGGATGTGATAATTGATACCATTGGCGCTTTTTCATCTTTGTACTATTTTGTCTTTTATAGAAAAAAGCCCTTTAAGTATTTGCAATCTTAAATCAATCTGCACTATTATTAATTAATGGCAAGGGAATCTGCTATTCAAAAAGAAAAGAAAAAGGTTTCTTCCTATCTTAATATTGCCGGTGAGGTCTTTATTCTTTTTTCAATCTTAATTTTGTTTTTCACCTATGGGCCGGTGACAAAAGAGGAGGTTTCCTATCAGATAAGACAAGTAGTTAAAAACAAAGAAGTCAAAGAAATCCAGCCTGTCAACACTCAATTTTCAATCGTTATTCCAAAACTTGAAGTTTCAGCGCCTGTATTTGCTTCTGTTGATCCTTTTAATCCAAGCGAATACTTGCCCGTCTTAAAAAAGGGAGTTGCTCATTCAAAATATTCCTCTTTTCCTGACAGTTTTGGCAACACTTACCTTTTTGCCCATTCAACCGACGCTTTTTATAATGTTGGCAAATATAACGCTGTTTTTTATCTTCTTGGAAAATTAGAAAAGGGAGATGAGATAGATGTTTATTATAAGGACCAAAAATATGTTTATAGAGTATCTGATAAGAAAGTTGTTGAACCGAAGGACGTGTTTTATTTGGTCAATTCTGGAAAGGGAAATATTTTAACTCTTCAGACTTGCTATCCGCCAGGAACAACGTTAAAGCGTTTGATTGTTATTGCTAATCAGGAAGTTGGGATATAGTAAAATTGAACAGGCTTTTTTAGCTAAATATTGACTTTTCCTATAGCAAGTGTTATAAAGCATTTGGGTAGCCTAGCCTTATATAGATGCACAAAAATAAAAGACGGCTAATTGCCTTAATATCTGCCTTTTCGGTTTTAATTAACTCGCTCTCCTTTTAGTCTCCTTTGGTTGTTTTAGCTCAAGAAACACAGGAAGGGACTCCTGTAGTTGAAAATCAGCCGCAACAGACAGAAACATCTACACCCCAGCCAACAGAATCAGTAGCTGAGACAAGTACTCCAAATCCTAGTGTTAGCCCTTCTTTAGAGCCAAGTCCTGCACCTAGCCTAGAGCCTTCTCCAATAAACAATCTTCAAACTGAAACCCCTACACCAACAGCAACACCAGCTCAGGAAGTTTTGGGAGCAGATACAAATACCACCACTCCTTTTCCCTCAACGCCGGCAAGCGAAGACAAGAATAAAGATGCTCATATCAATGCTGTGGTTTTAAGTGATGTTAGCGCCTCAAGTATTGATGAAGCTGATTTATCCTATCTTGAAAGTGCCACTAGCGCCACTTTGAGAACTGATAAATTTGACTATTCGCCGACTGATGCTGTTGTTATAACTGGCGAAGGATTTGCTCCAAATACCGAGTATGAATTGGTCATTACTTCTGGTACTGGTAATTTTAGATTTTCTGATCGTGTCACCTCTGATGAATCAGGTGGGCTTTTCTATACCTATCAACTCGACGGCACCTACAGGCCGGAGTATAAGGCGGAAGTGTTTGATTTGTTGGGTGGTGTAGCTGCTTCGGTCAATTTTTCAGATAGTGATAAAGTTCGTCTTTGCCATCGTACCAAATCTGATAGTAACCCATATGTTTACTTAGAGGTGAATATTAAAAATAACGGAGATTTGAAAGGTGGCCACCTTAATCATACCGGACCAATATGGTATCCTGGCATTCAAGGCAAATGGGGAGATATTATCCCTCCCTATTCCAGTGGTAATTTTAACTACTCTGGGATGAACTGGGATGCTAATGGTCAAGCTATTTGGAACAATGGTTGTAAGTTGCAAATAGCTTGTCAAGAAGGTCCCAGTTGGACAAGTGATGTGATCTCTTTTAATCAAGGTAAGAATAAAGATGGTTCTGATGTACCAGAAGAAAGATCTGATCCCTATAATGCATTAGGAAAACCTGACAGTTTTGGTAATGATGTTAATTTTGTTAGTCTTGGTAAAGGTGGCTCCATTGTTCTGGTTTTTCTTGGATGGGTGAAAGATAAAGAAGGTAATGATCTTTCCTTCCATGAGGTTACTTGGGGTAGAGAAAACTATCCTGAAGAGAAAGCAAAAGTAGAGGTAAGCCAAGATGGCGATAGTTGGTATGGAGATTGGATTGTAAGCAGTAAAGCTACAAATGGTATTGGTTATATTGATTTTTCTTCAACTAGGTTGTCTTGGGTAAAATATGTAAGGATTACCGATACTACAGATTTTAGTCTTCATACTAATGATGCTGATGGATATGATCTCGATGCGTTAGATGCGGTTTATCAGCTGTGTAGTTTACCTTCTCCTTCACCGACTTTATCTCCTTCTCCTACTCCAGCTCCTTATTGTGGAGATGGCGTCAAGAATGGTCAAGAACAATGCGATGGGTCTGATGGGGTTGGTCAAAATCAATTTTGTACCAAAAATTGCAAACTTATTCCAATTTATGATGGATTTCATTCTTGTCCCGCTGGAACGGTTAAAAGTCAAAGTCCTGTTTTATCAAAGACAATATCCGCAACCGATTCTGATGGAGAAACTTTTAACCTGACTGCTGGAGGAAAATATCTTTTTGAAGTTAGTGGTGTTTACAGCTATGATAAGAGCAATTCTGCTAAATGGGCCGATGCTGCCTATGCTACTGACAATAATTGGTCTAGCGCTAGATCTGATATTGGTATTTGGGAAACAAATAGAGGTGTAACTTCTCTACTTGCTGATTTTGGTAAGGGGGTGGGTGTTGTTGAGTGGGATGATAATCAAGTATATAATTCTGACCATACTTATCAAAAGTATTATTCTCCAACTACCAATTCAGTTAAGTTCTTAATAAGCGATTGGTACGATGAATGGTACAGCTCGCCATATAATAATCAATCAGCAATGTCTGATAATTCTGGTAGCTTAAGTTTAGATGTTTATGAATGCCAACCTGTATCAGAAGTTACTGTCTGTAAATATGACAATGAAGAACACCCTTTGAGTGATTGGCGAGTTTATCTTTTAGGAGATAAAGTAGGAAATACTATTTCTGTTCCTTCTAATGGCACTGTAGTTAACGCTGGTTCTTATCCAAATGATAATTATGTTCTTTTGGCCTCGGGTACTTATAACTATGGGAATGATCGGATGAATGCTGATGCGGCTAATTCTTATCGTTATGTTGGACTTCCTTGCAGTGGGCCAACTGATGGGTGGGTGAGTGGAGAGTCTTCTTGTATGGGAAATTATCTTTCTTTGAATTTTTCAACTAGCGGGGGGCCAACAGCTCCCGGATGGGGAGATTACTACAACCCCGATCATATATATGCAAAATTTTTTGCCGGCGGCGGTTTGAATTTAAAAGTTTGGGATAGGTGTAGTAGTAATCAAGTGGAAGGATGTTATGGTGATAATGAAGGATCTTTAAGTCTTGATATTTATAAAGGTTTTGTTGGCGATACAGGGGAAAATGGATGTGTAACATTTACTAACGTTCCTTATGGGGCATATCAATTAGGTGAAATTTTACAGGAAGGATGGCAGAAAGTCAGTGGTTCGGGTGAGGTAGTAATTGACAGTGATGAGGAAAATTTTGATTTAATTAATAATGAATTGCCTAAAAAAGGCAATCTAAAAGTTTCCAAAGTCGTTGACTGGAAAAATGTTACGCCAGACACTTCTAAAACTTTTGAAATTTGTATAACAGGACCTTCTTATCCTAATCCTGATTGTAAAACAGCTGATTATGATGGTGAAACACTTGAATGGAAAGATATTTTAGCTGGTGATTATACTGTAACAGAAACCACTCCAACAGGCGGTTGGATAGTAACAGGGTCAGGTCAAACTGTAACTGTTAATAAAGATCAGACTTCTTCTGTTGAAATAAAGAATGAAGCAAATTCGATTATCATTAAAGCCTATAAGGTGGTTTGTGATAGCGAGCAATATTTGCCAAACTGGGGAAACCATGGAAGCGTGATTGGCGCTAATACAGCTCAAAGTTTTGTTAATAATTCTCAAGGCCATTGCCGGCTTGAGGATGGATGGAAATTCCAATATGCACCTAAGGGTTCTGGTAGTAATGGTGCATTTCAAACCAACACACAGGAGTTGGGAACTCCTTGGACAACTTTCGGTCCTACTGTTGGCGGCGAAGCAGTAGCTGTAATAAATGATATTTCTAATTTTGATGGTCGAATTGAAACGAGAGAAGTTTTTAAAGACAATACCTATATTCCTTTTTCAAACAGTAGTAATAATGTAAGTGCGGAATTTTACTGCACTGGTGATACGTATAATTATGACAACTGGGAGTGGATAAATAACCCGCAATACGGCAGCACCTACTATTGTGTTGCTTTTAATGCCAAGAAAAGCACTGTAATTTCAGGGAGGAAGTTTAATGATTTAAATTACAATGGTAAAGATGATGAAGAGCCTGGCCTTGAAAACTGGAAAATTTTGGCGGCTCAAAAGGTAGATGAAGTTAATGTTTCGGCAAAAGATATGCCAACAGTTTCTTCAAATATTCCTTTGATCTCTGGTCAAGAGTATCTTTTAAGAGTTTCCGGGACTTATCAAGCCGGAGATAATATTACAGCCGATGCAAAATACTCAGTTCGTAGCCCAAATACTTACTGGACTGATTATGTTCAAAATTATCAATCTTATGGACCAACTCTTTTAGATTTGCAAATTAATAATAATTCTTATGACTGGGGAAGTTATAATCCAAATCATGTTTATTGGTTAATTCTTTCTGGTGGTGGTTCGCCAATTAATTTTAGGCTTAATGATATTTATCCATCAAATAATTCAGGATCTTTAAATGTTAAAATTTATAAAGTCATTTCCGAAACAACTACCGCAAACGATGGAAGTTATCAGCTAACTTTAACCAGTGATCCTGGATCAGATATAATTGTGGCTGAAGAAACTCAAAGCGGTTATATGCAAATCACTCCAAATGGCGAAAATTTTGGTTACTGCAATGTCACTTCATACCAAGAAAATAAATGTAATTTCGGTAATGCTTTAGCTTATGGTTCAATTTATGGTTATAAGTATGATGAAGATAGAGAAACTGGACTTGGTGGCTGGACTATATTTATAGATGATAATAATAATGGTATTTTGGATCAGGGTGAGAAAGACGCTACCACAAGTGATGATGAAAAAAACAATGGCTATTATGAGTTTAATGGTCTAACGGCAGGGACATATTCTGTTTGTGAGGTAGAGCAAGAAGGCTGGCAGAGGATGTATCCCCTTGGTTCTAACTGTCAATCTGTGACAATTACTTCTGGATCTAAATTTGAGGTTGATTTCCAAAACAGGAAAGTTGTTTTGGGGCTTAGTCTTACAAAGTCAAACGATGCCGCAACTGCCTTGTCTGCTGGAAGCCAAGTTAATTATACTTTAAAGATTAAAAATACAGGTAATCAGAAATTGACTGGAGTTATTATCAAAGATGCTCCTGCTGGTGGATTTACTTATGTTGATGATAGTGGCATTCTTGATAGCAATCCGATTAATCCTACTCAATTGGGGGGCTATCTTGACTGGTATATTGGAGATCTTGATGCAGGAGAGGAAAAAGTGTTGTCTTACAAGATGTCAACTAATAGTGGCATGATCTCTGGCATTTATCCAAATGTTGCCATAGCGACTGGAATTTATACACCGTCTGAATATCAACCTGAAGAGGTGGTTACAAATAGATCCTTGGTAGTTGAAGCATTGGCTGTTGATGGTGACTCTGGGGAAGAAAGGGTTGAAAGCAATGCCGGTGTTCCCGTTAACTCTCAGGTTGAAATTAAGGCTCCTTTGGCTTACTCAACTGGAGTTGGGGGAACAGGGGGGCAAGTTTTGGGCGCATCAACTGAGGCCGGTGAAGTTTTGCCTGCTGCTGGTTCTGATAGCCGAATAGTTTTGTTTGCTCTCTTGGGTCTTATTTTGGGAGCTTTGCTTAAAGTTTCAGGATTAGCTCTAGAGAGAAACTGGGTAGATTATAGGAAATTAAAGAAAAATATTAAAAGAATGGGTAGTTTTATTGCAGTCTTGATTTTCCTTCTTGGTTTTGCCCCTTCTGCTAGGGCTTTCTCTGACTATGTTTATATAACTCAACTGCCAGCTTATCTAAACAAGGAAGATTTCAAAATTTCCTATTCCGCTCTTTCTGAAAACCCAATTTCTGCTCAGTTTTATATTAGGAAAGACGGGGATTCAAGCTGGAGGACTCTTGGTTCTTCTTTGTCTGGAGCCTCGGGATATGTGCAAGTTCATGGCGGGGATATTTACAATGGTGATGGTAAATATTTCTTCAAGGTGGTTATAAATAGCGGGTCGGCTGAAGATCAAACTTCAACCATAATTGACAGACAGTCTCCTGATCCAGTTCGTGATTATTGGAAAGAGAAGTTAGGGGATGGACATTACAAGCTTCATTGGAGAAATCCTGACAATGAGGATTTTGATAAGGTAATAATTTATCGCTCGGATAGTACCAATTTTACGGCTGATTCCTCAACTGAGATAGCCACAGTTTGGGGGTCAAGGAATTCTGAAATGACTTATGAGAATGCCGCAGTAGCAGGAAAAGAATACTATTTTGCCATTAGGGCAATTGATAAGGCGGGAAATGCATCAAGCGTTGTTGCTGATCCTGAGACACAAGTTTCAGCAGGTGCTGTGTTAGGTGAGTCAACGGTGGCAACCGGTTCTCCTAAAGCAGAGGTGGTCAAGATTTTGCCAAAAGAAGAAAAGAAGGGTGAGGTTTTAGGCGAGGAGAATAGAGAGGAGGAGCCAGTTTCTTCTCCAACACCTGAAGTTCAAGAACAATCAGGCGGTGTTTTGGGCCAGGCAATAAAATTTGCCAAAGATAGAACAAAAATTACTCTTCTTATCGCTCTTGGCCTTGGGATTGTTTCTTATTACCTGTCTCGTCTTTGGAAAAAGAATAAGAATTAAGTTTGGTAAGAAAAAAATACAAAAGAATACTTCTTAAACTCACAGGTGAATTGTTTGGTGACAAGTTTGGTAAAGGCCTTGATTTTGCCTCAGTTGATAGAATAGCTAGACAGATTATAAATATTCACAAAAATACCGGTCTTGAATTGGCTATTGTTGTTGGTGGTGGGAATATTTTTAGAGGAAGAGAGAGGGCATCTGATGTTGATGAGGTCACTGCTGATTATATGGGTATGCTTGCAACTGTTATTAATGGTTTGGCTTTGCAGGAGTCTTTGGAAAGACAGGGAGTTGAGACGCGAATGATGACGGCTTTTGAAATAAAAGCGGTGGCTGAGCCTTATATTAGAAGAAGAGCAATTAGGCATCTTGAGAAGGGTAGAATTGTTATTCTAACTGCAGGTGTTGGCAGTCCATTTTTTACTACAGATTCAGCTGCTGCTTTGCGTGCGGTTGAGCTTAAATGTGATATTGTTTTCAAAGCAACGGATGTTGATGGTGTGTATTCTGCAGATCCTCAAAAGGATCCCAAGGCAAAACTCTACAAGAGAATTTCTTTTGATAAGGCTCTTAAAGAGGACTTGCAAGTTATGGATGCAACTGCTTTTGCGATTTGTCGTAAAAATAAAATGCCAATTTTTGTTTTTAATATTAAAAAACTCGATAAAATTTCCTCTATCGTTTTAGGAAAAGAGGATGTCTTTGGTACTTTAGTTGGTTGACAAGGTCCGTCCTTGTCAGTTGATAATTTGATATAAAAGTAAGGAATCTGTTGGGTTTTCTTTCCATGGAGGCTTGGGAATCTCTTTTATTAAGTTTAGATTGGGATTTTGAACAAGGTTTGATTTGTGGATTACAAAATAAACAGGTTTTTCTTTAAGTTTTTCATAAACATAAGATTCGATTTGTGAGCTACTATACCAAACTTCAATATTTTTGTTTTTGCCGATATAAATCTCAAGTCCGTCAGGCAATGTTCCAAAGGCACCAGCTGTAACAACTAAAATTTTTTGATCTTTTGCTTTCTCTTTTAGAAAATTAGCCATTTCTTTTATTCCATAACCTGCTGTCCATCCTTCAAAGTACCCATCTTTTTCTTTTTTAGGTAGATTGGCTTGCCATGGTTTTGTAATAAGCTGATAATCAAAAATTATTGCTGGGATTAAGACCAGAGTGGTTAGAGTGCTAAAAACAGCCTTTCTGTTTTTGGCTATTTTTTCTGATATTTCTGCAAAAGACCAACTGGCAAGAAAGATGAATGTAACTATACTTGGTAGAATATATCTTGCCGTGTAGGTTTTAAGAAGAGCAGTAAGTATAATGAAAGGAATAGCTCCCCAAAGGAAAATTATTATGTTTTCCTTTTTCTTTTTGTAAAGGGAGAGAAAAATTGCAAATATAAAAGTTAAGAAAACAGGCCAAGTCATCAATTTGGTAAGAAAAACAAAACCTTCTTTGGTGTTGCCTATAAATGGATCAAGTGGTTTCTCCCAGAGTCGCGATATGGGGAAATGATAATACTCATTTCTTTTTCCAAGTTGTTTGAAATAGGGGCTAATTCTAAGTGAATTGTATAGGCACAATCCTATTATTGCTGATAAAGTAAGTCCCAAAATTGATTTTGTTAGTTTCTTTTTATTTTTAAAGTCGGCTTTTATTAAAGCTAGTGGAAGTAGAAAGAAATTAAACATTCCGGGTGTTTTGGTTAGTATTGAAGCTCCTAAGATTAGTCCTAGAAGTATTATATTTTTGGCTGACGGTTTTTCTACCGTCTCAAGAGCAAGAATTAGTGACCAAAATGAAAAAGCAGCAAGCATCGAATCGGTTAATGCCATTCGATCAAAAAATACCAAAAATGGAGTAAAGGTAAAAAATAGAGCAGCAACCAAAGCTGTTTTTGGTTGGAAATACCTTTTGGAGAGATAGTATGCTCCATAAAGTGTGAGAAGGCTTATTAAGATTGAGACTATTCTTCCTGCCAGAAGAGGATCGGATATAATTTTTAAGCTTGGCACAACCAACCACATAAATAGTGGAGTTTTACCATCGACAAGTGGAATAAATAAATTAATTTTGGGATTTTCGATGATTTTTTGCGCCCAATGGATATAGATTGCCTCATCACAAAATACTGGCTGTAGATTGAGGTTGTAGGTTCTGATCAGAAGGTAAAATGTGATGATTAAAATGGCAGATAAAAAAAGTTTTTTGTGCTTCATTTTTATAATAATACCATTTTATAAATCTGCAACCCAAAAATTTTGGGGTAAATTAGACAAGATAGATCTGGAAATTGTGGCTATTAACTTGATATTTATTTGTAGTTTATTGACAAGGTCTGTTCTTTTCAATGGACAGGGTCGGACCCTGTCCAATTTGTGGACTTACCGAGAATCGAACTCGGATCTCGCCCATGCGAAGGGCGCGTTTTGCCATTAAACTATAAGCCCTCTTTGGTATTATACCATTTATTGCTTGAATTAAACCTTTTTTGAAGTTAATATTTAGATAATGTCTATCTATAATTTTTTAGTTCATCTTTTTATACCTCATTATTCCAATAATCAAAAACCAAAGCTTTTACATCCTTCGACTTTGTTGGTTTTTGCTTTTATCTTGTCTTTTTTGCAGGTCTTATTGCATTTTCTTCCCAAAGCTGGAGTTCGGGTTTTGGGGTATGCGGCTAATATTTCAGTTGATGAGGTTTTGCGTTTAACAAATCAAAAAAGGCAGGAAGCAGGTTTACCTCCTCTTAAACTTGATCCGGTTTTAAATCAAGCTGCCAAAAACAAGGGGGAGGACATGCTTGCCAAAGATTATTGGGCTCATGTTTCTCCTGACGGAGTTGAACCTTGGAAGTTTTTTCTTGATGCTGGTTATAAATACCGGTATGCAGGTGAAAATTTAGCGCGTGATTTTTCAAACGCCGCTTCGGCTGTCGATGCTTGGATGGCTTCACCTTCACACCGAGAAAACCTACTTTCGCCAAAATATGAGGATGTTGGTTTGGCTGTAGTTGAGGGTGATTTGGGTGGGGTTGATACAACTATAATAGTTCAGCTTTTTGGGACAAGGTTGGCAGGGAGTGGAGAGGTTAGTCCAGTTGCTAAGAAAGAAGAGCGGACTCTATTGTCTGCAAAGGCAAAGGTTCAAGAGCAAGAAATAAAACCAACCCCTATACCTGATGAATATAAAAAATCAGAAATTGAGCTTTCCCCGATTCCTGTGTTTGAGGTTGGTAAACCAGTAGTGCTTGAGGCGGGTAGCGCCTTGGGTGAAAACAATTTTGCAACACCACTTCCTGCATTTTTAATTTCTCCATTTGGTTTATTTAAGAGTCTGTCTTTGTATCTAACACTGGTATTGATTCTGGTATTTACAATTGATGCAATAATAGTATCAAGGAAGAATATTACAAGGGTCTCGGGTCGTTCTTTTGCTCATATTTCTTTTTTGGGAATGATTTTGGCAGTGATTTTAATTCTTAGGGCAGGAAAAATATTATGAAATACAATTTAAGACATTTACCACATTATTTTGGGTTAATTGGAATTTTTATTGTAGGTATATTTGGCTTTTTAATTTTTTCCTATGACAGAACTTTTCAGGCAGCTGTTTTGGTTTCTGTTGCGGTTTCTTATGTTGTTTGGGGAGTGATTCATCACAAAATCCACAAAGATTTTTATATTTCTGTTTTGTTTGAATATATAGCTGTAGCCATTTTGGGATTGATTATTATTTTTTCCCTACTTTTCGCCTAATTTAGTTTGCTTCAGAAGGCATCTTGGTAGTATAATTTCTTTATATGAAAGATAAAAAGGATATTATTTTTATAAGTCCGACGAAGGGGCAGGTTGGAATTCAAGATCTAGTCAAAGAGTTGGCGGATTTTGTAGAAGATGATCCTATGGCTTTTTATCGGTTGGTAATTGGGACAGATTCACAAGTCCATAGAATTAATGGTAAATCAGAGGTTGATTTTGTGACTGCTGTTGTGGTTCATCGACAAGGCCGTGGAGCAAGGTATTTTTGGCATAAGAAAAAAGTTTTTGTTAAGCAACCGGTATTAAGAGACAGGATTTATACAGAAACCTTGATGTCTTTGGATTTGGCTCAAAGAATAGTCCCTGAGGTTAGGAAGTTAATTACGGCAGCGAAATATGATCTTGAGATACATATTGATGTTGGTGCTTTGGGCCAAACCCGAGAAATGATTAAGGAAGTTGTGGGGATGGTTAGTGGCAATGGTTTTGTAGCAAAGACTAAACCTGAAAGTTGGGGAGCCTCTTCTGTTGCCGACAAGCACACTTGACAATTCCACGCCGGGCTTGGAATAGCTTCGCAAGCCGGGTTTTTGCATTTTACTGCACTAGAAGATGCTTTATTTTTTCCAGTTTCTTCTGATATTCAGCGTGATTAAATGTAAATTCTCTAAACTTTTCGATGTTTCTGAAGTTTGATAGAACTATTTGTTTGAGGTCGCATATGTTTGATTCGTTTTCGGAGTTAAGATACTCTGCTAGCGAAGACCATGTATATTGTTCCAGTTTTTTCAGATCCTTAATTATCCCCGAAGAGTAAGGGTTAAGGTGGATATATCTTGAAAGATGTTTTATTTGTTCATCTGTTTCTACCAGAACAGATTTGAATCTGTTTTCAAATAAAGGGCCGGTTCTTTTGTGTTTAGTATTGAAGAATTTTGTGTAACTTGTTAGGAATCTGTTCATGAATGAACTTATACCATTATCTTCTTCTTGCCTAAGAATAAAATGGAAGTGATTTGGCATTAGACAGTATGCTACAAAGGAAACGGATTTGTTTTTTAGTGTGGATTTTATCTCTTCTTTTATTTGTGGTTTTAGTGATCTGAAAGAGGAGAATTTGACTGGATAGTCTGAAAATCGGCAATAGTCAATTATGTCTATAAATCTTTGGTAATCTCTTTTATCAAGAAATATCGGAGCTCGGTTTATTCCTCTGTTGAAGATATGATATATGTGATTTGTAACAAGAGGAGTTTTTCTTATGGGCATGTTTATTTATTTTGGTATTTAAAACCCGGCTTGTCAACATATTTCCAAGCCCGGCGTGGAATTGATATGTTTGGTATAATAGTCTTTATGAAAGGAGTGGTTTTGGCTGGAGGGTTGGGGACCAGGCTTTACCCTCTGACTTACGCTACCAATAAACACCTTCTCCCGGTTTATGATAAACCGATGGTTTTTTACCCAATTAATACCTTGGTAAGAGCAGGAATTAAGGAAGTTTTGGTGGTTACAGGTGGGCCTTATGCTGGTCATTTTGTTAGAGTTTTAAAAAATGGCAAGGAGTTGGGTCTGAAGCATTTGGAGTATGCATATCAGGAAGGTGAGGGTGGAATTGCAGCTGCTCTTTCTTTGTGTGAAGATTTTGCCGATGGTGATTCTTTGTGTGTTATTTTAGGTGATAATTGCACAGATGCTGACATTTCAAAACAGGTTAAAGGTTTTAAAGATGGCGCTATGGTATTTCTCAAAAAAGTTCCTGATCCAGAGCGTTTTGGAGTGCCGGTTTTTAATGAGAATAGAGAAATAATCAAAATAGAAGAGAAACCTAAAAAGCCAAAATCAAACTTTGCTGTTACTGGGCTTTATATGTATGATTTTTCTGTCTTTTCTAAAATTAAATCTGTTAAACCTTCTGCTCGAGGAGAATTGGAAATTACAGATGTTAACAATCTTTATATAAAAGAGAAGAAACTAAGGTGGGCGATTTTAAAGGGTTATTGGCGTGATGCTGGAACTTTTCAAACTCTTTTTGAGGCTAATAAATATTGGGCTAGGAAGGCAGCTTTTAAGGACCGAATCTTTAAAAGTAGTCGCACAATTTAATACATGAAATTATTAGTAACAGGTGGCGCTGGATTTATAGGTAGTAATTTCATTAGCTATTGGTTGAAAAATAACCCTAAAGATAAAATTATTAATTTTGATAAATTAACTTACGCTGGCCATTTGTCTTCTACTTCCGATTTTGCTTCTAATAAGAACTATACTTTTGTTAGAGGTGATATTTGTAATTCCAAATTGGTTGATGAGGTTACCAAAAATGTTGATATAATAGTTCATCTTGCAGCTGAAAGCCATGTTGATCGTTCTATTTTTGGCCCTGCCACTTTTATCAAAACTAATGTTTTAGGTACACAGACTCTTCTTGATTCAGCTCTAAAAAATAAAATTAAGCTTTTTTGCCATATATCAACGGATGAAGTTTTTGGTGCCCTTCCACTTGATAGTAGGAAGAAATTTAATGAAAAAACTCCTTATAATCCTCGTTCTCCTTATTCTGCAAGTAAAGCTGCTTCAGATCACTTAGTCCGTGCCTATTTTACGACTTATGGCTTGCCGGTTGTTATTACCAATTGTTCTAACAATTTTGGTCCTTACCAGGATCCTGAAAAATTTTTGCCAAGAATGATTACCAATTTAATTGATAATAAGCCTATTCCTATCTATGGGGATGGTAAGTATGTTCGTGATTGGCTTTATGTTCTTGACCATTGTCGTGCAATTGAGATGGTTATTAAGAAGGGTAAGGTTGGAGAAACTTATTTAATTGGTGGTTTAACAAAAGATATCAGTAATTTGGAAGTGGCAAAGATGCTTCTTAAGATCTTTAATAAAGACAATTCTTATATTCAGTTTGTAAAAGACAGGCCTGGTCATGACAGACGCTATGCAGTTGATTGGAGTAAGATTAAAAACGACCTTGGTTTCAAGCCAGAGTTTGATTTTAGTGTTTGGCTTGAAAAGACAGTTGAATGGTATAAGGCTAATGAGTGGTGGTGGCGGCCTCTTAAGAAAAAAGCGGAAAAATTTTACCAAAAAACAAACAATAACCGAAAATGAAGCAAATTTCCGAACATATTTACGAAACAAGTTTAAATGGTCTTTACAAAATAGAGATGCCGACTTTCAAAGACGAAAGAGGTTTCTTCCATGAAGTTTTTCGTTTAGATGAACTTAAGAAAGCAACCGGAGTTGATTTCAAACCAGTTCAATGGAATCATTCGCTTTCCAAACCAAAAGTAATAAGAGCTATTCACACGGAAGGTTGGAATAAACTTGTTTATCCGGTAACTGGCAAGATGTTTGCTGTCATTGTTGATGTTCGTGAAGAAAGTCCGACTTTTGGGAAATATGAAGAGTTTGTGTTTGATAATACTTCTTATGATTCTTCTCATTTTGCTCTATTTATATCCAAGGGGTTGGGCAATTCTATTTGTGCTTTTGGCAGCCAACCTGTTAATTACATGTATTTGGTTGATGAGTATTGGGATAATAGCAAGGCGCAAGGTATAGCTTGGGACGATCCTGATATTGGTATTAAATGGCCTGTTGAAGATCCTATTATTTCGGAAAGAGACAAAAATAATCCTCGTTTGAGTGATCTTTTTCCTCATAAATATGGCAAGTAAAGTGTATGTTACTGGTTCTTCTGGTTTGGTAGGTTCTAGGTTTGTTGAGTTATACTCACAAAAATACAAACTGTTAACTCCAGAGATTGATAGGCTTAATATTTTAGATTTTAACTCTCTTAAAGAATTCATTTCTGTTAGAAAACCTAATGCTGTTGTTCACTTTGCTGCTTTTACTGATGTTTCTGCAGCTGAGAATCAGAGAGGAGATGAAAATGGCGACTGTTTTGGGATCAATGTCTTGGGAACAGAGAATTTGGTCAAACTTTGTGAAGAAAATAAGATTTTTATGATTCACATTTCAACAGACATGGTTTTTCCGGGCAGCGAGGAATATAAAGGGCCATATGATGAGGACGACAAGCCTGAAAATACTCCTGATAAATTAACATGGTATGGCTTTACCAAAAGCGAGGCTGAAAGAAGACTTTTGTCAATATTGCCTAACAATTCTGCCATCTTAAGAATCATTTATCCTGTTAGAGCCAGTTTTGAAAGAAAACTTGATTATTTGAGAAAGCCGCTTTCTCTTTTTGATCAAGGCAAACTTTACCCTCTTTTTGACGATCAACAAATTTCTGTTTCTTTTATAGACGAGGTGGCTTTGGCGATCGACAAAATCCTTGAAGATAGGATTTCTGGTGTTTATCATTGTTCTTCAGTTGATACAACCACACCTTTTGAAATTGTTTCTTATCTAATAGAAAAAGCAAGGGGAAAAGGGGCAGAAGTTAGGAGGTCTTCTTTGGCTGAGTTTCTAAAAAGGGTGGGTAATTCTTTAAGGTATCCTCGCTGGGGAGGTCTGAAGGTTGAAAAAACTCAAGGAAAGCTAAATATTAAATTTAGTACTTGGCGTCAGATTGTGGATAAACTTATAGAGCAAGGTATTCGAGCTTAATTATGACTAACTTTATTTCAGTTTTCTAGACTTTTCAAGAGCCTTTTCTTTTCTCCACTTTTCGATTTCTTTGTGATTGCCTGAAAGTAATATTTCAGGTACTTTCCACCCTTTGTAATCTCTTGGTTGCGTGTATTGAGGATAATCAAGCTCGTCTCCTTTTGAAAAAGACTCATTTTCAATTACTTCCTTTTCCAAGACTCCTGGCAGAAGTCTTACAATTGAGTCAACTAAAACCATAGCTGGTATTTCTCCCCCTGTTAAAATATATTTTCCAATCGAAATCTCCTCGTCTATCAGGTGATCTATTATTCTTTGATCAACTCCTTCATAATGCCCTGCAATCAAAATAAGATGATCAATTTTAGATAAACTTTTGGCCATTTTTTGGTCAAAAACTTTTCCCTGTGGACTTAAAAGAATAATTTTTCTTTTTTTGGCTTTAGTCTTGTTTTTGATTTTCTCTAAGGCCTTGTCTATAGGTTCGACTTTTAGTATCATCCCAGGGCCGCCACCAAAAGGCCTATCATCAGTGGTTTTGTGTTTGTCAGTTGCCCAGTCTCTTATGTTGTGAATGTTAATTTTTACTGCTTTTATATCCTGTGCTTTTTTAAGCATTGATTGGCTAAATGGGCCATCAAACATACGAGGAAAAAGTGTTAGAATATCAATTATCATACCCTTATTTTATATTTTTTGAGCTCTAAAAGCCATTTTTATGAAATATAAGAATTTTAATAACTTTATTTTTATTTTTCTTATTTTTATTTTTTTATTTTTACTCCGTTTTAATTCTTTTGAGATGCCTTTTGAAAGAGATGAAGGGGAGTATGCTTATTCGGCTTGGATTTTAAGGCAAGGAATTATGCCATATGAGAATTCTTTTTTGCAAAAGCCACCAATGATAATTTATACCTATTTATTGGGACAAATTTTTTTTGGAGATTCAATCTGGCCGCCGCGTTTCTTGGCTTTTATTTCAGTTTTTTTAACAGCACTTGTTATTTATTTTGTGGTTAGAAAAAATTATAGTCAGAAAGTTGCTTGGACAAGTGCTTTTTTGACCTCTCTTACTTTGAGTTTTCCTCATTTTACAGCACTTGCTGCCAACACCGAGATATTTATGATTTTATTTTTGGTTGTTTCTTTTGCTCTTTATTTTTATTATCAAGAAAAGGCTTCTTTTTGGGTTTGGTTTCTGTCAGGGGTTTTTTCATCTATTTCAGTTTTTTATAAGCCAATTGCTGTTTTTCCTTTTTTATTTTTGTATTCTTTTTGGATTTATAGATTATTAAAACAAAAAATTTCTTTTACTACTATTTTTATTAATATTTTTGCTGCTTCTTTTAGCTTTTTGTTTACTTCGTTATTAATTCTCTTGCCATTTTTGATTTCTGGGAAAATTAATTTTTTGGTTGAAAGTGTTTGGCAGTTTAATTTATCTTACAGCCAGGTTTGGAAAAGTTATGGACTGTCGGGTTTTTATTTGCAAATGGGCAAATTAATTCGCGTTTGGTGGATTTTAATTCTATTATTTTTGTTTTTTCTTTTTTCAAAAAGCAAAGATAAGAATCTTATTTTAGGTCTTATTATTAGCTCTATTTTTTCAACCTTTAGGACTACGATAGGCCATTATTACCTTACTTTTATGCCATTTTTATCTATCGCTGCCGCTTTGGGTTTGTCGGAGTTGTATTCTCTTTTATCTAAGAAATTTAGGGTTAATTTTGTATATATTTTTTTAATTGTTTTATTTTTAATGCTTTATCCTTTAAGAGTTCAGTTTGGATTGAAACCAGAAGGATTAAGTCTTTGGATATATGGTTTTGAAAATCCATTTAATGAATCAAAGTTAATGTCAGAGAAAATAGTGGAAAACAGTTTACCTAGTGATTACATTTTTGTTGTTGGAAGTGAGCCGCAAATTTATTTTTACAGCCAAAGGAGATCGCCAACTAGGTTTGTTATAACCTATCCTTTAAATATTTATTCTCCCAAGAGGGAAGAGTATCAGTCTGAGGTGGTGGAAAATTTAAAAAATTTGAGGCCAAAATTTATAGTTTATTCAAATAAAGAGGCTAGTGGTGTTTGGGAAAAGGATTCTCCAAGAATCTTTATTGATTATATTAATAATCTTATTTCTAAAGATTATTATTTGATTGGTGGATCTGTTTGGGGTAGGAATAAAGTAATTTGGCAAGATAAGTTGACAGACGAAGAAAAGAAAGAATCAAGTTTGCTATTATACAAATTGAGAAATGAATAAGAATTTGAGTTTTTCTAAAATCTTTTTAGATGGTAAAAGGCCATTTCTTTGGATTTTTGGTTTTGGTTTTGTTCTTTATTTGAGAGGGCTTTTTTTTGGTTTTAGTTATTTTGATGACAATGTTTTAATTTTAGAAAATTTGTTTTTTTTGAGGGATTTATCTAACTTGCCAAGGGCTTTTACCACCGAGGTCTTTCATATTCTTCACTCTTCAGCTGCTTATTATCGTCCGCTTTTGACTATTTCCTATATGTTTGATGCGGTTGTTTCAGGTGAGAATCCTTTTGTTTATCACTTGACTAGCATTCTTATTCATCTTTTTGTTTCAATTTTTGTTTTTATTTTCTTTGAAAAGTTAAAAATAAAAAGATCTGTAGCTTTTTTGTTGAGTTTTATTTTTCTAGTTCATCCGGTTTTGGCGCAAGCTGTAGTTTGGATTCCTGGTAGAAATGATTCGTTGCTAGCTTTTTTTGTTTTGCCGACTTTTATTTTCTTAATCAATTTTCTTGAGAATAAAAAATTAAGAGATCTCTGGCTTTCGATTTTGTTTTTTGGGTTTTCTTTGTTTACTAAAGAATCTTCTGTTTTTATTCCATTTTTAATTTTGTTTTTTGGGTTTTCTTTGTCTGAGAATAAAAAACTATTTATTAAGACTTTGCCAGTCCTATTTTTTGGCTGGGGGGTTATCTTTTTACTTTGGTTTTATCTAAGAAGCATTGCTCTTTCTTCTAGTCCTGTTCCATATACATTTTTTGGTTCAATTAAAAGCATTTTAAATAATATGTCTGCTGTTTTTCTTTATTTGGGTAAAGTTATTTTGCCTTTTAATCTTTCTGTTTTGCCCACTCTTCAAGACTCAATTTTGTGGTATGGCTTTATCTCTGTGTTTTTAATTATTTTCTTTTTTGTTGTTTCTAAAAACAAAAATTATTGGATAATTGCCTTTGGAATTGCTTGGTTTTTAGTTTTTCTTCTGCCTTCTTTTATTAGGCCCACTTCTTATGTTTCTGATTTCTTAGAACATAGAATATATCTGCCTTTGGTGGGTTTGTTTTTGATTTTTAGTCAGTTTAGTTTTGTTAAGAATTTTGACTTTGAAAAGAAATCAAACTTATATTTGTTTTTTTTGATTGTGTTTTTTTTCTCGACAATTACTTTTTTGCATATTGGGAAGTTTAAAGATAGAGTTACTTTTTGGTCGTTTGCGGTTAAGACTACTCCACACCACCCCCTTGCTCATAAGAATTTAGGGGCTATGTATTATCTTGAAGGGAATTATGACTTAGCCAAAAACGAGTTTATCAAAGCTGCTGAGCTTAATTTCCAGGAGCCGATGATTCACAATAATTTGGGGCTAATTTATATGAGAGAGGGAAAATTTGATAAAGCTGAGGATGAATTCAATTTGGAGCTTAAAGTAAACCCTAATTATGATAATGCACTTTTTAATTTGGGTCTTTTGTATTGGAATCAGGATAAAAAAGACAAAGCGGCAGAGATGTGGATTAAGACAATCTCTGTTAATCCTGATCATAAAGATGCGCTAAAAGGTCTGGCTGTTTATTATAGCGAGATTAAAGATTCGACTAAGGCAAATTATTTCTATCAGGAGGCTTTAAAAAGGGGAGTTAGATTCTAGTTTTATGATTTCTCAAAGATTAATTTTTATTTTAAGATTTTCTTTTTTCTTTCTAGTTTTTGTTTTTGGTTTGTTTGTTTTCAAAAATGTAAAGTACGGTGTCTTGTGGAATGATGAAGCAGAAACAGTGATGTATGCAAAAAGCATAATTAAGTATGGATACCCCAAGGTTCATTACGGCAAGAATATACTCAATGTTTCTGAAACAAAAGATCCTAATATAGGTGTCAAAAATACAAACGATGCCTGGATTTATATTTCTTCTTGGGGTTCTTATTATTTTGCAGTACCTTTTGTAAAGATAGCTGATAGATTTTATGATATTTATGTTAAGACAGGAATTCTAAGAGCAGCCTTTGCCTTTTTTGGTTTTTTGGGAGTCCTTATCTTTGGCTATACCGGTTCTTTGTTTTTTCAGGATAAGTTAAGGAAGCTTTTGTTTATTAACATCTTTTTAATTCTGGAAATTTTATCTACACCTTTGCTTTTACATATTCGCCAAGTGAGACATTACCCAATAACCATCTTTTTGGTATCTCTAATTTTCCTTTTGTTGGTTAGAAAAAATGTTTTTAGTGAAAAAATAAACGGTTTTATTTATCAGACATCTCTGTTTTTATTATTATTTTTATTGATGAATGTTTATTTTCCTGCCTTTATTTCTATTTTTATATTTATTACTTTTTTTTATTTTTTAAAATTCGTTGTCTCGCCAGTAAAGATTAATGTTGTTAAAGAGAATGTTTTTATTGTTTTAAATACTATAATTTTGGTTCCCTATTTTTCTTTCTTTGAGTTTTTTAAAATATCAAGCATTATCTCTTCTGAATTTGGTTATAATTTTTCCAGGTTTATTTTTAATTTTAAGACAGCCTTTTTATTTTTTGTAAAATCTGAGTATCTTCTATTAGTCTTTTTGCTCTTTTTGATTATTTTAATTTTTATTAAGAGAGATAAAAAACTATTAGAGGATAAATTGGTAGTTGTTTCTTTGGGAATTTTTTTATACCTTTTTATTGCTTTAGTTGTTTGTTCAAGAATTCCTTATTTTTTTGAGAGATATTATATTTTCTTGCAGCCGTTTATTGTTCTTGCCTTTTTGTTTTTGTCTTTTAAAACTTATGATTTATTTGATCAAAGAGGGACAAAAAACAGGAATTTTCTATTTTTTTATTTTTTGTTTTTGGCTTTAATCCTCAATCTCGTATTTAAGTTTGAGAATATAAAAGGCTTTTTATATGAGATTAATCATCCTTATCGTGGTCCAATGGATTATTTAGTTGGATACATTATTGAAAACTACAAAGAACCAAGCTCTCTTGTTATAGCAACCAATTATGAAGAATATGTACTTATGTATTATTTAGATAGTAAGGTTGTTGTTGGTTATGTTGGTAACAACCTTGATGAAGATAAAAAATCTAACCCTGATATTGTTGTGATTAGGAAAAATAGGCCTAATTTTGTTTCTGAGCTTAATGATTTTTTGAAAAAAGGAAATTATAAAGAAGTTATCTTAAATGTTTATGATTATCAGGTTAATAATATTCCAGAAACAACTTTACCCTTAAAGCATCTTTTTAAATTACCAGAACCAAAGGATAATTCAGAAAGGCTTAGTCTTTTTGTGCGTCAAGAATGAGAGATAAAAAATTGTCTAAAATTTTGGTACTAATTCCTACATATAACGAATTTGACAATATTGGTGTTTTGATAGGGGAGATTGAGAGATTAAAAATTCCAAATCTTGATATTTTGGTGGTGGATGATGGTTCAAGTGACGGTACAGATAGATTGGTTATCAAGCTTTCCAAAAAGTATAGGAACATTTTTTTGTTTGAGAGGGGTAAAAAAATGGGAATAGGTAGTGCCCATATTGATGGGATAAATTGGGCATATAGAAAGGGCTATGAGAGGCTTATTTCTATGGATGCTGATTTAACCCATTCGCCTAAGTATTTTAAAGATTTAATTATAGCTTCTTATAAATATGATGTTGTAATAGCGTCAAGGCATCTTGCTAGAAATAGTATGATTGGTTGGTCATTTAAGAGAAAAATTATAACTTTTTTGAATCACAATTTAGTTAAATATATTCTTGGCTTAAACTACGACACATCTAATTCTTTTAGAATTTATAGGTTAGATAAAATTCCAAGAAAAATTTTTAATCTTATTTCTTCTTCAGGTTATTCATTCTTTTTTGAAAGCCTTAAGATACTTAAATTAAATTGTTTTACAATTGGCGAAGTCCCTGTTGTTATGAGAGAGAGGCAAAAGGGGGTTTCAAAACTTTCTTTTCGTGATTTTTTTCTGCATTTTTGGTTTATGATGAGACTAATTTTTATGATTTTGTTTAGGAGAAGTTGTTTGTTGGCAAATCAATGAATTCTAAAGACTGGGATTATTACTGGTCTGGTGAAAGAAAGCGTATTTGGTATGATTTTTTAGCCTGGTTTTATAGAAAGTTTATAATTTCTCCTTCAGAGAGATTCTTTTTGAGAAAGCATTTTAAAAAAGGATCAATTTTGTTGCATGCTGGTTGTGGTAGTGGTGAGACTGATAAATGGATAAATAATTTTTTTAAAATAGTTGCTGTTGACTTTTCCAAGAAAGCTCTAGAAAAGTATAAGAAAAACAATCCTTATGTTTACAAAATTATTCTTTCAGATATTGAAAAAATGCCGTTTAGAGAAAGTACTTTTGATGGTATTTACAATCTTGGAGTTTTTGAGCATTATTCCAAGCAAAATGTCTTAAAAATATTAAAAGAATTTCATCGTGTTTTGAAAAAGAACGGGAAAGTTGTTATTTTTTGGCCACCAGAATTTGGTTTTAGTGTTTTTTTCTTCAAAGCTCTTTTCTTATTCCTAAAAACTTTTGTTCCTTATCAAAAAGTTAAACTTTATCCTGATGAGGTGAATCGTCTAAAATCAAAAAAAGAGGCTGAATTTTATATGAGGAAATCTGGATTTAAACTTATAGATTATTATTTTGGAGTTTGTGATCTTTTTACTTATTGTGTTTTAGTTGGGCAGAAGGCCTAATTTCTAGGATAGATCTCCATTTTTGGTAGAGGGAAGATAAATTTTCCTCCCTTTTTGATAAAATCTTTTTCCCTTTTTATAAATTCTTCTTTGAAATACCAAGGAAGTGCAAGAAAATAATCCGGCATTTCTTTTCTAGCTTCATCTTCAGAAATTATTGGAATATCTGTTCCACTTATTGTTTTTCCCCACTTGAAAGGATTTTTGTCGGCGGCGGCTTTTATGAGTTTGTTGTTTAACTTTAGATAACTAATTATAGTATTTCCTCTGGTTGAAGCTCCGTAGATATATATTTTTTTGCCCTTTTTGGTTTCCTTTTTTAGGAAATCTTTAATTTTGTTTAGATTTTTGGAAGCTCTTTCTGCGAAACTTTTGTAAGTTTCTAGTTTTTCTAGATATTTTTCTTTTTTAATTATGCTTTCTATAAATTTCAGATGTTTACTACCTCCAACACTACTACCTCTTTTTCTTATCCATGTTCTAAAACTTCCTCCATTTACATTGTTAAACTTGATGTCAAAAACCTCGAAACCATTTTTATCAAGTATAAAATTAAGTGATTTTAGAGAGTAATATTCTAAATGTTCGTGAACAATGTTGTCTATTGCATTTTGTTCTAACATTTTTCCCAAGTAATTTTGTTGAATTATAAATATTCCGTTTTCATCTAGACAGTTATAAACATCTTTAAGGAATTTATTTGGGTCTGAAAGGTCGTAAAACATGGCTATTGCTGTAATGATTTTTGCTTTTTTGTTGGTCTTTTCTAAGAATTGTCTTTTATTGAAGAAATTATTTATCAAAAAGAATTTGTTTTTATTTAATCTGGTTAACTTTTCTTTTGCAATTTTGATGGTATTTGATGAAGGATCAAACCCAAAAAGATTTATTCCCACATCTTTGTAAAACGATAGGAGCGTACCATCATTACAACCAATATCTATAACAGTGTCACCTTTTTCAAGTTTTATTATTTTTTCCGTCTCTTTCACTATTTCTTTAAGTTCCCTTTTCATTTGATTGTTAATGCCTGAGAGATATCCATAATTTTCATTCCACAATAATTTTGGATTTGTATTTTGTTTGAGCTGTAAAAGTTTGCATTTTTTACAGAATACAAGTTCAAGGGGGATTTTTATATCTCTTCTTTTACTTGAGAAATTAGGAACATTTATTTTACCTAGCGAAATTATCTCCTCGAGTACTGGGTTGCCACAAGACCTACAAGATTTAATATTTTTGTAACACTCCATTTGGTTATTATAGCGTGTACTTAATTTTATATAAATTAGAAGAAAATTGTTAACCAGATTCCAATATAAACCAGTGTTAAGAATTTTATCCAATTAGTGGTGGTTAAGGTCCATTTAGCCTTTAGCATTTATTTTTATTTGTTTATTGTATTTATTTGTCAGGTTTTATTATTTCTGGTGACAGGTCAAAAATCTTCTAAATATATGTATTTTGGGTAAACTATTGATTGACTTTTAAATTTTTTACATGTAATAATAATTTAATTTTTGAATTTAAATTACTTGAATTATGAATATGGAAGATAAACAATCATCATTGAGCCAAGATATGATTATTGCAGAAGAAAAATTGCAAAAATACAAATTAAGCAATTTTAGACTTTTAATAATTGTTATAATAACCTTCTTGTTGACGATACTGCTTTTAGGATTGAATGTTTACTTTTGGCAAAATTCAGCAAGTAAGGAAATGGTTAATAATCTGGATCAGAAAATTTCCTCTTTGGATGAAGAGGTTTCAGCTATAAAGAATATGATGGGTGTGTCGCAACAAGATTTGTCATTAGTTTCTTCTCCTATACCATTATCATCTAAAGATATTAATGTTGATTGGAAAACTTATGAGAATGAAAAATATGGAATCAGATTCAAATACCCAAGTTCAATGGTGATAAAAAAATTAGTTACGAACCCTGATCAAGGAGTTCCTGTTCGCTTTTATCTTGACGATCGTTTGCAAATTATTATTAAAGACCCAAAGTTATCAGAAGAAGAAATTACTAGGAGTTGGGTTGATTTTGAAACTTTAGAGGTTAATGGTCTGAGGGTTTTGAAAGAGCAGTCTAAAGGTTCTGCTGAAGGAGGCAACCCACCATATCTAATAAGTGTGCAATACGCGGTAGATTTACCAAAAGCAAACTTATTTATTATTTATATGGAGCCATCAGAGGGTGATTATAAACAATTTTCTGCGGTATTATATAAAATTATTTCCACCTTAGAATATATAGGGAGTTAGTTTTTTTATAGAAAATCAAAACCTCAAAGATAAATGAGATTTTTCTCAAAACATATCTTCAAATGTGTATAATTTATTTTTGCTTATAAAAAAAATAAAGAATCAAATACTAAATAAAATTTTCACTTAAGGCAAAAATATTTATGGACTTTTGGTCAGTTTATTGTAACTGGTAGATTATAAGATTGTTAATTTACTCGTATCTTATTGCCTCAATTGGCGGTAGTTGAGCAGCCCTTCGGGCTGGGAAAACCCCAAAGAAAATACCAATTGCTGAGGAGACTGTTAATGTTACTACAACAGACAAGAGGTTAATAGAAAGCGGAAAGAATGGTCGAACTAGTATTACGATAATGCTAGCCAGTATTAATCCAAGTACTCCCCCAAGAGCAGATAGAAGCACTGCTTCAACTAGGAACTGAACTAAGATGTCTTTTTCGGTGGCGCCAATTGCTCGTCTTATTCCTATTTCTTTTGTTCGCTCGGTAACTGAAGCGTACATTATATTCATAATTCCAATACCACCAACAAGAAGAGAGATTGAGCCGATAGCTACAAGAACAGCATTAAGAATATTGAATATCTGGTTTATAGTGGAAAGTATTTCTGCTTGTTCTGCTACTGAAAAGTCATCCTCTTTGTATCTTTTTAAGAGAGCTTCTTTTATTTTCTTTTTGGCTGTTTCTATATCTGTTTCTGATTCAACACCGATATTGATTCCCCAAAATGTTTTGTCTGGGTTTATACTCCCGTAAGTTGATCTATAGGGAACAACAACTCCGGAATCTTGTTCATTGTTTCCGCTCTTTTCAATTACTCCTATTACCTCGAACCTTTGCTTTTCGAATCTGATAGTTTTGCCGACAGCGTTATCTGGATTTCCAAAGAGTTTCTCAGCGATTGTGTATCCAATTACGGCCACTTTTGCTTTTGATTGATTTTCCGATTGGGTAAATTGTCTTCCTCTTATAGTTTTTACATTTCTTAGTTTGAAAAACTCTTCGTTAACCCCTCTAATATATGCAAACTCTTTTTTGCCGTTTGCTTCAACTCTTGATGTTTTGAAAAAAACTGGAACAACATATTTTAATTCTGGAATTCTTTCCAACTCCTTAAGATCCTTTTCATCAAATTTGGTCCCGCCTATTAAACTTGCTCCAAAACCACCTCCAGGTCCGCCAAATCCGCTTCCTGGCAGAACTGTAATTAGGTTTGCTCCCAGGCTTTCAAACTGCTCTCTTATGTAGTTTTTTATTCCCAATCCGAGAGCAATAAGCATAACTACAGCCAAGACCCCAATTGTTATTCCAAGGGATGTTAAAAAAGTTCTGACTTTGTTTCTTTTAAAGTCAGATAAAGCAGCTTGAATTAAGTCTTTGTATCCGTTTAACATATTCATATTAAAGATATTTTTTGACAATCTTTCCGTCTTTGATAAATATTTTTCTTCTGGTTTTTTCAGCGACATCTTTTTCGTGGGTGACTATAATTATGGTTATTCCGAGGTCTTTGTTTAGCTCTGATAATAATTTGAGGATTTCCTCACCAGTTTTTGAGTCAAGGTTTCCTGTTGGTTCATCGGCAAGAATTAGTTTTGGTTTTAGTATCAATGCTCTTGCTATTGCTACTCTTTGTTGTTGGCCCCCTGAGATTTTATTTGGGAAGAAATCTTTTCTATTATAGATATTAAATCTTTTCATTAAATCATCTGCTCTTTTTTCAACGTCAAAATCTATCTTTTCTTTTGAGTATTTGGCAGGAAGGAGTATGTTTTCTCGTACTGTGTAGCGGTTTATTAAATTAAAGGATTGGAAAACAAAGCCGATATACCTGTTTCTTAGTTTGGATAGCTCTTCATCTGAAAGCTTGGAAACATCCTTTCCGTCAAGAAAGATTTGCCCGTGAGTTGGTCTATCAAGAAGACCTATCAAATGCATTAAAGTTGATTTTCCTGAACCAGAAGATCCAAGAATGCTAGTGAATTCCCCTTCTTTTATTTCTAAGTTTACATCGCAAACTGCCTTGACCTCTTCTTCACCAAGCTGGTAATTCTTGCAAACATTGACAAGTTTAATCATATAAAATATCACCCTCTTTTACGCCCTCTTCAATTTCTGTGTATTCATCTCCCTCTATGCCTGTTTTAATGTAGGTTTTGTTTTTTATTGATCCGAGGTTTACATATTTTCCTTTTCTATCAGCTTTAATAAATTGTGATGGAGCATAAAGGACATTTTCCTTGCTTTTTATGGAGAATCTAAGATCTCCGGTCATTCCAATCTTGATTTTTTCCAATATTTCTTGGGGAAGTTCAAGAGAAATTTTGACTTTATAATCCGTGCTATCAGCTCCAGTAGTAGGTGTTAAGCTTATGAATGTTATTTTTCCTTCAAATTCTTGATCTTGGAAAGCATCAAGTTTAACTTTAACTTTAGCATCTTTTTGAAGTTGAATCACTTCGTTTTGGTCTGCTGTTGCCTCAAAGTAAATAGTTTGAGGATTTACTATTTCTATTTGCATTTGGGAGAAAGAAACATTTATTCCAGCAAAAGGGTTGGCAACAAAAGTAACAATTCCTGAAAATGGAGCAATAAGGGTTGAATTTTTAAGGTTGTATTCAGCTGCCTTTAGGGCGTCGTAGGCATTATCTTTTGCAACTTCACTTGCTGTTCTTGTGGCTTTTTGAGCAAAAGTCTCGCTTTTATCTTTTCCTTGAAGGGAGTCGTAAGTTGCCTCAACATTTGCCTCATACATTCTGACATTATTTAAAGCCTGCTGGTAGGCAGCGTTAAGAGTGGTTTTGTCAAGAGAGGCCAAAGCCTGGCCTTTTCTGACATAATCGCCTTCTTTCACCCCAATCCAAGCCAATTTCCCTGAAGTTGGAAAAAAGAGTTGTGAGCCTTCTTCTGCTTTAATGCTTCCTGAAAGAACTAGATCTTCTGAAACAGTTCCTCTTTTAACTGTAAATTTTTCTGCTGTTTGTTCCTTTTTTCTGTTTTGTAAATAGTTTGAGACCACAAAAAATCCGGCAACAGCAATTAAGATGATCAAAGTGAGTCTAAATATTTTTCTTGCCAATAATTTTTTGGTGCTTTTTATGATTTTTGCAATTTTGTTTTCCTTTTTCATAACGCTGGTATTATATTCTTTTTTGAAGTAAAAATAAAGGAGCGGGTGTTGAATTAATAAGCATTGGTTTTATTAACCAACACCCGCCTTGGTGCTTAATAGGTCTTGGTTATACCTGTTAGATACAATATCTCTTCATAAAAAGCAAATTTTGTCGCTTTCAAAAGCTTTTCTCCTCTTCCCCCATCCCACCTGGCTAGGCCAAGCCTTATTAGTATTTTGCTTGGACAGCCATCGGCTGGTCTTTCCCACCCAATTCCGTTGCAGCTATTTCTTAATTTATTCAGGAGTTCTCTCTCATCTTCTCCGATTAGTCTATTAATGATTTCTTTTAGTTTTCCTTCTGCCTCGATGGATAAATAATCCCCATCTACTTGGCCAATTACGCGATCAATATTTGGTGATAATGAGGGGTCCATTGCACACAACCATTCATTGATTGACCACTTACTTATTAGCCTTTGTCTTGTGATCATTTTATTCTCCTTCAGGAAAAAAGATTTGAATGTGCGAACAGGGCTTTATTTTATACATTTTTGAATCTAAATTCAATAGTTGTTGATTTGATAATTTCTTTGAGATAGATTAAGGGTATGTTTTTAATTATCAACAAGCCTGTTGGTGTTACTTCTCATGATGTTGTTGATAGAATCAGAAAGATTACTGGGGAGAAAAGAGTTGGGCATTCAGGAACCCTTGATCCTTTTGCAAGTGGCCTTTTGATTTTGGCTGTTGGTAGAGTTTCAACTAAAAAAATTTCTAAATTTGTTGGTCTTGATAAAGAGTATGAGGCTGAAATTACCTTGGGTGAGGAAAGAACGACAGACGATCTAACAGGGGATTTAAGAAAAGATGGGATTGTCTCCTCGCGTGTTCCTTCTGAGCAGGAAATTATTAGTGTTCTTAAAAGTTTTGTTGGCAAAATTAAACAGGTTCCGCCTTATTTTTCAGCTATTAAAAAAGAAGGTAAGAAGTTTTATGAATTAGCGCGAAAAGGCCAATTCATATCTCCCGAAGCAAGAGATGTGGTGATTTATTCAATTAAACTGCTTGATTATCAATATCCGAAGCTAAAGATTGTTTGCAAAGTTTCATCAGGCACTTATATTAGAGCTCTGGCTCGTGATATTGGGAGGAAATTAAAAACAGGAGCTTATCTTTCTTCTCTTAAAAGAATTTCTATTGGCAATTTCAAAATAGATAATGCTGTCGATTTGGAAAAAATTAACTCTGAGAATTGGCGTAGTTTTGTGAAAGAGAATTTGTGATAGACTAAAATTATGAATTTTCTAAACAGTCTGTTTCTAGGAATTGTCCAGGGCTTTACTGAATTTTTACCCGTTTCCTCATCGGCCCATCTTGCCTTGATTCAGTCACTCTTGCCGTCGTTTTCTCAGCCTGGAGTTTTGTTTGATGTTGTTCTTCATTTGGGCACTCTTTTGGCGGTCCTTTTTTATTTTAGGAAAGAGTTGTTTGGCCTTTCTTTTTATTATTTGAAATATATTGTTATTGGCACAATTCCGGTGGTCTTAGTGGGCTTTTTGTTTTCTGATTTTTTGGAGTCGCTTTTTGGCAATATTAAACTGGTGGGATTGGCCTTATTTTTAACGGCTGCTTTTAATTTTTTAAGTGATAAATTGAACAAGACTGATGGTGAGATTGATGAAAAGAAATCTTTTTTGATTGGTGTTTTTCAGGCGCTGGCAATAACGCCGGGTATTTCTCGTTCTGGTTCAACTATTTTTGGAGCAATTTTTTCTGGAGTTGAGAAGAAGAAGGCGGCAACCTTTTCCTTCTTGCTTTCTGTTCCTGCTATTCTTGGGGCTTTAATTCTGCAAGTTTATAAATATGGAACTAGTATAGAGTCTCATTACTATTTTTATTTTTTAGGTTTTTTGGCTAGTTTTATTTCCGGTTTATTAGCCATAAAACTGGCTTTTAAATTTTTACTCTCTAACAATTTCAAACTTTTTGGCTTTTACTGCCTTTTTTTGGGAATTATTTGCTTATTGATTTAAAGAAGAAGCTTTATTTTTGGCAAGAATAGTAAACCTCCAACTAATAGAGAAAACAAAGCTGAAACTAAAACTGCTGCTGCGGAGACATCTTTTGCCTTCTTTGCTGCTGATTTTATTTCAGGACTAACCAAATCAACCAGAGCCTCAAGCATAGTATTTATTAATTCGAGAGTAATTACAAGGCCAATAGTTAAAAGCAGTATGGCAAATTCAGATGTTGACAGTTTTAATAATAGTCCTGTGAGAATTGCTGCGATGCCAAAAATAAAATGAATTCTTAGATTGGGTTCATCTTTTATTGCTTTGTTTAGCCCTTCAAAGGCATAGTAAAAACTCTTGGGTGTTGAGTGGGTTTTGCTCATACTTTTAAAATGTTATCATTAATAAGTTATGAATTCAAAGAGGTTTTTGCTTTTCTTTTTACCTTTGGTTTTTCTCTTTCTTGCAGCATTTGCTGTCTGGCAGAATAAAAAGCTTTTGTATCAATTTGGTTGTTGCAAACAGATAAATTATTCAGGCCAGCTTGATTTAGCATCAAGAAGAGGTGTTTTTGATGGCAAAGAAGTATCTGTGCCTGATGAGGTGTTTAAAGAAGATAAGTATTATGCTCAGGTTTTGGGAGCAACAAGTGGAGAAAAAAGAATTGAGGTAAGCATTAATGAACAAAAATTAAGAGCTTGGGAGGGTGATAAACTCTTTTTAGAAACACCTGTTTCTACAGGTCTTCGCTTTTGGCCAACACCTAAAGGTGAGTTTAGAATCTGGATTAAATTAAGAGCAACAAAGATGGAGGG
The DNA here is from genome assembly GCA_025999275.1 of Patescibacteria group bacterium. Taxonomy (NCBI): domain Bacteria; species Patescibacteria group bacterium. The sequence continues at coordinate 374,230 of AP024680.1, forward strand.
GGGAGTGGGAAAATATTATTACAATCTTCCCAATGTTCCCTATGTAATGTTCTTTGAGAATGATGAAATTCCTGGATGGCGAGGTTATGGCATCCACGGAGCTTATTGGCATAATGACTTTGGTACTCCCAGAAGTCATGGCTGTGTAAATTTGCCAGTTGATGTAGCAAGACAGCTTTATTATTGGGCAGACCCTGTTTTGCCGGAAGGTAAGACTTCTGTTATAACTACAACTGAAAATCAGGGAACGAAAATAATTATATATTGATAAATATGGATTTTGTTTTGAAAAGAATTTATGGTGGTGGTGTAGTTATTTTTTTGGCCAGTTTTTTAATCTGGGTGATGTATTTTGGTTTAATTTTTATTTTTATTTTTAGAAAAAGGACAAAAAAAGAGATGGCTTTTATTATTCTTTCAAGCGTACTAAGTTGGTTATTGGCCCAGATGACTAAGGATTTATTACCAACAGTAAGGCCATTTTTGTTAAATGGAGAAAACCCTCTAACTTTAACTGAACATTTTGATAATTCTTTTCCATCTGGGCATTCTGCGACAGCTTTTGGGTTGGCAACTTCTCTCTTCTTGGTGGATCGTAATTTGGGGATTTTTTATTTTGTTTTGGCTGGTTTTGTTTCTTGGGGTAGGGTTTTAAGTAGGGTTCATTTTTTAGTTGATGTTTTGGGTGGGGCTGTTATTGGTATTTTTGTTTCTCTTTTACTTGAAAATTTCTTTTTTGTTCAAAGGCACTCAAGTAGTAAAAGATAATGCCTCTTGACTTTTAGCAGACCATGATTTAGACTGCTAAATTACAAAATATGAATAGTAAATCTATAAAGGTTTTAAGGCAGATTCCCGTGGTGGCCATTCGAGACTCGGTGGTTTTTCCGCACACTGACAACATCCTTTCTTTTGGAAGGCAAAAATCTGTCTTGGCTGTAAATTCCGCTTTTCAATCTCAAAGAGTTGTGGCCATATTTACACAGAAAAATCCGGAGATATTAGATCCTCAGTTCAAGGATTTGTACGAAGTTGGGACAATTGCCACTATTGCTCAGATGATGTCTTCAGATGAGGATGTTCACGCTTTAATACGAGGCCAAGCTAGAGTAAAGATTGAAAGTTTGGTAAAGACAGAGCCTTTTTTGGTTGCTGATATAGTCGAAGTTTCCGAAACTAGGGAAGATAAACCAGAGGTTGATGCTTTGGCTAAAAGAATAGTTGATCTTTTTAAAAGAGCAATAAAGTTAGGTAAACAAGCTGAAATTGTAACGGTAATGAAGATAGTCTCGGGTCAATCAACTCCAGTTGAACTAGCGGATCAAGTCGCCTCTTTGCTTGAAATTAACACGGAGGAAAGGATGAAATTTCTTGAAGAGACTTCGCTTTTAAGGCGATTGCAGATGGTTTTTGAGGCTTTGTTGCGAGAGGTAAACGTTCTTGAAATAGAGAGAAGTATTAGTTCAAAAACCCAGAAGAAATTTGAAGATCAGGTGAGAAAGGCGATGCTAAGGGAGAAAAAGAGAGCGATTGAGGAAGAACTGGGCGAGGAAGAATCTGAGATAGATTCTGATGAAGTAAAAATGTACAAGAAGAAAATCAAAGAAGCAAAAATGCCGAAAGACGTTGAAGAAAAAGCCATGAAAGAACTTAAGAGGTTGATGCAGATGCCCATTCAGAATCCAGAAAGTGGTTATATCAGGAATTATTTGGATTGGCTTTGCGATATGCCTTGGAGTAAGGAGTCTCCAAACAATATTTCTATTAAAAAGGCTGCCTCAATTTTGAAGAAAGAACATTATGGACTTGATAAAGTGAAAGAGAGGATTCTTGAATATCTTGCTGTTATGAAAATTAAAAAAGGCAAAAAGTCTCAGGAAGCTCAGCCAACCATTCTTTGTTTTATAGGTCCTCCTGGTGTTGGTAAAACCTCAATTGGTAGATCTATTGCTAAAGCTTTGGGAAGGAGTTTTGTTAGAGTATCTTTGGGGGGAATAAGAGACGAGGCTGAAATTAGGGGTCATAGACGAACTTATGTCGGCGCTTTGCCAGGAAGAATAATTCAAGGAATTAAAAATGCAAAAACAAAAAATCCTGTTTTTATGCTTGACGAAATAGACAAACTTGGAGTTGACTTTAGAGGCGATCCTTCCTCGGCACTTCTTGAAGCTCTTGATCCTGAGCAAAATAAAGAATTCTCTGATCACTATTTAGAAGTTCCTTTTGATCTTTCTAAGGTTATGTTTATTGCCACAGGCAATGTGGCTGAGAATATAATTGACCCTTTACGTGACAGGATGGAGATAATTCGTTTTCCTGGTTATACCCAGGATGAAAAACAGAAAATTGCTGAGGAATTTTTGTGGCCTAAACAATTAAAACTTCACGGTCTTGAAGATAAAAAGATTAAAATTTCTAAGCTTGCTTTGGATGAAATTATAGAAAGATACACTAAGGAGGCTGGAGTGCGTGAACTTGAGCGAATGTTGGCAACAATTTGTCGAAAGTTAGCCAGAAGTGTCGCTGAAGGTAAAAAGTATCCAAAAACTATTAAGGTGTCTGATGTTAAGAAGTTTTTAGGCCCAAGAAAGTTCTCTTCAGCTTTAGCCGAGAAAAAGGATGAGGTTGGGGTGGTTACTGGTTTAGCTGTAACACCAGCTGGTGGTGAAATACTTTTTGTTGAAGTGGCTCTAATGCCTGGTAAAGGCAAACTTTACTTGACCGGCCAATTAGGAGATGTAATGAAGGAATCAGCCAAGGCTGCCTTTAGTTGGGCTAGATCTCATTGGCAAGATTTTGGTCTTAAGGCTAATTTTGGGAATAAAACCGATGTTCATATACATGTTCCAGAAGGAGCTGTACCTAAAGACGGCCCTTCTGCGGGTGTAGCTTTGGCTACCGCTTTAGTATCAGCTTTAACGGGCATCTCGGTTAAGAAAGAGGTGGGAATGACAGGGGAAATTACATTAAGAGGCAAAGTTATGGAAATAGGCGGTGTTAAGGAAAAAGTTATAGCTGGATATAGAGCTGGATTAAAGGTTATTATCTTACCAAAAGGGAATAAAAAGGATATGGAGGATGTACCAAGTGAGGTGAAGAAAAACATAAAGTTTGTTTTTGTTGATAATTTGGAAGATGTGCTAAAAGTGGCTTTGACCAAAGATGCTTTTAATAGTAAATTTTCTAAAACAACATCAAACACTATTTCGCCAGCTTTTGCTGCCTAAAGAGTTAATAAACGATTTTTTGAATAATTAGTTGGTGTATATTTGATAACTATATTTCACCATTTTAAAAATGTAATATTTTAGATTTGTGGATTTGGAGTTTTCTTTTGCAAACTGTTTTGAGTCTTTTGGTTTATCAGCCGTTAATTTTCTGAGTTTAGGAATAATCAAGAATTGATTTTACTGTGGTATTATTTTTAAGTTTTGTCTTTTGTAGCTTTGCAGTTGGTAAAATTTTTACCTTTCACCTTTTAACTTTTAGCTCTTGCCTTATTTGTTGTGACCCCACCCGGATTCGAACCGGGGTTTGCAGGATGAGAACCTGCCGTCCTGGGCCTCTAGACGATGGGGCCGATAGTTTATTTTAGCATAAAGGTGCTAATAAGAAAAAAATGAATTATGAATTAAGGGACATGAATTATGGGTGTAAGGTATAGAAACCTCGTATCTAACTAATACCTATAAACTAAACTATAGACAACTATCAATACATCGATGTATTGATAGTAATTAGCACATAACCGGTTCAGTAGACTAGTACACGGATACGATAGTGTAGTTAAGAATTATGAACTGTGAATAATGAATTAAGGGAAATGGGAATTAAAATATCTAGATTCTAATTTCTAATATCTAAACAGAAATTAATAATTCAAAAGTACTAGACCTAGGCTGGTTGTCTTTGGGTTAACAATTCAAAATTTAAAACTAATTATAATTATCTAAGTGAACTTTTGACTTTTAACTTGTAATTTTGACTTTTGAGTTTTAACTTTTGAATTATTAAGTTTCGTTTAGAGTTTAGTGCTTAGAATTTAGAGTTTCTAGATTATTTCCCTTTCTAATAATTTGAAACTTTTACCTTCTTGCCTTTACTTTGTTAGTAGGTGCCCTAGCTTTATTTTTTGGATATTATTTGATATAATATTGCAAGCTAGTGAAGTCAGGCTTCTTTTTAATTGTTTCTTTTTGATATTTTTTGAAGTATTGACAGTAGCGTAACTAGCTTTTACAATCCCTTTGTATTATTGTTCAGCCGTTTTTCAAAGCGGCATTATTTTTTTAAAAGTATTTATGTCTAATTTAAAAGCAACATTTACCAAGGAGGGTTTTGAGGCTCTTAACAAGGAGCTTAAGGTTTTGGTGGAAGAAAAGCGACCAAAGTTAGTGGAGAGGTTGGCTAATGCTCGTTCTCAAGGAGATCTTTCTGAAAATAGTGATTATCAAAATGCAAGGGAGGAGCTTGATTTTTTGGATGGAAAAATAGCTGAGTTGGAAGAGTTAATTAAAAATGCAAGAATAGTGGATTCTAAGACTGATTCAAAAACTGTGAGTGTGGGTAATTCAGTTAAAGTAAAAATAAATGGACAAGAGACTGTTTTTTCTATTGTTGGAGAGTGGGAAGCAAATCCGGCTGAAAAGAAAATTTCTTTATCTTCTCCTTTGGGTCAAGCTTTAGCAGGTAAGACTAAAGGGGATAAAGTTGAAGTCGAAGCTCCAGCAGGAACAATGATTTACGAGATTGTTGATATAAGTTAGCTTTCTTCTTGTAAATTTAAGCTCCTCAATTTATACTAGTCTTGTTTTATGCCGGCAAGGATAGAAAAAATCAGGTCAGATAGATTAAATAAAAAGGAAGAGCTTGTTAGATCAGGCATTAATCCTTATCCTTCTTCTATTTCTATCACTGGCAAGAGAATAACAATTTCTCAGGCCCGTGATTCTATGGGTAAAGAGGTTCTAGTTTCAGGAAGAATTAGAGCCATCAGAATTCATGGTGGTGCTTCATTTTTGGATCTTGAAGATTTTTCAGGAAAAATTCAGCTTCTGTTTCAAAAAAATGTTTTGCTTGATAGTTATAATCAAATTGAGCTTTTTGATACAGGCGATTTCTTAGCAGCTAAGGGCGAGGTTATTAAAACTCAAGCGGGGGAAATTACTGTTCGGGTTTCTGAATTTCAGTTTTTGTCTAAAGCTTTAAGGCCGTTGCCGTCTTCTTGGTATGGACTTAAGGATGTTGAGGAAAGATATCGCAAGCGTTATTTGGATCTTCTTCTTAATCCAGAGGTTAAGGAGAGATTTTTGATAAGGACAAAGCTTGTGCGTGAGATTAGAAACTATCTTGACAACCTTGGTTTTCAGGAGGTAGAAACTCCAACTCTTCAGCCTCTTTATGGCGGAGCTAATGCTAAGCCTTTCAAAACTCATCTTAATGCTCTTGATTGTGATATGTATTTGAGGATTGCAGATGAGCTTTATTTAAAAAGACTTATTGTTGGTGGGTATGAGAAGGTTTATGAGATTTGTAAAGATTTTAGAAACGAGGGTATGGATTTAACTCACAATCCTGAGTTTACAATGATCGAATATTATGAGGCTTATGCTGATTATCATAGGGTAATGGATGTAACTGAAGGTCTTTTTAAGCACTTGGCCAAGGCAATTTTTGGGAAGATGAAAATTAAAGTCGGGGATAAGGAGATTGATATATCCAAAAAGTGGCCAAGGATTAAGATGGTTGATGTAATTAGAGATAAAATAGGTCTTGATGTTTTGATCGAAGATGAAAAGACTTTAGCTGATTATTGTCGTAAGAATGAGATTGAGCTTGTTGGCGGGGAAAATAAGGGTCAGTTAATCTATACTATTTTTGAGCATAAAGTAACTGATCTTCTTATTGATCCAGTGTGGGTAATTGATTATCCCAGAGCTGTAAGTCCCCTGTCAAAGGCAAAAGAAGACAACAGCGAGTGGGTTGAACGATTTGAAGGTTATGTTGGTGGCAAAGAAATTTGTGATGGTTGGAGCGAGCTTAATGATCCTTTAGTTCAGCGTGAGAGATTTGAGGTTGACGTTAAATTAGCAAGGAAGGACAGGGAGGAAGCACAACAAGTGGATGAAGATTTTTTGGAAGCAATGGAATATGGCATGCCTCCTATTGGCGGAATTGGAATAGGAATTGACAGACTAACAATGTTTTTCACCAACACCTGGAGTATAAAAGAGGTAATTCTTTTTCCAACAATGAGGCCTGTTAAAAGGAAGAAATAATTATGGAGGATTTGGGTATAGATAGAAAAAAGGCGCAGAAATTACTTGATGAGTACATCAAAAATCCAATAACTCGTTACCATCTTTTGGAATCAGAGGCTATAATGGCTGATTTAGCCAGGTTTTTATGTGAGAATAATCTTCTTGATGAAGATGAAAAAAATGGTTTGCCTTGCGATGAAATTGTAGAAAGATGGGCCTTAGTTGGTCTTCTTCATGATATAGATTGGGATGAAACTAAAGATAATCCTGAAAGACATTGCCTTAGAGCTGAGGAGATTTTAAAAGAAGCTGGAGCAACGCCATTTTTAATTGAAACTATTCAATCCCATGCCTGGGGTAAAGGTGGAGTGCCAGCTTTTTGTCATCTTGAAAGGTCTACTAAGCTTCAGCATGCTTTGGCAGCTTCTGAAACTTTGACTGGTTTAATTGTTGCTTCTGCTTTAGTTCAACCTGACAAGAAATTAAAAAGCGTTTCAATTGATTCGCTTAAGAGAAAGTTCAAGATGAATAGCTTTGCAAGAGGTTGTAATCGAGAGATAATTAAGGAATCTGAGCTTTTAGGTATTAGTCTTGATGATTTTTTGAAAATTGGACTTGAAGCTTTACAGAAAATTTCAGATGAGATTGGTTTGTAGTATAATTCTTGCTAAATGATAGATATTAATCTTTTGCGCAGCGATCCTTATTTTTTTAAAAAAGCTGCTCAAGCTAAAGGTTTTGATGCTTCAGTTGTTGATAAGTTAGTTGAGGTGGATAAAAAAAGAAGGAATTTAATTACAGAGATTGAATCTCTTCGTGCAAAAAAGAATAAACTTGGAAAAGAAGGACAAGAGGAAGGTAGAAAGATTAAAAATGAGCTTAAAATTAAAGAAGAAGAATTAAAAGGAGTTGAAAAAGTCTTTGAAGAGTTGATTCTTAAGGTTCCAAATCCATCTGCGCCTGATGTTAAAGTTGGAGGTCCCCAAGAAAATGAAGTTATCAAGAAAGTTGGCACTCCTAAAAAGTTTAATTTTCCTGTTAGAGATCATCTTGAAATAGGCAAAATTACTCAAACTATTGATATTGAGCGTGGGGCAAAAGTTGCTCAGTCTGGTTTTTATTATCTAAAAGGAGATGGAGCCTTGCTTGAGATGGCTTTGATTCGTTTTGCCTTTGAAAAGCTTACTAAACATGGTTTTGTACCTGTTATTACTCCAAATGTTGCCAAAGAGAGAAATGTTATTGGCTGTGGTTTTCAAGCAAGGAGTGAGAAAGAAAGGCAGATTTATCACATTGAAGGTGAAGATCTTGACCTAATTGCAACAGCAGAAATTACTCTTGTGGGGATGCACACAGATGAAACTTTTGAAGAAAAAGAATTGCCCAGGCAGTATGTTGGTTTTTCCTCTTGCTATAGAACTGAAGCGGGAAGCTATGGCAAAGATGTAAGGGGAATTATAAGAGTGCATGAATTTAGAAAGGTTGAGATGGTGGTTTTCTGCCTTCCTGAAGAATCTGACAAGTGGCATGATAGGCTTTTGTCGATAGAAGAGGAGATTTGGCAAGATTTAAAGATACCTTATCAGGTGGTAAAGATGGCAACAGGAGATTTGGGAAATGCTGCCAGTCGTAAATATGATATTGAAGCTTGGATGCCATCTCAGGGCAAGTATCGTGAAGTGACTTCAACCAGTAATACCACCGATTTTCAGGCAAGAAGGCTGGGAATTAAGTTCAAAAGAGCTGGTAAGACAGAGTATTTGCATACTCTAAACGGGACTGTTTTGGCTTTGGGAAGGGCGATGGTGGCAATTTATGAGAATTATCAAATGGAAGATGGTTCGGTCGAGATTCCTGAGGCTATTCGTCCATATATAGGTAAAGATAGAATTTCGGTTTCTTCTTGACTTTTATTTTTCAACTCTTTATATTAATTTTGATGAGAAAATTTTGGTTGGCTTCGTTTTTAGCTTTTTGTTTTGTTGTTTTTGGAACTTCTTATACATTTGCTGAAGGTCAAGAGGTGCAAACGAGGGAAAACCTAAGGCTCGACTTGGCTTCTCCTTCTTCATCTCCTGCAGCTAGAGTTCAAAATAGAGAAAATATCCGCAATGAGATAAGAATTCGACTTGAAGGAGCAAAGCTTCAAGCTTGTAAAGCAAGAGAAGGTGCAATTAAAAACAGAAAGGAATCTTTGTTAAGACTGGTTACAAGTGAACTCAAGAAAATGGATGGGTGGTTTGAAAGATTGAGGATGTTTTATGAGAATAGGGTTTTGTCTGCTGGTAAAAAGGTTGATAACTATGATGAACTTTTAGCTTCTGTTGAGACTGCCAGAGGAAAATTGACCTCTTCGCTTGATAAAGCATCTACTCTTTCAAGTGAATTTAGTTGTGATGGTGATAATCCTAAACAAGTGTATACAGAATTCAGACAAACTATGCAGGAAACAAAGACTAATATGTTTGAATACAGGAAGGCGATTAAAAATCTTTTGGTAGCAATAAGAAGGGCGGCAGTTGGACTTTCTGCCTCGCCTTCGCCTTTGACTAGTCCTGAAGCTGAATAAAATGAAAAATAAAAATTTAGTTTTGGTTATAGGAATTTTGGCAGGAGTGTTGATATTGGTTGCTGGTTATTTGTTGTGGAATACTCAAAATCAGAAAGAGGTTCAAATGCAAAAAGAAACCAATGTACCCTCAAGTGTGGAGAAATATTATCAGGAAGCTAGCCCTTCTCCACAAACAGTATCACAGTTGAAAAGTGTTTCTGATTTAGATTCTTTGTCCAAAGAAATAGACTCAAGCTCGGTTGATGTTGACTCTGGCTTAAAGCAACTAGATAGTGACTTTGCTTCATTTTAGTTTTCTCTGGTATAATACCTCTATGGGGTTTGAGGATGATCTAGAGAGAGGTTCTTATAAAACTTTGCCATCAAAAGACCCAAAGATGACTTTGCAGAAAGCTGTTGAGCTTGGCGAATACGATCCTGATTACTTGAGCATTTTCCCAGAATGGCATACTTTAACACGTCATCTTCAGTTTCAGTTTGTAAGGCAGGGCTTGGAGAACAGAAGAAGAATATTAAGAGTGCAGTGGGCTGAGATTAACAATGTTTTGGATTTTAGGCTGAAGCCGAATTTGAAAAGAGCTCTTGAAAATTTAGAGAAGCAACTTAAAGCATTGGATAAAGATGAGGAGAGATTGTATTTGGAATACTCGGGCTGATATAATATCTTTACTATGGGTGAGATAATTCGTAATTTTTTAAACCTTGAAGAGAAGAAGAGACTTAAGGAAATAGGCGAGAGAGGTGATAGGTGGCGTAAATTATTAGAAGAAGCTGGTGGTGATGAAAGTGTTGCTGATCTTTTGGCAGAGGTTAGAGGTGATCCTGATTTCGGAATTTTGGATGATGAAAAGCCTAAGTTGGAAGCCCCTTCTCCTCGTGTTGCTGCACAGATGCACGCAAATAGAAAAAAAGGATAATTAAGAATCTGGCAATAAAATTAATTTAAAAGTCAAAATTCAATTTTTCAAAATCTAAATTCTAATATCTAAACATTGACTCAAAGTTCAAAAGTTAAAAGTCAAAAGTTTCCTTAGATAATTATAAGTAGTTTTAAATTTTGAATTGTTAAACCAAGGCCAACCGGCCTAGGGCTGGTAGTTTTGCCTGCCTGCCGTTAGGTAGGTCTGCCTGCCTGACGGTAGGTGGGAATTTTGAATTATATTCCCATACCCATGCCCCGTAATCCATAATTCTCAATTATTATTGTATCTGTGTATTAGTCTACGGAACTGGTATACTATCACCTTAATTACTATCAATACATCGATGTATTGATAGTAGCTTATAGTTTGTTTTGTAAGTGACAGTTAGATGTGAGGTCTATATTTCTTATACTCATAATTCATACCCATTATTCACAATTCATACTAAATTGTTTTAATTATTTACTCTTATTTTTTTCTGTTGTATTATCAAATCATGCAAAGAGTGGTGGTTGTGATGCCAACCTTCAATGAGGCAGAAAATATTGGTTGGATGATTGATGAGCTGGTTGGCAAAGAATTCCCTAAAATCAACGCTGATATGCATCTTCTTGTGGTTGATGCCAATTCTCCCGATGGTACGGCTAAAGTTGTTGAGGAGAAGATGAAGGGTTTTAAAAATGTCCATCTTCTCAAAAAAGAAAAAGAAGGGCTTGGGGCTGATTATGTGGCAGGTTTTAAATATGCAATGGATAAACTTGGTGCCGATGCTGTAATGGAGATGGATGCTGATGGTCAGCATCCGCCTGATAACGTTAAAAGAATGGTTGAGGCATATCTTAATGGCGCTGATTATGTAATTGGTAGTCGTTATGTTCCTGGCGGCTCGGTTCCAAAGGAATGGCCTTTTTCGAGGAAGGCTATAAGTTATCTGGGTAATCTTTTTATACGTCTTGTTTGGTTTAAATTTTCTCTTCATGATGTGACAACTGGTTTCAGATTAACAAAAGTGAAAGGGGTATTAGACAAAATTGACCTTGACCATCTGATGGCCAAAGAAAGATTTGCTTATAAAGTTGATTTGCTTTATCAAAGTATAAAGAATGCCAAAAATGTTAAAGAAGTGCCTCTTGAATTCAAGCCCAGAGTCAAGGAAAAGTCAAAGTTTAACCCCAAAGAAATGATTACCACTTTTAAAGTAGCAATCATTTTGGGAATAAAGGATAAGCAGAGATTTATAAAATTTGGCACAGTTGGTTTTATTGGTTATCTTGTTAATGCAATCTCTTTAAAAATTATGACAAATATTGGTGCTCCAGGGCTTTTGGCTTGGAGTTTGCCTGTCGAACTTTCTATTATTAGCAATTTTACTTTTAATAACCTTTGGACATTTAAGCAGGAAAAAATAGTTGGTTTAAAAAGGATCATTTACAAGTTTTTGCAATTTAATTTAACCAGTCTAGGGGCTTTGATAATACAGACTGTAGCTGGGAATATTGGTGATTTGCTGTTTGGAGTTGGTTCAAGACAATTGATCTTACCTTTTATTATAGTTTTCTTGGTCTTGCCTTATAACTACTTTATGTACAATGCTGTAATTTGGAAGACTTGGAAACTTCCCTGGCAGAAAAGATAAAATGTCTGTTTTTCCTCACAAGGAGCCTGATTTTAGCCACTTTTTGATAAGAGAGTATTTTAAGTTTGGTTCTGTTGATGCAGTTTTAAGACATTATCATTTTGGTCTACCTATTTCTTATGCAACATACCAAAGGTTGCTTGATAAGTATGGGGTTATCAAAAAAGCTGGCCCAAATAATAGATTAACTGAAGCTATATCTTTTTTTGAAAGTTTAGTTAAGGACAAAACTGACTTGGAAAGCATTTATAAAAAGATGCCTTATTCTTTTCAAACATCCCTTAAGACAATCTATCGAATCTATTCCTATATGAAGGAAGGATTAACAAGAAGGGTGGGTGTTGCTTTGGTTATTTCTCCTTTTGACAATCCTCACAAGGTTCTGCTGGCTAAGGATATTAGTGTTCCTTCTTTGGAGCTTGGAAAAAAGTATGGATATTTATCACTGCCTATGGGTTATACAAGAAAGAGGGATACTAGGAAAACGGGTATAATCAGGATTTTGCAGTATGAGGTCTTTACAGACATGATGATTAATGGAAATTTCCCTTTTTCTATAGTTCCTGATAATCCAGAGCCATTTTTGTATCTTGATATTGCAGATGTTCGCGTTGCTGTTTACAACATGGTTTTACCAAAAGAGTTTTCAAAGGAATCTTGTTTCTCAAGTTTCAAGCTTAAGGATTATAAATTTTTTAAAATTGATGACATTCTTAACTCAAAACTAAACTTAAGAGCTGGGGTAAAAGAGTCAATCGTTAGCTATAATAAATATTTAAAGGCTCTTGAAAGAAATCTATCTGTAAATCCTCTTCAGCAGATTTCATCGGTTAATGCTAAACTTTTGACTGCAGATATTGTAGTAGAATAGAATCTATAATCTTTCTTTTGAGCCTTTGTTTTCTGGTAGCTCTTTTTTATCAGACACTTTTGGTTCTATTTTTGTTGAGCTGAGTCCACAATCAGGACAAACTGTTCTTGGAGGAAAATGTTTTATTCCACAGCCCTGGCAATTTGATCCCTCGAGTCGTAGTAATTGACCTTTTAAACGCCAAAATCTTGGAACTTCAGTCATGGTGTAATTATTTTATCCAGGTTTTTTTCTCAAGAACTATCAACTTGGAGCTTTGCCTAAAGAAGCGGTCCCCAGTCAGCAATGGACATTTTGTTTTGGGAGATAAAAGCGATTGTAAAAAGATATATGGGAATAATTATTAACATAAAAATAGGACGAAATTCCTTTTTAAGCAAAGTGTCCTTATAGGCAAACAACAAAAATGGAACTGCGGGTAAGAAATATCGCATTATGTCTCTGTGAGAGACAAAAAGGATTGACAGAAAAAATACTCCTGTAATTGAGGCAAAAACTATTTTTCTTTCTTTGAAAAGTTTTATGATTCCCCATCCGCCAATAAGGTAAATGAAAATTATTTCTTCTAACCAGAATGTTCCAACCCATGGCGCTGAGTAATTAAAAACCTGGAAAGGGGGAAAGAAAAGATGAATATTATCGCCTGAATTGAAATAGGCAAAAAAATCGTTTAGCCTGATTTGATAAAAGATAAAAAGTAAAATTAGTGAGAAGGGTATTAAAGTTATAGGCAAATATTTTGTAAATTTTATTGGATTAGGATTTTTCCCTTGTTTGAAAACAGTTAATCTTTTTAGATACTGTATTGTTATAGCTATAAAGTAAGCTATAAAAAGTAATATACCTACAGATTTGGTTAATTGGGCCAGTATTCCCATTATTGCTGATTTTAGATATTCCTTTTTATTGAAATAATAAATTGAGGCGATAATTAGGCCCAATAAAAGAGGTTCTGGAGAACCAATCGATCTTGTGATTAGCCATCTTGCTGGGAAGATGGAAAATATAAAAGTAATCCATTTGGCATCCTTTTCGCCCAGTTGTTCCTTAGCTAGTTTGAAGAAAAAGTAGATGCAAAAGAAAGAGGATATTACTGTGGCAAGAAGCATGGCATATGGGTAGCCAGAAAGTGGGGCAATTAATCTTATTAATAAAGGGAAGAGTGGAAAATGAGCAGCATAGTATTCAGTTGGTAGAGGAAATGAAACAATTTGTTTAATTATCTCTTTTTGATAAAGAGATTTTGCCACCACAATGTAAAGAGGCCCATCGTAGTTGGCTACAATTGTTGCCATACCATCTTTTCCAAGTGGTATGTTCCAAAACTTGTCTATTTTTAGAAAAAATGGCAGCCAAACTAAGATGGTGGGAATGATTGTAATTAGGCAGATAAAGACGAGGTCTTTTATTTTCTTTCTCATTATTTTGATGATACTATTTTAGCTTTGTTTAGGCAAGTTGTGGTGATAATCGTGTATATTTTTGCTAAACTATTGTTATGGCAGTAAGGAATTTATCTGTTTTTTTTCCCGCCTATAATGAAGAAGGAAACATCGAGAATGTTGTTTTAAAGGCGAAAAAAGTTCTTGAAGATTTGGGTCTTTCTTCTTGGGAAATACTGATAATTAATGATGGTTCGAAAGATAAAACTCTAGAGATAGCTCGTGATTTAAGCAGGCAAGACAGAAGAATAAAAGTAATAGACCATAAAGTGAACAGAGGATATGGTGCTGCACTTAAAAGCGGTTTCTATAATGCAAAATATGATTGGGTTACTTTTACTGATTCTGATGGTCAGTTTGACTTTAGTGAAATTAAGAATTTTCTTAAGGCTCAAGAAGAGACTAATGCTGATTTGGTTATAGGTTTTTACAAGAAAAGGCAGGAATCGAAATTTAAGATAATTACAAGTAAAGTATGGGAAGTGTTGGTGTTTATGCTTTTTGGCTTGAAAGTTAAAGATATTGATTGTGGCTTTAAGTTGATATCTAAAAAGGTTATAGATTCCATTCCTAGGCTTGAATCAGAAAGGGGGGCTTTTATTTCAAGTGAGTTTCTAATTAAAGCAAAAAAAGCGGGTTTTAAGATTGTTGAAATTCCTGTTAGCCATTTTCCAAGAAAATCTGGTAAGCCTACTGGAAGGAATATTAGAGTAATATTAAAAAGTTTTTCAGATCTGTTTAAACTTTGGTTTAAGTTAAGATGAAAACCCCCAATTCTTTTACCTCGACTCTAAAATGGGTAAAGGATAATAAATATTATTTTTTGGCTATTTTTTTAATAGTACTACTTGGTGGTTTCTTTAGGCTTTATAGGATTTCTGATTACATGACTTTTTTGGGAGATGAGGGTAGGGATGCCTTAGTGGTTAAAAGATTGATTTTGGATGGTGATTTAGTTTTTGTTGGCCCTGGAACTTCTGTTGGTAATATGTACTTGGGACCATTTTACTATTACTTTATGGCTCCATTTTTGTTTTTTTCTAATTTTGATCCTGTTGGTCCTGCTGTTGGAGTAGCTTTATTGGGAGTTTTGACTATTATTTTTGTTTGGTATATTTCTTACAAATGGTCTGGCGGTTGGGGTTCTATTTTTGCCAGTTTTCTTTATGCAATTTCTCCTGTTGTAATCGTTTTTTCTAAACATTCTTGGAACCCAAATATTATGCCATTTTTTTCGCTTCTGTTTATTTACTCAATCTGGAAATTTTGGTATGAAAGTAAGTATAATTGGATTTTGGTTGCTAGTCTTTCTTTTGCAATTTGCCTGCAATCACATTATCTATCACTTGCACTTTTGCCATTTTTATTTGTTTTCCTAGTACTTTCTTTTATTAAATCGGTTGAGACTAAAAAGCAAAGAAAATTTTTGATTAAGTTATTTTTATCTTTTTTTGTCTTTTTAATTTTAATGTCTCCGCTTATTATTTTTGATGCCAAGTATAATTGGCGAAACATCTTGGCAATGAGAGATTTTTTCTTTGAGAAAAGCAGTTTGGTCTCTGTATCACTTGCCAGTCACTTTTTACGTTTTTTTTCGGTTTGGGAGCTCATTTTTATAAGGTTAATTACTGGAAAAGAAGTTTTGGTTGGAAAGATAACTTCTTATATCTTCCTTTTAATTTCTATACTTTATTCTTTATATTTGATTAAGAAGAAAGATTATTCTTGTAAATCCTTAGCATTTTTATTTACTTTTTCTTGGCTTCTAATTTCTGTTTTAGTTTTAAGTTTTTATAAAGATGCAATTTATGACCATTATCTTGGTTTTTTATTCCCAGCTCCATTTTTAATTTTGGCTTTTTGGGTAGAGAAATTAAGAAAATTTGGTGGGGTAGGTATTGTCTTTAGTTTTGTTCTCATATTTTTATTTGCTGTTTTGGATTTATTGAATTCTCCACTTAGATCTTCGCCTTCCTATCAAATGAAAAGGACTATAGAAGTATCAAAGAAAATTTTAGATGAATCAAAGGGGAATAGATTTAATTTAGCGGTTATCGCGGAGAGAAATTATGAGGGAGCGTATCTTTATTTTTTGGAACTTTGGAAAGCACCGGTTGTTATTATTGATCCTCAAAGAGCAGGTGAAACGATTACAGAGCAGCTTTTTGTAGTTTGTGAGTATGAAGACAAGAATAAATGTCAGCCGACTTCAAATCCCAAAGCAGAAGTGGCTAATTTTGGCTGGAGTAAAATAGATAAAAGTTGGGAAGTGGGTGGGGTTATACTTTTTAAGTTAGTTCATAATCCCAGCGGCCAACCACAGTATTATGAAAAGGAATAAGAGATCCAATCTTTCTTTTTTTGAGCCTGTTTTATTTTTGATTTTAATTTTTGGCCTCTTTATTAGAATTTTTCATCTGGATAGGTTCTTGGGGTTTTATTTTGATCAGGGTAGAGATGCTCTTGTTATCTGGGATTTTATAAAAAGTGGAAAGTTATTTTTGATTGGACCAACAATTGGGCCAACAATGGGTGTTGGAGATGTACCAAGAGGTCCTTGGTATTTATGGCTTCTTATTCCTTTTTATTGGTTAGGTAAAGGTAATCCTGTTATTCCTGCTTATTTTCTTGTTTTCTCTCAAGTTCTTTCTTTTGCTATTTTGTATTTTGTTTTTTCTAAATTGGGGGAAAAATTTGTTGCAGTTTCTTCTCTTGTTATATCTGTTTTTTCTTTTAGTTTGGTCTTGTCTTCCCACTGGCTTTCAAATCCAACTTTTTTGTATTTTTTGAGCGCGTTATTTCTTTGGTTTCTGTTAAAAATAGCTGATGAGAAAAGATGGGCATTTTTAGCTTCTGGGTTTTTATCTGGTCTTGCTATTCATTTTGGTGGATCAGCTGATATATTCTATCCTTTGATTGCTTTTTTAGTTGCTTTTATTTGGTCTAGAAAATTAATTAACCTCAAAAATATTTTTTATTTTTTCTTTTTTTATTGTTTTTCCCTTTTGCCTCAGATTATTTTTGATATTCGTCACAGTGGGATAATAAGGAAAGGTTTATGGCAGTTTATTAATTCTTCGCGGTCTTTTAGTTTTTATTTTTGGGATCTTTTGCCCTCGCGGATTTCTCTTTATCTTGATACTTTTTCTGAGGTTGTTTGGGGGCAAAGAAGTTTTCTTTTTGTTTTGTTTTTTATTGCAATTTTTCTTGTTGCTATTTTGAAATCACAAGAAATCAAAAATAATAAATATTTTCAAGTAATACTTATTTCAGTATTTATTCCCCTTGTTGGTATGCTTTTTATAAAAGGGGAGAAAGGAATAATTTATGGATATTATTTCACTGGTTTTTATATTTTTTGGATAGTGTTTTTTTCTTTTCTTCTGAAATTTATTTCTAAAGGTTTTTTAGGTAAGGTAGTCATTTTCCTTTTCCTATTTGCATTTATTGGTAGGAATTTATATCTTGTTTCAAGGTATTTTAAGTATGACTATAGAAAATATAATCCTATTATTCTAGAGGATCAGCTTTTAGCAATTGATTGGATTTATAAGGATACTACTGATTGTAATTTTAATGTTGATTTTTATGTACCCCCAGTTATTCCTTATGCCTATAATTATCTTTTTAAGTGGTATGGTTTTTCAAAGTATGGCTGTTTGCCCAAAGAGGAGAGTGTTAAAACACTTTACACTCTGAGTGAAAAAGACGATTCTCATCCAGAAAGGCTTTCAAATTGGCTTATGAGGCAAGATACTATAGGGAAGGTAGAAAAGGAAGCAATTTTTGGCAATATTAAAATAGAACGAAGAGCTAGGATTTAGTTTTATGAAAAAGATTTTTCTATCTTTTAAGAAAAGTTGGGATATTTGGGTTTTTATAATTCTTTTTATTTCTGTTTTTTGGACGTCTCGTTTCTTCTTATCAAGCGATTGTTTTTATTCTCATGATTTGGACTATAACCTAGCCAGGGGTCTTGAGGCATTTCAATCGATTAAACTGGGCAACATTCCTTTAAGGTGGGCTGGTAATATTAACAATGGTTGTGGTGTGCCTGTTTTTAATTTTTTCTATCCACTTGGTTATTACCTACTTGCCTCCTTCTATTTTTTGACTGGTAGTGTTTTATTGTCTTGGAAATTATTAGTTTTAATTTGCCTTTTTATTGGCTCGTGGTTTTTTTATCTTTGGGGAAAAGAAAGTATTGGTGATAGACTATCTTCTTTTATTGGGTCCTTCATTTATCTTTTTGCGCCATATCGTTTTTTGTTGGTGTTTGTGAGGGGTTCTTTAGAATTTTTGGCTTATGCTATTTTTCCAATTCTTTTGTTTTTATTTTTTAGATTTTTAAGAGAGAGAAAAAATAAAAAAGAACTTCTTTATTCATTTTTGCTTTCTTTTGCAGGAGCCTTGTTTATTCTTTCTCACAATATAGTGGTGATGGTTATGCTTCCTATTTTTTTGCTGATAATAATTTTTGAGTTAATAAAAGGAGGTTTGGGAAAAAGAAAGTTTTTATTGCTGTCTTTTTCTTTCTTGAGCATGTTTGGTTTGAGTTCTTTTTTTGTTGGCCCTGCTTTATTGGAGAAGAAGTATGTTAAGTTGGGTTATTTAAATATAGTAAATTACAAAGATCATTTTCCAACATTGTTTCAGCTAATTCGTTCAAGGTGGGGCTATTTCTTTTCCGTGGCTGGAGAAAATGATGGAATGTCTTTTATGCTTGGTTATGCTCAGTGGTTTGTTTTATTAATTTCTGTTTTAGTAATTTTTTATTTGTTTTTTTCTGGCAGAGACAAAATAAAATCTTTTTTAAGTAAACGCTGGTTATTCTTTTATCTGCTACTTTCTTTTTTTACGATTTTTCTTATTTTGCCTCAGTCTAGTTTTATATGGGATAAAATAGGGATTTTATCTCAAGTTCAGTATCCTTGGAGGCTGATTGGAGTAGCTGTTTTTGCGATTTCAGCTTTAAGTGTTTATCTCTTTTCTTTATTGAAGAAGAATTTTGTTTATTGGCTTCTATTTTTTATCACTTTGTTTTTAGCATTTTTTGGCAATCGAAATCATCTAAGAGTATTAAATTCTTGCCAAGGTAGAGAGTTGTTGTATAAAAATTTTGTTAATCACTATGTCTCTTTTGTTGGTACAACCACTATAGCTGATGAAATACTTTCTCTTAATTCTCTATCAGCCTGTTTTGTGGGAGACAAATTTATCATTTCCGATGAAGTATCTTATGATTTTGTTTCTCGCAATGCTTTATCAGGTGTTTTTAAACTTAGTTTAGGCGATAAGAAGCCTGAGAAATTAATCTTTTCTCTTGAATATTTTCCTGGAGCTTATGTTTTTGAAGTGAATGGCAAAGAAAATATTCCTTATCAAGATTGCTCTGGAAGAGTGTGTATTGATGGCAAAGAATTTTCAGATTATAGCCTTGTTTCTTGGTATATTGTTCAAACTCCAATACAAAAGTTTTTTAATTATTTGAGCTTGTTTTTCTTAATTGTATGGTTTTTGATATTGGCTGGTCTTTACAAGAAGAAAAATATAGTTTTTATTTTGATTCTTGGCTTGTTTTTGTTTTTTAGATTCTACCAGATAGACAAGCGTTTACTTTTTGGTTGGGATCAGGAAAGGGACGCCTTCACGGTTAAAAGTATACTTGAAGGCGAGTTAACTTTGCTTGGTCCAAGGGTGGTTGGGGTAAATGGGTTTTTCTTGCCTCCTTATTTTTTCTATATTCTTTCTCCATTTTATCTTTTGTTTAAAGGCAATCCGTTGGCTTCTTTGATCGTGTTCCTTTTCTTTTATTTAGCTTCTTTCTTTTTGGCTTCATATTTTTTGTTATCGAAAATTTTTAGCAGTCGGGTCTCTTATTTATTTTTGATTATTTGGTCAATTTTACCAGCCGGGATTTTGATTGATCGTATTGTTTGGAATCCTCTTCTTGTTCCATTGTTTTTTATTCTTATAATTTATCTTTTTTACAAATATCTTCAGAGTAAAAAGATTTATTGGTTCTGGATTCTTTCCACTGTTTATTTTTTGGGTATTTCTTTCCATATTCAACTTGCTTTTTATTTGCTGTTTTTGGTTCTTGCCTTGTTTGTTGGCGGTAAGGAGCCTATTTTCAAAAAATTATTGATTGTATTATTGAGTTTTTTAGTTGTATTTTTGCCACTTATTATCTTTGATTTTAGGCATAATTTCCTAAACTTGAAGTTGATTATGAATGCCGGTAATTTTGGTCTTGATCGAGGTGGAATGGTCGAGGTTTGGAACAATTTTGTCTCAATGGTTTTTGGTTTTAGGTTTTCTTTTTTTTTCTCTTCCATTTTTTACTTTTTGATTTTATTTTTGTCTTCTGCTCTTTATAAGATTGAGAATGATGTTTCTAGAAAGAAGGTTATTCTGGGTATGATTTTGGTTTTGTTATTGGCTTTTATAATTTTTGCTTTTGTATATCCTTTTCGTCCTTCTGAATATTATTTCAATTTTGTTTTGCCTTTGTTTGTCCTAGTATTTTCTTTGTGGATAGACAGATTGTTGAGGAAAAAGCTTATTTTGCTAAATCTTGTTTTGGTTTTTATTTTGGTGTTTTTCTTCAAACACTCCTTGAATTTTATTGGTCCTGACACTGAAAGTATTTATTTTAAAGAAAAATTAATTTCTAGCCTTAAGGCTGTTTCTTATTCAAGAGCTAGTTTTGATATTTCTTTGGATTTTAAAGAAGGTCGAGATGCTGGATTTTATTATCTTCTTAATTTTAACAGGCTTAGTTATAACAAAAGAGATGGCTCGGCTTTAATTAGAATAGTAAGCCCGAGTTATGATAAATGCCAGATTAGTGTTTACAATTATTCTATTTGTTTTAATCCAGTAGACTTTGGATGGTAGTTTATTAGAGAATTTGATAAGATATCTTTGATGGCTAATATTTTTCTTTCAGTAATAATTCCTTGCTACAACGAGCGGGAGAATATTAAAAGGGGAGTTCTTGAAGAGGTTTATGACTTCTTGAAGAGAAAGAAGTTTGGTTGGGAAGTAATAATTTCTGATGATGGAAGTAGTGATGAGAGTAGGGATTTAGTTAGAAAGAAACTGAAGGATCTAAAAGGTTTTATTCTTCTTGAAAATCCTCATGGTGGCAAACCTTCAGCTCTTCTTTCAGGAATTAAGAAAGCTAAAGGTAGATATATTTTGTTTTCTGATATGGACCAATCTACACCAATTGGGGAGCTTGAAAAACTCTTGCCATACACTAAAGATAATACCGAAGCAATAATAGGCTCCAGAGGAGTTGTTAGAAAAGATTTTCCGATTTACAGAAAAATTGGTGCAGTTGTTTTTATGATGATAAGAAGACTTATGATTTTACCTGAAATTGTTGATACCCAGTGTGGATTTAAGCTTTTTAGGGCAGATATTTTAAAGGATATCTTCCCCAAGCTTGAGTTTTTTAAAGATAAAAGGGAAAAGGTTGGGTGGATTGTAACTTCTTATGATGTTGAGCTTTTGCATCTGATTAAAAAACATGGTGGAAAGATAGTTGAAGTTCCTGTATTTTGGCAGGATAGAGATGAAAGCAAAACTAAAGGCTCTTCTTTATCAAAATATATAAAAGAATCAAAAAATATGTTCCTGCAAATTATTAGAGTTAGAATTAATGAGTTGCGAGGTCTTTATAATTAATTATGGACTTCTTTGGGAATTTTAGGAAATATTTTTTTTTGATATTTTCTATCTTCGCCGCCGGCTTTTTGTTTAGGATTGTTAACCTTACTTCTTGGCCCATTTTTGCCGATGAGGCAATCTATATTAGATGGGCTCAGGTTATGAGAGCCGAAGAGACTCTTAGGTTCTTACCTCTATCTGATGGGAAACAACCCCTTTTTATGTGGTCTATGATACCCTTTTTGAAGATTTTTTCAGACCCTCTTTTTGCAGGTAGATTTTTGTCAGTAGTTTGTGGAGTTTTATCAATGCTTGGTATTTTAATTTTTTCTTTTTTAATTTTTAAAAATTTGAAAATTAGTATTTTTGCCTTGTTCTTGTATGCCATTTCACCTTTTAATGTTTTTTTTGAAAGACTATCTTTGGTTGATAGCATGCTTTCAATGTTTGGCCTTTGGAGCTTTATTTTTGCTTTCTTGGCGCTAAAGAAAAGAAGAATGGATTTTGCTATTTTTTCTGGCTTTTGTCTTGGTGGGGCATTGATTACCAAATCACCAGCTTTATTTTTTGTTTTGCTTTTACCTTTGATATTGCTTCTTTTAGATTGGGAGAAATCACTTAAGAAAAAATTATCTAGCTTGAAAGTTTATTTTTCTCTTTTTGCCATTATTTACATTATTGCCTATGCTATTTACAATATTTTGCGTTTAGGCCCAAATTTTCATCTTTTAGCCTCTCGCAATCTTGATTATGTTTTTCCAATTTCTCATGTCTTAGAAAGTCCATTTAATCCTTTTCTAGGACATCTAAAGGATGTTTTTGTTTGGTTTTTATATTTTTCTTCTCCGTTTATGTTAATTCTTTTTTTAATTGGGATTTGGGAAGGGTTTGTTGCTTTTAGGAAGCAGACTGTTTTTTTGCTTGTTGTTTTTGTTATTCCCATCTTGATCCAATCTGAATATGCTAAAGTTTTTACGGCTCGCTACATTCTTTTTGTTT
Organism: Patescibacteria group bacterium; assembly: GCA_025999275.1. Lineage (NCBI taxonomy): Bacteria > Patescibacteria group bacterium. The sequence continues at coordinate 396,610 of AP024680.1, forward strand.
TACCGTATTTTATTTTAGTTTCTTCCTTGTCTATTCTTGCAATTAAGAAGTTAAAATTTTTATTTTTGGGACTTTTTTCTGGTTTTATTTTATTTTCCCTTTTTCAAGTTATTACCTTTGCTTTTGTTAGGGAATCATCACTCTTGCCAGAAAATGAGCGTTCTGGATATCTAGAAGAGTGGACGGCTGGTTATGGAATAAAGGAGGTCTCATCTTATTTGATTGACTTTTATAAGAAAAATCAGGAAAAAGAAATTGTTGTTGGAACTGAAGGTTTTTTTGGCACATTGCCTGATGGCTTGCAGATTTATCTTAACTCATATCCAAATATAAAAGTTTTGGGTTTGGGGCTTAACTTCAGGGAAATACCCAAACCACTTCTTGATTCCTCAAAAAACGGTACTCCCACTTTTTTTGTTTTTAATGACTCAAGGGGGGATATTTCAAATTATTCTAATGCTTCTATGATTGCAAGTTATCCAAAAACAAAAAAGAATAATGGCAGTTTTGAAAGCCTCCTTTTTTACAGAATTATGCCTTAAGGTAAACATCTCTTTCGTGATAAAATCAATTTGTGGCAAATAATCTTGAAGACAAAATAGAGGATGTTGAGCTTAATCTTGAAACTGTTAAGAAGAGAGCTGTTAAAGGAGTCGTGATTTTGACTGGAAGGACTTTTTTTCTTAATCTAGTTTCTTTTTTTGCAACTGCGCTTTTGACTTTTTTTCTTGAACCTTCTCAGTTTGGGATTTTTTGGATAGTTTCAGCCTTGGTTAATTTTTTGTCTTATTTTAGTGATATTGGTTTAGCGGCCGCTTTGATTCAAAAGAAAGATAAAATTAGGCAGGAAGATCTCTCAACTACATTTTTGGTTCAGCAGGGTTTGGTTTTGATAATTTTATTGACCATATTCTTAGCAAATCCGATTTTGGTTAGGTTTTACCATCTTGATTTTGAAGGAAAACTTTTGCTTTATGTTTTGGGTATTAGTCTTTTTTTGTCTTCTCTTAAGACTATTCCCTCGGTTTTGCTTGAGCGAGATCTTGAGTTTGGCAAGTTGGTTATTCCCCAAATATTAGAAAATTTGACCTATAACCTCTTGGCGGTGTTTCTGGCCTGGCGCGGCTTTGGAGTGAGAAGTTTTACTTATAGTGTTCTTGCCAGAGGCATTGTTGGTCTTTTGGCGATTTATGTTCTTAAGCCTTGGAGGCCCAAGATTTATTTTTCAAAGGAATCTTTTAAAAACTTGATAGGATTTGGGCTTCCATATCAGGTAAATACTCTTCTTGCGACTGTTAAGGATGATGGTTTAAATGCTGTTTTGGGGGGTATTTTGGGTGGATCTGGTTTTGGTTTTCTTGCTTGGGCTCAAAAATGGGGGCAGGCGCCTTTGAGGTTTTTTATGGATCAGGTTATTAAAGTAACCTTTCCGGCTTTTTCAAGAATGCAAGATGATAAAGAGCAGCTTAGATCTTCTCTTGAGAGATCTATTTTTTTTATTTCACTTTTTGTTTTTCCATCTCTTTTTGGACTTTTGGCTTTGGCTCCAATTTTGGTTCAGGTTATTCCCAAATACCTTAAATGGCAGCCTGCTATAATTCCTCTTTATTTAATTGGGGTAAACACTCTTTTTGCTGCGGTTTCAACTCAGCTTACTAATTTATTGAATGCTGTCGGGAAGATAAAAATAACCTTTAAATTGATGGTGATGTGGACGGTTCTTTCCTGGCTTATCATACCGTTTTTATCAATTAAGTTTGGAGTTAATGGCGCAGCCTTAGGCTATCTTATTTTAGGTTTAAGCTCGGTGGTTGTGTTTATAATAGTTAGAAATTTCTTGCCGTTTTCTTTTTCTCGTTCTTTCTTAAAGCCACTTTTGGCATCTCTTTTGATGTTTTTGGTTTTGGTTATTTTTAAGAGTTATTTACCGGTTAAATTTGTTTCTGTCTTGATTTTAATTTTATTGGGAGTGCTTGTTTATTTTGTCTCGATTTATATTTTGGTGGGTAGTTTGTTCAAGGAAGATGTTAAAAAAAGTTTTGAAATATTTTTCGGAAAAAGAAAATAGGCTTGTTTTTGCCTTGATTGTTTTAGGATCGATTTGCTGGTCTTTGACCATGGTTCGAAGTGGTCTTTGTTTTGATAAAGGCTGCGTTTCAGGTATCGGCTTTTGGGGGGCAAATGGCCATGATGGTATATGGCATATTAGTTTAATCAAGAGTTTAATGAGGGGGGGTTTTGAAAATCCAGTTTTTGCTGGAGAAAAATTAAAGAACTATCATATTGGTTTTGATCTTCTTGTTTCTTTTTTATCTCGAATTTCAGGTGTTGATCCTATGATTTTGTATTTTCAGGTACTTCCGCCTTTTATGGCTCTTATTATTGGTTTGTTGGTTTATATTTTTATGTTTAAATGGACCAAAAGTAAACTATCTGCCTTTTGGGCTTTATTTTTTATTTATTTTGGAGGCGGGTTGGGATGGGTTGTGACTTTGATAAGGGAGGGGAAAATAGCTGGCGATTCTATGTTTTGGGCTCAATCTTCAGCAACAACTCTTATAAATCCTCCTTTTTCTCTTTCTTTAATTTTTTTGCTTTTGGGTCTTATTTTTTTCTCTAGTTATCTTAATTTTTCTAGGATTTTAGATTTAATTTTAATAGGTATATTTTGGGGGTTGTTGGTTCAAATAAAAATTTATGCAAGTGTTTTGGTTTTGGGATCTTTGTTTTTGTTACTTATTTACAGTTTTTTGTTTAAGAAAGATAAGTTTGTTTTAGTTCTGAAATCGTTAGTTTTAGTTTTTTTGATTAGTGTTTTTGTTTATCTAATTTCAGTTAAATCATCTACCGGATTAATACAATTTAGGCCATTTTGGTTTTTGGAAACGATGATGCTTTTTGGCGACAGGCTTCATTGGGAAAGATTTTATCAAGCGATGACTAATTATATTTTGGGGAGGATTTATCTTAAAGCATTTCTTGCCTATGTTTTGGCATTTGTTATCTTTTTAGTTGGTAATCTAGGAACTAGGATAATATCTTTTCTTTGGTTTATTAGGAAAGATAGTTTTCTTAAGAAACCTAATCTGATTGAAGCTTTTTTGTTTTTCTTAACGTTTTTTGGAGTTTTGTTGCCGATGCTTTTTGTTCAAGAAGGTACTGCCTGGAATACTATTCAATTTTTTTATTATTCGCTTTTTGTCTTTGGAATGTTTTCTGGAATTCTTGTAGCAATGATAATGTCAGTTTTAAATAAGAGCCTTAGTCTTTTTTTAATACTATCTTTTGTATTTTTAACTTTGCCTACAACAGTAGCTACGATGAGTCATTATTTATCTCGTTTGCCTCAAGCAAAAATATCATTGAATGAGTTTAATGCCCTAAGATTTTTATCATCTCAGCCCAAAGGGACTGTTTTATCTCTGCAAATTCCGGGTTCTTTTTATGGCAACAATGAGTTTCCCACTCCGCTTTATCTTTATGATTCAACAGCTTATGTTAGTGCTTTCTCGGGTCAGACTGTTTATCTTGAGGACATAGTCAATTTGAATATAATGAACTACAACTGGGATGAAAGACTTGCAAAAATTAAGGTGTTTTTGAGTGATGCAAACAGTGCTTCTGCAAGAAATTTTTTGAGAGAATCTAATATTTCCTATATCTATTTGGTTAAAAGGATGGGTGTTGGTTTGGATGAGAAAGCTTTAAATATTAAAAACATTTACGATAATGATGAAGTAATTGTCTATAAGGTTTTGCCAATTTGATGGTAAAATAAGCTATGGCAAAGATCTCAGTGGTTATAAATACATTAAATGAAGAGAAGAATTTGCCTTTTGCGATTCGTTCCGTTAAGGATTTGGCTGATGAGATTGTTGTTGTTGATATGGAATCTGAGGATAACACGGTTAGTGTTGCCAAGAGCCTTGGGGCGAAAGTGTTTAGTTATAGAAAAGTGGGTTATGTTGAACCTGCTAGAAACTTTGCTATTAGTAAGGCTACTGGTGATTGGATTTTAATACTTGATGCTGATGAAAGGTTGCCTGTGCAGCTTGTATCTAAATTAAAGAAGATTGTTAAAGAAAATGAGTTTGATTTTGTGTTTATTCCCAGAAAAAACTTAATATTTGGGAAATGGATTAAGCATTGTAACTGGTGGCCCGATTACAACTTGCGTTTTTTTAGGAAAGGGTTAGTTGTTTGGAGGGATGAGATACACAGTATTCCGGAAGCAAAAGGTAAAGGAACAAATTTATTACCCAGGGAAAAATATGCAATTGTTCACAAAAATTACTCTTCTGTTAGTGGTTATTTAAAAAGACTTGACCGTTATACAACAATTCAATCTCAAGAGAAAATTGCCCATGGGTATAAATTTGATTGGAAAGATCTAATTAAGATGCCTGTTTCAGAGTTTTTTAGGAGGTTTTTTGCAGGTAAAGGATATAAAGATGGTGTTCATGGTTTGGTTTTATCGATGCTACAGTCTTTTTCCGAGTTTGTGGTTTTGATAAAAGTTTGGGAAGCTAAGAAATTTAATGATTTAGATTTAGATTTGGAAGAAGTAAATGATGAATTGGTTAATTTTGAGAAAGATCTAAATTATTGGAAAAACGATATGCTTCTTAAGAATAAAGAAATTAATCTTGTTTCTTCTTTGGTTCTTAAGGTTAAGCGAAAACTCAAGCTTATTTAATAATAAACTTTTAATGAAAGAAAAGATCTTTATTATTATTCTTAATTGGAATAGAGCTGATGATACTTTAGCTTGTCTTAAGAGTTTATCTTCGCTTGATTATTTTATGCTTGATCCTAATGTAGTCGTTGTTGACAATGGATCAACTGATAATTCTATTGATAGAATTAGTAAGTTTGAGCCCCATAATTTTAAGTTGCACTTGATTAAAAACAATTCCAATTTTGGTTTTGCTAAAGGGAACAATATTGGTATTAGATACGCTCTTAAAAACAAAGCTGATTATGTTATGATTTTGAACAACGACACGCTGGTGGAAAGAAAACTTTTGTTAAACCTTGTTTCGGTGATAAAAAATGATAAAAAAGTGGGTGTGGTTTCTCCAAAAATATATTTTGCCAAAGGCTTTGAATTTCATAAAGAAAGGTACAAAAAGGAAGATTTGGGTAGAGTGATATGGTACGCGGGAGGGGAAATTGACTGGCAAAATGTTATGGGGATTAATCGGGGTGTGGATGAAGTTGACTGTGGGCAATTTGATTTGGTTGAGGAAACTGGTTTTGCTACCGGTTGTTGTAGTCTTTTTGCTTCTTATGTTTTGGAGAAAGTCGGTCTTTTTGATGAACGTTATTTTATGTATTTTGAGGACGTTGATCTATCAGTAAGAATTAAGAAAGCTGGCTTTAAAGTTTTTTATCAACCAGATGGGGTAGTTTGGCATAAAGTAGCCCAAAGCTCAGGTATAGGTAGTGGTCTTAATGACTACTTTATAAGCCGAAACAGACTTTTGTTTGGTTTTGCTTATGCGTCTTTTCGAACAAAAGCTGCTTTATTCAAAGAAAGTGTTAGACTTTTGTTTAAAGGCAGAGAATGGCAAAAGAAAGGTGTTGTTGATTTTTATTTGGGTAAATTTGGTAAAGGTAGTTGGGACTAGTTTACTAACAATACATCGATGTATTGTTAGTATGTCTTTATGAAAAAATCATCTAAAAAAAGTAATAATTCTAAAATAAGCGCGGTTATTTTGACGCTAAATGAAGAAAACAAGATTGGTGATTGTCTTAATAGTCTTGATTGGGTTGATGAGATAGTTTTGGTCGATAGTGATTCGACTGATAAGACTGCTGAAATTGCTAAAAGTTTTGGAGCTAAAGTTTATAGTTTTGTAAAAGGCAACTTCTCTGATAGGAGAAATTTTGGTACTAGCAAAGCAATGGGCGAGTGGGTTTTGCATATTGATGCTGACGAAAGAGTGACAAAAGAATTAAAAGATGAAATTTTAGAGATTGTTAAAAAGGAATCTGATTTTTCTCATTTTGCCATTCCTCGTCAGAATTTTGTTTTTGGTAAAAAAATGCTTCACTGTGGCCTTTGGCCTGATTATGTTGTTCGTCTTTTTAGGAAAAGTAATTTTATTAAGTGGGAAGGTGACTTACATGAGACAGTAAAAGTGAAAGGCAAACTTGGTTATATGAATAATTATTTTGTTCATATCAAACATGATAATCTTTTTGATATAGTGGAGAAGACAAATAAATGGTCTTGTATCGAAGCTGATCTTATGTTTAACGCCAATCATCCACCAATGAATTTACCTCGTTTTGCTTCGGCTATTTTTAGAGAGTTTTATCTAAGAATGATTAAACAAAAAGCTTTTCTTGATGGTGTTGAAGGTGTTATTTATGGTATTTATCAGGTTTGGAGTAAGTTTATTAGTTATGCAAAACTTTGGGAAAGGCAAGTTAATGGTGTTTAGTTTTATTTGATTTATGAGAGCAGCATTATTTAGTCCATATCTTGATACTTTGGGGGGTGGGGAGAGATATTTGTTGGGGTTTGCTCGATCTCTTCTTGATTTAGGTTACGAGGTTGACATTAACTGGTCTGATAAGAGTATTTTGTCTAAACTTCAAGATAGATTTGGATTTAATCTTGAAGGTATAAATATTGTTGACAATATTAAAAGAGGTTGGGGTTATGATCTTTGTTTTTGGTTGTCTGATGGGAGTGTCCCCTTTCTTTTTGGAAAAAGGAATTTCCTTCATTTTCAAGTTCCTTTTTCTGGTGTTGGCGGTTCTAATTTGTTAAACAAGATTAAGTTTATAAAAATAGAGAAGGTAATTGTAAACTCTCTTTTTACAAAGAGATTTGTAGACAAGGAGTATGAAATTGATAGTACAGTTGTTTACCCTCCTGTTGATGTTGATAGGTTTAAGCCAAGAGAAAAGAAGGAGAATATTATCCTATCTGTTGGAAGATTTTCCCAATTAAAGCAAGCTAAAAACCAGCATATATTAGCCGAAACTTTTGCTCAGATGGTTAGAGATGGTCTTAGGGGTTGGAAATTAGTGCTTGCTGGTGGTTCAGAGGTGGGCTCTTCTGATTATCTGAAGCAAATAAGGAAAATTTCCTCTGGTTATCCGATAGAGATATGGGAGAGTCCATCTTTTGAAAGTCTTGTAGATCTTTATGGCAAGTCTAGTATATTTTGGTCGGCGAGTGGCTATGGTATAGATGATGAAAAACAACCTGAAAGAGTGGAACATTTTGGTATTGTTGTTGTTGAGGCAATGGCTTCCGGTTGTGTGCCTCTAGTCTATAATGCTGGGGGACATAGGGAAATAGTTAAAAATAAAAGGAATGGCTTTTTGTGGAGAAAAACAGAAGAATTAAAAGACTTGACTCTTTTTTTGATTAATAATAAAGAAAAGTTAAAAAATTTTGCTGCTGTGTCAATTAAACAAAGTAAAGATTTTTCTTATGAATCTTTCTCAAGTAAAATTAAAGACCTGCTAGGAAAATAATGGTAGATTATAAAGTTTCAGTAGTGATTACAAATTATAATGGGCGGGATCTTTTAGCCAAGAATTTACCATCGGTGGTTAAGGCTAGCAAGAATCCCAAAAATAGGATTATTGAAATTATAGTTGTTGATGATGCCTCAACTGATGGCAGCGTTAACTTTTTAAAGAAGGAATTTGCAGATGTGAGAGTTATCTTTCACAGAAAGAATAGAGGGTTTGCATCAGCTTCAAATACTGGGATTAGATCTGCAAAGGGTAACTTGATTTGTCTTTTAAATAACGATGTTTCTTGCACTGAAAACTTTCTTGAATCAGCAATAAAGATTTTTCAGTCTAATGAAAAAGTTTTTGGTGTTTCTTTGCATGAAACTGGATATGGCCCGGCAGCGGGGTGTTTCGAGAATGGTTTTGTTGTTCATAAACCGTTGCCCCAAACAGACAGACCACAAAAGACTTTTTGGGTTAGCGGGGGAAGCGGTGTTTTTAGAAGAGATTTATGGATAAAGGTTGGTTGGTTTGATGAAGAGACTTTTGCTCCTTTTTATTGGGAGGATGTTGATATTTCTTATCGGGCTTTGAAGATGGGGCATGAACTTTGGTGGGACCCTGAAGGATTGGTTTTTCATAACCATGAGCAGACGATAGGTAAATTTAATAAAAAATACAAAAGCAGAGTCCAAGAAAGAAATCAGTTACTTTTTATTTGGAAGAATATCACCAGCAAACGTCTTTTTGCTCGTCACATTGCTGGTCTTTTTAGTAGAGTATTTAGTCATCCGGGCTACATTATTGTTATTTTTCTTGCTTTATTAAAGTTGAAATATGTTATGAAGTTTAGATCGAGAAATAAAAAAGAAGAATTGGTAGCTGATGAATTTATTTTTGCAAGTTTCAAACAATGAAAAACAAAGTCCTTTCGATCGTAATTGTTAATTACAACACCTGTGATTTAACGCTTAAGTGTCTTTATTCTATCTTGGCAGATAAAACAATACCTCCTTATGAGATTATATTGATAGACAATGCTTCAACAGATGGGTCAATTGATCGATTTAATAGGTTGAATTGGAAAAATTTGATAATTTTGTCAAACAAAGAGAATCTTGGTTTTTCCAAGGCGGTTAATCAAGGAATAAAAGTAGCTAAGGGTAGATACATTCTTCTTTTGAATTCTGATACAGAGGTTCCTAAGGGATCCATTAAAAAAATGTTGGATTTTGCTAGCAAGAATCCTGATGCTGGAGTAATTGCTCCCAAGCTTGTCTATGGGGATGGTAAGATTCAACCTTCTGCATTTCACCTACCGACAGTTTGGGGTGCTATAAAAGAATTTTGGCTTGGGATTGGAGGTAGTTATGGACAATATATTCCAGATAGCAAAGTTCCTATTGCTGTTGATGCAGTGGTGGGAGCTTGTTTTTTGATTACACCCAAAGCTTTAAAAAAGGTTGGTTTTTTTGATGAGCGATATTTTATGTATTTTGAAGATTTAGATTATTGCCGCAGAGTTAAAAAGATGGGTCTTAAGGTTTATTATTTACCCAATGTTAGGATTGTTCATCTTCATGGTCAGAGTGGAAAGAAGTTGGCGGATGAAAGAAATCAATGGAAAAGACTGATTCCATCAAGTAAAATTTATCATGGTGTTATAAAACATTTTTTAATTAGTTTTATTATTTGGGCAAGAAATAAGTTAAAAATGAAAATATTTAAACCTCGTTATTTTGATGTTTTTGTGGTTGTTTTGTTTTCTATTTTGTCTGGGCGGTATCTTTTAAAGTCGGGCTATTTCCCTATTCATGATGATATTCAAGCCTTCAGGCTTTTGGAGATGGATAAATGTATTAAAGATTGGCAAATTCCTTGCCGCTGGGTTCCTGATATGGGTTATGGTTATGGGTATCCTCAGTTCAACTACTACGCTCCTTTACCGTATTACATTATGGAGTTTTTTCATCTTTTGGGTTTTAGTTTTTTGGATAGTACAAAGATTGGTTTTGGGTTAAGTACAGTTGTTGCGGGTTTAGGCATGTATCTTTTGTCTAAGACTTTTTTTGGAAGGTGGGGAGGTTTATTGAGTGCCCTATTTTATATTTGGGCTCCGTATCGGGCAGTTAATATGTTTGTGCGGGGAGCAATGGGTGAATTATGGGGTATGGCCTTTTTGCCTTTTGCTTTTTGGTCTGCCAAAAATATAGTTATTAAGAAAGATAAATTTTCCTCTTTGTGGTTAGCTTTAAGTATTTTTGGTATATTTACTTCCCATAATGTTACAGCTTTAATTTTTGTTCCTTTTTTTACTATTTGGGTACTTTTTCTTTCTCTTAGTAGTCAGAGTAAAACATTTTTATCTAATGTGATTAACTTATTTCTGCCTTCATTTTTAGGTCTGTTAATGTCTTCCTTTTTCACCTTACCAGCTATTTTAGAGAAAAAATATGCTCATATAGAAACGATGTTTATGGGTTATTTTAATTATCTTGCTCATTTTGTTGGGTTGGGTCAGCTTCTTTTTTCCAGAAAATTTGGCTATGGGGCTTCTGTCTGGGGACCAGATGATGAGATGCTTCTTTCGGTGGGTTTACTTCATTGGATCGTTCCTACTCTTGTATTTATACTTTTTATCTTCTCAACTAAAAAGGTGGTTAAAAATTCTAGAAGTGAAATTGTTCTGTTTTTTATTCTTGGGATTATTTCCTTATTTTTAATACACCCGAGGTCGGTTTTTATCTGGAAGATAATTCCCGCACTTTCTTATTTGCAATTTCCTTGGAGGTTCTTGTCGACTGCTAGTTTTTTCTTTTCTTTTGTTGCAGGTGGATTGGCTACTATTCTTTTGTCAACTTCAAAGAAGATTTTCTATACAGTTTTATCTTTAGTCTCTCTTTTGCTTATATCTTTTAACATTTCTTATTTTAAGCCTGAGAAAATATTGGATATCACGGATAGAGACAAATTTACTGGTCAATCGTGGGAGAAGCAATTGACAATTAGCATTTTTGATTATTTACCTGTATCTGCGAAGCTCCCTCCAAACGAGAAGGCTCCAAATGAGCCAAGATTTTTGTCGGGAGAAGGAAAAGTTTTGGATGGTAAAAGAGGAACAAACTGGCAGAATTGGAAAATAGATGTGATAAGTGATGAGGCTAAAGTTGTTTTTCCAATTTACAATTATCCAGTTTGGAAAGCAATAGTTAATGGTAAGCAGGTAAAAATTTTTGAAAGTGGTGATTTGGGGTTGGTAACAATCTCAGTCTCGAAAGGTGAGTTGGATGTTAGTTTGAAACTAGAAGACACCTTGATTAGAAGGTTGTCTAATTATATTAGTCTGCTTTCATTTTTGCTTGTTCTGTTTTTGATTTTTGTTAATAGATATAATCTAAATAAGAAATGAAAAAAAGTACTTTTTTATTGATTCTTTTTTTAAGCATTGTTGTAAAATCTTTGTTAGCATTTTCTACTTTTCATCCTGATATTATGGCCTTTAATCTTGCTGGAAGGTTGGTTAGAGAGGGTAATATCTTTAATCTGTATGACTATATTGGTAATTTATCCGTAGATCATCCTTTGAGAAAAGTTTATCCTCCTGATGTTTTTATTTACCCTCCAGTTGTTTACCTCTTTTTTGGTTTTGTTTCGACCACTTTAACCAAAATTGTTCCTGGTAATGTAGTTGAGAATATGATCTATAATCTTAACTCTGTTTTGGGAACAAGTCAGTTTAATTCGTTTTTGTTTCTCTTTAAGATTTCTTATCTACCTTTCGATTTGGGTATATCATTTCTACTATTTAGACTTTTTAAGAAATATAGGTACAAGCTACTGGCTTTTATTTTTTGGACTTTTAATCCGGTGGCGATATATGTAACTTATATGCAGGGTCAATTTGATATAATTCCTACTTTTTTTGTTGTATTGTCTTTGTATGTTCTTACCCAAAAACAATCTCTGTCTATAAGAAATATTTATTTAGCATCTTTTTGTTTAGGTTTGGGTGCTTCTTTAAAAGTTTATCCCTTGCTTTTTATATTACCTGTTGCTCTGCTAGCTTCCAAGTGGAGAGACAAGATTGGGGTTTTTGCTGTTGGTTTAGGAACATACCTTTTGACCTTACTGCCGTTTTTGGATTCAGTGAGTTTTAGAAGCTCTGCTTTAGTTGCAGGACACACTCTAAAAAGTTTTTATGCTCAGATTCCTGTTTCAGGTGGCCAGTCGATAATCCTTTATTTAGCTTCAATAATCTTTGTTTATTTAGTTTTTTATTATCACAAGGTTGAAGCAGACAGTATTTGGCAAAGATTTTTTGTTATTCTTCTGATCTTTTTTATTTTTACTCATTACCATCCTCAATGGTTTTTATGGCTTACTCCCTTTTTGATAATAGACTTGGTCAAATCGGATTTAGAGCATTGGCCATTGGTTTTTATTTCTTTATTTAGTTTTATTGTTCTTTTGTTTTTCTTTGATCCAAGCTTAACAATAGGCCTTTTTTTACCAGTCTACCCAGCTTTGGTTAATTCTCCGTCACTTTGGTCTATCCTTGGTCTACATCCCGATATAAATTTTCTTAGAAGTGTCTTTCATACCCTTTTTGTTTCGGTGGCAATTTACTACTTTTATTTTTTGATGTTTTATGAAAAAGAAGTCAAGATTGGAGGCGATTAACCTTATTTTATGAATGTTTTAGACATTTTTCTACTAAACAGGTTTCTTGATGTTTTTTAGTAAAAGACATGAGTGATTTTTTTAGAATTCCAATTAAAAAGCATATTTTTATTTTGGCTATTTTGGCTAGAGTATTGGTTATGCCATTTTTATATCACCCTGATATCAAGATATATAACTTTCAATCTTCCTTTTTTGGCAGGGGTGTTATAAATATTTACAAGTTTCTAGATGAGAAAAAACAGGAGTTGCCGTACAAAGAAGAGTTTGTTTATCAGCCACTAGCCTATTTGTTTTTAGGTTCTTTTCAGTATTTATTAAAGCCTTTTCTTGGAAATAGTTTTGAAAAATGGCTTTGGGATGCAAGTCAACAATCTATAGAATCAATTGGGGTATGCCGCTTTTATTTTTTGCTAAAGTTACCACTTCTTATTTTTGATATTTTAACTGCCTTTATTCTCGCCTCATTTTTTGTAAAGGAGGAGGATAAAAAAAGAGCTTTTTATCTTTGGATTTTGAATCCCTTTTCAATTTTCATTATTTATGCCTATTCAGGATTTGATGTGATTGTTTCTTTTATTGTTCTTGCTGCCTTATTTTTTGCCAGGAAAGGCAATCTTGTTTTATCTGCTTTACTTTTGGTCTTGGGTTCTCTTTTTAAAGCATACCCACTTCTATTTTTGCCTTTGATTATTCTTAAGGGTGAGAGTTTAAAAGAGATTTTAAATATGATTTTGATGGTGGTATTTGTTTTGATGTTTGTATTGGTTCCTTTTTCTTCATTTTCCTTTGTAAGTAGCGCTTTAAATTCTGGTTTAATGAATAGAATTTTGACTCCAGTGATTGATCTTGGTTTTGGAGTAAAGATAATTGTTCCTGTTCTTTTACTCATTTTTATTTATGTAGACTCAAGATATAAAAGCAAGGACACATTGATAGAATATTTTTTCTTAGTATCGGTTTTTATTCTTAGTTTTATACATTTTCATATCCAATGGTTGATTTGGGTATTGCCTTTATTTGTTCTTGTTTGGGTTAGAAGAAGTTTTGATAAGCTCTTGGTCTTATCTTGGTTGCTTTTTGTCTTTGCTACTCCTTTTCTTTATGATGATAAACAAATGACAGTATCTTTATTTTCTTCCTTTTCTTACTATTTTAATTTAATTCCTTATCCTTTTGTTGTTGTGCAAAGGTTTTATGACCCTTATTATTTGCAATCTTTGTTGCAAACAGCAGCTTCCTCTTTGGCTATATTTTTATTATGGAAAAATATAAATACTATAAAGAATTAAGAATTATTTTGTTTCTGTTAACCATTTTTTTAGTGATTATATTTTTGACACCTTTTGTTTTCTCTTTGTTTTTAAAAAGAATTCCTTATCAATTTCAACCACCCTTTCTTGGGAGCGAAAAGTTGTATAGCAATGTTGTTTTTTCTCAGCATTTTGTTTCTCCCAAGGAAAACCTATCTGCAATAGGACTTAGTATAAGAAATTTTAACCTACAAAGTAAGGGGGATATTTTTCTTGAAGTTTTTCTAGATGGTAGGAAAATAAGGGAGTCTGTGGTAAAAAGCGGCTCGATTAAAGATGGAGACTTGGTTATTTTTACTTTTGAAAAGATTCCTGATTCTTTTGGTAAGAATTTCGTTTTTAAACTAAGGGCCCCTGATACAGATAAGGCTAAGGCTTATGAGGTATACACTACCAATATGCCTCAATCTTTCGTTTCAGATTTTTACATAAACGACTCTTTAATGGATAAAACAATTTCTTTTATGATCTACACTGCACCTCAAAATAGACTGGTCTTGGCTATAGAGATCTATAAGTATTGGTTTTCAAGACTTTATAAAGACACTGTTTTCTTTTACTTTTATTCTTCTTTAATATTGGTTTTGATAGGGTTGGCGGCTTATTTTTATAAAAAGGAAAAATAGTTTTTATTGTTTTAGAGTCCAGATTTCAGTTTCTTCGTTGTCAAAAACTTTTTCAAGTATTTCGTAGGGTAATTCTATGTTTTCTTTTAATTTTTTTGGTAGGTATATATAGTCTATACTGTTTTCTTTAATTAGTTTCTTAAAAATATTTTGATTACTTGTTTTGAATATTTCTTCTTGTACTTTTTTTCTGGTGTTTATATCGTACCCCATGATATCCATTTGTTCGTAATCAGCAAAAAATGCTTTTCTTTCTGATAGTGCTGATATATAAGATGTATCAAACCATGCCCATATATCAGGTGTGGCTTGATTTTTGAATTTTGAATAGGGATCAAAAGGAGGTGATATAATAACTGAATTTTTGGGGGTGTTGTTTTTGATAAATTCCAAAGCTTCTATCTCATATTTTGATATTTTGGCAAGGGGTGGTTTTGAATAGAATTCGCAAATTAGGGCAATCTGTGTGGGAACGGATATAGTTATGATTATTAACGGTATTAGTATCTTTATCCACTTGTTTTTGAGATCTTTTATTAATTGAAAAAGCGAGACACCCGCTATTATTCCCAAGATCAATAGAAAATATTGTAATGTTTGTATAGTGTTGCCAGCAACTCCTTTTTGAATAAAAATTAAAGGGAAGGCAAATGATATCATAGATATGGTTATCAAGCTTATATTTAATGGTCCTGATATTATTTTTTTTCTTTCTTTAATGAGCCAATAGAAGGCCAGTATTCTTGTCCCAAGGTTGCCAATTAGGAAAATCAGGAAGCTTTGTATTTCTATTTGAGCTACTCTTAAGAAATTTTTTTCGTAAAGATAGGTTTGTCTTCTTAGCTCCCAGTCAATTAGGTTTAGCCTTGATGGTTCGACAACCATTGTTCTTATATACCACCAGGGTTTTAAGATTAGAAATGACTTGGATTTAAAAGGATTTGAAACACTTAAACTATAGAGCGCTAATGAAACCAGGATTGTTATAAGTGTTAGGAGAGTAAAATTATAGTTCTTTTCTTTTACCGCTGTGTATAAAGATAAGATTATTAGCGATCCTGTTATAGGGACCCACGCATATATTTTTATTAAGGGTAGGGAAGTTGTTAATAATGCAATAAATATAAGCCATATTATTTCTCTTTTTTTAAAATATTTAACAATTGATAACAAAATTGAAAGAATGATTATTAAAGCCAAAGCTTGCGGAGGATTGCCGGATAGACTTTGTATTTGAGAACTCCAAAAGATGCTTTCGCCTCCTATGGTTTTGTTTTTTATAAATGTCACTATATAACCAAAACTGCCTGCAAAATAGGTGAAAAACATGGCTCCTATGCCGCCCCAATATGATTTAGAAAGTGTTTTTCCTAAGAAGTATGCCAATAAACCTAGGGTTATTGAATATAAGAGGGGGAAGAATCTGAAGTAAAGATCAATTTTTGAAATTTTAAATAAATGATTTATGTCTGATGGAGCTAGGTCTGAAAGAAAATGGTAGTTTTTAAGTTTTTCTCCGGCGTAATCTGGGTTTTGGGGGGGGAATTCTTTTTGCAATTCGTTCATTAAAGCTATATGCCAAGTACCGTCGTGCCCGTTTGCGCTAAAGAAGATAAGATCCCCGTTTTTGTTTTTGGTTCCGCTTGGGGCAATAATTAACAACTGTCCAACAACTCCAATTATAAGTATTGCTGAGAAGATTGATATTTTTTTGTTGTCCTTTTTTATCTTTGGTAATTTTATGCCCTTTTTTATTAAAAAAAAGAAAGCTGATATAACATAAATTATAGTTAGGTTTGGTTTGCCCAGATAATGAAGTATTAAACTAATTATGCTGTAAAGGCATATTCCTACTGTAAGAGATATAAATAAATCTTCTGTTTTTATTTTTTTAATTCCCCCTATTTTTAATAAAGATAGACCCGGAATAAGGAAGAAAAATAAAGAAATTAAAAAAAACAAAAAAAGTTGAATTAATGGTGTCATTTAAATGTAACTAAGGTTATTATATACTATAACTGTTTGTTTAGCGCTTGCTTGAGGAAGATTAATTTTATTTTATTTTATTTGGACCTGTTAATTATGAAAATTAAACGTACTAAAGCGAGTCTGTTTTTTTTGATATTTTTTTTGATTTGTTTTATAAGTTCTTTATTTTATTCTCATAAATTAAGGTCGATAGGTTTTTTTGTTATACCAGAACCATATGTTATAGCTGATGAACATACGAATGTTTGGCATGGTTTAAGTTTAAGAAGGACAGGTATTCCTGTTGCGTGGTCTCAACTAAAAGCTTATGATGCAGGTGGTAAGGCTTTGGGTGGAGATATTAAAGGTTTTAATGTTTTTGTTTTTGATAAACCTCTTGATCTACAAACTTCAAGAAAAATATTGTTTCCGGTTGTTTCCGTAATTCAATTAGATATGGGTAAAGGTTTGGAATATATGAGGTTGGTAGAACCATATCTAGATCATCCCCCTTTTGGTGCATTGATACTTTCTTTGGGTGTTTCAAAAGAAACAAATACATTTTCTGATTTATCTGCTTATGATATGAGAAAAGTTAGCCTTTATCTATCAATAATTACTATGATTCTGATATTTTTTGCTGGCTGGCAGGTTAGTGAAAATATTATTGTTGGTTTTATCTCTTCGACAGTTTACGGTTTTACTCCTGTTTACTTGCTTCTTAGCAGATATGCTCAGTTGGAGAATGTTCTTTCCCCCCTTTTTCTAATTGTTTTTAATATTCTTCTTCTTTTAAATAAGATTAAATCTCCAAAGACTATTAAAGTTTTATTGTTTTTGGCTGGTGTGTTTGCGGGTCTTTGTGCTATGACTAAGGTAATTGGTTGGTTTGCTTTTTTGTTTGGTTTGATTTTTCTTTTTGTCGCAAAGAGGAGAGTCCAAGAAATATTGCTTTTTGTTGTTCCATCTTTTATGATTGGGTCTTTATATTTTATTTGGGGTTTGTATCTTAACCCTTCACTTTTTAGAGACCTGTTCTTTTTCCAGGGTATTTCAAGAGGTTTTATAGGATCACTCAACTTTCTATCGGCTGCTGTAAGAGTGGGAATAGTTAATTTCCCCTTTGATGGTTGGTGGTTGGGAGGTTTTTTAACTCTGCCTTTAATTGAAAGAAAAAAAATATATTTTCCTTTATTTCTTGCTTCGGGAATTATTATTTTTTTTAACCTATTTTTAGGTGGAGCCAATTTTGCTTGGTATTATATTCCGCTTATTCCTTTTATGAGCATAGCGGTTGCCATCTTTTTTTGGGAAGTAATTACTAAACCTAGTTTTTTTAAAGTAGTATTTTTCTTTTTAGTTTTTGTTTCAAGTAGCTTATATTGGGGATATGGGGTTTATTTAGCTACATCGCAAGCTTACAGTTATATGCAACCTTTTGGTGCCTACAGACTTTTGTTGCTTTTATTTTTTATTTTAGGTATTCTATTTTATTTTTATCCACGGATTAATTTTTTGAGATACAGTTGGCCTTTCTTGATTTTCTTGGTTTTTATATGTTTGGTTTATCTTAATATAAAATCCGTATATTTCCTACATACTAATTGGGGTTTTGGAAAATATCCCTCTCTATATACCCCTGGAACAGATTTTGTAATGAAATGATATCAAGTTCAAATTTTGCTTGATTTATTTTATTTTAAACTACTGAATTTAGATTGCGTATTATAGAGTAATTTTGGGCAGCGATGGGATTTGTTGAGGTTTTCTTGTTTATTTATATAATAGGATTATTACAGTCATTTTATTAAGGAAATAATCATGAAAGGGAAGAGAAATTTTATTCTGTTTTTAATACTAATTGTAGCCTTCTTCTTAAGGTTTTATAAACTTGATTTACTTCCTCTGTATGGTGATGAGCTAACTATGGTTTATGATTCTTACTCTATTCTTAAGACGGGTAAGGATCAGTGGGGTAATTTTATGCCTTTAACTTTCAGAATGGGTGCAGGGCGCCCAGCTGGTTATGTTTATTTTAGTGCCCCTTTTGTGGCTTTATTTGGGCCAAGCGCTTTTGGCGTTAGGCTGTTATCGGTTTTCTCTGGTGTTGGTATTGTTTTTTTGATGTATCTTTTAGGTAGGAAATTATTTAATTACAAAGTCGGTTTAATCTCCTCTTTTTTGATGGCTTTTTCTCTTTGGGGCATATCGCTTTCTCGCGTTGGTTTTGAGGCTCATTTTGCACTATTTCTTTCTCTTTTAGGGATTACTTTCTTTATTTATGCGGATAGGAGATTTTGGTTTTATCCACTTTTTGCATTATCCTGGGGGCTAGCGATTCATACATACCCAATTTACAAGCTAGTTCTTTTTTTATTTTTTCCTTTTCTGATTTGGTATAAGAAAGAAATTCTTATAAAAACTTTCAAAATTAAATCCTCATTCTTTCCGATTTTTATGTCTTTTTTAATTGCTCTTATTGCAATTAGTTTCTCTTTGAAAGAAACTTTTTTTGGTATTTCTGAGGAGAGATTCTTGTCTATTAATGTTTTTTCAAGGTCTGATTTAAAGGAAAAAGTGGTCTCAGAGGTAGTTTTTAATAGAAGTTTGCCCAATATGCCTGATTTTTTGGGAAAGATCTTGTTTAATAAGCCGGTTTATTATTTTTTAGCGCTTTTCAATAGTTATCTTAGAAACTTTTCAATGGATTTTTTGTTTATTTCAGGTGATGCCAATCCTGTTCATAATCTTTTTGAATTTGGCCAAATGTATTATGTTGATTTGTTTTTGATTTTTCTTGGCTTTCTTTTCTTGGTGAGATTAGATAGCGTTAAAATTTCAAGTAAATTAAAGATTTTGCTGATTTCATGGCTTGTTATTTCTCCACTTGGATCTGTTTTGCTTTTGGATCAGCACGCTTTGAGAAATAGTTTTATGCTTCCCGTTTTAATATTTTTATCTGCTTTAGGTTTGAATTTATTGTGGTCAAGAGGCAGGTTGTTTTTTTATAGGTTGCTATTGCTGTTGATCGGGGTATTTTTTTCTTTTCAGCTAATTTTGTCTTTTGTTAGGCTTTTGTTTGTTTCTCCTTATAAAAACGGCCATTTTTGGTCATATCAAGCCAAGAAAGCAGTTCTTCTTGCTAATGAAAAATCAGCAGATTATGATTATGTTTTACTTTCAAATAAGATAGATAATATAGAGTATGCCTACCAAGTTTATAATAGAATAGATCCAAATGAGGTTATAAAACAAAATTTGGATAAAAGTAAACAGGATCATTACCTTAAATCATTTGGCAATGTTTATATAATTGATTTGCCAAAGGATAAAATTGAAGATTACCTTGACAAAATTGATTCTAGTTATATTTTTATAGGAGATTGGGTTGAAGAAAAAGACTATCTAAAGGATTATTTACGGGTTTATGATCCAAATCCATATTCTAGACCTATTTTAATTAAATATAAAAATAAATAAGTATGAGAAGAAGACCAAAAGTAGTTATTGTGATGCCGGCCTACAATGCCGCCAAGACAGTTAAGGATACTTTTAAAGAAATCCCGCCTGCATATAGAAAGCATGTTATTCTAGTGGATGATCACAGCTCTGATAATACGGTTGAAGTCGCAGAAAAACTTGGTATTAAAGTCTTTTCTCACCCTAACAATTTGGGGTATGGTGGAAATCAGAAAACATGTTATTGGGAGGCTTTAAAACTCAATCCTGATGTTGTCGTTATGCTTCATCCGGATTACCAGTATGATGCCACAATGATCCCTTATTTAGTCCAGCCAATTTTGGATGGAAAATATGATTTTATGTTTGGTAGTCGTATTGCCACAAAAAGAGGGGCTTTGGAGGGAGGAATGCCGCCTATTAAATATTATGTTAATCGCGTTGTTTGTTTTATTCAAAATATTTTGTTAGGCGTTAATTTTACTGAGCATTTTTCTGGCTTTAGGGCTTACAGCTCAAAACTTTTGAAAAAAGTTCCTTTTCAGAGGTTTTCAAATGATTTTGTTTTTGATCAGGAAATGACAATATCTGCCTTGAGTTTTGGGTTCAGAATTGGGGAGATCCCAATTCCAACAAGATATCATGATAAAGCATCCTCAATTAAATTTTTGAAGGGCACGAAGTTTGTATTAGAAGGTTTTATGACAATTTTTTCTTATTATCTCCACAAACTTGGTATTAAGAAAGATAGAAGATTTAAATGATTAAGAAACTATTTTATCTAGCTTTATTATCACTTGTTATTATTGGTGTACTTTTGCTATTTGAAAATTTTGACACTAAACTTTTTAGTTTTTCTGATCTTGACAAATTGGAGATTCAAGCAAATGACGAATCTTTGATTGACAGCCAGTTAGGTTTTTTGTTTAATCACAAGATCTCAAGGCTTTTAATGGGTAAGAGAGTCTTTATTTTAAACCGTTTTTTGGATAAAATTGCCCATCCTCTTGATTTTTCACTTTATTTTGGCCAAGGCAAATTCATTTCTTATGTTTTTGTTCCTTTCTTGATACTAGGTTTTTTGGGGTTGGTGAGAGATTTTTTGCCTGAAATATTTTTTTATTTTATTTTAAGTTTTTCTTTTAGTGTTTTTGTTTCAGAAGATAAGTCTTTTCTTTTGTATATTCCCTTAGTCTTTACGATGATACTAGCTGGTTTCTTATATCTTTTGCGTTTAAGGGTGAAATGAGAAGAAAGTCTAATCTTTTATTACTTCTATTTGCAATTCTTTTATCTTTTATACTGCGTTTTTGGCAACTAGGAGATATCTCTTTTGGATTGCATGCTGATGAGGCCTCTCAAGCTTATAATGCCTTTTCAATTTTGAAGACAGGGAAGGATATGTATGGTAAAAGTTTCCCCGTTCTTTTTAGGGCGAATGGTTCTTATCAACCGCCTGTTTATACTTACTTAACAATTTTTCCTGTTCTTTTTTTTTGGCAATACAATATTTGCAGCTCGTTTTGTTTCTGCTTTATCTGGAGTTCTTTTGGTTTTATTGTCTTTTTTTCTTTGGTATCTATTTGGCTATGGCAAGAAAAAAGAAAGGTTTATTCAAGGGGCATTTGCAGCTTTTTTTGTGGCTATTTCTCCTTGGTCAATTCACTTTAGTAGATTGGCAGTTGAAGGTAATTTGGTTGTTTTAATTTTTGGGTTAGGAATTTTCTTTACACTTTTATATCTTAAAAAGAGGATCTCTTCGTATCTTATTCTTGGGTTTTTATTTTTGGGTATCGCCACCCATACTTACTATACTGAAAGAGCAACCTCATTCTTTTATATCTTTGGCTTTTTATTTTTATTTAAGGAATATCTTTTTAAAGATAGGAAACCTTTAATTTATTCCATTTTTGTTTTTTTGTTGTTTCTTATACCGCATGTTTATATTGCTAACACTGGAGCTTTGACCAAAAGACTAATGCAGGTTAGTTATTTAAGTAATTCGAGTTTTGCTAACTTGAATTATATTCAAAAATCGATTTTTATAATGAATAACTTTCTGGATCATTATTTTCAATATTTTTCGCCTAAAAACTTGTTTTTTAATCCTGGTAACAATTTGGGAAGAGTTAGCCCTAATCTGAGTGTGTTTTTACCTCTTTATTTTTTGTTTCTCCTTCTTGGGATAAGAGGCTTATCTAGCAATATTGGCAAGCCGTTATTCAAAGTGTTAATTTTTTTGTCTTTTATTACTCCTATACCAGCAGGATTGACTGGTGATGCTTTTTATCCATTAAGGGTTTTGTCTTTTTTGTGGGTGTTAACTAATATGGTTTCTTATGGATTTTACTTATTTTTTTCTAAGATTAAGTCAAATTTATTAAGATTCTTTTTTGTCTTTGGTCTTCTGATTTATTCTTTATTTTTTATTTATACCTCTCGTTTTGTTTTTTATAGACAACTAATGGTTGGTGGTGGAGGAAGTTTCCCTTATTTAAAGTTGGTTGCAGAGTTAGATAAGTATAAGGATAAAAAGGTTGTTATAGATAGCAATGATAGATCCTGGGGGGTTGGTATAGTTTTTGCTTATCTTAAAAGAGCTGACCCTAAAGAAATTCAAATCCAGTTGCAAAAACAGATGGATGGTCCCTATTATTCTAGTTCTGTCAACCCTTATAATATTTTTACCATAAGTAATATTATAATTAAACCTATTAACTGGTCTGAGGCTTGTGATAAGAATTTGTTAATTGTTGGCGATAAATATTCAGTATCAGAAGAACAGGTCTCTACCCATAATCTTTCTTTAGTATTTATTGTTAATGATGTTAGAGATAAACCTTATCTTTTTGCTTATAGACCCAATTCTTTTTGTAATCATTAGTTTTTTTAGATTGTTATTATTAAGTGTTATAATCTTCCTATAAACAAATTAGATGAAATGGCAATAAAATCAACTTCTTCGTTTTTAATTTCTAAAATATTGAATTATAAGTTTTTTGTTTTTATTTTATTCTTTTTCTTTACATTTATCTTGCGTGCGCATAATTATGAAAAAACTCCTGGTATCGGTCATTTAGATGAACAACTTTATGCTTTAAGTGGGGTTAGTTTAATAAGATCTGGAATTCCTATTTCTTGGTCTACCTTGGATTATCCAAAAAGTGCCCAAGTTTACCAAGGTGAGATAAATTATAAAGGAGGAGATCCTAAAGCTTCTGTAACTCTTTACAAACCCTGGCTTGATGAACCACCCTTGTTTTCTTATTTAGTTGGATATTTTGCTGTTTTGAATGGAGTTAATGAAAAAGAATTTGTCCCATCAATTTTTATTCGTTTTCCAATAATTTTTATTTCTGGATTCACTTCTGTAATTGTTTTTTTGATAGCAAAAAAGCTTTCTGGTTTTTGGTTTGGTATTTTGTCTATGCTTGTTTACAGTACAGTTCCGGTTTTTGTTTTTGCCTCTCGAACAGCTATGCCTGAAACTTTAATATCTTTTTGTTTTACTCTCCTTGTTTATTTGGTTTTACTTTTTAGGGAGAATGGTTCTTTGTGGTTTCTCTTGCCGATTCCACTTTTGGTGGGTATTGCTGGTCTTTCAAAGCCTACAGGTTTTTTAATTGTTCTTTTTGCTGTATTCTTTATTTTTTGGAGCTTTTATCAAAGAAAAGATATAAAGAAAGCTGTTTCTTATAGTTTATTAATATTTTTTTTAACACTGCCTTTTGTGTCTTTTTATTTTTGGTGGGGATACCATTTTGATTGGGATATCTTTTTGCAAATAAATTCTATTCAATCATCTCGTCCTGTTGGTTTTGGAAGTCTTGCTTGGTTTTTTATAACCCCTTCTTATGATACTGTTATTCTTCGTGATAGTTGGTTTGTTTTTGCCTTGTTGTCAGTAGCGTTTTTTATTTTTAAGGGGGTTAAAGGGGATAGATTCGTGGTTTTAATGGCTTTTGTTTTTTGGGTTTTGGTTGTTATGATTTCTGGTGGAGAAAATGATTTGTTGGCTTGGTACCGTTTTCCATCTTATCCATTTTTATCAATTATTCTATCTTGGGGTTTGGTTTATTTAGTTAAGAAAGCTAATTTCTTTACCATGTTTTTGGCAGCTGGATTGCTATTGGGTAATCGTATGCTTTTAGTTAATCCTTTCCATCCAAATATAAATCCATCAAGCTATAGAATATTAATCTTTATTTTTATGGTTTTTCCATTGCTTTATATTGTTTTTAAAAAATCTTATTTTAAGAAAATTACCAGGTTTTTGATTTTAGCGATCATCTTAGTTGGCTTTTTCTTTAATGTTAAATATATTTACAACTCTTTTGAACTTGCTTGCCAAAGCAGGTCTTGTGTAATAGTTGGTTCAAACTGGCTTTCTGAATTAAGAATTCCATTTTTTTGGAGGTTTTTGATAATGAATAGGTAGTAATCTATGAAGATTAAATTAAATTATGAGAGCTTTTTAATAATTTTGTTTTTATTTTTCTCTTCTTTAATTACTCTAAAAAATATATTTCACCCAGGTATTTATACGGCTCATGATATTTGGCATAACCTAGCTCGTCTAAATTATTATTTTCAATTTTTGAAAGATGGGCAGGTACCTCCTTATTTTGGTTCTAATCTCGCTTATGGTTTTGGTTATCCTTTATTTTTGTTTTCCTATCATTTGCCTTGGATTTTTGGGTCTTTTTTGATGTGGCTTGGTTTTGGTGATGTTAACACGATTAAGTTTTTGTTTTTGTTTAGTTTTTTTCTTTCTTGCGTTTCGATGTATTATTTGGCTTTTGAGATATCGAAGAATAAATTTATTTCTTTAGTTTCTTCAATCTTGTATCTATGGGCTCCTTATAGGTTTTTTATTATCTATGTTTCAGCTGCTGTTGGCATATCTTTTACTTTTATTTTTGTGCCTCTTTTGTTTTTAGGATTAATTAAGATTTATAAGTCAGAATTTACAAAAGGATTAATTTGGATGACTGTAGGTTTAACTGGTTTAATATTGTCTCATTTTCCAACGTTGGTGGTTTTTTTGCCTTTGTTTTTACTTTTGTCTGTTTATTTCTTTTTTATGTCTTCCAAAAAAGGGCTTTTTATCAAGTTTTTATTTCTTTCTTTTGTTCTTTCTTTAGGCATATCTTCTTTTTATTTTATTCCGGCGTTTTATTATAAGGGTCTTGTTTTGGGTTTACCATCCGTTTTTCATATGGGTTTTGTAACCTTGAGACAATTAATTTATTCCAAGTGGGGCTTTGGAATTATTGTTAATTCGGCTTCAGAAAACCCGTTTTCTTTTCAGATTGGAATATCTCAGTGGTTAATATTTTTGGTTAGTTTTTTGTTTGTTTTTTTAAACAGGGGCAAATCTAAGAATTTTCCTTTAATTTTAATTTTGATTTTCATTTTTTGTTTTAATGTTTTTCTTTCAACGTCTTTATCAAAAGCTCTGTGGAGTTCTTTTATCTCAAAAACTGGTCTTGATTTTCCTTTTCGGTTTATTTATCCCAACGTCTTTATCTCAAGTCTTTTGTTTGTTTATTTAATTAGAGAGATAAAAAATGATTTTATTTACTATTTTTTCTCATTTTTGCTTTTATTTATCGCGTTTTATACCAACCGTAACCATATTCGTCCGAATATGTTTTTATCTGAAAATGAGTTTCGTCAGTTTGTTAATTCTGAGGTAACGACCAGTACTTATGGCGAATATTTTCCCTCTTTTGTTGATTTGTCTTTGGCAAATTACAATTTTAGGGAGATGATTATGAAACAAAACAATCTTTCTTTGGTTTATGAAAACAGCACAAAAAGTGTTTATAAAGTGTCTTTAGATAATGATGGGGAGGTCGTGTTGCCAAAATATGCTTACTCCTTTATTTCTTTGTATATAAATGGCGTCCCTCATGGCTTTATGATGGGGGAGGGTGGTTTGATAACATTATCTGTTAATAGAGGTTTGCAGGAGATAGAGGTTGTTTTTAACAAGAGTTTTATAATGAAGTTATCTTTTTATATAACAGTTCTTAGCTTGTTTGTTTTTTTATTAATTCTTTGGAAGAATATAAAAAGAAATTATGAAATATAGAATAACTCTTATTTTAATTATTATAATTTCCTTTTTTCTAAGATTTTATAAAGTCACAGAGGTTCCTCCTTCTTTAAATTGGGATGAGGTTTCAATAGGTTATAATGCCTATTCTATTCTAAAGACTGGCAAAGATGAGTGGAATGAGTTCCTACCCTTACATTTCAAGTCCTATGGAGAGTATAAACTTCCTGCTCAAATTTATTTTTCTATTCCAGCAATTGCCATTTTTGGTCTGAATGATTTTTCTGTGAGAATTACACCTGTAGTTTATGGGACATTAACCATTATTTTTCTCTATTTTCTTGCTCTGGAGGTATCAAAATCAAAGGCCATAGCCCTAATTAGTTCGTTCTTTTTGGCTGTTTCTCCTTGGCATATTCAACTGACTCGTGCTTCTTTTGAATCGTCTTTTGCATTGATGTGGGTTATTTTGGGTATGATTTATTTAGTTAAAGGATTTAAAAAAAGAAAATTTTTTATTTTTTCAGCTTTGTTTTTTGCCCTTTCAATGTATACCTACAACTCTGCTCGTGGTTTTGTTCCTATCTTTATCTTAACTCTAATTCCCTTTTATCTTAGAGATTTTTTGAGGGAAAAGAGAGCAAGTCTTTTTTCAGGTTTTTTGTTTTTGATATTAATTTTACCGATTTTTAATTTCTTGTTATTTGGGGAAGGAGAGGCTCGTTATAAATTGGTCAGTGTTACTGATGAAGCAGGGCTTATTCCAAGAATTGAGGAGAAAAGAAATTTTTCTAATCTACCCCCATTTTTAAAAAGACTTTTTTATAACAGGTACACTTTTATAAGTTATTATATTGCCAGGAATTATTTAGCCCATTTTACACCGGATTTTCTTTTTATTAATGGAGCTGGACACAAACAACACCATCCTCAGGGTATAGGGCAGTTGTATTGGATTCAGGCACCATTCTTGCTTTTGGGATTTTACCTTTTGTTTAAGAATAAAAACAAATATAGATGGATTTTAATTTTATGGCTTTTAACCGCTTTTATACCAGTTTCACTAACCCGCGATAGCATACCTCATGCTTTGAGAACTTTAAACGCCGCTCCGGTTTATCAAATAGTAACTGCTATAGGTATTTACTATTCTTTTTTTTATTTGTTTAAAAAAGATCTTACTACTTACTACTTTCTACTTGCTACTATTGTTTTTGTTTTTCTTTACCAATTTATCAAATATCAGATTTATTTTTATAAACAGTATCCAGTTTTATATTCTCGGGATTGGCAGTATGGTAATAAGGAGGCAGTTTATTTTATTAAAGAGCACTATCATGATTATGATTTAATTGTTTTTACTCGTGAGTATGGGGAGCCTCATATGTTTACATTGTTTTATCTAAATTATCCGCCTGAAAAGTTTCAAAATGATAAAAACTTGGTTCGTTTTGAGACTTTTGATTGGGTTAGGGTTTTGAGATTTGATAAGTTTTATTTTCCTGATCTTGGAGATGAAGGAACAAAGGTTGAGTATATAAGAAAAGAATTTCCAAATAAGAAGATCTTATTTATAGCAACTCCTAGTGAGACCCCTTCTGGCCAGGAGATTTTATATAGTATTGATTTCCTTAATGGCAGTCGTGCTTTTAATATTTTCGAATGAAAAACAAGTTTCTTTTTTTATTTCTGATTTCAATTTTTGTTTTTAGCAGGCTTTATAAAATTAGTCAGATCCCATCATCTGTCTATTGGGACGAAGCCTCGATTGGTTATAATGCATACTCGATTTTAAAAACAGGTAGGGATGAATGGGGTGAATTTATGCCACTTCATTTTAGAGCATTTGGTGAGTTTAAACTTCCTGTTTATATTTATTCAACTGTTCCTTTTGTCCATTTTTTCGGCTTAAATGAGGTTTCAGTTCGAATGCCTTCCTTTTTTTATTCCCTTTTTAGTTTATTAATTATTTTTGCTTTGGTTAAAACAGTTTTTGAAAGTGAATCTTTGGCTTTTTTGTCTGCTTTTCTTTTTACTGTTTTACCTTGGGATTTTATTTTTTCAAGAACTGGTTATGAAGCATCTTGTGGTCTTTTCTTTTTTCTTCTCTCGCTTTTGATTTGGTTTTTATTCAAACCTTTTGATCTTAAAATCAAAAGATCTTTTGGAAAAAAGATTTTATTTCTGCTTGTTTATTTATTTTCTTTAATTTTTTCTATATATTCATATAACTCTTTTCGTTTTTGGTCGCCTTTGTCTTTTGTTTTCCTTCTAACTGCCAGTTTAATTAAACAAATTGGAAATATTAAGTATAAATTGATTTTCTCTTTAATATCTTTTCTTATAATATCTTTTTCTTTTTATCCTATTTATCGCCTTTACAAATTTGATTATGGTTCAAGCAGGTTCCAGGCCGTTTCTCTTCAAGGGAATTTTAAAGAAAAAACTTATTCTTTTGTCAAAAACTATCTTTCTCATTTTTCTTTTGATTTTTTGTTCTTAAATGGTGATTCTAATTTACGAAGCCAAATGCCTGGCTTTGGAGAGATTTATGTTTTGAGTTTGCCATTTATTGTTTTGGGCTTTTTGTATTTATTAAGAAGAAAAGACGAATTTTCTTCGATTATTATTTTTTTGCTTTTGATTTCACCCATTCCAGCAAGCCTGACTAAAGAATCACCGCATTCACTAAGATCAATTCTTTTAGCTTTTGTCTTTCCGGTTTTGATTTCTCTTGGAATTTATAGTTTTATTTCTGTCTTTGGTAGACAGAAAAAATTTGTTTTATCAATTATAGTCTTTTCTTATCTTTTGTTCTTTGGCTTTTATTACAGCAGTTTTATCAGAAATTATAACAATATTTCTTCTTCAGAGTGGCAATATTTGTATAAGGAGGTTTTTGTAAATAGGCGAGAAGTTGTTGAAAGAGCCAATAAAGTGATAGTTTCTGATTCTTATGGGCAGCCTTATATTTTTGCTCTTTTCTATAATGAATTTAGTCCTGAGGAATTTAGAAAGACTGTAAGATATAACTCTCCTGACAAATGGGGTTTTTCAACAGTTTATTCTTTTGATAAATTTGTATTTAAGAAAGTGGATTATCAAGATTTAGAAAAGGGTTCTATTATTTTTTCTGATGAAGAGATATTGGGAAAAGATAACAGCTTAATTGATAAGATTGTTAGTAGAGATGGAAAAGATTTGCTTTTTGTATATAAAATTTGATTATGAATAGATTAGCTTCTTTTTTGTTTTTGATAATTTTGTTGCTGGGGGCTTTTTTAAGATTTTATAAACTCGATTCTATTCCACCTTCTCTTAATTGGGATGAAACTGCAGCTGCTTACAATGCTTATACGATCAAAAACTGGGCAAAGGACGAGTGGGGTAAAACTTTACCTTTAGTGTTTACTTCTTTTCGCGATGATAAAAGACCTATTCATATTTATATAACTTCTATGTTTTTTAATTTATTTGGAGCTACTGATTTTTCTGCTCGCTTTCCATCTGCTCTTATTGGTTTCTTGATGATTCCTTTGTTTTTTTTATTCGGCAAGCTTTATTTTGGTAGTGATTTGGCAGGGCTTTTTTCTGCATTTGCTATTGCTTTTTCAAGTTATGATATTCATTATTCCAGGGGGTTGTGGGAAGCTCATTTTGCACTTTTCTTTTTTGTTTTGGGTTTAGTGTTGTTTAGGGCGGGTTTGACTAGGAAAGGAAGGGAAGCGCTTGTTCCGTTGGCTTATTTCTCTTTTGGATTGTCTCTTTTTTCTTATCATTCAGCTTTGGTTGTTGTTCCACCAATGGTTTTTATTCTAACTTTATTTTTTCTTAAGGATCTTTTGAAGATACTCAATTCTTTTTCGTTTGGCATGTTTATTTTTATCTTTTTTATAAGTCTGCTTTTTTTTGAACCAAGGCTTTTGGGAATAGCAAGGATTAATCAAAATAAGTTGCCTAAAGAAACTGTAGAAAAGACTTATATTTTCCAAAAAACAGGTAACCATCTTTTGGGACAACTTGAGATTATGATCCCTAAGTACAAGGATTATTTTTCTTATCAATATCTTTTTGAGGAAGGGAATAAATCACCCCGAGCAAGTATGAATTATGGGGGGAAGTTTTCAAAAACAGTATTTTTTTTGGCAATAATTGGATTAATTTTCCTGATTGCAAAGGGTAACTTTAAAATTTTTCTTTTAATTCTTTTTTGGTTTTTATTAGCGCCGTTGCCAGCAGTATTTTCAAGTGGAGAGCCACATGCTACAAGAGCAATTTTTATGCTTGGTCCTCCTCAAATTTTGGCTGGGTTTGGTTTTTTTAAGATCTGGCAATTTTTGAGAGCTAGTTCCCTGAGGTTTGTTCTTGTTTTGTTGATATTGGTGTTTTTTGCCAAAGATAGAGCTCTTCAAATTTTAAATTACTTTGATCGTTATGATAAAGACTACCCTATAGAGTGGCAATATGGTATGAAGCATGTGGTTGATATTGTAAGAGACTCTAAATACAAGAAAGTTTATGTAGATATAGTTCGCCAGCAACCTTATATTTTCTTTCTTTGGTATAACAAAGTGCCTTTGCCTGAGTTTTTGTCGACTGTAAAGTATGATTATTCTTCTTCCTCCAGTTTTAACACGGTTTTTTCTTTTGATAAATATCAATTTGGCGGTTGGGATTGGGTAGAGAGTGCTCCTCTTGATAATGTAGCCTATGTTGTTGAACCCTATAAATATACCGGTTTAAGAAGAAGGACTGACTTTCTAAATGTTAACTTGGTAAAATATCCAAGTGGGGCAGAGGCTTTTTATGTTGTTTCAGTTTATTAAATTTTTATGAGCAAGCTTTCTGTAGTTTTGGCAACATATAACGAAGAGAATAATTTAGGTAGATGCCTTGGTGCAGTTAAAGAAATTGCGGATGAGATAGTTGTTGTTGATGGTTCTTCGACTGATAAGACTGTTGAAATAGCTAAAAAATATAAAGCTCGTGTTTTAGTTGTTGATAATCCGCCAATCTTTCATATTAATAAACAGAAAGCCCTTGATATGGCCAGATATCCCTGGATTCTGCAGCTTGATGCTGATGAAGTTGTATCAAAAGAACTTGCAGAAGAGGTGAGAAAAATAATTAAGATGAGTGATGAGGAAATTGATAATTATCAAAAGAATCTTCCTGAAAGGGATCTTTTTTTGAGACACCAGTCTTTGCTTGAAAAAAGGGATGGTAAGTTTGGTAATAAAGGTGAGTATGCAGGCTTTTTTATTCCAAGAAGAAATTATTTTTTGGGTAAATTCTTAAGGTTTGGTGGTGTTTATCCTGATGGGGTAATTAGATTGGTTAAGAAAGGCAAGGCGTATTTTCCTTGTAAAAGTGTTCATGAACAGATTGTAATTGATGGTAGGGTTGGTTGGCTTGCTAATCCACTTTTGCATTATGACTCCCCAACTTTTAAAAGATATCTTGAAAGAAATTCTCGTTATATCGATTTAATAGTGAAGGATCTAAAGGATAAAAAAGTGGGTAAAAATTTATTTGAGTTTTTAAATTATTTTTTCTTTAAGCCTGTCTGGTGGTTTTTCTTAACACAAATAAGACACAAAGGAATTCTTGACGGTTGGCAGGGTGTTGTTTTTAGTTTCTTTTCAGCGCTTAGATTTCCAAGAGCTTATTTTAGGTATCTTGCAAATAAATAGTTTATAGATATGATAAATCTTATTAAAAGAATTTCTATATCTGAATTGCTGGTGGTGGTTTTTTTATTTACACTGCATCTTTTTTTTGTTTTTTTTACTAAATCTAATCTTGGTTTTATAACACTTTTTCCTAAAAACCTTTTCCTCTTTCAGTTATTGGAGATAAGCTTTTCTAATCCCTCCTTTTTTATCTATATTGTTAGCTTTTTGAATTTTTTATTGATTTTTTGGTTGGCTAATATCTTTTTTGGTAAATCGGGCTTTTTATATCCCTTGATTGTTTATTCATTTTCTCCTTGGATTTTTTATTCTGTTGCTTTTAATTCTCATTATGTTTTTTTGCTATTTATAGTTTTGCTTATTATAAGTGGAATTGTGTTTGTTGAAAAAGGAAAAAGAGGGGCTTTGTTCTTGCTTTTCTTTGCCATTTTTTTAGGTATGGTGAGCGATTTCTTTCTGTTTTTCCTAATTCCTGTTTTCTTTATTTTGTATTTAATAATTTTTGGCAGTGAGTCTGTAAGAAAATTTATTTATCCCACAGTTTTCTCACTTTTTGTTTTATTTGTTTTCCTTTTTTTCTTCTTGTTTAAATTGAGACCCGGTTTTTTTGCAATTGCAGCCAATGAATTTGGAATTTTTGACGATCCTGGTTTTATGAATATGGTAAATACCTATAGGGGAGAATCTTCACAAGAAGGTTTTGTTTTCCTGTCTCGTCTTGTTGAAAATAAGTATTTTCTCGGCCTTGAATTTTTAATTCTTAGGTTTCTAAGTTTTATAACACCAGCTACTTATTTTACATCGCAAGAGAGGTTTTTTGGTTTTTCTTTCAGTCCACCTATCTTTATTGGTTTTCTGATTCCCTTTTTGTATGGTCTTTACAGACTTATTTCTGATAAAAAAGCTAGAAAATTTTTGTTTTTGAGTCTTATTTTAATTCTTCCTTCTTTTTTTTCTTCTTTATCAATCAACCTTTCTCGTTTGATTATTTTTTCTCCTATTATAATTTTTGCAATTTCTTATGGTTTTATTGGCTTATTAAATTTTAAGAAAAGTAAAGCACCAGTTGTCCTGGTTTGGATTAGTATTTTTCTTCTTATTTTTCAATTGTTTTTGACTGTTTATGATATTAAGTTAAAAGAAAAGGAGAGGTTTTTAAGGTACTATAACTTTGATAGCAGTTATAAAATCAAAATATGAAGATTAAAAAAAGAACGACCTTAATATTACTGGCTATAACTTTGATCGCTGCTTTTTTAAGATTTTACAAAATAGATAGAAATCCTCCTAGTTTGACTGGTGATGAAATTTCTTTTGGCTATGCAGCTTACTCTATTTTGAAAACTGGTAGAGATGAATCTGGAAGATTCTTGCCACTTGTAATTCAATCAATTGGTGATTACAAAAATCCTTTGCCAGCATATTTGATGGTTGTATCATTTAAATTTTTTGGAGTGAATGATTTTGCAGTTAGATTCCAGAATGCACTTTTTGGGACATTAACAGTTTTTGTTTTTTTCTTTTTTCTTTTTTATCTCTTAAAGAATGATAAGCAAGCTTTATTGGGTAGTTTCTTTTTGGCTTTATCTCCATGGCATATTTTTTATTCTCGTTTTGCTTACGAACCATTGATTGCTAGTTTTTTTTGCTCTTTTAGGTATATGGTCTTTTATGAAGATGCTTGATAGCAAAAGCGTTAAATTTGCCTTCCTATCATCATTTTTTTTGATTCTAACCATGTATACAGGTTTTGCTCAAAGGTTATTTGTACCTGTTTTCTTCTTCTTTCTTGTTTTGTTTAATTTAAGAAAGTTGTTTAAGGTTAAAAAGATATTTTTAATTTTTTCTTTTTTATCATTCTTGTTTGTTTTGCCGCTAATCTATGTCTCCTTATTTCAAGGAGCATCTACTAGATTTAAAATGGTTTTTATAGCTAATGATATAAATTATGTTCGTTATGTTATTTTTGGTTATGCAAGCCGTTTTATTGACTATTGTTATCTTTTCTTCTTCTGGATTAAAAGATATTTAAATTATTTACAACCTAGGTTTCTATTTTCAGATGCTTTGCAGATGGTTTTACCAGGAAATATTGGATTAGGAATTTTATATCCTTTTGAGGGTTTGTTTTTGGTTTTTGGCATATTTGAGCTTATAAAAAGAAGAATTTTACATAAGGATATGCTTTTAATTTGGCTTTTTACCGGTATAGTTCCTGATTCTATAACAAACAATGAGCAACATGCGGGTAGACTTCTTCATATAGCTCCACTTATATTTACTATTACCACCTTAGGAGCAGTAAGTTTATGGCGTCTTTTAAATAAAAAAGTTAAGGGTATTAAAAGTTTTTTTATTTTATCTGTTCTTGTTGCCTTTTCTGTTTTAAATATTCTGTTTGCTTGGCTCTTGTTTAGAGTTCATTTTCCTTATCAAAAGAGTGAAGCTTTTGATGAGGGTTGGAGAGAAGTTGTTTATTCGGTAATGAAATATCAGGATAATTATGAAAAGATTATCTTTGATATCAGAAGGGGTGTTGATGGCCCATATATGGTGAGCAATCCTCATATGTATTTGTTGTTTTACTCCAAATATGATCCATCCAAATATCAAACAATAAAGAAAGTATTTAATGTGTATGGTGATAGTGAACCTTACTTTGCTTTTGATAAATATTCTTTTGGGTATATTAATTGGTACAGAGATTCTAAATATAAAAATACTCTTTTGGTAGGCAGTCCTTGGAGTTTCCCTAAGGAGGAAGATTTGGGAAATAAATTGATTGAAAAGATTTATCTTTCGAACGGCAAACCCGCTTTTTATCTAGTTTCCACTGAATAGTTGCTACTTTAAGGGAGCCTCCTTTAAAGGTTAAGTGAGATCATTATCTTCGATTATTAATTTTTTAATTTTTTGGGTGTTTAATGAATATCTTTCTACAAAGTCTTTATAGTTGTTTATCTTCTTGAATTCGGGTGCTGTGGGTTTATTAAAAACTTGTAGTATGATATTCGGATTTATCCAAGCTGTTTTGCGTATTCCTAGATACTCTGCGTAGGAGGAGTAAGAATCTACTAGATTGTTAGCATACTCTTTGGGGTTTAGGTGGATATATCGTGACAAGTGAATTAATTGCTCATCGTTTTTAACAATAACTGCTTTATAATGCCCCTGGAATAGTTTTCCAACACGCTTATACTTTTTATTGAAATACATAGAATATCTGGTGGAAATTGACCTCATAAAACTTTCCATACCATTTTTGTTTTCTTGCTTTATTAGTAAATGGAAATGATTTGGCATTAGACAGTAGGCAATTAATTCTATTTCTTTGTTGTAATTTTTAGGTTGTCTGGGTACACCTTTAAAGGAGGCTCCTTTTAAGGTAAAAGTTTTTCTAATATCATCTGGTTTGGGAGGGGGCAGTAAGGCTTGCTTTAGATAGTTTAAGAATACTTTATAATCTTGGGAATCAAGGAAAATTTTTCTTTTTTCAACACCCCTATTGTAAATGTGGTAGTAACCTTGCTCAAAGTATATTTTAATGGAGTTCTTTTGAGGCATATTTGCATTATTATACCTTTAAAGGAGGCTCCTTGGAAGTGTGAGAAGATTTTTAGATTTTTTGATAAACTTATACTATGGAACTTTTGGGTAAAAATGTTGTTATACTCGGGGCGACAGGGGGAATAGGAAGATCCCTCGCCTTTGCTTTTGCAGCTAAAGGCGCCAATCTTATCTTGACTGGTAGGAGAAAGAGAATTCTTGATGCGCTTTCAAAAGAAATTCGTAAATTTTCTGTTTCAGTTGATACTTTTACTCTTGATGTCACAAAAGAAAAAGAATGGAGGCCTTTTATAAGAAAGGTGGAAAGTAAATTTGGCCATATTGATATTTTAATTAATTCTTTTGGCGTTGGTATTTATAAAAAACTCAAAGATTTAGAGATAGAGGATTTTAAAAAGTCCATTGATGTTAATTTAAACTCTGTCTTTTTGTCGATTAAGAATTTTTTGCCGCTTCTTGAAAAATCTCATAAAGCCTATGTTTTGAGTCTTGGTTCTGGTATGGGTAAAATTGGCGTCTCAGGCAGGTCTTCTTATTGCGCTAGCAAGTTTGGATTAAGGGGGTTAATGCTTTCTCTTGCTAAGGAGTATAAAAGTACTAATATTAATTTCTGTCTTTTGACCTTAGGTAGCGTTCTGACAGCGTTTGGACCTTTAAGTCTTGAGGAAAAAATAGAAAAGCAAAAGAAGGGGAAGGGATATCTTGATCCAGTAAGCCTTGCCAAGGCTATAGCTTCAAAGATAGAAAATGAAACATTAGAAGAAGAAGTCTCTATTTATCCGTCTAGGTATTTTAAGGAATCTAAAAGTGGTGTTGTTTGATTTTTGTCTTTCTTGCTTCTATGGCTAGTATTAAAAACCAAATTACAAATGATATTCCTGATATTTTTTTCCCTAGTTGAAACATCTTTGGATAATAATAAAATCTGATTATTCCTTTTCCTTCTGGAACTTCTACAGATCTAAATACTTCTAAGTATTTTTTGATAGGTACATCCTTGTTGTTTAACTGAGCTTTCCAGTCATTTGTATAAGTATCAGTTAGTATAAGATTTCCTTTTTCTGGAGTTGAAAATTCGATAAAAACTTCGTTTGGGGAGTATTTTACAATTTTTGCTTCTCCAACTATTTCTCCTTTATCACTTTCTATTCTTACTCTTTCTTTATATTTAGTGTTTTCTAAGATGTATACTGATCCGTATTCGTATACTTTTTGCCAGTCTCTTAAATTTATTGCCCAATAGGTATGCTTTCCTTCTTTGTCTATATTTGTATCGTTAGAGTATTTAAGAGCCAGTAGATATTTGACTGACAATTTTCCAAGCATATCTGCATCGTAGTTTGATGACAAATTTGAGTATCTGGAAAGAAATTTCAAATTTTGTTTTGATATCTGCTTTTGATAGAAAGCGACATATTCCTTTAGAGCTAGAGGGTCATACCCCGATAAACTGTATAGTCTGTAGAAAGCCCATGTGTTTGGTGGTAGCAATGGCCCTCTTTCACTTTCTACTCTAGCTAGATTAGCATTTTCTTTGAGATAGTTGATTATTTCTGTATTTGGGTATGCAAATTTATTAGGTGTAAATGGTAGATATTTCCAATTGTAATAAAAAAGTTCAAATATTGTTACAATAACTATTGATATAGTAAGCAATTTATTTTTTTTGTTGAATATTAAAGAAAACACAATTATGGTAAATAGAATTCCTGTTGGTATTAGTGAGTTCTTTATTGCGATTTTTAGGTGCGATGCAGACTGTTCATTTGATTGATTCAAGAAAAAAATATATGTTACAAACAGCTCTAATATTATTAGAACTATTGCTAATAAATTTTTTTGAATAAATTTTGATACTTTTGTTTTGCTGTTGTTATCTAGCCATTTTCCTATTAGAACACTTCCACAAAATATATAAACAAAACCCATTCTTCCAGCTGCGCTTGTGGTAATTAGGGGGAGTTTTGTTTGGTAAATCATTTTAGATAGAGGATTGTCAAATATGAGTAACAAAGATAATAAGCACCATATGGTGAAAAATTTTTCTTCTTTGGAAAGAAGTTTGAAATTTATTATTGACCATATTATTGCGAAGATTCCTACTATTCCAAGATATATTGTCGTTTCATGATAGTTAAAAAAGCCCCAATAATTGCCTGTAACTGGGTTGCCAAAGAAATTTGGGGCTATCAAAGTGGCTAGGTGCCTTAATGGTAGTAATCCATAGTTGTACATTTGTATATAGTTTTCATTGAAGCGTATAGATTCTGTTAGTTGTTGATATGTTGGTAATACTTGTATTAATAAAGTGCCAATTCCTAGAATTTCTACCAACAGGAAGTATGATAGTTTAGAAAGTTTGTTTTTTAAATCTGGGTTAAGAATTTTAAGAAGAAAATAGCTGTTGAATATT
Source organism: Patescibacteria group bacterium (assembly GCA_025999275.1). NCBI lineage: Bacteria > Patescibacteria group bacterium. The sequence goes on from AP024680.1 coordinate 433,875, forward strand.
ATTAGAGAAAATATAAATGCTTGAAAATGACCCGAAGAACCAAGCAGAAATATTAAAGGAACAGCTAGTAACAAGTATATTTTTTTATTTTTTTCTTCGTATTGGTTTATAAGTAAGAGAAGCAGAGGCAAATAAATCATAGCAAATCCCAAATTTGCAAATTGCAACCATGTTATGGCGAAAGTTGAAAAGGTGTAACAGATAGATCCAAGAATGGCAGGTAATTGGGATATTCTAAGTGATCTAAGGAAAAAGTACATAGATATTATAGAACCAATACTTTGAGAAATTATCATTAGGTTCCATCCTTTTAGATCTCCAAGAAATATTTGAAATAGGTTGAATGGATTTAGGGCTCCTGATTGAAAATTAGCCAATAGGGGGATTCCTGCATATTCATATGGGTTCCAAAGAGGCCACTGAAAGTTTCTATAAGATTCAGCAATCAATGACTTCCATATAAATATTTGAGAAAATATGTCAGATATTAAAGGATTTTTTATTGGTACTCCTACTATATAGCCCCACTTATAATCTAGCCAAGGATAATATGCTCCAACCAAGAGATCTCCTGGAAATAATATTAGTCCTTTAAATATCGCTTTCCAGTAAAAAGCTATTACTATCAATATTAGAAGTGAAATAAAAAAAATTTCTTTGGTTTTTATTTTTTTCACCCTATTAATTTTATATTTTATGAGTTTTTTTTCAAAAGTAGTAAAATGTTAAGGTATTTTATGTATAATGTAGCCATAGATACAGGGCCACTTTTAACAGGGCATTCTTTTCGAGGAATAGGAGTTAACACAAGGGAGTTGTTATTTGCTTTAGAAAAGATTGAAAGGAAAGACATAAAGATTGAAGCTGTTGATTTTTCAAAGACTGATCTTTCCAAATATGATATTGTTCACTACCAAAGTTTCAATCCTTTTTTTAAAACTTTGCCTGGCAAAAAGCTTGGTAAAAAAGTGGTAGTTACCATACATGACTTAATTCCACTTATTTATAAAGAGCATTACCCGCCAGGTATAAGAGGGAAAATTAATTTTTGGTTACAGAAAAGTAGGCTTTTAAAATATGTTGATTTGGTTATAACAATTTCTGAAACTTCCAAAAAAGATATTGTTCGGTTTCTTAATTATAGTTCAGAAAAAATTAAGGTTGTTCATCTTGCACCTCGTGATATTTTTAGGCCTGTAAATGATTTGAAAAAACTTCAAAAGATTAAGAAGAAGTTTAATCTTCCTGATAAATTTATTCTTTATGTTGGGGATGTTAATTACAATAAGAATATTTCAACTTTGGTCAAAGCCTGTAAGGATTTAGACATTACTCTTATAATCGTTGGTAAACATGCTTTGCAGATTGACGAAGGCCATTCAAAAAAGCCTTATCTTGGCGGGCCAAATGACTGGATAAGATTTTTGTTCAATAAACCCCATCCAGAAACTGCTCATTTTAAAACACTTTCACACCTTTTCTCCCAGAACAAAAAAATTGTTCGTCTAGGTTATGTTGAGGATGAAGATCTTGTTTCTGTTTATAATCTAGCATCTGTTTATGTTCAACCTTCTTTTTACGAAGGTTTTGGTCTTCCTGTTCTTGAGGCGATGGCTTGTGGAACACCAGTTATTGCAAGCAAAATTAATGCTCACAGGGAGATTGCAGATAATAAAGCTTTATTTTTTAACCCAAAAGATGTTTCAGATCTGAAAGATAAAGTAAGGTTGGTGATTGAAGATAAAAGGCTGGCAACTAAACTTTCTCAAAAATCTCTTGATAATGTCAAAAAATATTCTTGGGAAAAAACTGCTAAAGGTGTTCTTGAGGCCTATGAAGAAATTCTTTAAGAGGGATATTTCTTTTGTATTTTTTATTTTTATTGTTTGGAGACTGGTTTTATTTTTAGTTTCCTATTTGTCTTTATTTTTTATTCCAAAATACGGAGGCTGGTTTCCTTACGTTGAAAGAGTTCTTGAGATTACAAAATTACCTTCTTGGATTTGGGGTTGGGGAGGGTTTGATGGAGTGCATTACCTGCGTATAGCTCAGAATGGTTATGATTTTATTCCTTCTCAAGCCTTTTTCCCTTTGTATCCGTTTCTAATAAGGTTTCTTAATTTCTTCCCTCGTCAAAAATTTCTTGACACCAGTGTCTATGTTGACCCTTCCTTTTTTATAGCAGGTATTTTAATTTCAAACATTTTTGCCTTCTTGGCATTTTATGCTTTTTACAAACTTGTCAAAAACGATTTTGGTTCAAAGATTGCCGTTCTTTCTTTGTTTCTTCTTATTTCTTGGCCAACCTCTTTTTATTATGGCGCTATTTATACAGAATCTTTGTTTCTTTTTCTTGCTTCTTCTTCAATTTATTTTGTTAGGAAAAGGAATTTTATTTTTTCCGGCATATTTGCTTGTTTGGCTTCAGCTACAAAGGTGGTAGGTGTAGCCTTATTCTTTCTAATCTTGATTGAATTTTATTTAAATTACAAAGATAAATTTAAAATCTCTAAATCTTTCTTAAGGGATTTGTTTGGAGTTTTAATCTCACCACTTGGTCTTTTCTCTTATATGGCTTATCTTTGGCGTTATTTTGGCAAGCCTTTTTATTTTGTTTCTGCTCAGCCTCTTTTTGCTGCCGAAAGGAGTGATAAGCCAATTATTCTTTTACCACAGGTTTTTTATAGGTATTTCAAGATTCTTACCAAAACACCTTTACTTTCTCACCAGTTTAATATTGCTTTTCTGGAGCTTTTTTTAACAGTTTTATTTTTATTTTTCCTAGTTCTATTTATTAAAAAGATGAGGTTTTCTTATTGGATTTTTAGTTTCTTGGTTTTGATTATTCCCACGCTCACCGGGACACTAACTTCAATGCCTAGATACACCTTGACTGCCTTTTTGATGTTTCCTTTTTTGGCCAAGTATTATCCGAAATTAGTTAAAATATCCTTGCCATTTTTAGTTATTGTTCATATTTTTTTGCTTTTCAATTTTATTCGTGGATATTGGGTAGCATAGTTTTTGTTTTTATGAATTACAGAAGCGCCAAAAGAGAGGTGAAGCTTACTTTTTCAGATGATGATTGGAGGAACTTTTGGATATTGCAAAAGTAAAGGATCTTAATAAAGAATCTGTAAGGAAGTTGTTTTGCTTAGCTTTTAAACTTTTTATCAGCGATTAATACTCCATTGACGATTTATCAGCAATTTGTGACAGATTATTTTCAGTCTTGGTTAGGTCTGGCACCAAAAAGTATCCCGAGCTTCTTGATGGAGTGGAAGCAGGTTCTGAGATTTCTTTTTACATCAGAGACATTAATCTTCTTCCTATTTTTAATAGATTTTTAAAAGATATTTTTGACGTTTATTATCTTGTTTCTAAAAAAAATAGGGTATTTTCTTTTTTTATTATTGTTGTATAATCTTCTTATGGCTAAGGCCAAAAAGAAAGCTTTAATTACAGGGATTACTGGACAGGATGGATCTTATTTGGCAGAGCTTCTTCTTAAAAAAGGCTACGAGGTTTCTGGTATAGTGAGAAAAACTAGTCATTTTTATTATGCCAACATTGCCCATATTCAGCATAATTTGAATCTGATTCAAGCTGATCTTTTAGACCCTGTATCTATTCGTGAAGCAATTCAAAAAGTTAAGCCTGATGAAATTTATAATTTAGCCTCCCAATCTCATCCTGCAGAATCTTTCAGGCAGCCAATTCATACAGCTGAAATTACTGGAATTGGTGCTCATCGTGTAATGGACGCTGCGCTTGATGTTGTTCCTAATGCTAAGTTTTATCAGGCATCTTCAAGTGAGATGTTTGGATGGGTAAAGGAAATTCCTCAAAACGAAAACACTTCTTTTAATCCTGCCAACCCTTATGCTGCAGCCAAACTTTATGCTCATAATATCGCAAGAATTTATAGAAAGAGTTATAAGATGTTTATTTCTTGCGGTATTCTTTTTAATCACGAATCTCCTCGTCGAGGTTTGGGCTTTGTTACTCAAAAAGTTACCTATGCTGCGGCTTGTGCTAAGCTTGGTATAAGAACTAGTCAGCATTTGAATGAAGAAGGGGAGCCAATTGTTAAAGATGGTAAGGTGGCGCTTGGAAATTTGGAAGCAAAAAGAGACTGGGGCTTTGCTGGAGACTATGTTGAAAGTATGTGGTTGATGCTTCAACAGAAAGAACCTGATGATTATGTGATTGGAACAGGAGAAACTCACACAATAGCTGAGCTTTGTGAAGAAGCTTTTTCTTACCTTGGTCTTGATTGGAAAAAGTATGTTGTTGTAGATCAGCGTTTTATAAGGCCAACTGAAACAGGTCCATTGGTGGCTGATTATTCAAAAGCAAAGAAGGTCTTAGGGTGGAAGCCAAAAACTTCTTTTAAGGAGCTTGTTCGTATGTTGGTTGATGCTCACTTGGCTCGTCTGAGATAGCCTTAATGTTCAAAAAGGTAGACTTTTTTGTTTTATCTTTTCTTCTTTTTTCATTTTTTGTCATTCTCTTTTTTAGAAAACCTGATATCTTTCATTATCGTTTTAATGAGAGGTTAATCTCTGATTATTTGCGAAGCCAAGATATAGAGGATAAAGAAAGAAAAATAAAGGACAGAATATTTTTGTCAGATGCTGATATTTATCTTGCTTCTGGCGTTCTTTATGCCATGGGAGAGGATCCAACAAAATTTAATTTCCAACATCCTCCTTTGGTTAAATATCTTTTTGGTTTTTCTAATCTATATTTTGGCAATCCTTACTATGTGCAAGTATTTTTTTCATCCTTAATTATTATTTTGACTTATATCTTGGGTCTAAAAATTTTTAAAAGCAGAAAAGTTGCTTTTTTATCATCTTTAATGTTAACTTTTGATCCGATTTTACTTTCAACCACTTCACAAACTCTTCTTGATAACACAAATACAGCTTTTTCTTTGTTATTTGTTTTATTGTTTCTTTTATTTCCTAACAACTTTATTCTTAACGGCATTGTCTTGGGTCTTCTTTTTGCCTCCAAGTTTTGGAGTACTAGTTTGATTTTGGTCATTTTTGTTTTTGCTTATCATTATTTTGTTTTAAAGAAGAAGATTAAACCAAGGTCTATTTTTTTAACTTTTTTGATTGCTGTTTTCGTTTTTTGTCTTTTTTATCTGAAGACTTTTGTCAATCATGGTGGAAAATTTAATATTTTATTTTTTGAAATTAAGAATTTAAAATTTATGCTTTCTCACAATAGCTCGCCTGTTCTTGGCAATTCCTTGATTCTTTTTTTGACTGGTCATTTTGTTGATTGGTGGGGAAGCGGGAAGTGGCTTTCTGCTGATGTTTGGAGTTTTCTTTGGCCAGTTTCTTTTTTGTTTGTTTTGCTGAATCTTAAAAAAGGTTTAAAGGAAAAAGAGAAGGGCTTGTTTTTTCTTTATCCCTTTGTCTTCTTTTTAACCAGTCTTTTTAACACCGCCTTTACCCGTTATTTTCTTCTAATTTTGCCTTTTTTCTACCTCTCTTTTTCTTATTTATTAATAAAAAAATAATGGTCAATGGTCAATGGTTGAGGGTTAATATTCGTCAGCTCCTTTTCCACTTCTATATTTTACTTGCTACTGTCTCTTGTCTCTGCTTTTCTACCCTCTTCTACCCTTCCACTCTTCTATTCTTCCGCTCTCTTCTACTCTTCCACTCTTCTACTCTTCCACTCTTATTTATCATTGACTGCTTTTGGCGGTTTTGTTTTAATTAGATTATGCAGAAGGAAAATCATCAAGAATTTATAACTAAAGACTTTCTCCAAGAGTCTCTTCAAGATTTTGCTGATACAATTCTTGCGGGTATGTATGATATGTATAACAAGTTAGACAGAAGACTAATGAACGTCGAGGAAAGGTTAATGAATGTTGAAGGAAGATTAACAAACGTTGAGGAAAGGTTAACTTCGGTTGAGTGGCAGGTTGATTCTTTGAACAGAAAGTTTGAAGCCCAGCAAGTTAGGTTGGATAGGCATGATAGTCGGATTTCCAAGCTTGAGAAAATTCACCCCAATGGCAAACATTCTTTGCCTGCCTATTAGCATTTGTTTTAATTAAGGGTGGCTTTTATAGCGCCCTACTTTCTACCCATCTAGCCTCTTCTTTCTGACATGGTTATTATCTAGAATTTATTCTCTTACCCCTTACCCATACCCCATAATTCTTAAATCTTAAATCCACAACCTAAAATTTATTATCTACAGCATTTCTTTGGATTATTATTTCTTTAAATGCTTGGATAAATGATATTGCTGTTATGAAGAATCTTCCGTTTTCAAGCAAAATTGGCTTTAATGTTAGGTAGTAGTAATTTTCTTTCTGATATTTTTGCCCATAGAATTGGTTATGGAGATTCGCGTAAAGCTTGCTTGGTTTTTTGGCATTGTTTTTATAAATAAAATATTCAAATAATCCATTTACAATAAGATCTTTTGTTTTAAACCACAGATAAGCCCAGAATTCTTCTTCTGGTGCAATTTTCCTTGCAAGCTCTAAAGCAAATCTGTGAGCGTATTTTTCTTTTTGATAGTTGGTTAGCAAGAGATGATTTTTGTTTTCTTTTATCATTTCCATTTCTTGTCGTGCATGTCCTAACTCGTGTATGAAAGTGAATATAGAGGGTATTGTTTTATATTTTAGACTGCATCTTATTTCAAATATTTTTTTGTTCTTGTTGTAAAGGCAGGAGGCTTCTTCATCTTTTATTATTTTTATTTTTTTGATTATTTCTTTTGCTAAAGGGTCTGATTCTTGCCAAATTTTATATACTTCTTCCAATTGGTATTCCTTTTGAGATTTGTGTTTAGGGAAAGTTAAGTAGTGTTCCGACCAGTATTCTTTTGGCAATCCCTTTTTGAATCTTACTTTTTGATTTATGAATGATGTAATTTTTTGGGAGTCTTTGACCAAATTTTCAAGATTTTTCTGAGGGATTTTGTTGTTTTTTGCTAATTCATCGATGAAGTTTTTATATCCTTTATGTACTGAGGATTTTTTTAGGAAGTCTGTAAATTTACAGAAATATTTTTCTGCCTCTTTTAAGTCTTTTTTGTAAGCCTCAAACCTTTTTAATTTCTGTTTGTAGCTGATTTTTGCGACTAATATCTTTCTTATCTTATTTGCTTTTTCTTCTGGTATTAAGTTTCTTATTTTTTGAAGTTCAATTGCAGCATCAAAGAGAGCGGCTTTATAGTATATGTTTATCATTTTTAAATTTGATTGATTTTATCAAATATTTTATTTTTTTCTTTCATTTAATTGCAGATTGATTGACGGTTTTATTTTGAGTGTGTTTTCTTTTTCCCAATAATTCATAATTCATAAATCTTAAATCATAAATCATATTTATCTATTTAGGATTTATTTTGCTCTTATATTATTCCAGCACTTCACTTTTAAGAAGCATTGCTTGTTTTATCCAGAAGTCTTGCCAAATTTCTTCAAGAAGACTCTTTTGTGTTGGTGTGAGTATGGTTTTTACCATAACCAAGAGGAAAGAACTTTCTTTCTTTTTGGGTCAATATCAAGCTTATCCCAATATTTTCTCAATAGTTTTTCTTTTATTTTTTTACCTCTGAGGCCAAAGTTTATTTGCTGCTCTAGTTTCCAGATTATATATTTTTCTTTGTCTTTTTTTAATTTTTTGGTATCTACACTCCAGTTATACATAGTTAATTATGTCATTTTAGCTTTCCTTTTTCTTTATAGAATTATAGTCAAAATTATTCTCTTAATCCTTACCCCGTACCCCATAATTAATAATTCATAGATCTTAAATCATTTTTCCAATTTTTGACTTTTGAATTGTAATTTTGCATTTTGCATTTTGAATTTTGAATTATTATTTTGCTGTATAATATTCCCAATGGCGCGCTACCCTAAAATTTCAATTGTTGTTCCTTCTTTTAACAAAGTAGATTTTATTAAAGACACTTTGCGATCAATTGTTTCTCAAAAATATCCCAATTTAGAGGTGATAATTCAAGATGGGGGATCAACAGATGGAACTTTAGAGGTAGTTAAAAAATATCAGAAGAAATACCCCAAGGTTTTTAAAGTTGAAAGTAAAAAAGATAAAGGCCAGCTTGATGCAATAAACAAAGGGCTAAAGAAGGCAACAGGGGAAATATTAAGTTTTATCAACGCGGATGATTTTTATGAAGATAAGGCTTTTTATAAGGTGGCAGATTTTTATCTTAAAAATAAAGATGCTTTATGGTTTGCCGGAAAGGGGAGAGTGGTTAATAGAGAAGGGAAAGAAATTGCCAAAATCGCCACACTTTATAAAAATTTTCTTTTGAACCTTTCTAATATTCAATTTCTACTTGTTACCAATTATCTTTTTCAGCCTTCAGTTTTTATAACTCGCAAAGCCTACAATAAATACGGCCCTTTTACAGGCACTAAAACTGCGGTTATGGAATACGATTTATGGCTTAAACTTTTTTCAGTTTCAAAGCCAGTGGTTATTCCTTACTATCTTTCCTCGTTTCGCCTTTACAAAGGTTCAATTTCAACTTCAAAATTCAAAGATATGATGAAAGAAGATGAAAAAATAGCCAAAAAATATACATCTGATCCTTTGGTTTTACTTCTTCATAAAATGCACAACTTAGCAAAATTTTTCTGGGCATAATTTGTTTTTAATTGAGATTTAGATAATTAAATTATAATATTGTTTTAAGATTCTAATATATGTTTTTATCAATAATCTTGCCAGCTAGGAATGAAGAATTTTTAATTAGGGATACTCTTAAGGATATCACCTCTTTTCTCTCTAAAAGAAAGATTAATGATTATGAAATTTTGGTTGTATTAAATGGTTGTACTGATGGAACCGAAGGTATTGTTAGAGAATTAAATAAGAAAAACTCGAGGATAAAAATTTTAAAATCAGATCCTGGTTATGGGTTAGCTTTAAGAAAAGGGCTGGAAGGATCTAGAGGTAGATATGTTGTGGTTTTTAATGTAGATTTCTATGATTTAAAGATGATAGATCTGGCAAGTATAGATTTATACGGTAAGGATTTAATCATTGGTTCCAAAATGACCCACTGGTCTGCGGATAAAAGACCTCTTTTAAGAAGAACAATTTCCTATCTCTTTAATTTGTATTTGAGGCTTTTTTATGGCTTTAAAGGAAGCGATACTCATGGTATTAAGATAATGAAGAGAGAAGTTGTAAAGAAGGTTCTTCCTAAATGTGTGACAGATAGTGGTATTTTTGATACAGAATTTGTTTTAATAGCACAATATCTTGGATTTAAGTTTGCAGATTTTCCTGTGGAGATTGTAGAGAAAAGGCCCCCCAGATTTTCAAAGAGAATGTTAAAAACACCATCTGATTTATTTAACTTACATCGTGTATTAATAGGAAATGATTTTAAAAATGAAATCAAATAACAAAAAAAATAATTTAAATTGGAAGAAGCCGATATTTGTTTTTTTTGTTTTTTTGGTGTTTTTACTTGTTATCTCAGAGGTTTTTATATATCCTGGCGTTGTTTTTAATAAATTGGGTATTAGAATTGAACTTTTTTTAGTTTTTTATTTTCTCCTGGTTGCTTTTTATAAATTTAGTATTCCCAAGTCTTTTAATAAAATACTTTTATTTTCAACATGTTTAATTTTCTTGGGGTATTTATTCTTAGGTATCCAAGAAAAAATTAATTTTAAAAATTTTGTTTTTTCTAGATATCACATTTCTTTAACCCCATTGAGTTATTTGATTATGTTTCTTTCTTCATTTTTGTTTTTTGGTAATATTCAGAAAATATCACCCAAAATCTTGGTTGATAGTTTTGAAAGATTTTTAGGTAAGTTTGAGGGATTTAGAAGATACTTTATTTTTTTGGGTAATATAGTCTCATTTTTGAATTGGAAAAGAGTGTGGTTTTTGTTTATTTTTTCTTTCGTTTTTAGTTTTTTCATTTTTAGAGAGAATTTTGGATCAAGTTGGTCAATTATAGATGATCATGAAATTGCTTATTTTTTAGGTAGTGATAAGAAAATTTTGGTTAATGAAATTCCAGGTTTAATCTTAAAAACTGAGGTTGGAAAATTTGGTGAAGCTTTGAGATTTAGGCCTTCTTATTATTTCTTAAGAATAGTTGAAAGTGCTTTGTGGAGGGACAATCCTTTACTTTGGTATGTCACTTTATTTTTAATACTTGTGATTTTTGTATTTACCGTTTCTTATTTAATTTCTTCTTTTTTTGGATTCTTTGTAGGTATTGCTTTTACTATGTTTATTATGACAGATGTTTATTGGGCTGATATTTTAGCTAGACTTGGGCCTGGGGAGATTTATGTTCTTCTTGGATTGTCTCTATATTCATTGGCGTTTTATAAAATATTTGTGCAAAAATCTGAAAAATCTATCTACTGTCTGCTTTTTTTCTTGGGAGGCGTTATTGCTATAGGTTCTAAAGAGAATATGGTGATTTTGATGTTGCCTACTTTTTATCTAATCTTTAGTAGACTTAGATATCTTAAAAGTAGGCCATTTTTACTTTTAATGTGTGTATTACAGATTATTTTTTCCCTTTGGGTTTTTCTTGCTGTTTACCTTTCGATTAGTAAATCTGGTCAAAATGTTTATGGGCAGAGTGTTGGTATTGGCAGTCTTTATCAAACCAGCATTTTGTCTTTTGAAAAGACGGTGAAGGAGTTAAATCTTCCCTTTATTTTATTTGTTGTATTAATTATTTTTAGATTTTTGGGCATAAGCAAATCGATAAAACTTTTGATTAATAGCAATGGTGTTGTTTTCTTATTTTTCTTCTTAATTTTTGGTTATATGTCTCAAATTGTTTTTTACTCTGGCGGTTTTCCGACCGGAATTAGGTATGATTTTCCTGGTGTTTTATTTAAGTATCTTTTTTGGTTAACCAGTTTTTATATATTTATTTTGTCTTTTGAATCTTTTTTATACGAGTATAAATTTAGTTTTAAGAATTTTATTGTTCTTGTTTCAAGATTTTTGTTAGTAGTTATTCTTTTATATGAAGTAGCCACAAAAGGTTATTCAAACCTGATACTAGTGGAAAGAAAGGCTAGGGAAATTACTAATGCTTTTAACAATAAAGTAATTGATTTATCAAGTATTGCCAATAACAATCCCGATTATTTGATTATCTTTAGATCAGAAAACCCTTGGGATTATGAGCCTATTTTTTCTATGCAGAGATTTCTAGAATTTCAGGGTGTTAAGAATTTGATTGTTTTAAAATATACAGATAGTGATTTTGAGAACAGATCTGGTTTAACTAAGTTTCTTTCAGAAGAATTGTTTGAAGTTTCTAAAAATGGTGATAAAGAAAAAGGTTTTGCTGTTTTTAACCAACTTTATTTTGATAAATTTAGAAAAAGATGTATATTGGTTTTATTTAGTAATGCTAAGGAGGATTTAAATTGTGAATACAAAATTTCTATTTAACAAAATAGTTATTTTTCTTGAAAAATATTTGAATATTTTTTTAAGTCGTCTTCTTGTTATTAACAAGATTCTGTTCCCGTATCTTATCAGTTTGACTTGTTTTTTCCTTTTTCTTGAATCTTATACCTATATTGGTTTTTTGAGGAAGTTTTTTCTTGTTGATTCGAGATTTTTCTTGATTTTGTCAATTTTTTCTGTTTCTCTTCTTTTTTATCTTAAACATGCACGAAAAGATTACAAAGCTGATGCTCTTGAAAGTCTTGTCGTCAACTTAAACGCAGTCTTATTTTTACCCTTTGTTGTTTTATATTTTATTATGATTGCCACCAATGCTGCCAATTACCCCAATTATGTCTTTGCAAATTATCACATCCAGCCTCAAAATTTTGTTAACTTGGTTTATTTATCATTTGTTATTTTTTTATTTAAAGTAGACCTATTTTCCACAAAAGATGAGATAAATAAGTACCTAGCTTCTTTGAAGTTGTATTTAAAAAAATATTATTTATCTGTTGGAAACCTAAAAATCAACAGATCAAGATTCGCTTTTATTGAGATTGTTAAAAAGATGGGACTTAATGTAATTTTTTTATTTTTGATTCTTTTTTATTTTGTAAGTAACTTTTTAAATACTTTTGATGACATAACTTCAGATTTAGTTTTTATTTTAACTCACAGAAACTATACCTATGAACAGAAAATGGAAAGGAGATGGGGCCTTTTGTATAAGTTTATTAGTTTGATAGAAAGGAATACTAGACCTGGTGATTCAATTTTACTTCCTGAAAACAAGCCTCCTCATAGTGTAGATGGTAGGATTGAGTACTATCGTTATTTTTTGGGTGGTAGAAAGTTAGTCAGCTATCATGACGATTTGAATTTAAAAGATTATGATTATATTGTAATTACAAAAGGATATCTGCATTCAATATATGATGGACCTCCAAAAAAAAGATTATATTTGGCCGGATTTTGATGTTGATTCTGATAAGATAGTTTACCTATTTAGGCGAGAGGATGGAAATTATATAGAGAGGATCTCAGATTTATCTTATAAACCCGATGACTATAGGTATGATGATGTTTGGGGCTTAATTAGAATCAAAAAATGATATACCACATCTTAATGCAATTATTCTTTTTATTGATGATCTTGTTTCTTGGAATTAATGTAATAAGGCTTTTCCGTTTAAGAATGGGTTTGGCTGAAAACATTTCTTCTGGATTTATGCTTGGCGTCGGTCTGACGACTTTTGGGCTTTTTTTATTGGGTTTTGTTGGCTACAGATTTAATTTTGTTGGTATTTTTTTATTCTTGCTTTTTGGGAATCTAATATTTGTATTGATAAATTTGTCTTTGAGGAATAAATATTCTTTAGATCTCCATTTGGGTTTCCTAAAGAATCTTGATAAATTGGATAAGTTCTTTTTTGGGGGAATTACATTTCTGTTTTTAACTTTGCTTATCAGGGATTTGTATTGGCCAATCTGGATGTGGGACTCAATCCAAATGTATGATTACAGAGCAAAACTTATTGTTCAAAGCCAGAGTATTTTTTTCTCAGCGCAATCTTTTTATGATGCTTTCTATCCTCTTTTAACTTCTCTCGTTCACTCAATTTTGTATGTAGCGGGAAGTAATAATCCACAGTATGTTTATTCGTTCTTTTTTCTAGCATTGGTCTTGGGTGTTTACTCTTATATTAGTAGATTAACTAGTAGAAAAGCAGCGTTGTTAATATCATTTATAATATCTTTTCTGCCTATTTTTTATCGTAAATTCTTAAATCCAGAAACTTCTACCGTTTTTTCTATTTTTATTTTGTTTGGCACATTTTACTTGATAAGGTGGATGCATAAAAACGATATTTCTTATTTGATTTTGGGGTCTGTCTTTTTTGCCTTTTCCAGATTTACCAGGAATGAACCACTGTGGCTGCCCATATCTTTATTGCTATTTGTTGTCGTATTAATAGGCAAACACAAATCTAATATCATCAATTTGGGAAAGTTTAGGCAAATATTATATATTTTAATTTTCTTTTTGATACCCAATTATTTAGTGGGGGTAATTTTTAAAAAGTACTTGTCGATTTACAATTTTCCGGAATCTTTGCGTTTTGACTCTCAATTTTCTTTTATAGGTTTGTTTTTGCAGTATATTTATGGTTTCAAGCTTAAATTTGTCTTAGATTCATTCTGCTTAGTTTTTAAATATACGATCTTTGATATAGTTTTACCGATGATTGTGATTTTTTTCCTTGGTTTCAGAAAACATTTGGTTGGAGAAACTTATTATCTGTTTCTTGTTGTGTTTTTTTATCTTCTTACGCTTTTTGTTGGGACATTTTTTTATAGAATTATTTATTTCTACTCTGATTCTAATTTCTGGGCATTAGGAACTTCTCTTGCTAGGTTTGGTATGTTCTGGCAAGTGTTGGTTTTTGTTCTTGGGGGTTTGGTGTTAGGTGAGTGTTTCAGCCGTATTAATAAAGAAATCCGTTGATAATTTATGAGGAAAAAACAGTTTGACATACCAATACTTTTTATAATTTTTCGTCGCAAAGATACGGCTTTGCAGGTTATTGACGCTATTGCAAAAGTTAAACCTAAGAAGCTTTATATATCTCAAGATGGGCCTCGTAATGAAAATGAGAAAAAAGAAGTTTTAGAAACAAGAAAGGCTGTTCTTTCAAGAATTAATTGGAAATGCGACTTGACTCTTTGGACACATAAAAATAATTTGGGGCTTAAGAAACACATACCTCAAGCCTTTGACCGAGTTTTCAAAAGAGAAAAGTGGTGCATTTATCTGGAAGATGATACCCTTCCTTCTGAAGACTTCTTTTATTTTGAGAGAGAGTTGCTGAAGAGATATGAAAAAGACAAAAGAATATTTTCAATTAATGGGACCAACTTCTATCCAGATAAGGTGAGATCAAAACATTCTTATTACTTGTCTAAGATGGGGGATATATGGGGTTTTGGTTTATGGAGACGAAGTTGGAAATTGTATAGTTCTAATATGGATGATTTTGGGATTATTTCAAAAACTGAGAGTTATAAGAATTATTTTTTTAGTAAAAGATATAGGTTTTATTTAGAGACTTTTTGGAACGCTATTATTAAAGGGAGATTAGACAGTTGGGCGATGCAGTTAGTTTATGCAGCTGTTAAGAATAATATGTTTTTTATTACCCCAAGTGTGAATCTTGTTAATAATCTTGGATATTCTAAAAGATCAACTAATATATCTATTCAGAAATATTATTGTGATTTTGGTAATCTATTTTCGATAGATTCTTCTATAAAGACTGGTTACTATAAACAATATGATAATATGTATTTTGAGAACATGATTAAAGGTGGATGGTTGAGGCTTTTTTCTATTAGATTGTATCTTTGGTTGCCCGATTTTTTCAAAAGTTTGATAAAACAATTATGGGCTAAGTTATTCTTTGAGATTATAATCTAAATTTGTTGATATGATTGGTTTATTGAAGAAAATTTTAACAGCTTTGAGATATATTCTTTCTAAAAATAATATAAGTAATCTTGTTTTTGTTTATTATAAGAAGATCAGTGTTCCTAAAAAAATTGTTTCTGGCTATGAAGTTGATATGGATATTGTTGCAAAAAGGTATTTGTCTGGCGTTAAAAATTATAATTCCACAGTATTGCTAAATGATTTTATAGCTAGGGAGAATATTTCTTTTTTGGAAAAATCAATTCGTAAAATTGGCTTTAGGGTAGAGGAAGGTATGAAATTTTTGGATGTTGGTTGTGGAAACGGGTTTTATGGAAAAATTATAAAGAAGAAAGGATCTATTTTTGAAGATGTTGATTATGCTGGTTGTGAATTTCATCCTAAATTGGTTGAGGTTTGCAAAAAGCTAAACCCAAATTTTGTTTTTTTTCTGTCTCGGGCAGAAAAAATTGATTCACCTGATAATTTTTATGATTTTGTTTTTTCTAGTGGTGTTTTGCATTATACTCTTAGAAATTGGAAAAAATCTGTATTGGAATTTAAGAGAGTTTCGAAAAGTTTTATTTTTATCACTAGAATTCCTCTTTCTAAATACGAGAAGACTTTTTATGTTCAGCAAAAAGTTTGGAGTATTAGTGGTATTGAGACTCATTATTTTGTTGTACCCAATAGAGATGTCTTTGAAAATTTTTTAGTTAGAAATGGGTTGGAAATTCTAGAAAGGGATTATTCTCTAGAGGAATATATTATTAATGGTGTTAAAGAAAAGATTATTCTTTCTAATTATTTTTTGAGAAAAGTCAACTAGCTGTTTATGAAGAATAATAATCTGGTTTATTGTACTTATTTTGATAAAGGCTTTCTGATTAAAGGATTAGCTCTTCACGCCTCGTTAATTAAAAACAATCCTAAAGCTAAGCTTTGGATTTTGGCCTTTGATAGCTATACGAAGGATATATTAAACAAAATGAAATTAAAAGGAGTTACGGTAGTATCTCTTTCTAGTTTTGAAGATAAGGAGCTATTATCAATTAAGAACACTAGACAAACTGTTGAGTATTATTGGACTTGCACTCCAAGTTGGATACTTTATGTATTGGAAAAAACTAAGGCTGATTATGTGATTTATTTAGATGCTGATTTGTATTTTTTCTCTAATCCTGACCCTGCTGTCTTGGAGATTGGGAATAAATCTTTATTAGTTGTTGAGCATAGATTTCCATCAGGACGTAAGGGAATGGAAATAAAGGCTGGTAGATTTAATGTTGCTTTTAATGTTTTTAAGAATGATAGGATTGGTAAGAAATGTCTTGAGAGATGGAGAAAGCAATGTATCGATTGGTGTTACTGGAAACCTGAGGGTAATAAGTTGGGGGATCAGAAATATTTAGATGAATGGCCAATGTTGTATGAAGATAAACTTGTAATTTCTGAAAACTTGGGTGTAGATGCCGCACCCTGGAACATATCGCAATATAGAATTTCAAGTAAAGATGGAGACATTTATATTAATGACGACAAACTTGTTTGTTATCACTTTCATCAACTTCGTATATTAGGTCCAAATCATTATAGCCGTGTTTTAGGTTATACTTTGCCAAAGGCTGTTGTTGATTTAATATACATTCCTTATGAGAAAGAGTTGGATAAACAATACTCAAGAATTAAAAGTTATGATTCAGAGTTTGAATTGGTAGCGACAAAACAAAGTGCCAGTATGTTATTATGGCATAAACTTGCTAGGTATCTTGGCCCTATTTATTGGAAACTTAAGAGTATTTCTAGATGAAAAGAAAGTTAATAAAGATTATAAAAGCCCCTTCATTTATTACAGATGGGATGCTCACCCAACTTCAGTATCCCGACGTTCCTTTTGAAATAAAGAGGGTATATTTTATACAGGGAGTTTCGGAAGGTGCCGTGAGGGGAGCGCATGCCCATGTGGAGACTATTCAGGCTTTATTTTGTATCCAAGGATCAATAAAAATGGTCTTTGATGATGGTAAAGTTAGGGAAGAGATAATTTTAGATAAGCCTAATGTGGGGGTTTTACTTGAACCTGGTGTTTGGCATGAGATGCAGGATTTTAAGAAGGATACTATAATTTTAGTGTTGGCGTCCAAAGAGTATGAACCTAAGGATTATATCAGGAGTTATGAAGATTTCTTAAACTTTTATGCAGGTAACTAGAAGTATTAAATATTTGGATTTTCAGAAAGAGGCGGCTCTCCGTGGCAAGAAATATCTTGCTGCTATGAGAAGGGTCCTTAATTCAGGGGTTTATATCTTATCTGATGAAGTCAAGAGATTTGAGCAGGAATTTGCTGATTATTGTGATATTAAGTATTGTGTTGGAGTTGGTAATGGACTTGAGGCAATTCAGATATCGTTGATGGCTTTAGGAATTGGCAAGGGCGATGAAGTAATAACCACGCCCCTTTCAGCAGTAGCTACAACACTAGCAATTTTAGCGGTTGGGGCAGAGCCTGTTTTTGTGGATATAAAGGAAAATGGACAAATAAACGAAGATCTTATTGAAAAAGCAATAACAAAAAGAACTAAAGCCGTTCTACCTGTTCATCTTTATGGACAGCCAGCAAATGTAAAGAAGATTAGTGATATTTGTAAAAAGCACGATTTGTTTTTGGTTGAGGATTGTGCCCAAGCTCATGGAACTACTTTAGATGGTAGGAAAGTTGGGACTTTTGGTGATATAGCATGTTGGAGTTTTTATCCCACCAAGAATTTGGGTGCTATAGGAGATGGTGGGGCTATCACTACCAATAGTCCAGAATTAGCTAAGATTTGTTCGGAGATACGCGATTATGGCCAAGAAAGTAAATATGTTCATGTAAGGTTTGGCCTAAATAGTCGTTTGGACGAACTTCAGGCTGCAATACTTAGAGAAAAGTTGAAATTTTTGGATAGGGATAACCTTAAAAGAAGGAAAATTGCAAAATTTTATGTGGATAAATTAAAAAATGTTAAAGGTATTGAAGTTGTTTTGCCTGAGAGATTTGAGGATTCGGTTTTTCATCTTTTTGTTATCAAAACGGACAAGAGAGATGAACTTAAGAAATATTTAGCCAATAATGGTATTCCTACTTTGATCCATTATCCAATTGTTATTCCAGACCAGCCTATGTTTGGGGAGAGGTTTAAAAAACTGGATATTCCAGTTTCGAAGCGGTTTGTAATCGAGACATTGTCTTTGCCCATGTATCCATTTACTAAGAATATAGAAGCTAATTATGTAGTATCTAAATTGTCGGATTTTTTTTGTTAAATAATTTTGTTTACATGAAATGTGTAAATTTTTTTAATTTTATTAATTTTGGATCTAAGAAAGCTCTAGAGGATTTAATGGATAAAGTTGAAGTCAGATTTAGGAAGCCATTAACCAAACTACAAAAGATTTCTTATTTTAATAATAAACTTTATTTTAAGTTAGAAAACGAAAATTCAACTGGTTCTTTTAAGGATAGAGTTGCTGGTTTAATTTTATTGAAAATGAATAAATTGGGTTATAAAAAATTTTTTGTTAATACTAGTGGAAATATGGGCTTGGCTTTAACTGCTCTTTCTAATAAAAAAAAAGTTTTTTCGTATGTTCTTTTGGATGATCCTTACTATTCAAATATAGGTTTGTTAAGCAATAAGTCTTCTTTTTTGGAGATTAGGCCAAATAGAATTTCTTTTATTAGCCGTATTTTAAGTTTTTTTTGTGCTGAAATTGGCGTTTGGGATTTTTGGTGGTTTATTTATAAGAAAAGATTTTTCCAATCTTTCAATGATCGAGGTTTCTTTATTGCTCAGCCGAGTATATATATAAATCCAGATTGCATTTTGGGATACGCGGATATATCTTTTGAGATTTTTAAACAATTGGGCGATATGGTTCCTGATTATTTAATTACACCTGTTATAAATAGCGATAATGCTATAGGTCAGTGGTTGGGTTATTATGCTCTTTTTAAGTATAAATTTGTAAATAAGATTCCACATTTTATTTTGGTTGAAAGGGAGAAAGTATATAGGCATTTCAATTACCCGGATGCTTGGCAAAAAATTAAAAGATTTTCAAAGATATCTTTGATTGGAGTTAGAGAAGATGAAGAATTTTGTGCTAGAAAGTATGTTTCTGATAATTTTGGTAAAAATATTAATGGAGTGTCGGCAGGTTGTTGGGCCGCTTATAGTAAATTATGTGATAGAGGTTTTTTTAGAACAGACGATGTTGTAGTATTAGTTTTATCTGGTTCTGATAAATTATGATTTCCAGGTTCTTGCTGTTTTTTTTATCTGGTAAAAGAAAGGATATGCCAATAGACGAAATTGCACATATATTGGCAGTTAAAAAACTTAAAAAGATATCGAGGTTATATAGAATTAATCAGAATTTTTTTCAGATTTCTGATCTGGGTTACTTTTTACCAGAATTTAATTCATATAATCTTTTAAGTCTAAGCGATCTTGATAAAAAGAGATTTGCTTTTAAAAATAATTATGTTTTTTATTCACTCACCGTCGAATAATTTTTTGAGAGATCTATATTATGTTAAAAACAAACCAAGGATAATTATTTTGTTGGCACATAACTACTTCTCTTTAGATAACTTAATAACACGAATTGGCTTACGTCTCGGTTTATCAGAATCTGACCCTAATAGATTTGTTTCTAAAAAGGATATTACAAATATCTTAAAAGATTGTGGTTACGAACTTGTTTTTGACGAGGGTTCTTTTTATTTTTCTAAGCTATTTTTAGTTCTTTTCCCTAACATATTCCAGAAGATTTTGGGTAAATTTATATGGAAATTTGAAGGTTCTGATAAATTAAGATTTTTAAGATTAGTCTTTAAGCCTTTTTCTAGAAACAGATTTATGGTTTTTAGGATAAACAATTACTTTATTCTTGGTAAAAAACACCTTGGTCTAGACTATTTATTAGGTACTGTTAATTTTGACAAGCTCTACAATAAATCTACTTCTCAAGGCAAATTTTATTTCGCTAATGTTAAGAGACTTATGTTTGTTTCTAAACCTGGTTTGGGAGATTGTGTGTTGGACGTTGGTACTGGTACTGGAAGTTTTGCAATAGAAGCTGCAAAACTTGGAGCTAGGGTTTTTGCCATAGATATATTACCCCAGATGCTTTTGAAGGCAAAGAGAAAAGCGGCTAGAGTTGGTCTAGAAAAGAGAATTAAATTTGTAGAAGCTGATGCAGAGAAAATTCCTTTTCCTGACAATAAATTTGATATTGTTTATTCTGCAAGTGTTCCTCACGATGTTCCTGATTTTAGCAATTTTATGAAGGAATTGTCGAGGGTGACAAAAAAAGGAGGTCATATTTATTTGAATATTTTTAATTTTTATAGTTTAGCTGGTTTGTATCATTTATTTAGAATGTTTATATTAAAGTCAACTAAATTAAATTTGATTACAAGAAAAAGATTGTTATATGAAGCAGAAAAAAATAATTTGTATTTAGTAGGCAGATTTGGTATAGAGCTTTTTCAAGGTTGGCCAATTCCTTGGAAGTTACGCTGGTTTTTGTTCAAGAAGTTTTGTAATTTTGAAAAAAGGCTTTCTTTTTCTAATTTTAACTTCTTGTATTCTCAATTTTTTTACCGTCTAGTTAAACTTTAATATACAAATGGTGAAAATTTTAATAGATATTTTAAGTTTGACAAGATCATCTTTTAAATCTTTTGGGATTTTATTTGTTTTTAGAGTTATTTTTTGGAAAATTAACAAAATACTTATTAAATTACCAATGATCATGGCTTTAACAGAGGATATAAAATGTATTTGTTACCCTTCTAGTTCTTTTGGTAGTTTGGTTGTTTATACAAGGTTGCCGGAGTATTGGGAGATGAATTTCTTGTTAGATAATCTTAATGAATTATCTACTTTTATTGATGTGGGGGCGAATATTGGAGTTTATACTCTTCTTGCCGCATCAAAAATTAAAAAGGGTAAAATATTTTCTTTTGAAATAGACCCTAGGGCCTTGAAAAATCTTTACGAGAATATCAGGTTAAATGATTTGGGAAACAGAGTAGAGGTTATAGAAAAAGTTGTTTCTGATAAAAATGGCTATGAAAGTTTTGTTTTTTCTAAAGAATCAGAAGTAAGTCACATTCTAACGGATGAGAAGGAAAACAAAAATATTAGTAAGATTGCGTCTATTAAACTAGATGATTTTATAGATAGTAGAAAAATTAGGTTTGTAGATTTTTTGAAGATAGATGTAGAAGGTGCGGAATATAAAGTATTGAAGGGTTTAAGCAAAACATTGAAGGGAAAAAGGGTTGGTATGATTTTGTTTGAGCTGAATAGTAATTTAACTAGATATGGTGCTGGAAGCAATGATGTTTTTAATTTATTATCAGGTTTTGGTTATAAAGTTTACTCCTTTTTAAATAATGGCAAAATAAGGAGAATTAAAAATGTGGAAGATTTTCCTTCAAATAAAACACAAAATTTTTTGGCAAAAGTCAGTTAAATCTATTTAACAAGATTCTTGCTTTTAGGGAATTGTTTTTTCCTCTCTTATGTTAGAATAAATTATATTTTATGTTTAATTTATCCTATCTTACTTTTTCTGATGCGGCGAAGTTTGCTGATTTGGCAAGGAATTTTGTTTTAGGAAGAGGGTGGGGTTCTTCTTTTTCTTTCTTTTCTCCCTCTATTTTCCAACAGTTGGAAAAAACTCTTTTTGATATGGGTATTTTTCCTTTGACTCCTTTTTTTATTTCTTTATCTTTTAGAATTTTTGGAATCTCTGATTTTGCAGTAATTGCCACTTCATTTTTCTTTTATGTTTTATCTTTGGTTTTTACATTTTTACTTTCAAGAAAGATTTTTAAAAGCAGTTTAATTGGTTTTCTTTCTTTGCTGGTTGTTGGTTTTAATCTTAATCTTATTGATTATGCAACAAGCGGGGCGTCGGAGGCTTTGTTTATCGCTGAGATATTGCTTCTTTTTTATCTTCTTTCTTTCAAGAAGAAAGTTTTTGATTTATTTTCTTTACTGGTTATTGTACTGATGTATTTTACTCGAGCTCATGCATTTATTTTTATAGCAGGCGCTTTACTTTTTTGGCTTCTTTTACGATTTGATGTTAAAAAATCTCTTTTTTATTTTTCTTTCATTTTGATTTTGGGTCTTTTATTTGATCGTTTTGTTCTTTCCTCTTTATCTGGCAAGTTTTTCATTTATTCAATTTTGGGAGGGGGGAAGTATGCAGTTTTACAACACAATTCTTCATGGGCGGTTTCTGACACCTTGCGAGGTCTTCCTCGCCAGTCTTTTGATTTGATTTCTGTTTTAAAGAAAGTTTTTTACAATCTTTACAACTTCTATAAATTGATGCCACAGATTATGAATCCTTATTTATTTGCTCTTTTTCTCATTGGTCTTTTTGCTTGGGGTAAAGATAGGCTGCAAAATTCATTTAAGATTGCCTCATTGTTTATGGTGTTTTTAACTTTTTTGGTTGCTGCCGCTTCTATTCCGTTTTTCCGCTATATTCATCCAGTTGTTCCACTAGTTTATATCTTGGCAGTAGGAACACTTGTAGAGATAATTTCTAAATTAGAAATTCTAAATTCTAAACTAAAGATATCAAAACAAAAATTAGTTATTTTTTCTTCCTTATTTCTTATTCTGTTTTTTGGGGTTGGGCAGAGCGTTGGCGTTCTTCTTCTTGATAGACGTTTTGAAAGGAGAGTTTATAATTTTGATAAGCCCCCAGTTTATGTTTTGCTTTCAAAAATTATTAAGGAAAATACAGATCCTAACGAGGTTATTTTGACTAATCTTGATACTTGGGGCAGTTGGTATGGGGAAAGGAGAACTGTTTGGTTTCCATTAACACCGAAGCAGATAATTAATCCTGAAAATGGAAAAATTCCTTTTGACGCTATTTATCTTACAAGCTACAAAATGGACGACCCAAATTATTATATGGGAAATGAGTGGAGACTTATTTTTGAAAACCCCCAAAGTCCTGAAAAATGGAATTGTGAAGGGTGTGATCAGATTGCAAAGGAATTTACCCTAAAGGGTGTTTATAAAGTTATTCCTGACGATGATTATGAAAGACAAGGTGAAATTAGTATTATTTTAGTTAAGAATTAAACCAGTGTGAATTTCATGTCAGTTGTTTTTATAAAATTTATAAAATTTTACAATTCTTTTAGAAATGTATTCTTGGTGTTTTTTGTAGTAGTTATTTTTATTTTTTTTAGCCTTTATATTTTTTCCCAAGATAGAACTACTGGTGATGCTGCATCACATCTTCTTTTGGCTGTTGCGCCGATAATTAAAATAGGTGCTCCTTATAAAGATTACTGGGATATAAAACCTCCTATGATGCCTTTAATCCTTTTTGTTTGGAGCAAAATATTTGGATTTGGAATAGTTTCAATTAGGCTTATTAATATACTTTTGTCAGCACTTAGCGTTTTCCTGACCTATTTTTTGTACAAAAGGTTTTTTAAAAAGCCTGTATTTGAAATAGTTTTCTTAAGTACTTTATTAATTCTTCTTTCACCGTTTCTTCACTCAATTATGCTTCCAACTGAAATTTTAGGTCTTTGTATGTCTTTATTGGCTTTATTATTCCTAATTCAATCAAAAAATCAGTTTTATAAATTTTTTATTTCAGGCCTACTTTTCTTTTTTTCTAGTCAGTCAAAAGAACCTTTTTCTTTTACTGTAATAGCTGTGTTGCCATTTTTTGTTTATTCCTTTTTAATCAGCGGTATTAATGGATTTATAAAGAATTTTCTATTATTTCTGGCCGGTCTTTTTTTTGGGTTTGTAATTATTTTTATGTATCTATATTTTATGGGATCAGTTAGTTCCTACAGAGAAGTGTTTATTGCAAAAAGCATTGCTTACCCGCTTAATTATAGCAATGTTTCTAAAAATTTTATTTTAGGTTTAGAAGCTGCTGAAAGAACTTTTACTGAATTCTCATCAGGTATTTCTATTCTCATTGTTTTCTTTTTGGTATCTCTTTTTATGGTAAACAAATACAAAAAACTGTTATTTTTTGATCGTGTAAGGTTAAAATTAAAATTTAATTCTTTTTATGTCTTAGATAAAAACATGTTGGTAAGTTATTCAGCGTTGTTTTATGCAATTGGTTCGTTTCTAGGTTTTGGTCTTGGAAAAGTATTTGGATCTCATTATTTAATTCAAGTTGTTGTTCCATTTTATATAATTTCAGGATTTATTATCTCGTCTATACTTGGTAGAACAAGTTTTCTTATACATAAATCAAAAATACTTTCTTTTATATCTTTGATATTGTTTTTGTTTTCAATAGTTATAATCCTTCCCAAGAGGCAGTATTTGAAGAGTTTTTTGTCTGTTAATTTTAATTTTGTAATGAAAGACAGAGTCTACGATTTTGAGGAAAGAATTACTGATATCACAACAAATGATCAGTGTATTTTAAGTGTATATGGTTGGGGAGCTGGGGAAAATTATTTATATTCTGGGAGAAGGTCTTGCACAAGATTTTTTTTACCAAATATTGTTAGGGAAGAGTGGCAGCGGGAAGAATATAGAAGTAGTATTTTGAAAAATCCTCCAGCAGCCATTATATATCAAACGAATGCTTCAGATATGGATGTAAAAAGATTTGAGTATCAGGTAATAAATATTGGTAATATAGTAAACAATTGTTACAAGAGAGATATTGAAAATAATGAAATCTTTGTTCCTGCGGTATTGAATATCAATGATTTAAGAGAATGTATAAAAGACAATTCCACATAGTTTTTGGTTTGTATTTATATGTTTTAATCAGTTTTAGGATTCATTTTCAAAATATTTAGTTTTTTATTTACGAAGAGGTGATCTTTAATTTATAAATGGTATTTATTAAGTTACTGTTTTAACAACATAATTTTTATCAGTGGATTAGAAAAGCAAAAAGCTTTTACTAATAATCTATAATTTAATTAGATGGTAAAAAGAATTATTGTTTATCTATCTTCTGTTATTTTTATTTTGGTCTCTTTTTATTTTATTTTTACAACCTCGCCTTTTGTTAGATATTGGGTTGATGATTTTTGTTCTGCGGCTTTTCTTAAAAACAATGGCTTTTGGGGTGCTCAGATTGGCTGGTGGAAAAGTTGGACTGGAAGATATTCAGCAGTTTTCTTTACTGATATTTTTGAGTCAATTGGTCCTTGGGTTGTAAAGTTTTTACCCATTTTAATATTATTTTTATTGTCAAGTTCTTTTTATAAAGTTTTTAAAAATATTGTTTTTACCTTTCTTTTTGTTGTTATTTTATTGGTAAATGCCCCAAATATCGTTCAATCTTTTTATTGGCAAACTGGGTCGCTAAACTATACAGCACCGTTTATTTTTTTAGGTATCTTTCTTTCTCAACTATTTTCAGATAGAAATAAAAGTATATTTTTGCCTTTTATTTTAATGTTTGTTGCTGGTGGTTTTTCTGAAGCTTTTGCTCTTGGTGCGTTGGTTTTTTTATTTTTTGCTTTACTGGTTAGTTTTGGTTGGTGGCCAGGGAAGGTTGTTTTGGAAAAAAGAAAAATAATTATTGCTGGCCTAGTCGGGGTTTTGCTTTCTTTAGTTTTAATGTCTTTTTCGCCCGGTAATGTGGCGCGAGGAGGAGAGATAATTAAGCAGGATAAAATATTTTTTGTTATAAAATCTTCTATTTTGGGAACAAAATGGTTCCTTTTTAGAATGCTTTCTATTAAAACTTTTATTTTTTCTCTTTTTTCCTTATTTATCTTTGTTTATTTTATTTTTAAGAAACCTAAATTTGGGCCAAGAAGATCGTTTATTCTTATCTTTTTGTCTTTGCTTGCGATAGTGTTTACGACAATGGCAGTTTTGGCTTCCGGCTTTTATGCAATGGGCATTCTGCCGCCCGAGCGAGCTTTGTTTGTGGCCACTTCTATGATTTTAGGAATTTGGGTTTTTAT
Organism: Patescibacteria group bacterium; assembly: GCA_025999275.1. NCBI lineage: Bacteria > Patescibacteria group bacterium. Next base: position 459,806 of record AP024680.1, read on the forward strand.
TTCTTGGGTTTTATCTGGGATTTTGAGCAATTATTTAGTTAGTGGAATTAGAAAGTTGTTTAGTTTTGTATTGATTTTGTTTTTGCCATTATTGTTTGCCTCATTGACTATTTTAACTTTTTCTCATTGGAAGAGCATAAAAGAGGAAGTGAGATCTTACGCTTTAAGTTGGGATAAAGAGGTAAATAATTTGCCTAAAATCAGGAATATAAGGTCTGTTGGGGGATTAGATAGTTTTACTGATAATAAAGGTTGGGTTTCATCTTGCGTTGCTAATTATTTTGGTTATAAGGAAATTGAAATAATTGAGTAGAGTTATTTATATTTTGTAGATTTTCGCGATAATTGCATTGTGGAATTCTATATCTTTAATTAGATTTTTGTCCTCAATAAATTTTAGAACTTGACTTTCTGGATGTTGCTTGGCAAAGTAAGTTTCAAGAATAATATATTCTGCTTCTAAGAAATTATAGGTAAGATTAAAATCAGAGTAATATCTTACTGCTTCTGGACAACCTGCTACAAAAATACTTCCTTTTATATTTTCCTTTTTAAGATATTCAACGGCTAGTCTTGAACTTGCACAGAAACCAACCATGTCATATTTTTGGGCCCCTTTTGGCCCACCTGCGAGGTAGTTGTAGTAAAAGTAATAATCGGGATTAAAAGAAAGTGGGAGAATTAAATTAAATGTGGTTAAAATAAGGAAAATGAATTTCAGACTTTTGTTTTTTTAGTATTTCTAATATTTTTAGCCATCCGGATGCAGAGGCTATAACAAACCATGGCAAGAGTGGAAGAGCATATCTTATCCCCAGTTTTTTATTTGAGATACTTATTATGATTAGAAAAATGAGGACATAGGTGATTATGGTGATATTTTGTTTTTTAGTCTTTATGTTTTTGTTTTTAATCAAGTAGAGAATTGAGATTAAGTTGACAAAAAATCCTAGTATTAATATTTCAGGCATTCTTATTAAGTACTGGAATAAATAGAAATCAAACGGGGGATTGGTGGTGATTTTTCCTCTGTAAAATACTGTCATACCGTCTTGAACAAGGTGAAATTGCCTTATAAGATATTCGAATATAGAATATATTGGTTTTTCCCAAGAATATGGCCACATGATGTTGGTGAAAACTAAGAAAGATATTGTGTTAATTGCTAATTGTTTGCTAGGGAAATTATTTCTTTTTTGATATAGATCATAAACTAACCAACCTATTATTGGTAATATACCATTTGGTTTTGTGAGAAAGGCTAGTGATAAGAATATTCCAGGTATAAAACTAATCTTATTTTCTTTTGAGTAGTATAAGTATGAAGTTAGGGCCGTAAAACTGAATAGGGTTAAGAAACTATCGTTGATAGACATCCTGTCAAATGCGATGGCGATAGGATTTATGAGGTAAAATATGGCTGATATCAATGCCAATTTTTCTCCTATGAGTTTGGAGCCGAAGTAAAAAATAAAAACTGGAGTTAGAGAGGATATTATTGCAATGGGCAATCTTGAAGCGAAGATATCATTAAATATCTTAAGGCTGTACTTTCCGTTTCCTGCTAGAAAGAATTGTGAAATACCACTAAGTAAAGTTAAAGGAAGCGCTATAGCTTCTGTATCGTTTGTTTTTTTCCACCAGGCATTTTCAAAGAAATTTTTGTTGGCGTGAATTAAAGCGTAGATTATTTCTTTTCCTCTTACTGTCCATGTTATTTCATCCGAGTATATTGAGGTGTTTTCTAGATCAATTAACCTTAGGCTTAAACTTAATATGTATATGAGAGCTATTAATATTATTTTTCTTTTTTTAAGAAGTATGCTGAATCTACCTTTTTTCATTTTGTTTTTATGTTTTTATTTTATACCCTTTAGGTTATGAAGAAGCAATATTGATGGTAAATAATTTATCTTTTGACTGACAAGGTCCGTCTTTGTCAACTTGTTTTGTTAGAAAGATAAAACTATATTTAAAATATTATGGAGCTAAAGAAAAGTCTTAAAGCTGATGCTGTTGCCAATCTTTATAGAGCTTCTATTTATTTTGCTAAAGGTAATGAAAAGATGGGTAATTTTTTTGTCAGTAGAGCAAGTAAGTTCATTGATCTTGGGAGTTTAAGAAGACAAATCTCTTACTTAAGAGATAATAAAATTATTGCAGAGAAGGTGTTAGATTTTTATTTACGTCTCAAAAGGAAGATTTGGTAAAGTTGTGGGTGACAAGGTCCGTCTTTGTCATTTTTTAATTTACATCTTCAGTTTTTTGCTTAAAGGTAGATAATGTTAAAATATAAGAGTGAAAAGATTTCTTTTTGTTGATGGAACCAATCTTTACGCGGGGCAGTTTTCCCTATTTGGCCCAGATAAGTATCTTGTATTTTCTGATTTTTTAAGATTTATCGAGGATGCTATAGGTAAAAAATTTGATAAGATATTTTTTTATGCTTCTTATTCTCCTAGAAGTAAAAAGCTTACCGAGAAAGAAAAGATTTATCTTAAAAATGAATACTTTTTTTATAAAAGTGCCAAATTAACCCCAAAATTATCTTTTTTCCGTGGATATCGTTCTAGAAAAAGTGGAAAAGAAAAAGGGGTTGATGTTAAACTTGCGTGTGATTTAGTCTCTTTATCTATTACTGGAAAGTATCAAGAAGGTTTTATTTTAAGCGGAGATGCTGATTTTTTGGAGGCTCTCTTTATATCAAAGAAGTATTCTAAAGGAATTAGGCAAAATATAATTTGCTTGGAAAATAAAATAATGTATCGAGGTTCTTATTTTTTTCCAACTTATGTAATCAGATTTACCGGAAAGAATTTAAAAATTAAAGAGAAGTATTACAAATTTATTTATTTGGATCAGAAATTTTTGGTTAGGGATCTTAATAATTAGAAATCCCGACATACAAGTATGTCGGGAAGGTTGTTTTTATTAAAACATAATGGAAGAAAAAAAGCAAGTCTTAAAATCAATGATTTTTTCTTCGACTGCCAAGGATACTTATATTCTTTTTTTTAGCAATGTTGCTACCGCTTTTCTGGGTTTTGTTTTTACTTGGTTTGTTGCGAGAGCTCTAAGTGTTTCTGATTTTGGTGTTTTCTCTTCGGTCAACAATCTTGCTTTAATGCTTTCTCCATTAGTTGATCTTGGCGTGAGCTCAGCTTTAATCAATTTCATTGCCTATTTTCAGGCAAGAAATGAATACAAAAAGACTTTTGAGTATGTTAAGGCAGGACTTGTTATTCGATTTGTTATTTTGCTTTTAGTTTCAATCTTTCTTTTTGCTTTTAGGGGCTTTGTTTCAGATAAGCTTTTGGCTGGTGGAGGTGTTTATTTAGTTTATTGGACAATAATTATTCTTCTTGGTCTTGTTTTCTCAAGTTTTGTTACTTCTGTTCTTCAGGCTTATAAGAAATTTTTTAGGTCGATGATTTCTGAAGTTTCTTATTCTTTTGGCAGAGTGATTTTTGTTCTTATTTTTGCTTTTAATGGTTTGACTTTAACAGGCTCTTTAAGCGCTTTTGCTTTGGCAGGTTTAGTTTCTTTGGTGATTACTGTTTTTGTTTTGGGTTATGGCTTTTTGAAATCGCATCCACCAAAAAGTATTTATCTTGATTTGCTTAGATTTTCCGGGTGGCTTGGGGTAAATAGGATTTTGTCTTCTATTTCAGGTAGGGCTGATGTTCAAATGCTTGCAGCTCTTTCTGGGGCTGTTGCTGTTGGTTATTATTCCATCGCTGGAAGACTCGCTTTTTTTATTGCTGTTTTGTCTTCAAGTTTATCGGCAGTTATTGCTCCCCGTCTTGCCTCTTTTGGCAATAAAGAGAGAGAAAGGGCGTATATTTTAAAATCTCTTTTGGCAATAGTTGGGGTTAGTTTTGGAATAATTTTATGGGTAATTTTTGCCAAACCTTTTATACTTCTACTTTTTGGAGAAAAGTATCTTAATTCTGTTGGTATCTTTCAGGCCTTGGCCTTGGCTATGATCCCATTTTTGTTTACCTCTCCTTCTGTTTCAGCGATTATTTATGCAATGAAAAAGCCAAAAATTATTGGCGTTTTTTCTATTTTTCAGACAGCTGCAATTTTAATTTTGAATTATCTTTTGATTCCCAAATTTGGCGCTTATGGACCAACTATAACACTGGCGGTTACAAATACTGTTCTAATGGCGTATAGCTGGGTGGTGGTGGTTAGATACTATAGATAAGATAAAAGCTGATAATGGTTAATGATTGATGACTAATGGTTAATGATTAAGAAAAAGAATAATCTTTATAGGACTGTTGAAGACGTGCCTGTGTGGCAATTGTCGCATCAGCTAACTCTTAGAGTTTATAAATTAACAGAGGCCTTTCCTAGGGCTGAGGTATATGGTCTAACCTCTCAGATTAGGAGGTCTGCCAGTTCTGTGTCAGCGAATATATCTGAGGGTTTCTATAGGAATAGCACAAAAGAGTTGATAAATTTTCTATATAACGCGAGAGGGTCGTTGGGAGAAACGCTTTATCACATAAGGCTTGCAAGAGATTTGGGTTTATTAAATTCTTCTGATTTTGAAAGTCTTAAAAATGGCTATAATTTACTTGGTAGACAATTGAATGGATGGATTAGGAGTCTTAAATTGAAAATTAATGGTTGATAAGTAAAGATCATTAACCATTAACCATTGACCATTGACTATTATTTATGTCTAATTCTATCTTTGCTCATACCCTAGTAAGAAATGAGGAGCGGTATTTGTGGTTTGCTATTTCTTCAGTCGTTGATTATGTTGATAGGGTTTTTCTTTGGGATACTGGAAGCACGGATAAAAGCCTTGAGATAGAAAAGGAAATAAAAAAGAAGTGGCCTGGGAAAATTGACTTAAGACAAATTGGGGAAGTTGATGCAAATGAGTTTACCAGTGTCAGGCAAAAAATGCTTGATCAATCAGATTGTGATTGGGTAATGATTTTGGATGGTGATGAAGTTTGGTGGAAAGATTCAATAAAAAGAGCGATTGATCTTATAAATGAGAAGGGAAACGAGTTGGATTCTTTGGTTCACAGATACTACAACTTAGTGGGGGATATATTTCATTATCAGGAAGAGAAAGCGGGACGTTATGTTATTGACGGCAAGCAGGGAAATTTAACTGTTAGGTTTTTTAGGCGAAATATTCCTGGTATTCATTTTGACAATCCTCATGGGACTCAGGGTTTGTTTGATAAAGATGGAGTTTTAATTCAGGAAAGAGATCCAAAAAGGAGGTTCCATTTGGATGATTATTATCTCCACTTTACCCATCTTGTTCGCTCAACTAGCCTTATCGAAGACAAAAAAGTGATTAAGAGAAATTTAAAGTACAAATATGAGCTAGGTATTCCTTTTCCTTTAGATTTTTATTATCCAGAAGCGTTTTTTAAAGATAGGCCAGATATTGTTGAAAGTCCTTGGAGAGTAATGGATGCTTCGTTTAGGATTAGATCATTTTTTGAAACTCCATTAAGGAAGATAAAAAGGAGGATTTGGTGGGGGAAGACTGGTTATTAGATTGTAGGCAAGAGTTTCAAGTTATAAAAATGTTAGAAAAATCAGAATATACAAAAATAAATAAACGAGATGGCATTTTACTTATTGGCATTTTAGCCTTTCAGTTGTTTTTTCTTTTTAATCTTAAATTTACAGCTTGGCCGGAAATGTTAGCATGGCCTTATTTGATGATTAAGGGCTGGATGCCATATAGGGATATTGCCATAGCTCATAACCCATTATTGCTTGTTGACTTGGCAATCTTTTATAAATTTTTTGGGGTAGGCGTTTGGCAGTTAAAATTTTTTACTTGGCTCTTGATTATCTTGTCTGAGATGGTCTTGTTTTTAATTGCAAAGGAAATTTGGGGCAGGAAAGTTGCGTTGTGGTCGGTCTTGTTTTACAGCTTTTGGGTTATCTTTTATGAAGGTAATGGAATTTGGTTTGATTTTTATATGGGCATTTTGGCCTTTATTTCTTTTTACCTTGTTTATAAGAAGGATTGGTTTCTGGCGGGTGTTTTTTGGTCTTTGGCTTTTTTGTCAAAGCAAACGGCTATTTGGTTCTTGTTCCCAATCCTGTTTGAGATTATTGTGCGACCACCTTTAAAGATTGAATCTTTAAAGATGGTTTTTGGGGCAGGTGCTGTCTTGAGTATATTTTTGTTTTTGCTTTGGAAATTGGGTATTTTGTTTTATTGGTGGAATTGGGCGGTTAATTTTGGGGTTTTTGTTCTTCCAAAATCAACAGGCCAAATAAAATTGCCAGGTTTTTCAGAGCTTTTTGTTTCTCTTTTTCCATTTTTTGTGTTTTTACTTTTATTCCTAAATCATAAATCTAAATTGTTAAATCTATTTCTTTGGTCTTTGGCTGGTATTCTTGGTGCCTATCCGCGTTTTGAATATTTTCATTTTCAGCCTGCAATTTTTTATCTTTCGATTGCCGCAGCTCTTGTTTTTTCGGATTTTAAAAAGATAAGTAAGATTGGGCAGATGTTTTTGATATTTTTTGTTTTGGGCAATACATTTTTGTTTGCAAGATTTTTGGAAAGGAATTTTAACAAAGAAACTAGATTTTATGAATCTGATTTTAGAAAGGTAATTGATTATGTTAGGGAAGAAACTAAACCTGGTGATTATATTTTTGTTTTGAATTGGTGGGATAGTCTTTATGCTTTAACTGAGACTATACCAGCAACAAAGCCATTAGTTCCTCAACTTGCCTGGTATCAAGAGTTTGATAAGATTCAGAAAAAAGAAGTAGAAGACATTGCTTCTATAAGGCCAAAACTTGTAGTTCTTAATTCTTATACGGATAGCGGCCTTTCTTCTTATATTCCCAAAGAGCTTTATAATTATATTGATAAAAACTACATTATGGTAGACGAAATTGGGGATGTAAAAATATTAAATCTAAGATAAATGAAAATTGCTTTTTTAAATATTTATAACGGTATAGTCAATAGAGGGGCAGAAACTTTTGTTAAAGAATTAGCTAGTCGTTTGACTTTAAAACACAAAGTGACTGTTTTTCAATCAGGGGGTAAAGAGGGTTTTGAAAGATATGAAGTTGAAAAGATAAATATAAATTTTGAAAGCAATAGAGGACTAAAATCTTTTTTTATTTTGCGTCGTCTTTTTCTTGACTATCAAAACAGATCTATTTTGGTTTTTACATTAAAATCTTTACCTAAAATTTTAAAAGAAAAATATGACGTTGTTATTCCTGTTAATGGTGGTTGGATGCCGGCAATATTAAGAATTGCAACCTGGCTTTATGGAGGGAAAATGGTTATTTCGGGGCAATCGGGAATTGGTTGGGATGACAGGAACAACCTTTGGTGTTTTCCTGATGTTTTTGTAGCTCTTTCAACTTATGCCAAAAATTGGGCTAAAAAAGCTAATCCTTTTGTAAAAGTTACATATATACCAAATGGAGTTGATACTAATAAATTCAAAGATGAAAGAAAGGCAAAGAAAAAGGATAAAAGAAAAACTATTTTGGCAGTAGGGGCTTTTGTTTCTGATAAAAGGCTAAATCTTGCAATAGATGCAGTTGCAAAAATTAAGGATGCAAAGTTGATTATTGCAGGTGGAGGTGGAGATTTAAAAGAAGAAATATTTAAGTATGGAATGAAAAAACTTGGAAAGGATAGGTTTGAAGTATTAAGCGTTTCTTATGAACAAATGCCTGAGGTCTATCAGATGGCTGATGTTTTTACTCTTCCTTCAAGGTCTTCTGAGGCTTTTGGGAATGTTTTAGTTGAGGCTATGGCGACTGGTCTTCCTGTGGTGGCGACAAATGATCCGATAAGACAGGAGATTGTAGGCAGGGCTGGAATTTTGATCGACCCGACTGATGTTGATCAATATGCAAAGGCCTTAAAACAGGCTCTTGAAAAAAAATGGGGAAATCTACCCAGAAAACAAGCGGAGAAGTTTGGTTGGGATAAAGTTTCGATTTTATATGAAGAAATATTTAAAGAGGTTTCTAAATAATAAAAATAATTTATTACTGTTTTTGATTTTGCTTTTTGCCTTTTTGGTTAGGTTTTATAATTTTTCTAACAGAGTTACTTTTGGGCCCGAGCAGGCTATTAGTTTGATAACATCTGGTAGAATGATAAATAAAGGTTTGAGTTTGTTGGGTCAAGAAAATGTTCAAAGGATAACTTCAGATGGACATAAATTGTTTTCTGGGGTTCTTTTTACTTATTCTCTTATACCCCTTCAAATATTGTTTAGATTTCAAGTATTACCTATTACTGCTTATTTTTCTGTATTAAATCTATTTACTGGGATTGTTTTGTACATAATGGTCAGGAGATTATTATCTGAAAAAGTGGCTTTGATTTCTCTTGTTTTGTTTTTATTTAATAGTTTAATGATTTATCACTCTTTGTTTATATGGATTTTAAATTATATGCCTCTTATTGGAATTTTGAGTTTTTATTTTTTAATTAGGTTCAGGAAAGAAAAATCTTTTGTTTATTTGATAATGTTAGGAATTTTAACAGGTGTGGGAATTTCTTTGGAGTATGTTTATTTATTTTTCGCTTTTATTATTTTGTTTTTTGTGCTTAAATATTCAAAGAAAAAATTTTTGTCTTTGTTTATTTTCGTTTTGTCTACAATTGTTCCCAATTTTCCTACTTTGATTTTTGACTTGAGAAATAATTTTTATCATTTTTTTGCTCTTGTTAGATACACTGCTGATGTTTTAGATGGTAGAGCAAAGAGTGGCATTACGTACTACCATTTTTTACCGATACTGCCTTTGTTTATAGTGTTCTTCTCATATTTATTGGTAAGAGTATTTGATAGATCTAAATCTTTTTTGTTATTTTTTTTCTTTTTTTATATTTTATTTAATTTGAAAAGTGAATTGGTGAATTTTGATTCTCCTACCGGTATGCCTTCTGATCTAACATTACCAAACATAATGAAATCCTCAAGAATTATTGCTAAAGATTGCCCTAATAATTTTAACGTTGTTGTTATTAACGACTTTGACACACGTGGTCATATACTGCGTTATCCGCTTGAGTTTATTTGGAAATGTTTTCCAAATGGTGTTGAGGATTATCCAAATTCTGATATTATTTACGTTTTATCTCCTGTCGGATATGATTTTACAGAAAACTCTGCCTGGGAGATTAGAAGTTTTAATTATAAACACAGACAGGAAGTGGCAACGGTGGGTAAAAGTTATAGTTTAGTTAAGTTCTCAAAATGAAAATATCAGTTATTATTCCAACCTATAATGAAGAAAAAGTTATTCTTGATTGTCTTTCCTCTTTAGATAGTCAGACAATCAAAGGTTTTGAAGTTGTTGTGGTTGATGACGGAAGCGCTGATAAAACACTTGAGGTTTTAAAAAAAATAAAAAGTAAGAATTATAAATTAAAGATATTAAAGCAAGATCATAAAGGGCCTGGAGCGGCAAGAAATCTTGGAGCAAAGAACGCAAAAGGTGAAATCCTTGTTTTTGTTGACGCTGATATGACTTTTGATAAGGATTTTTTAAGGAAACTAACCAAGCCTATTGTTTTAGGTAAGCATAAAGGCACTTTTAGTAAGGAGGAATATGTGGCTAATTGGGAAAATGTTTGGGCAAGATGTTGGAATTTAAATGAAGGTTGGGAAGAAAAAAGAAGACACCCCAAAAATTATCCTGATAAACAGCCAGTGTTTAGGGCAATTTTAAAGTCTGAGTTTGAAAGAGTTGGTGGTTTTACTCCTGGTGGTTATGATGACGACTGGAGTCTTTATAAAAAATTGGGATATGAGGCCATAAGTGCACCTGGGGCGATTTTTTATCATAAAAACCCAGAAAGTTTAAAGGAAATCTTTGATCACTCAAGGTGGGTGGGGAAGAGAAGATATAAAGCCGGTTTTTTTGGTTATATTGTTGCCTTGGTTAGATCTTCATTGCCTTTTTCTATTTTAGTGGGTCTTGCCAAGTCAATTAGAAGCTCTAATTTTAGGTTTTTAATTTTCAAAATTGTGTATGATTTTGGTGTTTTCTTGGGAATTTTGGAAATGCTATTTACAGGTAAAAGAGGAAAGTAGTTATTTTTTCTTTGCTGCTTCTTTTAAGGATATTTCTCTTACAATCTCAGTTATTCTTTGTTCAATATTCTCAATTATAGAAAGTATTTTGAAGATAAGCATAAAAGTGACGACGAAACCGAGGAAAATTAATGTGTTTAGATTTTCTCCCATTCCCAATTTTCCTGAGATAAAGTAAGCGAAATCGGGGAATATTGAAATTATTAGTATTATTCCCCAAATAACAAAAGTTGCCAAGAATTTTAGGATTGATTGACCGGTTTGTTTTTTTAAGAAACGGTTTATTCTTTCAATAAGCATCAGTGAAGAAAAGATAATTAAAACCCAGCGCATTATGGATATTCCTGCTATCATACCTTTATTTTATTAAATTTCAGACTTTAATTCAAAAAAGTTAATAACCAATAATTTTAATTAGCGTCTTGATGCCGTTAATTAAGTTTTGTTTTTGTTTTTTGGAGATAGAGTAGGGAGTATAGAAAACATCGATTGGTATTTCGCAGAATTTTAGCTTGTTTTTGGCAATTTCTCTTATCACTTCGCTATCGAATTCATACCTGTCAAGTTTTGTATTTATTACCTCTAGTGCCTTTTTGGAATATGCTCTAAACCCAGATTGAGAATCAGAAACCCAAAGGTTGTAAATAAAAAATACCAGTATATTGGCAATATGATTGGCAATTCTATTAAAAAGCGGCATTTTGTTTTTCTTTTTTATGAATCGTGAACCTAATACAATTTCATACCCTCTTTCTATTTTTTCAATCATTTTTCTGATATCTTTGGGGTTATGCTGACCATCACCGTCGATTGTGACGGCTATTTCTGCCTTTTTTAACTTGGCATATTCAAGTCCAGTTTTAACTGCTGCTCCTTTACCTCGATTTATAATGTGTCTTAGAACAACAGCCTTTTCTTTTGAGGCGGTACTTTTAGTTTTGTCTTTGGATCCGTCGTCAACAACGACTATATTTTTAAATCCTTCTTTTTTAATACCCTTTATTACACCATCAATTACTTTTTCTTCGTTGTATGCGGGAATGATTATAAATACTTTATCTTTTTTTCTCATTTAGTCGATTTTAACAAATTTTAATTTTGTACGCATTTTTAGGAAGAAAAATAGCTTCTTAAGTGGTATAATTTAGGTATAAATGGATAATTTTTCAGCCTCTTTTAAGAAACTTTTTTGGGATGTTGATTTATCATCTCTCGATGAAAACAAAAACAAGGATTTTATTATAGAAAGGGTGCTTGAGTTTGGAAACTTGGAGGATTTTGCTGAGCTTAAGAAGCATTATGCTCTTGAGGATATAGTTTCGGTTTTGAAGAATTCTTCTAATTTGTCTTACAAAACTGGCAATTTTTATGCTTTAATTTTAGGTGTGCCAAGAAAGGAGGTTCTATGTTTGAGGAAGCCATTGACACAAAGACAAGACAGGTTTTAGATAAGATAAAAGAAACAGGAGCTTTGGATAATTTTTATTTAGCAGGTGGAACTGCCTTGTCTTTAATTTTGGGACACAGAAAATCCATAGATCTTGATTTTTTTTCTGATAAGTTTCCAAAAACAGAAATTTTGCTTGCCAAGCTTAAAAAACTTTCTCCTGTTGTTATAAATCAGGATAAAGGCACTCTTGATTTATATATTGATGATGTAAAGGTAAGTTTCTTGGAGTATAGGTATCCTGTTGTTGGTGATTTTCTTGAGTTTGATGGAGTAAAAATTGCCTCACTTTATGATATTGCTTGTATGAAGTTAACGGCTATTTCCTCTCGTGGTAGTAAGAAGGATTTTATAGATATTTATTTTATTCTTAAAAAAATCAGTTTTGAAAAACTTCTTGATATTTTCAAGAAAAAATATAAGGGTGTTGATTATCAAATGAGCCACATTCTAAAGTCCTTGGTTTATTTTGAAGAAGCCGACACTCAACCAGATCCTCAATTTTTGGTAAATGTTGATTGGGAGGAAGTTAAGAGATTTTTAGAAAAAGTTGTTACCTTATCTTTCCAATTTTTGTAGTTTATAAAGGAATATTTATCCAATTTGAGCAAAAATCTTCATAGCTTAGATTTTCTAAATCATAGTATTTAAGATAATGGAATCTTCTGTAAACATCTTTGCTGATTCCTTGGCAAATGTCACTGTTGTAAATATTAATTATTACGCCAGCATCTTTTTGGTCGATTATGGTAAAAGTTGGTTTAAATGGAATATCGCATGCTAATCTTGAACTTTTTATATAAATTGTGTTCTTGCTTATAGTTTCTGGGCAAAGTTTGGTAAATGTTATACTTCCCAATTGGTATTCTTTGTTTTCCTCAATGTATGGCAAAGGATTTTTGATTGCATCTTTTATATCTTTGTTTTTTGATAAAATTAGAAATCGGAGTAAGGCTGATCTTGGATTAGGGGTGATTATTTTTACTTCTTTATTTATATCTTTATACTCCAGGTATTTGCAGATCACATTTTCACTTAACCAGTATTTTTCCTGTCCAGTTATTGGCATTCTGAATAAGTAGAAGTGATAAAAGTAAGTAATTGATGTTATATATAGGCAGATTAGTATGGGGATGACTAATTTTTTAATTTTTTTTGGGACAATGTTAACAAGAAATGTAAAGCCATATGCAGAGAATATTATAATTACAGGGAGTAATAGAAACGATCTGTTAATTACGGATATTTCTATTTTACTTATGGCAGTTGGAATTGGGGCGATTACTGCGAGACTGATCAAGAATAGGAATGAATATATCTTCTTTTTATACATTTCAAGTAAACCTATGGAAATTAAGATTATGTCAATTAGATAAAAAAGTCCGTGGTATTCAAATCTATATAATGCTCTAGTATCCCCACTTATAAAAATTACTTCAGGGGAAAAGGCACTCAGGTATTGTTTAGTTTTTTGTCTAAATGACTCGGTATATTTATTTATAAAAATATTTGTCAAAGGGTTTTGGATTATTTGTGTTCGGTTTTTGTTTACAGAAGATATTATTTCAGGAGTGAATAACGATATTTCTTTCGATCTAGCATTTATGTCTGAATTGGGTAGATTTAGACTAATAATTAGATATGTTAGAAGAAAGATTGTGGTTAGGATTGTAATTATTATAAATTCTTTAGGCTTTATTTTCTTATCGACCTTTTTCTTAAACAGTAGGGTTATAAGTAGGATTGGTAAGAGTATTATCTTACCTCCGTGGTAGGAGAAAAAAGCCATTATAAGAATTAAGAATGGAATAATTAATTTCCAGCCGTTAAAAATTAGCAGTGTTGCTATGAAAGATAAGTAAAAAAGAAGCGCGAATGGAGAATCTCCTATATATGTTGAGAGATATATGCTCCAGGGATTTACTAAAAAAAGGATACTTCCCAATAAGGCTGTTTTTTTACTATTTGTTAACCTTAATGTAAGTATGTAAACGAAAAAGGCAGTTATTAGATTGACAAACATATATAAGATTCTGAGGTTGGTAACATTGAATTTGATAATTTTTAGTGGTACTGATGTTAAAATTGGGGGGATAGCGCTAATTTTCCCATAGGTTTGACTTTCAAAAAGAGATATGGGGAATCTTGAACCTGAAATATCCCGATTATATAAGGAATAGCTTTCTGCACTTATTGCGTATTCTACTTCATCATCTGAGATTCCCGGTGGAATAAGGTTGATGGAAAAGAAGCGAATGATGACAATAGCTATTATGGTTATTATGGCGATTTTTTTCATTATCGTTTTTATTATACATTTTTCTCTTAATATTAATCTTTTTGTATGAGATAATAGGAAAAATGAGAATAGGGATTGATATATCACAGATCGTTTATAAAACTGGTGTTTCAACATACACGGAAAACCTAGTCAAGTCTTTGCTTGAAGTGGACAAGGAAAATGAATACCTCCTTTTTGGTGGTTCTTTAAGAAGAAGAGAGGGTTTGATTACATTTGCCAGGGAGCTTGATTATAAATATGGTTCTCGTGTTAAAAGTCGTATCTTTCATTTTCCTCCCACTTTTCTTGATTTGATTTGGAATAAATGGCATATATTGCCAGTTGAAACTTTTACTGGCAGACTCAATGTTTTTCATTCTTCAGATTGGGTTCAACCGCCTAGCTATTCTTTTAGAGTAACAACAATTCACGATCTTTCTCCTTTGAGGTTTCCAAAGCTTACAGACCCCAAAATAGTTGAAGTAACCAAAAATAGGCTAAAGTGGATTAAAAAAGAAGTTGATAGGATTATTGTCCCAAGCCAAGCTACTCGTGAAGACCTCTTGCTTTTGAAGTTTGATAAAAAAAAGATAAGAGTAATTCCAGAGGCTGTTGATCCATTTTTTAAAGAGATTGGGCAGAAAGAAAAAGATGCTGTTAAAAGAAAGTATAGGGCTGAGAAGTTTATTTTGGCTGTTGGGACCAATAAGAGGAAAAATTTGGAAAGAGTTATTTCTGCTTTTGATTTGGTTAGAGCTGGCAAGGGATTAAAGCTTATTGTGGTAGGAGAAAAACCAGAACCTCATCCAACTATTAGAGGGGTTGTTTTTGCTGGCCATATTAGCAAGGAAGAGCTAAGGCGGCTTTATAATTCTGCTGAAGCTTTGGTTTACCCCTCACTTTATGAGGGTTTTGGTTTGCCAATTTTGGAAGCTTTTGCCTGTGGATGCCCTGTGGTAACCTCCAATCTTTCAAGCATGCCTGAGGTTTCAGGTAAGGCGGCAATTCTGGTTGATCCCTATAGTGAATCTTCTATAGCAGATGGCATTAAAAAGGCATTATTAAGAAGAAAGAGTTTAGCAAGAATGGGGAAGAGCAGGTTGTCTTTATTTTCTTGGCAGGAAACAGCTAAGAAAACTCTTGAGGTTTACAAGGAGGCTTTCTTATGATTGTTATTGGCATAGATGGAAATGAGGCTAATATTGCCCAAAGGGTGGGGGTTAATATTTATGCCTTTAATTTGCTTCAAGCTCTGCATAAACTACAGGATGAAATATCTAAAGACTATAGGTTTGTGATATATTTGGCGGAAAAACCACTCCCTGACATGCCAAAAGAGGTAAAAGGTTTTTGGGAATACAA
This sequence comes from Patescibacteria group bacterium, assembly GCA_025999275.1. Taxonomy (NCBI): domain Bacteria; species Patescibacteria group bacterium. The sequence continues at coordinate 474,981 of AP024680.1, forward strand.
AATCATTCCCGGTAAGGGATTATGGATAATTAAAAAACTAATGCCTTATCTTTGGTTAAACAAAGATCATATCGATCTTTTATTTACCCCAAGTCATTATACTGTTCCTCTTTTGCCAATTTCAAGAGTAGTCTCGATAACAGATTTAGGATACCTTGAATTTTCGGAACAATTTGAAAAAAAAGTGTTTTGGCAGTTAAAGTATTGGAGTGCTATCTCAATTTTTGTATCAAAAGGTATCATTGCTATTTCTAAGAATACTGCTGATGACATTTTACGACATTATCCTTTTGCCTCAAAGAAGATCAAAGTTACTCATTTAGCGTATGACAATAGCAGGTTTTACTTTCCAATACCCAAAAAAAATGTGCGACAAGTCAAAAGAAAGTATAAAATTGATAAAAACTATATCCTTTACCTTGGAACCCTTAAACCAAGTAAGAATGTCGAAGGATTAATTGATGCTTTTGATATTGTTTCCAAAGATTTTCCTGATCTTCAGTTGGTAATAGCCGGCAAAAAAGGTTGGCTTTTTGAATCTATATTTAAAAAAGTTGAAAGCCTGGGACTTGAAAGAAAAGTTATATTTACCGATTTTATTAGCGAAGATGATAAGGCTCCTCTTATGGCAGGAGCGTCTGTTTTTGTTTGCCCTTCTTTTTGGGAGGGTTTTGGTTTAATTGCCCTTGAAGCGATGGCTTGTGGGACGCCGGTTGTGGTTTCAAATATAGCCAGTTTTCCTGAAGTTGTGGGTGATGCTGGAATTTTAGTTGATCCTTACAAAAAAGAGTCTATTGCTAAAGGAATTTCTAAAGTTCTTAAAATGAATTCTTTAGAGTATAATAAGCTAGTTGAGGCCGGTTTGAAACAAGCTGCTCTTTTCTCTTGGGAAAAGACTGCTAAAGAGACTTTATCTTTTTTGAAAGATATTGTTAAAAAATGAAAAGCTTTTTTAAAGATAAAAATGGGAAGCCTCTCTCTTGGGGTGAGGCTATCAAAAAAATTTATAATCGTTTTCTGAATATTTTTCTTGATTTTGAGCTTATGCTTCTTCGTTGGGTGGGCCATATTCCTCTCCATTCAGTTAGAAGGTTTTTTTATTCTTTAGCTGGCATTAAGATGGGTAGGGGTTCTACTATTCATATGTGGGCAAACTTTTTCAATCCAAAGAATATCTCTATTGGCGAGGATACTATCATTGGGGATCATGTTTTTATAGATGGGAGAGATAAAGTTAAAATTGGCAGTCACACCGATATTGCCTCCTCTGTCATGATTTATAACTCTGAACACGATTTGGGGGATGAAGAGTTTAAAGCACGAGAGGAACCAGTTGAAATAGGAGATTATTGTTTTATTGGTCCAAGATCAATTATTTTGCCGGGAGTAAAGATTGGCAAAGGGGCGGTTGTTGCAGCCGGTGCTGTTGTTACAAAAGATGTTGGTAATTTGGAAATTGTTGGTGGTGTACCTGCCAAGGTTATTGGTGTAAGGAAGGTTAAAAAACTCAATTATCGTTTGGGTAGGGCTCGCCTTTTCCAATAATATGCTGCGTTTTTTAAAAGTCTTGCTTTCCTTTTTTTCTATAATTTTCCTTTTGTATTTAATTTGGCCTTTTGAGCCCAAAAGAATAGATGATTTTTCTGCACTTCCTCAATCAACAAAGTCTGACCTAACTGGGGATACCATTGAAGTTCCCAATGTTGCTGCTTATTTTTCTAACAACTACCGAAATTTTGTCACTAAGTACTATCGCAATGAATTTCAGTACAAAACAAAGTTTCCTTTTCCTCCCCTGACCTTAAATCATCCTCCAGAATATGCTTTTAATTATATTAAAGATCAAACTCAAAGTACTTATCTTGAGGAATATGTTTATCCGCTAAGAGGTTCGTTGTTTGTTAATGGTCTTGAGCCATTTGATGAAAAAACAAAGAAGCCTAGATACTCTGCTGCTAGTCATTTTTCAGCTGGTGGGATGCTTTATGAAACGAAAGTTACACTAAGGTATTACCCAACAAAGATAATAAACAGGATTGGGGTTTGGTCAGGAATTAATTTGATAGTGGTTTTTTTGTGGAAATTATCACGTAAATTGGTAAATGGTTGAAATACTCGTAGTTGTATTAAATTACAATACTAAAGTTTTGACAGAAAAGTGCTTAAAAAGCATAGTGGATAAAAAGTGGAAAAGAAAAATTAAGGTGGTAGTGGTTGATAATGCTTCAACGGATGGTTCTTTGGAATACCTTAAAAAGAAATTTAAGACTGTTTCTTTTATTGTCTCTAAATCCAATTTGGGTTTTGCTGGTGGAAATAACTTGGCACTTAAGAGGCACTTTAAAGATGCTGAATTTTGTTTAATTCTTAATTCTGATACAGAAGTCTTAGAAGGTTCTCTTGATAGTCTTTATGATTTTGCTAAATCTGGTTTTGATATTGCTTCTCCAAAGCTTATTAATAAAGATGGTTCTTTTCAGCCAAATGGGGGAGAATTGCCATATCTTTGGCCTTTATTTTTATGGCTTTCTGGACTTGATGATATATTTCGTCGATTTATAAATATTCCTTCTTATCAAGAGAGAAGTTTGTCTTACTATAAAAAGGGTAGGGTTGGTTGGGTTTCGGGAACTGCAATGCTTGTTAAAAATGAGGTTTTTGATAGGATAGGCTTTTTTGATGATAATATTTTTATGTATGGGGAAGATGTTGACTTTTGCTTTAGGGCAAGAAAAGCTGGATTTAAGATAGGATGGACAGATAGTGCAGAAGTTATTCATCTTGGGGGTGGTAGTCTTGATAGACCGCAATTTAGACAGTGGTTGGGTGAATTTAAGGGCCTTTTGTATTTTTACAAAAAACATTTTGGGAAAATGGCTAAAGTTGGTCTTTTAATCTTAATTTATATTTTTGTTTTCTTTCGTATAATTGCTTTTTGGTTTATTGGTAAGAAGGAATATGCTAAAACATATGTCAAAATACTTAGAGAGATTTGAGGAGTTTTTATTTTGGTTTTTAATTACAATTTTATCGTTTGTAATTTTGTACCAAAAGTTTCCTTTTATTGAGATACCTAAAAGCGTTGTTTCAATAAGACTTGAGGATTTTTTGATTTTGACTGCAGTTATTTTTTGGTCATTTTATGTTTTGGTTTCGGGAAAATTTAAAGATTTGGTTAAAGACAATTTATTTCAAGCCGTTGTTATTTTTTGGTTTGTTGGATTGGTTTCATCTTATTCTGCTATTTCGCTTATCCAGACTGTTTCTTTTTCTTCTGTTGTTTTTCATTTCTTAAGGAGAGTTGAACTTTTGATTCTTATATTTTTAGGAATGAGTATAAAGATAGACAAAAGGAGGTTTAATTTATTTCTTGCAACTTTGTTTTCGTCTTTATTGTTGGTCAATATTTATGGTGTAGGCCAACTTTATTTTCATTTTCCTAGTATATCAACCACAAATACTGAGCTTGCCAAAGGTAAGATAGTTTACTTGACTCAGGGTCAGAGAATAAATTCAACCTTTGCTGGTCATTATGATCTGGCTGTTTTTTTGGTGATGTGTATGATTTTGGTTTCTGCTTTTGTTATTTACCACTGGCCGTTTAAAGGTTTTTCTTTGCAAAAAAAGAGAAATAATATTTTTCTTTTCTCTATTTTTATATTTCTTTTAGCGTTTTCTTTTTATGTTTTTATGTTGACTGCTGCTCGGCTTTCTTTTATTGCACTTGTTTTTGGTATATTGGCGCTTCTTGTCCTCTTGGGTAAAAAGAAGCTTATTTTTGTTGCATCTTTGATATTCTTGCTTGTTCTTGCCTATCCATCTCAGCTTAGAGATCGTTTTATTTTGACCATCAAGGTAAATATAAATAAGGAGTGGAATTCTTTTAATGCTTTAAATAAAGAGCAAGAGCAAAGAAGTCAACTTAATATTCCAACTCTTCCATCTGGAAGTAAAAGACTTGATGTAGGTGAGGGTTTGCCTGCTGATGTTGTACCCGGAGAGCCTGTTAATATTGCTGAAGTGGCAGTTTATCGCTCTTTTGAGATAAGGACAAAAATCGAATGGCCAAGAGCTTGGCGCGCTTTTTTGAGAAACCCAATTTTGGGAAGTGGTTATTCTTCTGTTGATTTGGCAACTGATAATGATCTTTTAAGACTTTTAGCTGAGGTTGGAATTTTGGGGTTGTTAAGTTTTTATTTGCTTATTTTTGCAATAATCAAAAGGCTCTTTTATTTTTGGCAGAATTCAAAAGGCTTTTTAAAGTACTATATTTCTGGATTAATAGCAATGCTTTTGGCATTTATAGTTAATAGTTTCTTAATCGATGTTTTTGAGGCAAGTAAGGTTGCTTCTTTACTTTGGCTTTTAATTGGAGTAACTTTTGGTTATTTGAATTATAATTCTGGAAAGAAAACATATGTCTAAAGTCAAAAAATTTATTTTTAGTGAACTGTTTTGGTTGTTTTTAATTTTGATTTTTGGTTTTTTGGTTAGAATTTATAAGATTAATAACCCCTTGGCTGATTGGCATTCGTGGCGTCAAGCTGATACCTCCTCGGTCTCAAGAATTTATTTTGAAGAAGGAATAAACATACTTTATCCTCGATATTATGATATTTCAAGTATTCAATCTGGTTGGTTTAATCCAAATGGATATAGATTTGTTGAGTTCCCTCTTTTTAATGTTATTCATACAGTTTTGGCAAAACTGGGAGGGCCTTTGAATTTTGAGGGGTGGGGTAGGATGACAAGTATTATCTTTTCTCTTTTTTCTGTTGTCTTTGTTTACCTACTTGGAAAAAGGTTTATTTCTCCTCTTGGGGGATTGTTATCGGCATTTTTCTTTGCCTTTTTGCCCTACAACATTTATTACTCTCGTGTTATTTTGCCAGAGCCAATGGCAACCAGTCTTGCTTTGTTTTCAGTTGTTTTATTTGTTTGGTTTTTAGACAGAAATAAACTCTTATTCTTTTACCTTTCTTCTGTTTTTTTATCTTTGGCTGTTTTAGTTAAGCCTCATGCAATTTTTTATCTTGTGCCCATAATTCTTTTGTTTATTGAAAAATACTCTCTTGATGGAATTTTCAAGAATTCTAGGAACTTTATTAGGCTGCTTTTGTTTTTTGTTATTTTAATTTTGCCTTTTTTAGCTTGGAGGGTGTGGGTTAATCAATTTCCAGCAGGTATTCCTTTTATGAAATGGTCTTTTAATGGTGATATGATTCGTTTTCACCCAGCGTTTTGGCGTTGGATTTTTGGTGAGCGTTTGGGATATTTAATTTTGGGCGTTTACGGTGTTTTTATTTTTGGTCTGGGTATAATCTCAAGGACAAGAAAGGAAAATTTTATTCGTTTCTTTTTAGTGGGAATGTTTTTATATGTTTCTATTTTTGCCGCAGCTAATGTTAGACATGATTATTATCAGATATTTATAATTCCTTCGGTAAGTTTAGCTTTGGCACAAGGTGGGGTTTTTCTAGTTTCTGATAGAAGAGTTGGTAAGATTGGTGTTTTTGCTTTTTCTGTTTTTATGATGTTTTTTATGTCTTTTTACAAAATTAAAGATTACTATCAAATTAATCATCCGGAAATTATAGAAGCGGGTAAGGCAGTAGATGAATTAACTCCAAAAAATGCTAGAATTATAGCACCATATAATGGGGATACTGCCTTTTTATACCAGACTAAACGTTTTGGCTGGCCAGCGGTTGACAGCTCGTTTGATAAACTAATTAATGAAAGAGGAGCTAAGTTTTATGTAAGCGTGGAGAAGGAAAGCCAAGATTCTAAATTTATTAGATCTCATTTTAAGTTGATAAAGGAAACAGACAGTTATTTTATTGCAGATTTAACTCAAAAAATAAAATGAAAATCTTAATGCTTACTCCATATCTTCCTTTTCCTCCCTCATCAGGAGGGCAAATAAGGTCTTACAACTTGATTAAACACCTATCAAAAAAACACCAAATTACTCTTTTTTCTTTAATCAAGAGTGACGATGAAAAAAAGTATATTTTTGAACTTGAAAAATATTGTGATAAAGTTAAGGTTTTCAAGAGGTCAAAAAGCCCTTGGACAGTCAAGAATATTCTGAAGACAGGTTTTGGTACATATCCATTTTTGGTGGTAAGAAATCATGTTGATGAAGAGAAAGATACTATGGAGAAAGAATTAAAAAAGACTCAGTATGATGTTATTCATGCCGAGACTTTTTATGTAATGCCACATATTCCAGAGACAAAAGTTCCTGTTTTATTAGTTGACCAGACTATTGAATATTTGGTTTACAAACATTATGTAGATGAACAGGCTCCTTTTTTCTTAAGACCTCTTTTTTCTATTGATGTTGCCAAACTTAAATATTGGGAAAAGAAATATTGGGAGAAAGCAAATAGGGTGGTGGCAGTTTCTGAGGCAGATAAGAAAGAGATGCTTAAGGTTTCGCCACAACTTAAAGTTGATGTTTTGCCAAACGGTGTCGACCTGGGTTTTTTTAAGGCAAAGAACAACTGGTCTGATAAAGAACCAAAGATTCTTTTTGTTGCCAATTTTAAGTGGTTGCAAAATACAGAAGCAGCTGAAGCCTTGCTTGATATTGTTTTCCCTTTGATATCCAAGGAATTGCCTGCGGCAAAGCTTTGGATTGTTGGGCAACATATTCCAGATAAAATTAAAAAGAGATCAGGGAAGAATATTTTGATTAGCGATCTTGATTACGATGATGAGGAAACTATAAAGAAAGCTTATTACGAATCTTCTATTTTTATATCTCCTCTAAAAGGTCCTGGTGGAACTAGACTAAAGCATTTTGCTGCCATGGCTTCAAAATTGCCCCTTTTAACCACTTCTGTAGGGGCTGAGGGATTGGGTGCAAAAAGAAATGTAAACATTTTAGTTGAAGATGATTTTGAAAAGATGGCCAAATCAGCTGTTTTTGTTTTAAACAACCCTAAAGTAGCCAAAAGACTTGCTGAATCTGCTCGTTTATTGGTTGAGAAAAACTTTAGTTGGGAAGTTATTTCGAACAAACTCGACAAGATTTATGAGGAAACTGTAAAAAGTTCTTATGGTAAAAAATCCTAAACTTTCAATTGTAATTTTAAATTACAATACGAAAGATTTACTTTTTGATTGTTTGTCTTCTCTTCGCCGGGTTAAGAACGAGGTTGATTTTGAGATTATTGTTATTGACAACGCCTCTTTGGATGGGAGCTCTTTAATGATTAAAACTAATTTTCCAGAGGTTTTATTGATTGAAAATAAAAGTAATCTTGGTTTTGCTGCAGGAAACAATAAAGCAAAGATGTTCGTAAAAGGTGAATATGTACTTTTTCTTAATTCTGATACTGTTGTTTATAAAGGAGCGCTTAGGCAAACAGTTAAATATTTGGATAAAAATCCTGATGTTGGGGCTGTGAGTTGTAAGCTGGTTTTATCTGATGGAAAGCTTGATAAAGATACTAGGAGGAGTTTTATTACTCCATGGATTGGGTTAGTTCACTTGGTTTTGAGGCTTGATAGAATTTTTCCTAGATCACCCCTTTTTGGACGTTATTGGTATGGTTATATTCCAGAGGATGAAGTTCATGAGGTAGATGCTCTCCAGGGCGCTTTTTTTATGACTAGAAAAAAAATACTGGATGATGTTGGTTGGTTTGATGAAGACTATTTTCTTGATGGAGAAGATATTGACCTTTCTTGGAAAATAAAAGAAAAAGGTTGGAGATTGGTTTATTATCCCAAAGTGAAAATACTTCATCTAAAAGGTGCTTCTAAAGGAAAATTGGTTTCTAGGAGGAGGAGAAAAATTGGTTTGAGAGAAAGAGTAAGGATAAAACTTCAAGGAGTTAGATCGATGGAGATTTTTTATCGAAAAAGACTTTGGAGAAAATATCCTATTTGGCTTAATATCTTAGTTTTGCTTGGTATTAGATTTCTTTTATTTTTGAGGTCTATTAAGGCTTTTTTTGAATGGATTATTTTTAGGTAAAGATGAAAGTTGTAATAGATGCCAGACTTTATGGGCTTGAAAATGCGGGTTTGGGTAGATATCTGATAAATCTTATCAATGAGATTGCAAGAATAAAAAAACCAAAGTTTGATTATGTTGTTATTTTAAGAAAAAAGTATTTTGATAGTTTAGATTTACCTTCGAATTTTAAGAAAGTTTGTCTTGATGTCAGACACTATTCTTTTTCAGAGCAATTTTTGCTGCCATTGTTTTTGTATAAGGAAAATCCGGATTTAGTTCACTTCCCCCATTTTAATGTTCCGATTTTATATTTTGGTAAGTATGTAGTTACCATACACGATATGCTAATGCATAGGTTTAAGGGAGTATCAAGCACTACCCTGCATCCATTTCTATATTTTATTAAAAGAATTTTCTATTATTTTGTTTTTTGGAAAGCGGTTGGGTTTGCAAAGTTTATTTTTGTTCCATCAGAATTTGTTGGTGGAGAAATAGGAGAAAGATTTTCATTTTCTAACCCTAAAATAAGGGTTATTTATGAAGGAGTGAGTAATTTATTTTTAAATGATTTTCAAAGTAAAAAACTTTTATACAAAAAATATAATCTATCTCGAGATTACATAATTTATTGTGGTAATTCGTACCCACACAAAAATCTAAAATTAGTTTTAAAAGCAATTAAGATTTTACACATCGAAAATATTTCTAATTTTGACTTTTTGATTATTTCCCCCCCAAACAATTTTAGGCACGACATTGAAAAAGAAGTCAAAAAAGAAGGTCTAGAAAATTTTGTTAAGTTTTTTGACTTTATCCCAGATGATGATTTGGCTGCTTTAATGCATTATTCGACTGCTTATGTTTTTCCTTCTTTGGCTGAGGGTTTTGGTTTACCTGGTCTTGAGGCTATGGCTTCAGGAACCTTACTTTTGGCAAGCGATATACCTGTGTTTAGAGAAATATATCAAGATTTGCCTTTTTATTTTGACCCTCATGATCCTATTAGTTTGTCTTTAGTTTTAAAAAAAGCATTAAAAATTTCAAAACAAGAAAGACTTAAGAGAATCTCTTTGGGCAAAATGTTTGTAAAAAAATATTCTTGGCAAGAAATGGCAAAAAAGGTGCTATCGACCTATAAAGAGGTTGTTGGATTTGACTAGTTTCCCTTCAACTAAATCTATTTATCTTATTGAGACGATTAATAATCTGCGTTTTGGGTATCTGTAATTTTTGTATCCGTGTACTAGTCTACGGATACAAATATATTAGAACAATGAAAAAGTGTTGCAATAGAATTGAGACATTAATATGGGAATGGATGCTTGAGTTTGAGATGGATATAATTGCAGCAGTCATTTTTATACAGATAAAGAATAGAATATTTTTTAGGTGGGTTTGTTTTTATCTCTAAAGCATTATGTTGTAGAATATGGATGTGGGTAAATTGGATAATCTAAAGGTCGCTATAGTTTACGACAGGGTAAATAAGTTGGGTGGGGCAGAGAGGGTTTTGTTAGCAATTCATCAAATTTTTCCCAAAGCACATTTGTTTACTTCTGTTTATAATCCTAAAAAAGCTTTATGGGCGAAAGCTTTTCCAGGGGTCGAGACCTCATTTTTACAAAAAATACCTTTTGTTAAAAGTTGGCATCAGGGTTTTGGTTGGATAATGCCCATTGCTTTTGAATCTTTTAATTTTGATAAATACGATTTGGTTATTTCTCTTACAAGCGAGGCGGCAAAGGGGATAATTACGAAACCAAAAACAAGACATGTTTGTTATATGCTAACTCCAACTCGTTATTTATGGAGTCATTATGATGTTTATTTTGATAATTTTCTCTTAAAGTTTGTATCAAAGCCAATTGTTGATTATCTTCGCAGCTGGGATAAGATTGCTGCTTTTAGACCTGATGAGGTTATTGCTATTTCACAGGAAGTCAAGGAACGAATTAAAATTTTTTATGATATCGATTCGGATGTTATTTATCCTCCTTTTATTTTTGACAGTTTTAGATTTCAGAGTGGGAGGTTGCCAAATTTTAATGAATTCAAACCTAAGGAATATTATTTAGTAGTCTCAAGACTGGAACCATATAAAATGGTTGATTTGGCAGTAAGAGTCTTTAATGATTTAAAGTTGCCTTTGGTGGTGGTGGGAACAGGGAGCCAAATGTCAAAATTGAGAAAGATGGCGCATTCAAACATTCACTTTGTGGGATATGTTGATGACACTACTTTATCCTTTTATTATCAAAATGCGAAGGCATTGATTATGCCCCAAGAGGAGGATTTTGGTTTAGTTTCTCTTGAGGCTCAAAATTTTTACTTGCCAGTTATAGCTTATAAGAAGGGGGGCGCTTTGGATACAGTTTGGGAAAACAAAACTGGAGTCTTTTTTGCAAATCAAGATGCAGCTTGTTTGGTTGACGCTATAAATAAATTTGCTAAAATGGATTTTAGCCAAGATGATTTTAGATATAATTTACAGAAATTTTCCTTTTCAAACTTTAAGGAAAGGTTTTTGGGTGAGATAGAAAAACTGTTTTAATATGAATTATAAGGATCATCTTTATGCTTTGATTCTTGCCGGAGGCGGCGGAACTCGTCTTTGGCCCAAATCTCTTGAGAAAACCCCTAAACAATTTTTAAGACTCTTTGGTGATAAAACATTGTTTCAGACTACAGCTTATAGGCTTAATAAGTTAGTGGATTGGGAAAAAATATTTTGTGTAACAGTTTCTGAGGAATATAAAAAGGAGATATTAAAACAAGTCAAAGAGTTTCTGCCTGAGAATATAATAGTTGAGCCGGCAAGAAGAGAAACTGCTCCTGCTCATGGTGTTGGCGCTCTTTACATTTATAAAAAAGATCCTGAAGCAGTAATTGTTACAGAGGCTGCTGATCGTTTGGTTAAGCCTGCCAGACTTTATTTAAAGACATTAAAAGCAGCGGCAAGTTATGCCTTCGATACAAAAAAGCTTGTCACTGTTGGAATCAAACCTACATATCCCCACACAGGTTATGGGTACATTAGAAAGGGTGAAAAGATGGCTTTAATTGATGGTGTCAGGTTTTTTAAGGTTAAAAAGTTTGTAGAGAAACCAATACTAGAAGTGGCAGAAAGGTATGTCAAATCTGGGGATTATTTTTGGAATGCAGGGCAATTTGTTTGGAGAGCTGATAGTATTTTGTCTGCAATAGAAAAAAATGAGCCCCAGATTGCTTCTAATTTAAAAAAGATTGGAAAGTTTTTGGGTACTAGTGATGAGAAAAAAGTATTAAAACATGTTTATGAAAAAATGCCTAAGATTTCTATTGATTATGCAGTTGCTGAGCGGGATAGGAATTTTGTAGTAATTCAAGCAGATTTCTTTTGGACAGATATTGGAGATTGGAAAGAGGTCTGGGAGAATAGTAAAAAAGATGATTTTGGAAATGTTGTTATAGATGGAGATGAAGAGGGAGGAGAAGTAATTAACATTGATACTTCTGATGCATTAATCCATACAGATGGTCGGTTAATAGCTGTTGTTGACGTTGACGATGTTGTTATTGTTGACACACCAAAGGCGCTTTTGGTATGTTCTAAGAGTAGATCTCAAAATGTTAAGAAAATTGTTGAGGAACTAAAGGAAAGAGGTAAAAAAGAATTACTTTAAATTTATAATCTAACTACTCTATGTCATCGGTGAGTAAAAGGAGTGTTATTTTTTACGAAATAACCAAAAGATTGATGGATATTGTGTTTGCTATTATTCTTTTGATTATTTTCTCTCCAATAATGATAATTACAGCTATTTTAATTAAAATTACTTCTCCTGGTCCAATTTTGGCAGATATTCCCAAAAGGGTGGGTAGAAAAGGCAAGCTCTTTAGAATTTATAAGTTTAGATCAATGTTTGCTAACGCTCACAATTTGATGAAAACTGACCCTAAGTATAAAAAGCTTTATGAAGTTTACAAAAACTCTGGTTACAAACTTCATGACGACCCAAGAGTTACCAAGGTTGGTAAATTTATTAGAAGACATTCTATAGATGAAATGCCCCAACTTTTTAACGTCTTGAAAGGGGATATGAGTTTAGTTGGTCCTCGTGCCTATTATCCTGATGAGTTAGAAGAACAGCAAAGAAAATATCCACACACAAAAAATTTGGTAAAGGAGATGCTTGAGGCTAAACCAGGAATAACTGGATATTGGCAAGTAAACGGAAGGAGCGAAGTTGATTTTGAGAAAAGAATTCAGATGGATGCTTATTATGCTAGGAAAAAGTCTTTATGGCTTGATTTATTAATTATTCTTAAAACTCCTTTTGTTATGATTAGTGGCAAAGGTGCAGTTTAACTTCTTGATTATTGACTGTTTGATGGTTTATTCTTAACTGTATGGACAATATTATTTCCAAGATAGATTTGAATAATCAACCCATGAATAATGAAGCAATTCAGAATGAGAAAGTTGAAAAGATGGTTGAAGAAGAAAAACAAAATGTTGCTAGTCATAAATATAAACCCTCGTTTTTTAATAGAAGAAAGTATTTATTGATGTCTTTAATTTTTATCTTTTTGCTCCTGATATTGAAACTTTCATTATTTTTTAATGTTTACCTTAAGGCGAAGGTTTTTTACTCTGATCTTAAAATTGTTAAGGAATCTCTTTCCACTAAGGATTTAGACAAAATTAACCAATCTCTTTCAGATTCGAAACAATCTTTTTTGGCCTTGAAAAATTCCTATGGATTAATTAAATGGTCTAGTTTTTTTCCTTTTTTTGGTAGTTATATAAGAGATTTTGGGCATTTGATAACAGCCATTGATTATTCTTTTCAGGCTTTAGATGATGGTTTGTTTGTATTAGGACCACACCTTGATCTTTTGGGTTTTAAAGGTTCTTCTTTGGGTAAAGAATCTGTTTCAACTGTAGATAAAATAGCTTTTATTACAAAAACATTGCCAGATGTTTTGCCAAAAACCGGTTCGGTTGTGAATAAGCTATCTTTAGTTAAGGCGGAGTTGAACCAAATTGATCCAAACAGGTATCCAGTCAGGGTGGGTAAAACTGAAGTTAGAGCTAGGATGGAAAATCTTTTGAATAAAGCAAACCAAACGCTTGTAATGATTGAGGTTGGCGAACCAATGTTGCAGCAGTTACCTTATATTTTGGGTATTGATTCTCCTCGTCGATATTTACTGATTTTTCAAAATGATAAAGAATTAAGGCCAACCGGAGGATTTATGACTGCTTATGCGGTTATGAATGTAGATAAAGCCACATTTGAGCCAGTTTATTCTGATGATATCTATAACTTGGATTCAAAATACAAACCCTCTCTGAATGCTCCAGATCCAATAATTAAGTATCTTAAGGGACCTTATGTTATATCTAAAAAATTGAGATTGAGAGATTTAAATTGGTCCCCCAGCTTTGAAGAATCAATGAAGATCTTTACTAATGAAATAGAAAAGGTTGGATTAGGTAATGTTGATGCGGTTATTGGAGTTGATACTCAATTTTTAGTTGATTTATTGTCAGTTTTAGGTCCAATTCAAGTTGCCGGTTATGGAACTTTTAGTGATCAGATAGTTAGCCAGTGTAATTGTCCACAGGTAATCTATGAGCTTGAAAGTTTGGCTGATGTTGAAGGTCCAATAGTTTGGGATCCTTCAGGAAGTGGAAAGATTATTTATGCTCCTCCAAATTGGCTTAATCGCAAGAAGATGATTGGTCCTCTGATGAATTCTATTGCTGCTTATTCCTTGGGACAGCCGGCAAGCAAGCTCCCCGATCTCTTAGCTGTTTTTTTGAAATCTTTAGAGGAAAAGCATATTTTATTTTATTTTAAAGATAAGAATGTACAAAATGCAGCTAGAAAATTTGGAATTACTGGTAATTTTCTTGATTATTCAGGCGATTATCTTTATATAAACGATGCAAACTTGGGTGGTAGAAAGTCAAACCTTTATGTTACTCAGGAAGTGAATCAGGAAGTTTCTGTTAATAAAGATGGTTATTTGGAGAAAACACTAACAATTATTTATAAAAATCCGGAGAGACATGATGGTTGGTTAAATTCTGTATTACCAAATTGGGTTAGGGTTTATGTACCTAAAGGTAGCAAACTTTTGTCTGTTGATGGGCTATTAGAAAAACAGGATCCTTATGAAGAGATGGAAAAAACTGTTTTTGCAGGTTTTTTTGAGCTTAGGCCTCAAGGTATTGTAAAGGTCGAAATAAAGTATCAACTGCCTTTTAAGTTTGAAAATAAATATAAGTTGTTGATTCAAAAACAGCCAGGTAAAAATTCCCCTCTCTATACTGTTTCTTTTGGCAAGAAACAAAAGGAGATTTATTTGAATAAAGATTATATTTTAGAATTCTAATGAAAAGACGCTCCTTTTCTACCTCTGGGATAGTTCTAGCCAAAATAGATTATGGTGAGGCGGATCGTATTTTTTTTATTTTGACTTCAGATTTTGGAAAACTTCCATTTATTGCCAAAGGAATAAGGAAACCAAAAAGCAAAAAGAGAGGGTTTTTGGAGGTTTTTAATATTGTAAGGCTTGAGGCGTCTAGAGGCCTCAACTTAGACATAATTACAGAGGTTGAGGTTGTTAGATCGTTTAGCAAAATCAGACGTGATTTAAAAAAGATGACACTTGCTTATTATTTTGTTGAGGTGCTTTTGAAAATTCTGCCTGAAGGTGAGGAAAACAATAGAATTTTTGATTTGGCTATTTTTTACTTTAGTCAACTTGAAAAAAGGCAAGATCTAAAAGTCTTGAGACAGGAGTTTGTTTTTGACATCTTGACTAACCTTGGTTTTTGGCCAAAAGGAGAGAAAATTTCCGATTTTGATTTAGTTGTAGAAAGAGTATTAGAAAAAAAGATAAATTCCAAAAGAGTTGGTTCTAAGATTTTAGTTTGATTTTTATTTATAGTATAATCAGTAGTATGGGTTTAATGGAAGAAATTATTTCTCTTGCCAAAAGAAGGGGCTTTGTTTATTCAGGAAGTGAGATTTATGGTGGTTTAGCAAACACTTATGATTATGGACCTTTGGGTGTTGAGTTACTTAGGAATATTCAAAATTTATGGTGGGATAGGTTTGTTTTGAAAAGGCCTGAAATTTATGGTATTCACACTAGCATTTTAATGAATAGGAAAGTTTGGGAAGCCTCAGGTCATGTTAAAAATTTTGTCGACCCTCTAGTTGAATGTTTAGATTGCCATAAGAGATTTCGTTTTGATCATCTTGAAAATAAGAATAAATGTCCTGAGTGTGGTGGAAAACTGACTCCTCCAAAAATGTTTCAGGGTATGTTTAGAACTTATGTTGGAGCTACTGAGGATAAAGGAACAGAGGTCTTTTTGCGTCCCGAAACAGCTCAGGGTATGTTTGTTAATTTTAAGAATGTTATTGATAGTATTCATCCTAAAATTCCTTTTGGTTTGGCACAAATTGGCAAGGGTTTTAGGAATGAGATAACTTTGGGCAATTTTATTTTTAGAACTCTTGAGTTTGATATGATGGAAATAGAGTATTTTATAGAAGAAAAGGATTGGGAAAAGACTTTTGAAGAATGGAGGAAGGAAATGTGGCAATGGCTGATTGATCTTGGTGTTAGTCATAATAAATTAAGTTGGCGGGAACACTCAGCTCAGGAGAGAGCACATTACTCAAAAAGAACAGAAGATATAGAATACGAATTTCCTTTTGGTAAATCCGAGCTTTATGGTCTTGCTTATCGTGGAGATTATGATCTTAGAAATCATTCGGAAAAATCAGGAGTAGAACTAAAATATACAACTCCTGATGGCAGGTCTTTTTACCCTCATGTTGTTGAACCTACTTTTGGAGCAAATCGTACTTTCTTAACAGTCTTGCTTGAATCTTATCATAAGGATGAAAAAAGAGTTTATCTTAAGCTTGATCCTAAACTAGCGCCTTATAAAGTAGCTGTCTTTCCTCTTTTGGCGAATAAGGAGAATTTGGTTAACAAGGCTTTGGAGATTTATAATTATCTTCTTAAGTTTATTCCCGCTGTTTTTGATGATAGGGGAAATATTGGTAAGCGTTATTTTGCTCAAGATGAGATAGGCACTCCTTGGTGTGTAACCGTTGATTTTGAAACTCTTGAGGACAAAAAAGTTACAATTCGTGATAGAGATACAATGGATCAGGAAAGGGTGCTTATTGACAATCTTAAAGAATACTTCTTAAATAAATTAGAATAATGGAAAATATCAAAAAGTATATACCTTTAATAATTCTTGCTGTTGGTGTATTAATTTTGATATTGTCTTTAGTTTTATTCAAGAAAAAGTCTGCTGGAGTAGTTCAGCTAGAGGTCAACGAAGAAGAAAATTTAGCTGAAATTCCTTTTGAAGATCGTCCTTTTGCCTCTCTTATTCCAAGTAAAGATGGACATTGGCTAAAATTAAAGGTGGAAAATATTAAAACAAAAGCTTCTTCTGTTGATTATGAGATTTTATATCAGCTTCCTGATGGTCGGACTCAGGGGGTGCCGGGAACAATTAAGATTACAGAGCCAAATTTTGAAAGAGACATTCTTTTGGGCTCTGAATCTTCTGGAAAATATCGTTATGATGAAGGAGTAAAAAGCGGAACTTTAACCTTAAAGTTTAGGGATGATAAAGGTAAGTTGATTAGCAAATTATCTACTGCCTTTAATCTTTTTTCAGAAACAAAAGAGCTTAACTTTTCAGATGGCAAATTCAGTTATCTTTTAGATGATTTACCCAAGGGTGTGTATTTTGTGGTGATGGAAACTTTTGGAGTGAATAGTAAGCCTGATTTTGAAATTGTATCAGGCCCTTATGGTGTTTTTGCATCTGTTGATAAGAAATTTACTGGTAAGGTTGTTTTGGATTCAGATGGTATTTATTATTTGCAAGATGATTCTTGGATGAAACTTGATTCTGGTAGATCCCCAAATATTGGAATTTTTTCTTCAGGGAAATAATTATTCTTCTGACGATATCTTGATTTATAAAGTGAAAATAGGTCTTGACAACTGTGTGAAAAGGTGTGAAAATGGTGTATAGTGGTTTAAAGTGGTGAATATTTAGCTTTAAACAATGATAATAACTGCCCAAAAAATTAAAAAAGATGCTTCTAGGAAGATACTACTCTCAAGTATCGGAGAAAGGCAGATTGGCTCTGCCAGCCAAGTTTCGTCAAGAAATAGGAGAGAGGATTTTTATAGCACGTTGGTATGAAGGTTGTCTGGTAATAGTGGGCAAAACTGGTTGGGAGAAGTTTATTTCAAGGCTGGCAAGAAGGTCTGATGTTTTAACAAAACCAATTAGGTTTGTTGAAAGATTTATTTTTTCAACTGCCAGCGAAGTTGATCTTGATGAACAGGGCAGATTTGTTTTGCCATCTTTTTTAAGAGAGACTGGTGGAATTAACGCTGGTGATGAGGTGATATTTTTAGGATTGATTGATAGAGTTGAGCTTTGGAATAAATCTGTTTGGGAAAAGGAGGAAGAGAAGATAAAACAGGAATCAGAAAAGATGCTTGAGACAATTGCCAGACAGAGAAAATGAAAAGAGGAGTTCACAAGCCAGTATTGGCTAAAGAGATTATAAGTTTTCTTGATCTTTATAAATTTGCACATTCAAAAATAAGGGGCAAGCTGATAGATGCAACTTTTGGTCTTGGTGGATATGAGGTTCTAATGAAAGATCTAAATTTGGATATTCTGGGAATAGAGATCGATCAGAAGACACTAAAAGAAGCTAAAGCAAGGATTGATAATTTGAATGATAAGAAATTTGACCTCCATTTGGTGCAGGGAAATTTCAGAAATATTTTGTCTATTGCTAGGAATGCTGGTTTTGACCAAGTTGATGCAATAATATTTGATTTAGGGATTTCAAGTTTTCAGCTAGAGTCTGAAGGGTATGGTCTTTCCTTTAAGTTCCCAGAAAGTCCACTTGATATGAGACTTGATAAAGGTAGTCAGATAACTGCCGCTGATTTGTTAAATACATTAAGTCAGAAGCAGCTTGAGAGTCTTTTTGGGGTTGTTCTTAACAGGAGTGTCTCTGGTAGGGTTGCAAGAGAGGTAGTAGACAGAAGAAAAAAAATAAGCTTTTCAAAAGTTGCAGATTTATTAGATTTAGCTGAAAGGGTTATGGGAAAAAAAGGAAAATTACATCCAGCTACTAAGATTTTTTTAGCTTTGAGAATGGCTGTTAACAGTGAGTTAGAAAATCTTAGCATGAGCTTGCCTGATTCTTTTTCTCTGTTGAAAAAAAATGGAAGACTGGCGGTTGTGAGTTTTCATTCTTTAGAAGACAGAGTTGTTAAAAATTTCTTTAGAAAGGTTTTAAAGGAAGATAAAGCTAGATTGTTAACTAAAAAACCTGTTTTACCTTCTGAGGATGAGGTTTTAGACAATCCTCGTTCCAGAAGCGCCAAACTAAGAGTTATTGAAAAGATAATATGAAAATTAAACGACATTATTTACAAGGTTGTAGTTGGCGAAGGGGTAAGAAAATTAATAAACCCCTAAGCATTAGATTTTTATTGATTGTTTTGTGTTTGGTTGGTATGGTTGGAAGTGTAATGTTTGCTGTCCAGATAGCTTTTGCAAGTTCTAAGGTTATATTTTTGGAGAATGAAGAAAGAAAAATTGTAAGTGAAAATAAAGAGTTGGAAGAAAAACTAATAAAAGGTAACTCATTAATTGGTTTAACTTCAAAAGCTAACGATTTGGGTTTTTCTAATTTTGTTGAGATCGTATATCTTAACCAGGAAAAAGCAATGGCAAAACTTCCTTAGCTAATATGTTATGGACTTTAGAATCAGAATAACTAGTTTTTTCTTTTTGCTTTTATTTTTAGCTGTGGTATTAAGACTTCTTTTTTGGCAGGTTATTAAAGCGGATGAATTGGTCGAAAGAGGTAAAATGCAATACCAAAGTAATGGTGAGATTTTGGCTAGTAGGGGTAACATCTTAGCTGACGATGGATCTTATCTAGCTGCAACTAGTGACGGTTGGACTATTTATGCTTATAAGCCTGAGATTAAGGAAGATTTTAGTAAATTAGCTTCTCTTCTTGCTCCGTTTCTAGCAAGTCTTGAAGACAAAAAAGATACAACTGAAGATCCAGTCAAAAAGGAAAAAGAAAAATTGATGGCTTTGTTTTCTGATAAGAGTGTTAATTGGTTTCCTTTGGCTTCCAGAATAGATAATGAAACTAAGAAGAATATTGAAGCAATGAAATTATCTGGTATAAATTTTGAACACCAGGATTTAAGGGTTTATCCGGAGGCTTCTAGTTCTGCTCACATTTTAGGCTTTGTGGGTAAGGATGATAAAGGTTTTGACAAGGGTTATTTTGGTCTTGAAGGGTATTATGATTTGATTTTGTCTTCAAGAAAAGGTTATCAGTCAAGGGAAACAGATGCTTTGGGAGGCTTGATGTTTTCTAATTGGATAAAAGAGGTAGATGCTCAAGAAGGAATTGATTTGCAAACGAACATTAATAAAGGTTTGCAACTTAGAGTTGAAGAGAAATTGAAGGAAGGAATTGAAAGATATGGTGCTAAAGGAGGAACGGTGATCATAATGGAACCTAAAACCGGTGCAATTAAAGCTATGGCTTCTTTTCCGTCTTATGATCCGTTTTATTATTTTAAGTATGGAGATAATTTTTTTAGGAACCCAGCAGTTTCGAACTCTTTTGAACCAGGATCTGTTTTTAAGGTGATAGTTATGGCTTCAGCTCTTGATGCAGGAGTGGTTGAGCCGGAAACAAGATGTGATATCTGTGGTGAGCCTTTGAAGATTGATAAGTATTACATTAATACTTGGAATAACAAGTATCATCCCGATTCAACGATGACTGATGTAATAGTGAACTCTGATAATGTAGGTATGTCTTTTGTGGCGTTTAGGTTAGGCAAAGAGAGAATGTTTGATTATCTTAGTAAATTTGGAATAGGAAAATTAACAGGTATTGATTTGCAAGGGGAAATAGCACCTCCTTTGAGGCAAAAGGGCGAGTGGAGTGAAGTTGATCTGGCTACTTCTTCTTTTGGTCAAGGAATAGCTGTAACACCCATTCAGTTGGTAAAAGCAGTTGGGGCGATCGCTAATAGAGGAATAATAGTTAAACCTCAGGTTGTTAGTAAGCTTTTATCAGGTAGTGTAATTAAAGAAATTAAACCAGAAATTGAAGGTAGGGTTATAAGTGAGGAAGCGGCTATTAAAATAACGGCAATGATGGCTGAAGCAGCCAAAAATGGGGAGTCTAAATGGACATATTCAAAGGGTTTTAGAGTGGCAGGAAAGACTGGAACTGCTCAAATTCCGATTGCTGGGCATTATGACCCAGAAAAGACAATGGCCTCTTTTATTGGTTTTGCTCCGTATGATGATCCAAAGTTTGTCATGCTTGTTACCTTAAGCGAGCCTTCTTCTTCACCATGGGCCTCTGAAACAGCAGCTCCTCTTTGGTATAGTATTGCCAAAGATTTATTTCTTTTCTATGGGATTCATCCTAACTAATTAAAGTTAAGAACTAACTATCTTTGGGTATAAATTTTTATTCAGTATTGACTAATATTACTTGTTAGTACCTAGATTTTAATCAATTGTTGAAACATATTCTCTGAAAAAAGTATAAACAAGGAGTATAAAAAATATGTTCGTTTTGGAGAATAAAATTATTGAAGCTAGTTTTTTCTAGATATTTTAAATTTGATGTATAAGAAACTTACTCAGAGGTATAATTTTGATAGTTGTTTTTAGCAATGTCAGAGAAGTAGGTAAGACTTAAAGACCTTTTAATTGAGAAGGGATAGTGTCTGGTTTTGCAAACAAGATTATCTTAGCAGTTAAAAAATACAAGGAGTGAATTGATTAGGATAAATAAGCAGATTACAAGAACTACCAAAGGTTATGGTTTGAACTATTTAAGGTAGGGAATAGGTGTAATTTATTTTGCGGTAATCAAGTTAGCAAAGAAGGAAAATGCGATTGCTATTTGTGGAAAGGCAAATGAGAAAAGTATCTGTCTTGGGGACACTTAATATATGTGTTCTGGTAAAATAACTTTCAAAATGGCT
This sequence comes from Patescibacteria group bacterium, assembly GCA_025999275.1. NCBI lineage: Bacteria > Patescibacteria group bacterium. Next base: position 496,060 of record AP024680.1, read on the forward strand.
ATTCGAGGTTGGGTATCTGCTTATGGTAAACCAATGGTCCAATAATATATAATAAATCTGATTCTAGTTATCAATGGAAAATTATTTGACACTTTTTTTAGGTTTGCTAATTTTTTCATTCGTTATTACAAGTATATTGGTTGTTCCTTTTATTAATTTACTTTATAAACTTAAACTTCAGCGTCGAAAGGAAGCGCCGAAAAAAGGAAAAGTGCCCCTTTTTGACAAACTTCATGATATTAAGGCCGGTACACCTATCGGTGGTGGAATACTTATAATCTTGGTAGTTTTTATTCTTTTTGCTTTTGTTTTTCCTTTTTCATCTCGAATGGGGGTTTATATCAGGTCTGCTTATAATTTAAAGTCAGAACTTTTTGTAATATTATTTACTTTTTTGTCTTTCGGGGTATTGGGGTTTTTAGACGATGTGGTAAAGATATTTGGTGAGGGTAGAAGAGGAGTTAGGCCTTTAGGAATAGCCTATGGATTGACTAGATTTCAAAAATTTGTTTTGCAGTGGATATTGGCGGGCATAGTTTCTTTCTTTCTTTATTTTAAGATGGGAATTAGCATAATTCATATACCATTTGTTTCTATGACTTTGAATTTAGGTTTTTGGTATGTTCCTTTTGCCGCTTTTTTGATTGTTCTTTTCTCAAATGCCTATAACATTACAGATGGGCTTGATGGTTTGGCGGCTGGTCTTTTGGTTATTTCTTTGGGAGTTTTTGCAGTTATTGCTAGTGGAAATTTAGATGCACCTCTATCTGTCTTTATTGCTTTGTGGATAGGTTCTCTGATTGCCTTTTTATATTTTAATGTCTGGCCCGCAAGGATCTTTCTTGGTGACTCTGGAGCTCTTTCTTTTGGGGCTACTTTGGCTGTAATTGGTCTTCTAACAGGGTCGGTATTTGCTCTCTTTTTGGTTGGAGCAATTTATTTATTGGAAACTATTTCTTCTGCAATCCAAATCTTTGGTTGGAAGTTCTTGAAAAGACCGATTTTTCTTATCGCTCCAGCGCATCACATTTTTTTGGCTAAAGGTTGGGAGGAACCAAAGATTGTTACAAGAGCTTGGCTTGCTGGTTTGATACTTGCGGTTTTTGCTCTTTGGCTTTCTACAATCTAATTTTTCCTTCTCATGGTTATTAAAAGAATAAAAAATAATTTTGACTGGCAGTTTCTAGTTATTGTTTTAATATTGACTTTTTTAGGTTTAGTTTTTATTGCTGATGCTTCAGCTCCTCAAGCCTTGAAATTTTTTGGTGATAGATTTTATTTTGTTAAACAGCAGGTAGTTTGGGCTTTGTTTGGGTTTGTTTTTCTTTTGTTGTTTTCTAATATTAATTATAAGATTTGGTCAAAGCTTTCAGTTTTTATTTTTGCTTTTAGTATTTTTCTTTTGATTTTAGTGATTACACCCTGGTTTGGTTTTAAGGCATTAGGTGCCAGTAGGCGAATTGTCCTTGGCTCTTTTGGGTTTCAGCCTTCAGAGTTGGTAAAATTCAGTTTAGTGCTTTATTTTGCTAAGCTAGCAGAGTCAAGAAAAGGTTTTTTTGCTTATATATTGCCCTTATTTATTGTGTGTTTTTTGATAATGCTTCAGCCTGATTTGGGGACAACATTAGTAGTTGCTGCAATTGGTACGGCTCAAATATTTGTTGCTGGTGTGAGTGCTGTTAAATTTTTGGGTTTGTTAATCTTATCTTCTTTTTTGGGTTTTGCCTTAATTTGGTTTTCTGATTATCGTCGAGATCGTCTTCTGACTTTTTTAAAGCAAGTAACAGATCCTCTTGGAAAGTCTTATCATATCAGCCAAATTTTAATTTCTTTAGGTTTAGGAGGTTTTTGGGGAGTCGGATTGGGTGAATCAAGGCAAAAGTATCTCTTTTTACCTGAGGCAGCAACCGACTCTATTTTTGCAATAATAGCTGAAGAGATAGGGTTTGTTGGTAGCGTTGTTTTGATAGGTCTTTTTCTTTATTTAATCTATCGAGGTTTTAAGATTGCAGTCTTGTCTTCTGATATTTTTGCTAAGATGACAGCTTTTGGTTTTACGGTCTGGATAGCCTCTCAAGCTTTTCTCAATTTAGCCTCAATGACATCCTTAACACCTTTGACTGGTATTCCTTTACCGTTTATATCTTATGGGGGCTCATCTTTAATAATGATTTTAATGTCAGCAGGTATAGTTCTGAATATTTCTAAATATCAGAATTTGGATTTATCAAGAATGGTGGGTCGTAAATTAATTAGAAAGAAAAACAAAAAATGAGAAAAGTTCTTTTAACTGGTGGCCATGCAGCTACAACAGCTATAGCAGTTGTGGAGGAGATTATCAGGCGGTATCAAAACCAGCCGGTTGAGATTTATTGGATAGGGGTTAAGAATGCTTTTGAGGGTAAGGATGTACCAACTCTTGAGTCGGTGCATTTTTCAAAATTAGGGATAAAAACTCATTTTATTTTAACTGGCAGGTTGCAAAGGAGGTTTGGTCTTTGGACGATTCCTTCTTTAATTAAAATCCCCTTTGGTTTTTTGCAATCTCTTTTACTGCTGATCAAAATTAGACCAGATGTTATTGTATCTTTTGGTGGTTTTGCTGCATTTCCGGTGGTTTTGATGGGCAAGATTTTAGGAATCCCGTCTATTCTTCATGAACAGACAGCAGCAGCAGGCAGAGCTAATCTTTTTTCAGCTCCTTTTGTTAAGAAAATTGCTTTAGCAAGAAAGGAAAGTCTTAAATATTTTGATTCAAATAAATCTGTAGTAGTTGGTAATCCGGTGATGACACAAATTTTTGAAGTTTACCCAAAGGAGAAAATTTCGAGTCCACCAGTAATTTATATTACTGGTGGTTCTAGGGGTTCAAACGCCATTAATGAAAATGTTTTACCCATCTTAGAAGAGCTTTTACAAAAATTTTATCTTATACATCAAACGGGATTGATTGATTATCCTCGGCTTAAAAGGATTAGAGATAAACTTCCTAGAAATTTGCAGTCAAGGTATGAAGTTTATTCTGTTATTGATCCAATGCAGGTAGATGGTGTTTACAGAAGAGCTGACATAGTTATTGCTCGTGCTGGTGCAAATACAGTGGCTGAGATTATGGTTGTTAAAAGGCCCTCGATTCTTATTCCAATACCATTTTCCTATCTTGATGAGCAGACTAAAAATGCTCTTTTAGCCAAGGATTTTGGAATAGCGAAAATCTTAAAACAAGATAATCTTTCTCCTCAGAAGCTTATCGAGGAGATAGAAGATATTTATTCTAATTGGGAGACTTATGTAAAAAGAAGTCTAGAAAAGGATAGCCCTGATTTAAAAGCAAGTAGCAATTTTGTTGATTTTATAGAAAAAGTATGCAATGAGTAAAAGGAAATTAGCTTATATATTTTTGACTATTCTTTTGTTGTCTATTTTTATTTTTCCTTATTTTCTGAAGGTACGTTCCGTTTCCTGTATTACTGAGGATGGCAACTGCTCTATGGAAATACTGGCAAATCTTGAGCAAGTTAAAGGTGATAGTTATTTTCAAGCGAAAAAAAAGGCAATTTCATTTCTTTCCAAAAATCCTCTTGTGACTAGTTATAAGATTTATTTTAGTTTTCCAGATATATTTTTAGTTAAGGTTGGTTTAGTAAAAGTTAATTATATCTTAAAGAATTCTAAGATTGGCTCATTTTATCTTATTAATAGTTTTGGTGAGGTTTTAGCTGAAAAAGGCGATATTGATAAAAGATCTTTTGTTGAAAGCGAACTTTACGATCTTAAAATAGGTCAAAAAGTTGAAGATAAAGTCTTAACGGCAGTATCGGTATTTTCTTATCTTGATTATTTGTATAAAATTGATTATTCGAGACTTTTTGAAGATAGGCTAGAGGTTAAATTAAATAATGGCCCGGTTTTGATTTTGCCGGTGGAAGGGAAAGATGAAAGACTTGTGGCTGGCTCGGTTAGGTTTTTAGTTAATCAGCTTGAGAATAATTATGAAAAGTTTAGGCTTGATAAGTCTTATGATAATATTACAATAGATTTAAGATATAAAAATCCTATTTTGAAATAAAATGGCAAAGTCAAGAATAATTTCAGCTTTAGATTTGGGATCAAGCAAAATCACAACCATTATTGCTCAGGTAGATTTTTCTCAAGATATTTATGAAAGTGGCATTGGGGTGGTTGGGGTTTCATCAGTTGACTCTAAAGGTATAAGAAAGGGTCAAATTATAAATATCGAGGAGGCGGTAGAATCGATAATCGAAAGTGTTGAGTCAGCGGAAAGAATGGCTGGTTACAATTTAAGTTCTGCTTATGTGGCTTTAGGTGGCGCGAGTATTTCTTCTCAGAATTCTCATGGGGTGGTTGCTATTTCTGATGCTGATGGTGAGATAAACGATTTGGATATAGAGCGGGTTATTGATGCGGCTTCAGCTATTTCCTTACCTGTATCAAGGGAGATTATACATGTCATACCCAGAGAATTTACTGTTGACGGGGAAGGGGGGGTGAAAGATCCTATTGGGATGAGTGGGGTTAGGCTTGAAGTTGATACACATGTAATTACTGCCTCAACAGCTTCGGTTAGAAATCTCAAGAAAGCTGTTGAAGAAGCTGGGGTGGGAATATCAGAAATAGTTTTTAGTGGTTTGGCGGCATCAGAAGCAGTAGCTACAAATACAGAAAAAGAACTAGGTTGCGTTGTGGTGGATATAGGGGGAGGAACTACTTCAATATGTGTTTTTGTGGATAATGCTTTGGCTTATTCGGGGGTTATACCCATTGGGGCAAAGAATGTTACTAACGACTTAGCTATAGGTTTAAGAATTTCTCTTGAATCAGCTGAGAGGATAAAGTTGCTTCTTTCGTCTTATGAGAAGAAAAAAGACAAGACGGAAGAGGTGTCTTTAACAGATAACTTAGATTTGAGCAAAGAGAATCTTGAGATTAAGAAAGTTTCGAGGAAGACTTTAGTGGAAGGTATTATAAGACCGCGTCTTAATGAGATATTTAGTATGGTTAGGCTTGAGCTTGATAAATACGGTCTTTTAGGAAAGACTCCTTCAGGAATCATTGTTACTGGTGGAGGAGCAGAAACGGTGGGGATAATTGAAAGTGCTAGAAGAATTTTGTCATTACCAGCAAGGATTGGTGTTCCCACAGGGGTAAGTGGTCTGGTTGATGATATTCTGTCTCCTGCCTATGCCGTTCCTGTTGGGCTTATAATTTATGCTTCAAAACAGGGTGAAGAAGAGGGTATGCCATTGACAAAATTAGGTAAAAAAATTAAATTACCAGTAAAGGGATCTTTTAGCAAGATTATTGAATCAATTAGAAATCTTCTGCCCTAAAGAGAGGCAGTTGTGTTTATCTGTCCTCTATTATACAATCTGCCTATAATAATTTTATGGCTCTAGTTAAACCAGATGAAGCAAGAATAGCAAAGATAAAAGTAGTTGGAGTTGGTGGTGGTGGTGGCAATGCTGTATCTTCGATGGCAGAGGAAAATTTAATAAAAGGAGTTGAATTTATAGTTGTTAATACTGATGCTCAAGTTTTACTCCAAAATAAAGCTCCTACAAAAATTCAAATAGGTGAGAAATTGACCAAAGGCTTGGGAGTTGGGGGAAATCCTGAAATTGGAAGGCAAGCAGCTGAAGAGTCTATAGAGAAAATAAAAGAGCTTTTGATTGATACAGATATGGTTTTTGTAACTGCAGGTATGGGGGGAGGAACAGGAACAGGAGCTTCTCCAATTATTGCCAGGGCAGCTCGTGAAGCAGGAGCACTAACGGTAGGTGTAGTTACAAAGCCCTTTGCTTTTGAGGGAACAAGAAGAGGAGTGATTGCTGAAGAAGGGATAGAAAAGTTGCGTCAAGAGGTTGATACTTTGATTGTTATCCCCAACCAGCGTCTCATGGATGTTATTGATAAAAAGATGACTTTGGTTGAAGCATTCAAACTAGCCGATTCTGTTTTGTCTCAAGCTGTTGGAGGAATTGCTGATATTATTACTACACCAGGACTTATTAATGTCGATTTTGCTGATGTTAAAACGATTATGAAGGACGCGGGAACAGCACTTTTGGGAATTGGTACTGGAGTTGGGGAAAACAGAGCTCAGATGGCGGCTCGCGCAGCTATTTCTTCCCCACTTTTGGATCTTTCAATAGAAGGAGCAAGAGGGGTGCTTTTCAACATTGCGGGTGGCAATGATTTAACAATGTTTGAGGTTAATGAAGCAGCAAAAATTATTTCCCAATCGGCTGATGCAGATGCAAATATTATCTTTGGTGCAGTTATCAAGAACGACCTCAACGATCAGGTTAAAATTACTGTTATAGCCACTGGTTTTGATGAGACTCAATCAAGACTTGCCTCTTTCTCAAAAGTTGGCAATGAGACAAGGGTAGAAGGAATAATTAGTGATACTATCAACAAAGCAGGAAAATCCGAAGCTGAAGATGAAGAAGAGAGTAGAGAGGTTGTTGATACTGGCGATGAAGACTCAGATGTTTTTGGCCAGAAATTCGAAATACCAGCTTTCTTGAGGAAGATTCATTAGTTTAAATTTATCTTCTTTTTTGCCGTTTATGGTAGTAAAATATTTTAAATTATGAAGAATAAATTTTATTTTAACCCCATAAGTCCGAAGGTTTCTTTTCAGGAGATAGAAAGGAAGATGTTTGATTATTGGAAAGAGAATGATGTTGAAAAAAAATATCTAAAGAAGAATAAAAATTCTAATAGGTATTTCTCCTTTTTAGATGGTCCGATTACTGCTAACAACCCAATGGGTGTTCATCATGCTTGGGGTAGAACTTATAAAGATCTTTGGCAAAGATTTAAAAACATGCAAGGCTTCAAACAAAGGTTTCAAAATGGATTTGATTGCCAGGGTTTGTGGGTTGAAGTGGAGGTTGAGAAAGAATTGGGTTTTAAGACGAAAAAAGATATAGAAAAATATGGGGTTGATAAATTCGTAGAAAAATGCAAGGAAAGAGTTCTCAAGTTTGCCAAGATTCAAACAGAACAATCCAAAAGGCTTGGTTATTTTATGGATTGGGACAATTCTTATTACACAATGAGCGAGGAAAATAACTATATGATTTGGTATTTCCTGAAGGTTTGTCATGAGAATGGATGGATATATAAAGGCAATGATTCGGTGCCTTGGTGTCCAAGATGCGAGACAGCTATATCACAGCATGAGATCTTGACTGAGGATTATAAAGAATTAACTCATACTTCCATTGTTTTGAAATTCCCCATTGTTGGTCGAGAAAATGAATATCTCTTGGTTTGGACTACTACTCCTTGGACTATTCCTGCTAATGTAGCAGTGGCCGTTGATAAGGATTTGGAATACGCAATGATAGAAGATAGAGGTAGTTATTATTGGTTGGCTAAGGATTGTGTAAAGAGAATTTTCAAGGAAGACAGAAAGCCTTTAAAATTTGTTCGCGGTGAAAAGCTTTTAGGGCTTAAATATAGAACTGCTTTTGATGATTTACCCGCAGTTAAAGAAGTTTCTTCTCACCCCAATTTTCATACGGTTGTGGCTACAGACGATAGAATAATGCCCATTACTGTTGAAGAGGGAACTGGACTTGTTCACACAGCAGTTAGCGCCGGAACAGAGGATTATAGATTGGGGCAGAAAATTAATTTACCGATGATACCTGTTATTAATGACGATGCAAGTTATAAAGAAAATTTAGGTTTCTTGGCAGGATTAAATGCCAAGAAAGATCCAAATATAATCTTTGACTACCTTGATAAAAGAGAGAAAGAATATGGGGAAAATTGGGTCTTTGATAAATTTGAATATAAGCATAGATATCCAGTTTGTTGGCGTTGCAAAGAAGAGCTAGTTTGGAAGGTGACCGATGAATGGTATATTGCTATGGATAGACCTACGAAGGTAGGGAAGAGCAAAGGCCTAACTTTAAGACAAAGATTGATGAAAACGGCTAAAAAGATAAATTGGATACCTTCTTTTGGACTTAAAAGAGAAATCGACTGGCTTGAAAATATGCAGGATTGGCTTATTAGCAAGAAAAATCGTTATTGGGGTTTAGCTTTGCCGATCTGGGAATGTGATAAATGTGGTAATTTTGAGGTTATTGGATCAAAGGAAGAGCTAAAAGAAAGAGCTGTTTCCGGCTGGGAGAAATTTGAGGGTAAGACACCACATAAACCTCAGATTGATTTTGTTAAGATAAGGTGCTCTAAATGTGGAACTATAATCTCCAGAATTGAGCCAGTTGGAAACCCATGGCTTGACGCTGGTATAGTCTCTTTCTCTACAATTAGTAAGGATAATAAATCTAAACCTTTGTACCTGGTTGATAAAAAGGAATGGAGAAAATGGTTTCCTTCAGATTTTATCACTGAGAGCTTCCCTGGTCAGTTTAAGAATTGGTTTTATTCACTTATTGCTATGAGCACGGTGTTGGAAGATGAAAATCCGACAAAGACTATCTTGGGTTTTGCCACTCTTTTGGCGGAAGATGGGAGGCCGATGCATAAATCTTGGGGAAACTTTATAGAGTTTAATGAGGGTGCTGAAAAAATAGGTGTTGATGTGATGCGTTGGATATATGTTCGTCAAAATGTTTCTGAAAACTTGCTTTTTGGTTACAAACTTGCCGATGAGACAAGAAGAAGATTTCATCTTAAACTTTGGAATATTTACAATTTCTTTGTTACTTATGCAAATATTGACGGATGGACACCTGATGAGAATATTAAAAATACAAATCTTGATATTTTAGATAGATGGATTTTGCTTCGTTTTAAAGAATTACTGGAAAAAGTGACTTTAAGTCTAGAAAAATATGATGCCAGTCTTGCTAGCGGTTTAATTGAGGATTTTGTTGATGATCTTTCTAATTGGTATATTCGCCGCAGTCGGCAAAGAGTAGGGCCTTGGGCTCAAGACAATCTGTCTAAAGAGGCGTTTTATAAAACTCTTTACTTAATTATGAAGAATTTATCTAAATTGCTTGCACCTTTTACTCCTTTCTTAAGTGATGAAATCTATCAGAATTTAACCAAAGAATTATCGGTACACTTAGCAAGTTGGCCTGATGTTGATTTATCTTTCTTGGAAGATGGCGAGGAGTTAATTACAAAAATGAATTATTTGAGGAATTGTGTTGAAAAGGTTCATAGCAAAAGGAAAGAATTGGGTATTCCAATTCGTCAACCTCTTTTGAAAGCAGAGATTGGGGTGGCTGATAAAAGTTATGAGAAATTGGATAGGGAACTTCTGATGATTGCGGAAGAAGAGCTTAATATAAAGGAGTTGTTGTTTAGATTTTCTAAAGAAGAATACATTAAATTGGATACTAAAATTACTCCTCAGTTAGAAGAAGAGGCAAAAACTAGAGAGTTGATAAGAAAAGTCCAAGAGGAGAGGAAGAAGATGAACATATCTTTTACTCAACCATCAGTAATTTTCTCTCCCTGGCAGCCTAAGAATAAAAGCTTGTTGGAAGCGATTCTTAAAAAAACTTATTCTGAAAAAATAATTAACAGCGATAGATTTGAGGTGAAAACTCTAAATGAAAAGTAGTTTTTTGAAAGATCTTGATCCGGTTATTACAATTTCTATATCTTTATTGGTTTTTTTAAGTGTTTTAACTCTAAATTCTATTGCCCCCAATCTTTTTCCTGTTTATTATTTTTATATTCTTTTGGGAGTAATTTTGTTTTTTTTATTTTCTAGGATAGACTATGAAATAATTTCTTTTTTTTCCCCCTATATTTATTGGTTTTCTATTTTTATTTTGTTTTTGGTTCTTTTGGTGGGAAACGTAACAAGGGGAGCAGTGCGTTGGATACCTTTGGGCTCGTTTACTATTCAGCCAGCTGAGATCGTTAGACCGTTTCTAATAGTTTTTTGGTCTTATTATTTGACACAAAAATTGACTTTGAATAGGCTTTTTAAGGCTATTTTCCTTTTTTTACTTCCTATTTTTTTGATTGTAATACAGCCTTCATTGGGTGTATCAATTTTAACAGCCATTTCTTTTATAGGAGTGTTTTTATCTTTGCCCTTTGATAAAAAGAAATTGTTTTTTCCAATGATTTTGATGTTAATTATTATTCCATTTTCTTATTTATTTTTGGCTCCTTATCAAAAGCAGAGAATTCAGACATTTTTGAACCCTTCTAGAGATCCATTTGGAGCTGGTTATAACAGTATCCAATCTATGATGGCTGTTGGGTCGGGTATGATTTTTGGACGAGGTCTAGGCAAGGGTGTGCAGACGCAACTTCAATTTTTACCAGAGAGACACACAGATTTTGTTTTTGCAGCTATATCTGAAGAAATGGGTTTTATCGGATCTTTCTTGGTTTTAGCATTATTTCTTGTTGTTTTTATTAGACTGTTGAATTTGATGTCTAAGGTAAAGTTGGCTTCTGCTTTCGCTTTTTTGTCGGGCTTGTTTGTTACACTTTTAGTTCAGGTTTTTGTTAATGTTGGTATGAATATGGGATTGATGCCAGTTACAGGAATTACATTGCCTTTTGTTTCTTCAGGCGGCTCTTCGTTTCTGGCTTTAATGACAGCGTTTGGGATTGTTACAAGTATTTACAGGAAGTTGTGACACTTGTTTTTATATGTTTTAGAGTTTAAAATATCCATTGCAATGAAAAGAGTAGTAATTAGGATAAAAGGCAGACAATATGAAGTAGTTGAAGGGGAAGAGCTTTTGATTGATAGAACCATTGAAAAAAAATTTGAACCGGAAGTTCTTTTGGTTTTTGACGAGGATTTTGTTAAGGTAGGTAAACCTTTGGTTGATAAAGCAAAAGTTGAGCTAGAAGTGTTAGGGGAACTAAAAGGTGAAAAGGTTGAAGTTTTGAAGTATAAAGCCAAATCTCGTTATAGAAGGAAGTATGGCTTCAGGCCTTTGTTTACAAAAGTTTTGGTTAAGTCAATTGAATTGTCTTAATTTCTCCAATCCAGATAAATCAAAGTATATCTAATTATATACTAGTATGTACTCTTGACAGTTGTGAAAAATTTGTTTATATTGTATTTCAGTTATGTCTAAGAAAAAACAAGGGGGTAAGGCAGCCCAACACGTAAGACCTGAGGGAAAAAGGTTGGGAATAAAAGTATCTGATAGCCAGAAAGTAGAAGCTGGTTCTGTTCTCGTTCGTCAGCGAGGGACGAAAATAAAAGCGGGGAAAGGAGTAAAAGTAGGTAGAGATCACACTTTGTACGCTATTGAATCAGGAAGGGTTAAGTTTAGGAATGTAGAAGGCAAAAAGGAGGTTTATATAACAGAAGCGTAGAATGGCAGAGGAAATAGTACAGCTTGAGGTAAACGAAATTAATCCCAATCCGTTACAGCCTCGTGGTGCAATTACTCCAGAAAGCCTGGTTGACTTAGTTGATTCTATTAAAGAACATGGTGTTCTTGAGCCTTTAGTGGTTGCAAAAACACCAGCAGGATACCAGATTATTGCTGGGGAACGTCGTTGGAGAGCTTCAAAATTAGCAGGATTGACTCATGTTCCTTGTATAATTCGTGAAACTACCCCAAAAGGAATGCTTGAAATGGCTTTGGTTGAAAATGTTCAAAGGGTTGATTTGAATCCAATTGATCGAGCAAAGGGTTTTGAGAGATTGATGAATGAATTTGGATTAACAACCTCAGAAGTTGCTATAAAAGTTGGAAAGTCGGTTTCCTATGTCTCAAATAGCGTAAGACTTTTGAGCCTGCCGGATGCATTAAAAGATGGTCTTTTGTCTGGTTTGATTACTGAAGGTCATGCTAGAGCTTTGGCAGGTATCGAAGACCCTGAGCTCATGATTGAGGCATACAAGATTGTTTTGAAAGAATCAGCATCAGTTAGGAGGGCTGAAGATTTGGCCAGAAAGATGAAACACAAGTTGAATCAAAAGCCGAAGCCAAAGACTGATTTAGCTTCCCTAAGAATAGTTTCAGATGAAATAGACAGAATGCAGGAAGAAATGACACAAGCTTTAAAGAAGTTAGAAAAAAACGAAAGGGAAAATTCTTCTCAAGTAAAATTGGTTCGTTCTAGAAGGGAAACTAGGATTACTTTTATATTTAAAGGTAGCCTTGAAGAGACAGAAGAAAGACTTCAGAAAATTTATAAGAGTGTAATCTCTTAATGTTTTATAAGTTGTAATTTACTTTGGGTACAATTCCAGCTTTTTGTGGTGGCCAGTAAACTAACCAAGCCTTTCCGATAATGTTTTTCTTTGATACAAAACCCCATGCTCTTGAATCAGACGAATATGACCTATTATCTCCCATCACAAAGAAATAATTATCTGGTACTACTACTTCTTTGTTGTTAGGGAGAAAAATTCCACCATTGGTGTAAAGACCAGCTGGTAAATATGTTTCTTCCAGCTTTTGACCGTTTATATAGACAAAACCATCTTTAATCGAAACAGTATCGCCTGGCAAGCCTATTATTCTTTTGATGTAGTCATCCTCTTCGTTTACTGGTGCTTTAAAAACTATGACATCTCCTCTTTGGGGTGGATGAAAACGATAGCTTATTTTATCAGTCAGCAAAAATTCTCCGTCTGGAAAGTTTGGCTGCATAGAATCACCCTTGATCTTATGAGGTTGAAATAGCAAAAGGTATATAAAAAGAAAAATAGAAATAGAGAAAACTATAGTTTGTATAAGGTCAGAAAAGAAAGATGCTAGTTTTTTAACATTTTCCATATGGAATCATTATATTTGTTTCTTTGGCAATACTTCAAGAAGGAAATTGATTATTAGAGTTTGCGATAACATCGTGGTAATTACTTTCTCTTTGACCTAGTGGTGTTACCCTTATGAATTTTGCTTTTTCCCAGAGTTCTTGGATATTTATTGCTCCCAAGTAAGAAAATCCGGCTCTAAGACTGGCTTCAAGATATGAGACGACTTCACTTAAAGGACCACGATAGGGGACAAGGCTTTCTATTCCCTCTATGTGTTTGAGATAGTTTGGGCTAGTGTTTATTTTTTGGCTGTGTTTTTCTTTTTCGGCAAGAGATGTTGAGGCATTGTATGTTTTGTATTTTTTGTTATCTTTTATAACTATTTGTCCTTCGGACTCGTCGCATCCAGCAAACTGGCTGCCGATTATAACTGCTGAGGCTCCAGTAGCCAATCCTTTTACAATATCTCCTGGATTTTTTGTGCCGCCGTCGCAAAGTATGGTTTTTTTGAATTTTTTGGCTGCTTTTGAGGCTTCAAGAAGAGCGGTAATTTGGGGAACTCCCACTCCTGTAGTAATTCTTGTAGTGCAGATGGTTCCTGGTCCAACGCCAACTCTAACTGAGTCTGCTCCGGCTTTAAACAAATCAGCGGTAGCTTTATAAGTAGCAACTACACCTGATACTATATCAACTTTTTTACCATAAAGCCTCTTTAGGGTTCTTGTGGTTTCTATTGCTTTTTGCATTGCTCCATGGGCAACATCGATAGTAATAATATCCGCTCCGGCTTCAACCAAAGCTTTAGCTCTTTCTAGTTCCCCTTCCTTAATTCCAACAGCGGCACCAACTTTAACACCCGCGTTTTTTACTTGTTTTACCATATTGGCTTCTTCTTCAATTGTTGTAAAGCGAGGTAAGAATCCAATTCCTCCAAGCTTGCCTAAAGCAACAGCCATTTTGACTCCTGTAACATCAGTCATATTGACACTGATTAGAGGAAGATTGAGAGTAACTCTTGGGGTAATTTTGACAGTTAGGTTGACTTCTTGCCTGCTGTTAATTTTTGAATGTTGAGGAACTAGAAGGACATCATCATATGACAGTCCAATTGGTATTTCCTCTTTATTTCTAAAAAAATTTAACACAAGTTTTAATTTAGAGTTTTGTTCTTTTATTGTCAACTCTAGAAAAAGTTTGGTAAAGAGTGATAAAATACAAGTTTAAGAACATCTTTTGACCGCTTAGCTCAGTTGGTTAGAGCGCATCGTTCACATCGATGAGGTCGTAGGTTCGAGTCCTACAGCGGTCACTATTTTATATGAATAAAAAAAGCCGCATTTTTTGGTTTGTTTACATCTTTTTTATTTTGTTTTTTTCTTTTAGTGTTTTTAAAAACGTCTTCTTTCAATTCTCTTTGACTAAACAGATTAACTCTTTTCTTTTTATTTCAAATTTATTACAGAGACTTAGCGGGTCTGTTGCTCTTTTTCTTCTCTTTGTGCAAATAATATTTGGTGCTTATAGACCTAAACTTTCAAAATTGCTTGGCAATTGGGTGATGAATTTCCATATTTGGCAGGGAAGGGTAATTTATGTTTTGGTTTTGATTCACACATTTTCTTTACTTTTGTTTAATTTTATTTCAAAAAAGGGTTTTGACCCATTTTATGTTTTTGTTGATTTTTGTGTTTTATGTCAGACAAGAAAGGAATTGTTTTATTCTTTTGGCAGATTTGGTTTTTGGTTGTTGAATTTAGCAATTCTTTCGGCTTTGGTGAGGAAAGATAATTGGTGGAGGCAAAACTGGCGATATTTCCACATCTTAAACTATTTTCTTTTTTTCTTAATTTCTCTTCACGCTTTCTTTATCGGTTCTGATTTTTCTTTGAGAGTTGGATATTTAGGAAAGTTGAATCTATTTTTTTCTATATTTGTTATTTCAGTCATTTTGGTTAGATTTTTTAATTGGTTTTTAAAGAATTTTAAACTGTCGTAGTACTATAAATCTTCTAGATTAGAAAATGTTTAGAGGTGCAGTTCTTTGAAGTAATTTTAATACCTCAATTATCAGGGAATGCAGGTATAGTTGGGAAAACAATCAGGTTCACATTCTGTTTCAGGGTAACATTCTGGTCGACAAGATGGATTGCAGTTGGGATAACACAGAGGTGGCCAGCAATCTTCGTCTTCTGTTTCGCAACGTGGTGGCCAGCATCCGGGGCCACAATGGGGTTTACAATCATGCTCTTTTGTATTTCTTGTTGTTACTAATTCTATTGTAGGTATTTGCTTTTGTTCTACCATCTTAAACTGTAAATAAATTTTAACTCTAGTTTGGTAAAAGTTCAACTTTCTATAGGAAAATATTCTGGTTCTCCTTTTTCGTTTTCTTTCCAAAGCCCTTTTCCCCATTCTCCTGTATATGGATTGTAAGTACATCTTGAGTAGGGGGCTAGGTAATTTCCAGAATTTCCAACAGATACCGGTCGGCAATCATTGCAGGCATAACGATATTCGCAATCTCTACATACAGGTATTTTATCTTTAGTTATTCTCCACACCTCTTGGGTTTCTTCTGATTCAGCAATTTCTTTTAGTGATTTTTCTTTAATATTTCCTAAAGCTCTTCTTCTATAGAAAACACAGGGTATTACTTTACCATCGGGACAAATTGATAGTTTTCCAGCAAGGCAATTGTGCCAATACATATTTCTACGAAAAGATTTTTCGCTAGTTGAAAAATCTGGTCTCATAAAAAGAGATATTTGTTTCCTTAGTTCCATGCTGGGAATTAGTCCAGAATTTTCTGAAGTATTGTCTGGTCTTATAATGTCTGGCATTCTTGTTAACATTCCTTCTTTTTTAAGCCATCTTATTAATTCTGATAATGTGTCTTCATTTTGTTTCATAGCTATTACAGCTATTCTTACTGGCACTTTGTTTCTTCTAAGAATTTCTATAGCTTTCATTGTTTTTTCAAAACTTCCTTTTTTTTGAGTTATTGATTCATGAGTTTTAGGGTCGAGAGAATATAGGGAAAGGGCGACAGAAACTTTGAGATCTCTTAATATTTGAATCTTTTTTTCATCTAGTAATGTGGCGTTGGTAAAGTATTCTATTTTTTCAATTCCTACTTTTCTCATTAGTTCAAGTAGATCGTATGAATTATTACCTTCTTCTCTGTATAGATCTGGTTCTCCACCTATGATAGTAGCTGCTTTTATGCTATTTTCCCCTAATTGCATGATGATATTTCCCCAATCTTTGAAGGTTAGGCGATCTTCATTTCTAATAGTTGCAGGTCCGAATTTGCCGTAGCAATGAATACATCTTAAGTTGCATTTTTCTGTGAGTTCTAACCATACAAATGACAATTTAACTTCTGGTGGTATTTTTTCTTGCTCTTCTAGAGATTCTTTTGTTTTGACTGCTAAACCTAAATTAAATAGAGTTTCCCAGAAATCTTCGTTATAACTTCTTTTTGTAATTACTTCTATAGCAAGTGGATTTATAGAGTATACATTACCTTTTTCAAGGTCGTATAAAGCTCCTCGTAAAGCTCCCTCGACTAGTTTTACACTTGGGCGTAGATGCCAACTTGGAGATTCTGAACTTATTTCTTTAGACATTTTAATAGGACAGATTATAATAGTATTATACCTTATTTTTGGTTATTTTTCTATTTTTAATGTCTTTAATTATTTAATTATCATCAAAATTAATTTCTTTTATTATGGGTAATTTGCCTTTGATTTTATATTCTTTCCAAGAATAATCTCCGTTTTTTAGGAATTGGCCCACCAGGAGTGTTGATTCGCTGGAGAGTGGCAATATTCCTATTTTGTATTTTCCTGATTTTGGGTTTAGATAAGCTGCTACATTATTTTTGTCTTTTTTGATTTTGCCTTTTGTATCAATTGTCAAAAATGTGGCAGGGTGGGCAATTATTACTAATGCAGAGTTTGGTTCTTCATTTGCTGTTGAAGTTAATCCTGTAGTATTAGCTTCTCCTTTTAGAAAATTTATAATTGTTTGGATTCCTTCTTGGGAGTAGACCAATCCACCGTGGTTTTGATTTATTTCAAAGTTTTGTGCCCCATCAACTTTAGCGCTTTTTGAAAGTACAGTCCCATCTCCCTGATACGTGGTTTCTTTTCCTGCTGGTTTTCCTTCTTCCCAAATTCCCTCCTTTTTCTCTTTTTTGTTTGGTTCTTTGACTTTAATATTTTCTAATGTTTCAAACCCATTGCCTGAAAGAGTGGCAATTATAGTGTTGGTTTGGGAAGGAAAATTGCTTTCAAGAAGCCATTTGTTTGTATCTACTCCTTTTAGTTGTCCGTTTCTGTCTCTTAAGAAAGTGTATGTAGGGAGTAAATCCTGAAAAGAAGGTGCGATGCTTCTTAAAGTTTCCATGTCATTTTTATGATTTATCCCACAGCGTTTAATCAAGAGTGTGGCAGCAATTTTTGTTACCAAACTGTTATTCCAAATTTGACCGCCATACCAAGCAGGGTAGGCAAGAGCTGTGCCTTGATGAGGTGATCCGGCTGAGATGTATTTATAAATTTTATTATCGTTATTGTTTTCAATATAAGCCCTTCCAACCAGTCCTCCCATGCTATGTCCGACGAAATTGATTTTCTCATTTTCTAGTAGTTGCAGGTTGTTGAGGAGATTATCAATTTCTTGATTGTGGGAGGGTATATTTTTTCTCCAGTCATAGTAGAAAGGATAAACAGTAAAGCCGTTATCTTGAAGTGACGAGATTAAAGGTTGGTAAATATCTTCTGCAAAAGGTGCCATAGTCCAATTACCAGAATAGTTATCCAATTTGCAGTTTAAAATTGCATCTGTGTTCCAGCTCGCTCCCATTCCCGGTGCGAGAATGACTTTGGTTGGAGGAGGTGTTGGTGTAGGAGTAGGTGTGAGAGTGGGGGTAGGGATGGGGGTAGAAGTGGTGGTTGGTGTGGGAGTTTCAGTTTTTATTTTTTGGACTAGGACATTGTCAAATGTAGTAGTGTTAGGGGTTTGAGGCCACACCAAAAGTCCTACAGCTCCTTCATAGAAAGGAGTGTTTGTTGAAGTTTTCTTATCAATGTAATCTATTAGAAGGTTATTATCAACGTATACTTTAATTGATACATCCTCTGTTATGTTTAAGACCTCAATCCGTATGTTGTAGTAGACATTTGGATAATTCTCAATTTTAGATGTTGCTAGGATTGACCCATAGTTGCTTTTTAGATCTGGTGATTTGAACAAAACTATATCATTCCCATCTGAGGTGGCGTAATGGCTTCTTAGGTCTACTTCATAAGCTGATCTTGTTTCCTTATTAAAATAGAAGAAAATTGTTTTGTCTACATTGTCTATTCCTTTTATTTTTACTGAGAAGCTGTAGTTTTTCCAACTGCTGTCTCCATTGTATGTATAGGAGTTTCTCCTTGTATTTCCACTTGGGGAAGCTGTTCCTACATATTCGCCATTATCTACATACCAATCTCCATTAAATATTTCCTCAGTCCAATCATTTGAATTACCATCATTAAAATCGTCATAGAGTAATATACTGCTTTCTCCGTGTATACTGTTTGTGGGGTTAAAAAGAGGGAGAATCACGGTTGCAATTAGTATGAAGAGGATGGGTTTTAATAAGGTAATTATATTTTTGTTACAGGATTTTGTTCTTTTCGGTGGGTGAGAAATACCAGAAGTTGTTATCATTTGATTGAAATTAAGTATAATTTAATAATAAAACTACAATATTATTATTTGTCAATAGTCATTACTAGGTAAATGAAAGTTTTGATGATAACTAAATATTTTTTTCCTCACGTCGGAGGGGTGGAAAGACATGTCCAAATGGTTTGTGATGAGCTGAGCAGACGAGGAATAAAATTTACTGTTTTGACAGAAAAGTTTAGTAAAGATTTGAAATCAATTGATATTCAAGATAAGGTGAAAGTAGTTCGTTTTAATTATCCGCCGGTGAAGTTTGTTGGTATTATTTATATCTGGTTGTGGTTAATAAAGAATTCATACTTGATTAAGGAGACCGATTTAGTTCATATACATGATGTTTTTATTTGGTATTTACCATTGAGATTTTTGTTCCCCCGAAAGCCTGTTTATATAACCTTCCATGGTTATCCGTCCTTTCCGTTGAGCAGGAAAGCCGTTTTCTATCAGAGAATAGCTGAGAGACTTACTAAGGGCAATATTTGTGTTGGAGATTTTATTGGAAAGTGGTTTGGGACAACCCCAACCATAGTTACTTATGGGGGTATTGATATAAGGAAATCTTTGGATAGTAAATTTACTCTTAATAGTTCTAAGATTGCTTTTGTTGGTCGGCTAAGTAAGCAAGTTGGGACATTAGTTTTTAAGAGAATGGTTGATATCTTAAAAGAAAGAAAGATAAGTCTTGAAGCTGTGGCTGTGGGAGATGGAGATCTCAGGAATGAGCTGACAAATGATGGAATAAAATGCAGAGGTTTTGTCTCAGACCCTTACCCTTTTATTAGGAGATCAACATTTGTTTTTGCAACTGGCTATTTGTCAATATTGGAAGCTTTTTCTTGTAGAAAATTGGTTTTTGTTGCTTTCGAAGACCCTCTTAGAGAAGATTATCTTAAGATGACGCCGTTTTCTAAGTGGATGGTTATTAGTAATGATCCTGAAGAATTAGCTGATAAGGTTGAATATTATATTAAGAACCCCAAAAAAGCTCAGAAAAAAATTGATGCCGCCTACAGGTGGGTTAAAAAACAGACTTGGAGCAAAATGGCTGACAATTACGAAAAACTTTGGGGTTTAAGGTAGAATTCCTTTTCTTTGTAAATCTTCTGTTCTCTTAAAGGCTTCAAGGAGTCGGAGGATAGCTTGACCTTTGTTTTCACCAAAGGTTCTAATTGTAGTAGCGCCATGGGTATTTGTAATTTCTATGGAAATTTCTATTGCTTTCGCTTTTGATAAAGGGCCAATTATTTGTATTCCTATGCCCTCGTCGGTTTTGACCTGATAGCCAAAATAATCTCCTTTTTCTTCATTTTCTACTCTATTTGGTTGTTCGACGCTCATTTGCCTGAGAATTTTAGCCATTTTATTTTGATATTTTAATATTGTTTAACAAAATCTGATCTGTATTCTTGGTTTTATATTTTTTGTTTTTGGTGTTAGTATTCTCTTAAATGAAGGTTTCAGTTTGTATTACTGTTTTTAATGAAGAAAAAACTATTAGTCGGCTTTTGCACGCACTTCTTGATCAAACTAAAAAGCCTGATGAGATAGTTATTGTTGATGGTGGTTCAACTGATAAAACAATTGAAATAATAAAGCACTTTCAGAAAAAAGATGCGACTATTAAACTTTTGGTTGAAAAATGTTCTATCGCCAAAGGCAGAAATCTTGCTATTAGTCTTTCAAGAAATGAAATAGTTGCTTTAACTGATGCAGGTTGTGAGCCTTATTTAGATTGGCTTGAGAAGCTAGTTTATTTCTTTAAACATAAAGAGGTTGGAATAGCAGCTGGTTTTTATGATATGAGAACCACGAATCCCTTGAATAAAGTAATTTCCTGTTATCTTGGAGTTGTTGAGGAAAGATTTGATCCGACATCATTTTTGCCTTCAACCAGAAGTGTTGCTTTAAGAAAAAGTGTTTGGGAGGAGTTGTGTGGATTTGACGAGAGTCTTGAAAGTACTGGTGAGGACACTTTATTTTTTGCCAGAGCTGTGAAACAAGGCGTGAAAATTGTTAGAGTGAAAGAGGCTAGGGTAGTGTGGTGGGAGATTGGAGAAATGAATCTTAGAACTTTCTTTAAAAAAGTTTTTAGTTATGCAAAAGGTGATGTAAAAACAGGAATTTGGCTCCATCCTTCCAAAGGCTTAATGTCGCACAATATAAAAGCAGTTTCCGTTTTTCTTCGTTATTTCTTATTCTTATTTTTGGCTTTTAAACTTTTTCAATCTTTCAGTTCTTACTTTTGGGTGATTTTTGTATTCTTTTTGTATCTTATTTGGCCAATTTACAAGTGGCGTGATGTTTTAAAAGAGAGAAAAGAAAGAATATTTTTACCCTTGGTTCAGGCGGTTTCTGATTTTGGTATTATGGGAGGTTTCTTGGCAGGTATTTGGGAAGGTTTGTTTTCTATCTTTAAGATATCTTTTAAGATAAAATAGCTTTATGGGTTATTTGAAAGATGCTATTCGCGGTATTGGTTGGATGGCATTGTTGCGCGCTTTTACTAGAGGTCTTGCTTTTGTAAGACTTGCAATTTTGGCAAGGCTACTTGATCCTTTTCAGTTTGGAATTTATGGTATTGCTTCTTTGATTCTTGCACTTCTTGAAATTTTTACAGAAACTGGGGTGAACATAGTTCTTGTTCAATCAAAATCAAAAATAACTGATTATTTAAATACAGCTTGGGTAGTCTCTATAGCAAGAGGAGTAGCCATTTCTATTTTGATGTTAATTTTTTCCTATCCAGTTTCTATTTTTTTTAAAAACCCACAATCTTTAGGGATTATATTATTTTTGAGTATAGTTCCGTTCTTAAGAGGTTTTATAAATCCAATGATAGTTAATTTTCAGAAAGAATTGGAGTTTAAAAAAGAATTCGTTTTTAGGTCAGTAATCTTTTTATTTGATGCTTTTGTTGCTATTGCTTTTGGTTTTATAACAAGGTCGGCTTACAGTCTTGCTTTTGGTTTGATGGCTGGAGCATTGCTTGAAATTTTCCTTTCTTTTTATTTGGTTAAGCCTACCCCCTCGTTTAAATTTGAGAAGGAAAAACTATTGTATGTTATAAGAAATGGTAAATGGATGACTTTTGCTGGTATTTTTGATTATTTTTTTAGAAACGGTGATGATATGGTGGTTGGCAGGATTCTGGGTGCTTCTTCATTGGGTTTGTATCAAGTTGCTTACAAGATCTCAACTCTTCCTGTTTCGGAAACAGGTCAGGTGTTTAATAAGGTCACTTTTCCTCTTTTTACTAAGATATCTAAGGATAAAAAGCTTCTTAAATCAACCTTTTGGAAGTCTTTATTTGCTGTTTCTGTTTTTGTTTTACCTTTTGGTTTAGTGCTTTTTTTGTTTGCCCATATACTTGTGCCACTAGCTTTGGGGGCAAAATGGGTTGAAATTATACCTGTCGTTCGTATCCTTGCTCTATTTGGAATAGCAAGTTCTCTACAAGGACCATTTTATTCTCTTTTTCTTGGGGTTGGTAGACAAAATTATGTTACTTACGCTTCTTTCTTGGGATTTCTAATTATGATCTTATCTATTGTTCCTTTGGTTGTGAGGTTTGGAATTGTTGGAGCGGCAGTCTCTGCTCTTTTGGGAAGTTTGGTTTCTTTTCCGCTTGTGATTTACTATTTTTCTAAAATTATAAAATGATGGATTTTGATGAAAGAGTTATTCCAGGTATAACTGCCAATTTTCAATTTAAAGAATCTTTAGCCCGTTATGAATTTGCTTCGAAGATTTTAAAGGGTGGTTCTTATGTTCTTGATCTTGGTTGTGGAACAGGATATGGCAGTGATTTTTTATCAAGAAAATTTAATGTGATAGGAATTGACATTAATAAGGAAGCTATATCTTTTGCTAAGAAACATTATCCCAATTCTGCTAGATTTCTTGTTGGTGATGTTTGTCGACTGCCTTTTGAAAGGGAAGAGTTTGATGCTATTTGTTCTTTTGAAGTTATTGAGCATATCAAAAATCCTAAAGATATGCTTTCTGAGGTTCTAAGAGTTTTAAAGAAGAGGGGATTGTTTGTTATGTCAACACCAAAAAAGGGAAAGAAAGTTATTAGTCCTTATCATTTTAAGGAGTATACCAAGGTTGAGCTTGAAAATCTTTTGAGACTTTATTTTAGTAAAGTGGAAATATTTGGGCAGTGTAAAAACAAAAAGGCTAAAAAAGCTTTTCTTGATTTCTTAAAGTCTCAACAGGCAAGGGAAAAGGTTGTAAGAAATGATGTTTTGGGTTTAAGGAGACTGTTCCCCAAGATTTTAAAAGAAAAAATCTGGAAGTATGTGGGCAACTTTTTTGGTAGAAGAAGCCAGGAATCTCTTGAAACTTCAGATTTTCCAATTGGAGCTTTTCGCCAAGAAGAGTCTGAATTTTTGATTGCAGTATGCCAGAAATAAAAGTTTCGATAATTATAGTTTATTATGACGGCACGGAGTCTCTTTTTAATTGTCTTAATTCAATTAAAAAGTATCCTCCCAGTTTTCCTTATGAAGTTATTGTTGTTGATAATAATGAAAAGAAGGTTATTGAAAGGGAGCTTAAGAAAGATTTTGGATGGGTAAAGTATATCAAATCTCCGAAGAATTTGGGCTATGGAGCCGGTAATAACTTAGGGGTTAAATATTCAAGAGGCGAATATATTTTAATCTTGAATCCGGACACTAAGGTCAAAAAGGGTTCAATTGATAAATTAATTGATTTTCTTGATAGAAATAAAGACGTTGGTGTAGTTGCTCCAAATTTAATTGACGATAAAGGCAGGGTTTTTCAACAACTTGGTTCAAGGGAGCTAACTCCAATTAGAGGTGTTTTTGCGCTTTCTTTTTTGAATAAGATTTTTCCCAATAACCCAATTTCTAGAGGTTATTATCTTTATGATGTGCCGATGGATCAAAAAAGAGAGGCTGATGTTGTTCCCGGCTCTGCCTTTTTGATAAGAAGAAGTGTTTTTCAAGAAGTAGGTGGTTTTGATGAAAACATTTTTCTTTTTTTTGAAGAAAGTGATTTGGGCAGAAGAATAAGAAAAGCAGGGTATAAATTATTCATAATTCCTGATTCTGAAATTTTTCATTTTTGGAAGGGTAAGGGGGATGGTTCTGATAAATTAAAAAGAATCTTTAGGGAGAGCAGATTTTATTATTTTAAGAAGCATTTTGGTATATTTTCTGCTGTTTTGGTTGAAATTTTTGCCAGATTTTCAAAGAGGATTTTTATTTTTATGATCATTTTCGTATTTTTTATTTTTGTTTTATATAATTTGTTAAGATAATCATGATTACAGCTGTGGTCTTGACTAAAAATGAGGAAAAAAGTATTAAAGATTGCCTTAAAAGTCTTTCTTTTTGCGACGAGATAATTTTGGTTGATGATTATTCTACTGATAAAACTATTCAAATAGCATCTTTGTCTGGAGCAGTTGTTTTAAGAAGGAATTTAAATAATGATTTTTCTTCCCAAAGAAATTTTGGGCTTGATAAGGCAAATGGCCCTTGGGTTTTGTTTGTTGACGCTGATGAGAGGATTCCTGAGAATTTGAAGCTTGAGATTATAAGTAAGATAAATGATCCGGTTAATAAAAATGTTGGCTATTTTATTAAAAGAAGAACTTTTTTTCTTGGCAAAGAGCTAAAATTTGGACAAATATCGCAGGATAAAGTTTTAAGATTAGCGAAGAAAGATGCTGGTCGATGGAAGAGAAAAGTTCATGAGTTTTGGGACATAAAAGGTAGAGTTGATAATTTAAGAAACCCGCTTGATCATTTTACCTGTAATAGTTTGGATGATTTTGTCCACAAAATTAATGTTTATTCTGATATTCACGCAGAATCATTACTCGAAGAAAAAAAATACTCAAATCTTTTTAAGATTATTTTTTATCCGCCTTTTAAGTTTTTTGATAATTTTATTTTGAAGAGAGGATTTTTAGATGGAGTTTATGGCTTGGTTTTTGCTCTTCTGGCTAGTTTTCATTCGTTTTTAGGTTGGAGTAAATTATGGCTTTTACAAAGAAATACAAAATTGAAGAAATATTAGTTTTTGCCTTTTTGGCCGCTTTTCCTTTTGGTAGGCTTTTGGCTTTCGAATTTTCTTTATTTGGCTTTCGCGTGTCTTTTGTTTTTCTTGACTTTATTGCATTTTTGGGTTCTCTTTTGTTTATTTATTTAAATCGAAATAGGCTTAAATTTTTAGACTCTAACTTCTTAACTTTTGTCTTTCCTTTTTTGTTTTCTTTTTTGTTTTCAATATTTATCTTTAGAGATATCAGAATTTTATTTGGTACTTTTTACTTAGTAAGAATTTTTTCTTATTTGGGCTTTTATTTTTTTATTAAGGATTTTTTAAAGAGCTCGAAAGACAATAAAAAATTATTGGAGAATAGTTTATTTTTAATACTTTTATTTTCTTTATTATTTGGCTTTTTTCAATATTTTTTTTATCCCGACTTAACCTCACTTAAATTTTTGGGGTGGGATGATCATCTTTATCGTATGACTGGAAGTTTTCTTGACCCTGGCTTTACCGGAATTATCTTTGTTTTTGGTTTTATATTTTCTTGGGCGAAATTTAGAAGCAATAAATCTAAGAAGTTTTTATTTTTTTCTTTGTTGTTTTTAATTGGTATTTCTTTAACCTTTTCTAGGGCGAGTTATTTATCTTTGGTTGTTTCTTTTTTCTATTTTTCTTATCTTAAGAAGGAGAAGTGGCTTTATGGAGTTTTGTTTGTGGTTATTCTTTTGTTGCTTTTATTATTTATTCCAAAACCTGCTGGAGAAGGTGTTAATTTGGCTCGTCTTTATAGTGTTTTTGATAGAATAGAAAACTACAGGGAGACATATTTAATTTTTTCCCAATCCCCGATTTTTGGAGTTGGTTTTAATAATCTTTGCCTTGCCAAAAATATTTATTTTGGAAACGATAATTTTCAGTCGCATAGTTGTGGTGGTTCTGATTCTTCTTTGCTTTTTGTGGTTTCAACCTTGGGAGTTGTTGGTTTTATGATTTTGATACATCTGGGGCTTGAAATTTGGAGGAAAATAAAAAAGGATGGTTTTGGGATGGTGTTGAGATCTTTTATTATTGCTCTTTTTTTACATAGTCAGTTTAATAACAGCTTGTTTTATCCATGGATATTGGCAATTTTGGTGATTGCTTTTGTCTTGGAGTTTAATTCTACTTCCAAAATTGAACCGTAAGCCGTTCGATTTTTTTGTTTCCGGCTTTATCTTCAGCGACGATTTCAAAGTCATTATTTCCTTCCTGAAGTGTGACTGCGTAAGTAAAGCTGCCGTCGTTTTCGATTATAACTATTCTATCGTTTATTTTAAGAGTATCAGCATCTTTTACTTTTCCCTGGATTACTATCTGTCTTTGTTTTGAACCGTAAAATGATGCTCCATCCTGAGGGGAATAAATAGTTATTTCTGGTGGTTCGTTATCATAATTTATTGTATACGTTGATGTTGGCTGGCTTTCGTTGCCAGAGTTATCTTTTGCGATAAATGAGATTTTATTTTCGCCGTTTTTGAGAGAAAAAGTGTAAGTAAATAACCCATCTTTTCCTGAAACAATTTCCTCTGTTTGTGAATTGGCTTGGACAATGATAGTAATTCCAGGTTCAGTTGTTCCCTTTATTTCTATTTTGGGCTGATTAGTGTATTCTGTTGGAACTTGAATATTGGGGACTGCTGGGGGAATGGTATCTTGTTTTTCTATTGGTTTTGTACCTTTTCTTAATTCTGAGACAAAAGAAGCAGTTTTTACTATTAATGGAATTCCTAGAAAAATAAAGACGGCAATGGCGACAATGGTCAAAAAGATGTAAAGACTAGCCTTTCTGATATTTCTTTTTTCTTGAGTTATTATCCTTCTTGAATAAAAGTTGTTCATAATTTGAGAGCCGATGAGAGGAGTTGAACCTCTAACCTCTCCCTTACGAAGGGATTGCTCTGCCATTGAGCTACATCGGCATCTTCTTTATTATATCATTTTGGTCTTTTTTGCTTTAATTAGTATCCAGAAAACTTTTCTGTTCTTAATTTATTTATGCTAGCTTTTGCTAATTCTTCCTCGAGTGCACTTACAAAACTTGGTGGGCCGCAAAGCCAAAAGGCAGCTTTTGATGTTTGATCTTTGCCGACAAGTGAGATTATGGTTTCTTTATTAAGACGACCAGTCAAACCATTCCACTTTTGTTTTGATTCTTCTGGGCGAGTTATGGTGATATCTAGTTTTATAATCTTTTCTTTTGACCAATTCTCAAGTTCGTTTTTGAAAGTTATTTCTTCGGTCGTAGAGCAGGAATAAATCAAGTGAATTGGTGTTTTAAATCTTTTATCAACTTTGTACTTAATCATACTTCTAAATGGAGTTATGCCAATACCTCCGGCGATAAAAATTTGCGTTTTGTCATCTTCTTTACTAAGACAAAAGTCTCCAATTGGACCTTTATATTTAATGGAATCACCTAATTTTAACGAGTCAAGCGTCATTTTATAACCTGACTCTTTCCTTATCTTGGTGGTGATTGCTATTTTTTCTTCAGTGGGAGAAGAACTTATAGTAAAATGTCGAGTGTTTCCTCGATTATCTTTGAATTTTAGCTTTGGTAAGGTTAGATATATAAATTGTCCTGCCTTAAAGTTAAAACCTTTTGGTTTCTCAAAGAAAAAAGTCTTAATGTTTTCTGCCTCTTCCTTTTTGCCGCAAATAGTAAACTCCATGTCTAGATGATATCATAATATAAAGGGGGTGATTAATAAATGTGTTATAACTGTGGCTGTGGAATACCAGATGATGATATGGGTAAAGGCAAGCTGAAAGATGGTGGTGCATCCTTAACAGAAGATGATTTTGTTCATATGGCAAAAGAATGGGGTATGAGCGTTGAAGACACAAAGAAAGAGGTCTTGAAACTTTTAAAAAAAGAGCTTAAGGATAAGTAGGTTGCCTGTATTTTTGTTTTTACTGTAGAATTAAAAAATGCAGAACCCTTTTGTTGTACATTTGTTGATTTATCTTGTTTCCTTCGTTGGTATCTGGATAGGTTCGGGTTTTGTCATAAAGTCAATTGAGGTTCTGTCAAGAAAGATTAAAGTCTCTTCTTTTGCCATCTCTTTCTTGGTGTTGGGTTTTTTTACTTCGATTGGCGAACTATCAGTTGGAGTTAATTCTGTTATGGAAAGAGACCCCGAGATTTATGTTGGTAATTTGATTGGCGCTTCTGTAGTAATTTTTCTTCTTGTTATACCTTTGCTTGCAATCTTGGGCAATTCTATCCATATATCTTCAGAATTTCGTGGTTTTAATTTGGCTGCTTCTTTAATTGTAGTTGCAATCCCTGCTGTTTCGGTGATGGATGGATCAGTAAGTATGAGTGATGGAATTATTTCTCTTATTCTTTTTGGGTTCTTATTATTTAGTATTCAGATGAAGAAAGGATTAATTGAGAGAATTGAAGATTTCAATAAAGATTTTGCACTTAGATTGAAAAATGAATTGCTGAAGATAATTTTTGGGGTGGTAGTGGTTTTTGCAGCAAGCCATTTTATAGTACAAGAAACTTTATATTTTGCTTCTGCTCTTTCTGTTTCTCCTTTTCTGATAAGTCTTTTGATGGTTTCAATTGGTACTAATATTCCCGAACTCTCGCTTGTGGTAAGATCTATGTTTGTTAGAAATCACCAAGTTGCTTTTGGAGATTATGTTGGTTCTGCTTGCTTTAACACTTTTTTGTTTGGCTTTTTAACCAAAATCTATAATCAGAGATTTTATCTTTCAAATAGTTATGTTGTCAGTTTGCTTTTTCTGATTGTAGGTCTTGTTGCCTTTTACTTTTTTGCCAAGAGTAAAAACACAATATCTCGCCTTGAGGGGTTATTTTTGATAATACTTTATATTCTTTTTATTTTTACAGAAGTCTATCTTCATGAAAGTCTTATGTTTTGGAATAAAATGTAAGAATGGACTCAAAATTGATTGGCATTTCAGAAGATGAGGTAGAATTAAAAATAAAGCAATACGGACTCAATAAATTACCAGAGAAGCCTCGTCCTTCTTTGCTTTACTTTGTTATAAAACAACTAAAGAGTCCTTTGGTTTATGTTCTTATTTTTGCTTTGTTTTTAACCCTTATTATTGGCGATTATAAGGATTCTTTTGTCATTTTTATTGCTATTTTTATAAACACTTTGTTGGGCGTGTTTCAGGAAAAGAAAGCCAGTGATTCCTTGTTTGCTTTAAAGAAATATATAAGTGAAAAAGTTGTTGTTATAAGAGATGGAGTGAGAAAAGAAATAGATTCTTTATTTCTTGTTCCTGGGGATATTGTTTTTCTTAGACAGGGGGATAAAGTTACTGCTGATGGCGTGATTATTCAGGCTAACCGTTTGTTTTTAGACGAGTCGGTAATCACAGGTGAAAGTATTCCTGTAGCAAAAGATGACAAAGATGAAGTTTTTACAGGCTCTATAGTTGTCTCGGGTGTATGCTTTATGAAAGTTGTGTCAACAGGAAATAATACTGTTATTGGGAAAATAGCATCTCAAATACAGGAAAAGGAAGAAGAAACACCCTTTCAAATTCAGCTTAAATTTTTTAGCCGTCAACTCCTCCTTGTTATTTTATTTTTACTTATTTTTATTTTTTTAGTAGGAATTGTGAAAGGTTTGGGTTTATTTGAGATTTTGGTAGTGTCTGTAGCCCTTGCTGTTTCAAGTATTCCTGAAGGTCTTCTAATTTCACTAACTGTGATTTTAGTTATCGGGATGAGGCGCACATTGAAAAGGAAAGGTTTAGTTAGAAGTCTTTTGGCTGCTGAGACCTTGGGTGGTGTAACAACTCTGTGTATCGATAAAACTGGTACCTTGACAGAAGGTAAAATGAAAGTTGTTGGTGTTTTTGGTGATAAAGTTAAATTGGCAAAGCAAGTTTTAGTGGCAAACGATTTGGATGATCCGATTGTTATAGCTTCTTACGATTGGGCTAGCGGCTTTCTTAAAGATTTTGGAAAAGATAAATTTGAAAGGTTGGATAGCATTCCCTTTTCTCCAAAAGATAGATATTTTGCAAGTTTAAATAGATGGGGTAAAGATTTTAACAGACTTTTTGTTAATGGTGCTCCTGACATTATTATTAACTGGTGTAATATTAGTAAAAAGGAAAAGAAAAGGTATCTTTCTTTGATTGACGAATTAACCAAGAACGGAAATAGATTGATAGGTTTTGCTTTTAAAGATGTTCTTTTAGGGAAAGATAAAATTTTAGATGGGGATGTAAAAAGAGATTTGAATTGGGTTGGTGTTATATCTCTTTATGATCCAGTAAGAAAAGGTGTAGCTGATGCTCTGGAAAAAACAAGAAGAGCTGGGATAAGGTTGCTTGTAATAACTGGTGATTACCCCAACACTGCGGAGTTTGTTCTTCGCCAGATGGGTTTTAATTTGGAAAAAGAAGAAATAATGCTTGGCAGTGATGTTGAATCTATGAGTTTGAAAGACCTTTCTGAAGCGGTGGGCAAAGTAAAACTTTTTGCTAGAACAAAACCTGACCAAAAGTTAAAGATAGTGGAGGCATTGAAACAAAATGGAGAAGTTGTGGCTATGATGGGCGATGGCGTAAATGATGCCTCTGCTCTTCATAGAGCTGATATTGGTATTGCAGTTGGAGAAGCGACTGATGTTGCTAAGGAATCTTCAGATCTGGTTTTGCTTGATTCTAACTTTTCAACTATTCTTGCGGCAATTGAGGAGGGTAGAAGCATGTTTGAGAATATAAGAAAAGTTGTTATTTACCTTTTAAGTGATTCTTTTGCTGAAATATTAATTATTTTATTTTGTATTGTTTTGGGTTTGCCGCTGGCGCTTCTTCCTATTCATATATTATGGATAAATTTAGTTTCAGACGGCTTCCCTGGTATTGCTATTGCAGTTGACCCAAAAAGGAAGGGTATAATGAATGAACCACCTCGTTTACCATCCGAAAAAATAGTGGAAAGGTGGATGATTTTACTTATTGCTTCTGTTAGTTTCTTTGCAGGTTTGATTGCCTTTATATTTTTCTTAGTTACCTATAAGTCAACTGGCAATCTGGTCTTGGCTCGATCGGTTGCGTTTTTGACCCTTGGCCTTAATTCTCTGTTTTATGTTTTTTCAGTTAAGGGGTTGACAATGCCTTTTTGGAAACATAATTTTTTGAATAATCGTTGGCTAGTACTTGCAGTTTTTGCTGGTTTTTTATTGCAGGCACTGCCTTTTATTAGCGAATTTACAAGAGATTTGTTTAATATAACTGCTGTTGGTATTAATTATTGGATTTTGGCTATTCTGGCTTCTTTTGTGGTTTTTTTGTTTGTTGAGTTTTTTAAATTGGTTTTGAAATTTAAGAAGAATTTTATTTATGCTTCTTAAGCGGTAAGATGTACTTATTTTATGCAGGGCTTGTTTGGGATAATTGTGTCTTTTTTTTTCAAGATTTAGCGGAGCGGGATAGGGGAGTCGAACCCCTTTCTCCACCTTGGGAAGGTGGCGTTAGGCCGCTTAACTAATCCCGCAATAAACCACCAGCTTTTATTTGCCATAGATTATAGCCCAGCATCTTGATCTAGTCAAAGAAACTTTTTAGCGTGGCAGCCTCAAGACATTGCCTGCATGGATTATATTTGGATTAGCCAACTTGTTTTCTCTTGCAATCTCTACCCATTTATAACCGTCTCCATAAGCTCTTACTGCAATTTTCCAAAGGTTATCTCCCTTTTGTACAGTATAAGTTCCACCAGTTACCTTTTGCATTTCGGGCGATATGGTTGTTTTTACCTCTTTTACTTCAACATTAGGGATTTTTAATTCTTGCCCTTCTCTAATTATGTTTGGATCTTTAATATTGTTTTCTTTGGCGATGTCTACCCAATTGTAGCCTGAACCATAGACTTCCTCAGCAATCTTCCAGAGCGACTGATTCTTTTTAACTTTATAGGTCTTTCCAACCTTATTTTCGTTGCTGGTTTCTTCTTGGGTTTGAGTATTAATAGCAGGTATAGTCTTTCCTGATTTTCCTTTCTTAAAGTAGTTGAAAACAAAAGTTGTGGCTACCAAGACAACTATTATTCCCAGGACAGTGCTTATGGTAGACTCGTTGAGTTTAATTGTTTTTAGTATTTTCTTTAAGTCCAATCTAATCACCCCCTTTTCTGTTTCTTGGGGGCAGGTGTTAGCCTGAATTTAGATTAATTTGTTTTTATTGTCAAGAGTGTGGTTTGCTTTATTATCCCGGCTTGCGAAGCTGTTCCAAGCCCGGCTTGGAATTTTGATTGGAATTTTGATAAATCTTAATTTATGGTAAAATAAAGTTGCTGGGGCTGTAGCTCAGTTGGTTAGAGCGTCCGCCTGTCACGCGGAAGGTCGCGGGTTCGAGTCCCGTTAGCCCCGCCCCCATTTATCTCTGATATAATAGATTTAATGAAGATTGATAAAGAGCTGACGAATTTAAAGTTAGCAGATCTCCTGCGAGCAATAGCAGCTTCTTATCAAATCAAAGATCCTGTTGGTAATAAATTCAAAATTATTGCCTACAGTCGAGCTGCTGATGCGATAGAACACTTATCAAGTGAGGCTAAAGATTTATACGATGAGGGAAAACTAAATCAGATTCCTGGTGTTGGCCCTTCTATAGCCTCTCATCTTGAAGAATTGTTTAGAACCGGCCGTTCGAAGCATTTTGAGGAGGTTATGAAAGGAATTCCAGATGCTGTTTTCAAACTAATGGAATTGCCAAGAGTAGGCCCAAAGACTGCTTTGAAGTTGGTCAAAAATCTAAATCTTGATTTGGTGGATGATCCTATCGCTGCTTTGGAGAAATCAGCCGAGCAAGGTAGAATAGCTTCGATTGAAGGGTTTGGGGAGGAATCGCAAAAAGATATTCTTCAGGCAATTCTTGAGTTTAAAGGCAAGAGCCGGCGAATGCTTTTGCCTTATGCTAGAGAAATTGCTGATAGGATAATAGAATGGTTGAGGAAAGAGCCGGCAGTACTATTTGTGGATGCTCTAGGTAGTTTGAGAAGACAGGTTTCAACTATTGGTGACATTGATATAGCCGTGGCTTCCAAAAAGCCTTTGACGGTAATTAATCACTTTGTGAATTATCCAAAAACGGTTCGAGTAATAGAAAGAGGCGAGAAAACAGCTTCTATTCTTTTGCCTTCTGATATCCAAGTCGATCTTATGGTTGTTCCTCCAGACTCTTATGGTTCACTTTTGCAACATTTTACAGGATCAAAACATCACAACATTGCTCTTCGAGAATTTGCTTTGAAAAAGGGATTAAGTTTGTCTGAATATGGTATAAAAATAAAAGAAAGCGGCAAGCTTAAGAAATTTTCCTCTGAGGAAAAGTTTTATCAATTTTTGGGTTTGAAATGGATTCCTCCGGAGTTAAGAGAAGATACGGGAGAGATAGAAGCAGCTTATAATAACAAATTACCAAATCTTATTACTTTGGATGATGTTAAAGCAGATTTACAGATTCATTCTGATTTTGACATTGAGACAAGCCACGACTTGGGCGAATCTTCAATGGAAGATATAGTTAGAAGAGCAAACGAGTTGGGATATGAATATATTGCCTTTACAGAACACAATCCTTCTAGAAGTCATCATAATCAAAGGGAAATTTTGGAAATCTTAAAGAGGAAGAAAGATAAGGTTTTAAATTTAAATGAAAACTTGACTGAAATTAAGAAAGAACAATTTAATTGTTCAGATAAAGAGGCTAAAGATATGGGAGTAAAAAAAGTGTTCAATAGCCTTGAGGTTGATATTTTACCCAATGGTGAGCTTGCTATAAATGAACAGGCTCTAGAGCTTCTTGATTTTGCTTTAGTCTCAGTTCACTCAAGCTTTAGACAATCAAAAGAAGAGGTTACAAAAAGATTACTTTCTGCTTTAAGTCACCCTAAAGTTAAAATTTTAGCTCATCCTACAGCACGCAAAATAAATGAAAGGGAGGGTGTTGATGCTGAGTGGGTGAAAATATTTGAATTCTGTGTGAAAAATAATAAGTGGATAGAAATAAATGCAGATCCCATGAGGCTTGATTTACCTGATTTTTTGGTTAAAGAGGCACTTTCATATGGGGTTAAATTTACTTTTGGGACTGATGCACACCATAAAGATGGACTTTATAATATGAGGTGGGGAGTGTCTGTTGCTAGGAGAGGCTGGCTAGAGAAAAAAGATATAATTAATTGTTTGACTTTGGAGGAATTTGAAAGTCTGTTCTAAAATTTTTGACATTCTAACCAATTTAGATTAGAATGAAAAAAGAGGGAGGTGATAATTATGATTTATCTAGTAGCTGCAGTAATTTTTGTTTTACTCTTGTGGATAATCTCCACCTATAATTTTTTTGTTTCGACTAAAGCAAGAATTAAAGCTTCAATTCAAGAGATAGGTAATCAGTTAAAAAGACAGGCGGATTTAATACCCAACCTTGAATCATCAGCAAAAGCTTATTTGAAGCATGAGAAAGGAATTTTTGATTCTTTGGCTGAGGCAAGGAAAGCGGTGGAATCAGCTGTCAAATCAGGGAATGTCCAAGAAATGGCTGATGCTGGAAGTAAGTTGGCTGCTATTTTACCTAAAATTCAAGTGGTAATGGAGTCAAACCCAGAAATAAAGGGCTCTGAAGTAATAACAAAGCTTATGGATGAATTGCGTGATACTTCAGATAAGGTAATGTACGCAAGAAGGTTGGTAATAGATTTAACTGCTGACTTTAATGTTAAAAGAGCCTCTTTCCCTTCTAATCTAGTAGCTGCCATCTTTGGATTTCAAGAA
This sequence comes from Patescibacteria group bacterium, assembly GCA_025999275.1. Taxonomy (NCBI): domain Bacteria; species Patescibacteria group bacterium. Next base: position 530,356 of record AP024680.1, read on the forward strand.
CAGCCTGGTTTGATTACACCTCTTGAAGGGGAACATATTGAGGTGAAAGGCGAGGACTTGAAAACACCTCAGGTAAATTTGTAATATATTTTGCTATGCAAAATATTTACGAGGCGACGTCAGCAAACAAAAGAAAGAGCTTTTTGGTTGTTGTTTTCTTTTTGGCTTTTGTAAGCTTGGCTTCCTATTTTATTGTTTCGGCCCTTTCTTATTATTGGGGTTATGAAGCCAGTGGTTTAGGTATTTTTGGTATAGCCTTGATAATTTCAGGTTTTACCACCTTTATTGGTTATTTTTTCTCTGACAAGATTATATTAACTATTTCCAATGCCCACCCGGCAGATAGAAATCAGGATTTTGAATTTTATACAGTAGCAGAGAATTTGAGCTTGGTAGCAGGTTTGCCAAAGCCTAAACTTTATATTATTGAAGATAGTGCTCCTAATGCTTTTGCAACAGGTAGGAATCCGGAAAATGCTGTAGTTTGCGTAACCAGAGGATTGCTAGAAAAACTAAACAGAACCGAACTTGAAGGAGTTATAGCCCATGAGCTTTCTCATATTAAGAATTATGATATGCTTTTGATGTCAATAGTGGCTGTTTTAGTGGGTTCTATTTCTCTTTTAGCTGATATTTTTTTAAGAACTAGCTTTTATCGTGGAAATAGGGAGGAAAAGAATGGAATTCAAAGCTTGGTTATAATTTTAGGGATTCTATTTGCTATTGTCTCTCCAATAATTGCTCAGCTTATAAAATTGGCAATTTCAAGGAGGAGAGAATTTCTTGCTGACGCTTCAGCAGTTATGATTACAAAGCAACCATCTGGTTTGATATCAGCACTTAGGAAAATTTCTTCTGATTATGAACCTCTTGAGGTGGCAAATAAAGCTACAGCTCATCTTTTTGTTGTTAGTCCTTTTAAAGGCAAGGGCCATAGGGCAGTGGATTGGTTTTCTGGCCTTTTTAATACTCATCCTCCGATTGAAAAGAGAATTGAGGTTTTGGAAAAGATGATTTAAGATTCTTGTCTTAATTTTTTTAAAGTTGTATTATTGCTTCGATGACAATCTTGACTGATAAGGACATAAAACACATAGCAAAACTTTCTAAGCTCACCCTTTCTTCGTCTGAGGTGAAGAAATTCAAAAATCAACTTTCAGATATAGTTAATTTCATTAAGGAACTATCCAGTGTTGATACCGAAGGAGTAGAACCAACTAGTCAGACTACTGGTTTGCTGAATAGTTTTCGTGATGATGAGGTTGAAGCTGGATTGATACAAGAAGAAGCTTTCTTTTCAACAGAGAATAACTATTCAGGATTTTTTAAAGTTAAGGCTTTATTGTCAGAAAGAGGGAAAAAATAAAGAATAGAATGGAAATTCCTTTAACCATTAAAGAAACTCAAGAAGCTTTAAGAAAAGGAGAGATTAGCTGCGTTGGGTTAGTTGATTATTATTTGGAGAGAATCAATAAGTTTGACAAGGAGATTAATGCTGTCCTAACTGTTTCTTCGGAAGTTGCCTATAGGAAAGCGAGGGAAAATGATAAGTTGATTGATCAACTGGGAGACAGGGCTTTTGAGGAATTCCCATTGCTTGGTGTTTCAGTAATCCACAAAGACATGTTTCTTACCAAGGGGATAAGAACAACTGCTGCTTCAAAAGTGCTTGAGGATTACGTTCCAGTTTATTCAGCTACTGTGGTAGAAAGATTAGAAAAGGCAGGTTGTATTACTTTGGGCAAAGCTAATCAAGACGCTTGGGCTCATGGTTCCTCGGGTGAGAATTCAGACTTTGGACCAACTAAAAATCCTTGGAATGAAAAGCTTGTGCCGGGTGGTTCTTCAAGTGGTTCTGCAGCTAGCCTTGCCGCTGATTTTTGTTTGGTATCAACCGGGACTGATACTTGTGGATCTATTAGACTTCCGGCAAATTATTGTGGTGTCTTGGGTCTGAAACCCACCTATGGTTCTGTATCAAGATATGGCGTTATTGCTATGGCTTCTTCTCTTGATAGTATTGGCCATTTTGGTAGAACTGTGGATGATGTCAGAAGGGTTTTTGAGATAACCAAGGGAATTGATGGCAGGGATTCGACTCTAGCTTCTCTTCATAAAAAGTTTATTGGTAAAGAACATCTCAAAATAGGGCTACCGAAAGAGTTTCTCGGAGAGGGTTTAGAAGATGAAATTAAAAATGAAGTCTTGCACACAGCAAAAATATTAAAAGAAATGGGTCATGAAGTTGTTGAAATATCACTTCCTCATACAAAATACGGTATTGATGTTTACTATATTATCCAACCGGCAGAAGTTTCTTCAAATTTGGCCAGGTATGATGGTGTTCGCTATGGAAAGGATAGAATCTTTTTTGGTGATGAAGCTAAAAGAAGGATAATGCTTGGTTCCTATGTTTTATCGGCTGGGTATTATGATGCCTATTATTTGAAAGCAATGAAGGTAAGGTCTATAATTATTAAGGAAGTAGAGGAAGCTTTTGAAAAGGTTGATGTTATTATTGCTCCAGTTTCTCCAACCCTTCCTTTTAAGTTGGGAGAGAAAATTAATGATCCCTTGAAAATGTATCTAACTGATATTTACGCAGCAACAGCCAATCTCACTGGTATTCCGTCTTTGGCAGTTCCATCTGGATTTAACAAAAAAGGTTTGCCTTTAGGTTTTCAGATAATGGGGCCTAAGTTTTCTGAAAACTTGCTGTTTGATTTAGCAGAGAAATACCATAATTTTACAGATTACAGTCCAAAAGTAGTAAACTTAAGATGAAAGATTATACTTATTTGTTTAAAAATAGAAACTTTATTTATCTTTGGTCTTCTCAAATCTTGTCTCAACTTGCAATTAACATAATGAATTTTTTGCTTTTAACCCGTCTTTTTTCTGTTACTAACTCGAGCATTGCTACCTCATTCTTATGGGTGGCTTACTCTTTACCTGCTATTTTATTAGGTCCTTTTGCATCAGCTTATGTTGATATGGCTGATAAAAAAAGGCTTTTGATAGTCACCAATTTTTTGCAATTTTTAGTTATTTTCACTTACGCTTTTACCTTTAATTACAATATATTTTTAGCTTATGGTGTGGCTATGGCTTATTCATTTTTAAACCAATTTTACGTTCCAAGTGAATCGGCCTCTCTTCCTTCACTTATCAAGAAAAGGGATTTACCGTTTGCAAATGGTTTATTCTTTATAACCCAGCAATTTGCTGTTATTGCTGGTTTTGGTTTTGCTGGCATACTGAGTCAGTTATTGGGTTTTCAAGGTGCCTTGATTCTGTGTTCATTATTTTTACTTACAGCTTTTGTAAGTGTTTCTTTCTTACCAAAAACTAGAAGTATTGATTTGACTGTAAAGAGTTTGGATAAATTGATCTTTGACTTCTTTTATAGAATTAAAGAGGGGTATGATTTTATTAAGGCTAATAACAGGGTTCTTTTCCCATTTTTATTACTATTGGGAATGCAGGTAGGTTTGTCTATAATTGTGGTTAATATCCCCTTGATAGCTCAAGAAATCTTATCAATTCATGCTGATAAAGCTGGTGTTTTGGTAATAGTTCCTGCTGGTATAGGTGCAAGTGTAGGAGCAATTTACATACCTAATATCCTTAGAAAGCTTAATATTAGAAAGAAAAAAGTGGTCGAAATATCGTTGGCTTTGTTAGCAGTTTCGATATTCTTGCTTTCATTTTTATTTTTGTGGCTTTACGGCACCTTTAAATTTGTTATATCCTTAATTATCTTAATAACTATGGGTTCTTCTTTTATGGGTGTGATAATACCCACACAGACTTTTTTACAAGAGGTTGTGCCTGGAGGTTTGAGGGGACGGATATTTGGGAATTTTTGGTTTTTAGTAACTGTTGCCAGCGTATTTCCGGTTATTTTTTCCGGTGCTCTAAGCGAATTTTTAGGGGTTAGATTTTTGCTTTTTATTTTTGCTGCTGTAAGTTTTACTGCTTTTATTTTTATAAAAAAGAAAGGAGATGATTTAATTGGAAAATAATCTTATTCCTGTAATTGGACTTGAAGTTCATATTGAGCTTGCAACTAAAAGTAAAATGTTCTGCCGTTGTTCGGCTGATCATTTTGCTAAAAAGCCGAATACTCAAGTATGTCCTGTTTGTTTGGGTTTGCCCGGAGCTTTACCTTATGCTAATAGACAAGCAGTGCTTGATACAATCAAATTTGGGCTTTCTTTCGGTTGCAATATTAATCTTTTTAGCAAATTTGATCGGAAGCATTATTTTTATCCAGATCTTCCTAAGGGGTATCAAATTAGTCAGTATGATCTACCTCTTTGTTATGGAGGAAACTGGATTTTGAAAAATGGTAAAAAGGTTCGAATAAGGAGAATTCACCTAGAAGAAGACACGGCCAAGATAGTTCATCAGAAAGTAAATAATGAGGAAGTAAGTCTTCTTGATTTTAACAGAAGTGGTGTGCCTTTAATGGAGATGGTTACAGAGCCTGATTTTAGCGAGCCTGATGATATTGTTGAATTCTTGAAGAATGTCCAGTTAAATGTGAGGTATTTGGGAATTTCTTCAGCTGATATGGAAAAAGGTTCGATGAGACTTGAAGCCAATATTTCTTTGAAAAAGAATACTGATCCTGTTGATTTTCTTCCTGATTACAAAGTTGAGCTTAAGAACATAAATTCATTTAGATTTTTAGAAAAAGCTGTAAATGCTGAGATTAGAAGACAGGTTGAGGTTTTGTCTTCTGGCAATAAGCCTATTCAGGAAACTCGAGGTTATAATGAAGAGATTGGTTTAACTTTTTCTCAAAGAGTAAAAGAAGAAGCTCAGGATTATCGTTATTTTCCTGAACCAGACATACCGCCTCTTAAATTCGACTCTGCCGAGATTAATGAAATTAAAAAACAAATTCCAGAACTGCCCAATCAAAAAAAGAATAGATTCGTTAGAGAATTTTCTTTGCCAGAGAATTATGCTGAAGTTTTGATATCTGATCTTCAGAAAGCTAATTATTTTGATGAAGCAGTTAAGCTAGGTAAAAAATATAACTTATCTGCCTTATTTTTAGCTGATTTGATTGTTAACAAAAAGATGAATGAGCAGTTTCCAGAGCCGGCAGGTTTGGTTAAAAAGGCGGTAGAATTATCAAAGAGGGATTATGCCTCGCATGAGGAAACATTAGAATCTGTAAAGGAAGTCTTAAAAGAGCAGGTTAAAGCTGTATCTGATTTTAATGCGGGTAAGGGAAGCGTGATAGGATTTTTAATCGGTATGGTACAAAAGAAGCTTAAAGGAAAAGGTGATGCAAGATTGATAGACAAGCTTTTAAGGGAAAATATTTGAATATGGAAAGTCCTACTGCAGAGAAGCGTATTAGTTGGTACTTAAAAGGCCCTAGGGGAACGGGTGACTATGAAGCTCCCAATGTATTGGAATTAAAGAAAAAGGCATTTAAAGATCCTCTTACCAATCTTAATAACAGAGAAGGTTTAAGAGAAATTTTTGGTAAATATCTAGAGATTTATAAAAGAAATATCCAGAATGCGAGTTTGAGAGTTTTTTTGATTGATTTAGATGGGTTTAAGAGAGTAAATGATCGGCTTGGCCATAAGGTGGGTGATAGTCTTCTTGAGTCATTGGCTGGTAGGTGGCAAAAATCCTTAAGGCAGGAAGATGTATTAGCTAGAATAGGGGGCGATGAATTTGTTGTTTTAGCTTTTACAGGTGAGGAAGTGCCTATATTAGAAAGATTGAGAGAAGGTTTCTCTGAAGCGGTCAGGATGCTCAATCTACCTGGTGATTTAGAGGTTGGTTTTAGTATTGGCAGCGCTAGGATTGGGGAGGGATTAAATGAATCAGGGGAAAAAATAGAATTTGATATTAACAATACAGATGCCAAAGTTTTACTTGAGTCAGCTCTAAGATTGGCAGATAAAAATATGTATAATGACAAGAGCTCTAAGAAAGATGAAAGACAATAAATTTGTTCATCTTCATGTTCATACAGAATATTCTCTTCTTGATGGTCTAAGTCGTATAAAAGATCTTGTGGTAACAGTAAAAGATCTTGGAATGGACTCTGTAGCTATTACTGACCACGGAGTTCTATATGGTGTAGTTGAGTTTTATAAGAAAGCAAAAGAGATGGAGGTAAAACCCATTATTGGTATGGAAGCCTATATTGCAGATAGTCTTAAAAAACAGGAGAAAGGACAGACTTATCATCTTTTAGTTTTGGCAAAAGACAAGAAAGGTTATCAGAATTTGATGGAATTATCATCAATAGCTCACATAGAGGGATTTTATTATAAACCAAGAATCGACAAAGAGATTTTAAGGACACATAGAGAAGGTCTTATTGTTGCCTCTGGTTGTATGCAGGGGGAAATATCTTCTTTATTAAGAGATGGTGATTACGATAAAGCTAAAAAGGCAGCCGGTTGGTATTTAGATGTTTTTGGTGATGATTATTATCTTGAAATTCAGAGGCATAATTTTCTTGATTATTTAGAACTTACTTCTGATAATGAAATTAAAAGTAATATTAGACAATCAGCAGAAGATGAAGAAAAAGTTAACAATGGCTTAATCAAATTAAGCCGAGACTTGGGAATTCCTCTTATTGCCACAAACGATGTTCATTATATTAGAAAAGAGGACGCTATTGCTCAGGATGCTTTGGTTTGTATTTCAACAGGAAAGACAGTTGGAGACAAAAAAAGATTGAGATACGTTGATACTCCGGACTTTTATCTTAAGAGCAAGGAGGAAATGTATAAGAATTTTTCAGATATCCCCGATGCAATTGAGAATACGGTAAAGGTTGCTGAGAAATGTAACGTTGAAATAGAAATTGGTAAATGGTATTTTCCTAAATTTCCCCTACCAGAAGGGTTGACCGCCGAAGAACAACTTAGGAAGTTCTGTTACGAGCGTGTTGAGGACAGGGTGGGTAATGTAGATGAAAAGGTTAAGGAAAGATTGGAATATGAGCTTAATATTATTAACCAAAAGGGTTATGCGCCATATTTTTTGATAGTTGCTGATATGGTTAATTGGGCTAACGAAAGGGGCATTGTTACAAACACTAGAGGTTCGGCGGCAGGATCCTTGGTTTCTTACGTTCTAGGAATTACAACAGTTAATCCTCTTAGATATTATCTTCCGTTTGAGAGATTTTTAAACCCCTATCGGCCTTCTCCTCCAGATATTGATTTTGATGTTGCTGATAATAGAAGGGAAGAGGTTATTGATTATATTGTCCAAAAATATGGGCGGGAAAAAGTAGCACAAATATGTACTTTTGGAAGAATGTTGTCTCGAGCGGCTGTAAGAGACATCGCTCGTGTTTTAGGATATCCATATAGTGTGGGTGACAAAATAGCAAAGCTTATTCCTTTTCCAAAGCAAGGCTTTCCTGTAACTATTAAAAGTGCTCTGGAACAAGTGCCAGAGTTAAAAGAGATTTATGATAAAGAACAAGATGCGAAGAAAATTATTGATTTAGCTATGCAAATTGAGGGTAATGCAAGGCATATTTCTGTTCATGCGGCAGGAGTTGTTGTTGCCCCAACTAAACTTACCGAGTTTACCCCCATACAAAAAGAGCCATCGGGTGAGAAGATAATTACTCAGTACGAAATGCATGCTTGTGAAGATGTTGGGTTAATAAAATTTGATATTTTGGGTATTAGAAATTTGTCTATTTTGGGTGCGGCTGTAGACATCTTGAAAAAAGAAGGGATAACAGTTGATCTTAAAAAGATTCCGCTTGATGACAAAAAGACTTTCGAGATGCTTTCTAGAGGAGAAACGATGGGCGTCTTTCAACTTAGTAGTTCAGGAATGACCAAATATTTGAAAGAGCTTAAACCAACTTGTGTTGAAGATTTAATGGCAATGGTTGCTTTATATCGTCCTGGACCTATTGCTGTTATTCCTGAATATATTAAAAGAAAGAGAAATCCAAAATTGGTTAAGGTTATAGATAAGAGAGTTGAAAAGTACCTAGAAGCTTCTTATGGATTAATAGTTTATCAAGATGATCTTTTATTCTGTGCAATAGAGCTTGCCGGATATAATTGGGAAGAGGCAGACAAATTTAGAAAGGCTGTTGGCAAGAAAATTCCTGAGGAAATGGCAGCCCAAAAAGAGAAATTTATCCAAGGTGTGGTTAAAAATGGTCGATCTAAAGAATTTGCTGAAAATCTATGGAAATTATTTGAACCTTTTCAATCTTATGGTTTTAATAAAGCCCATGCTGCTTCATATGGAATGGTTGCTTATCAGACTGCCTATATGAAAGCCAATTACCCAGTTGAGTATATGACTGCACTTTTAACCGCTGAAAGTGGAGATAAAGAAAAAGTTTCAGCTGCGGTAAACGAATGTAGGCGAATGAAAATTAAAGTATTACCGCCTGATATAAATGAAAGTAACAAAGATTTTACTATTGTAAAAGATGAGAGTTCTTTAAATGGTAAAGCAATCCGTTTTGGACTTGGTGCAATTAAGAATGTTGGAGAAGCTGCTATTGGAGCTATTATCTCAGAAAGAGAGAAGGGGGGGGCTTTCCCCTCTTACATTGATTTTGTATCAAGAGTAGATTCTAGAAAAGTTAATAAAAAGGTCTTGGAAAGTTTAATCAAGGCAGGAGCGATGTCTTCTTTTGGTAGTAGAACTTTTTTACTTGCTAATATGGATAATCTTAGGGAAAAAGTGGTAAAAAAAAGTGGGGATGAAAATCAGCCAGCTCTTTTTTCTGACTCAGAGATAAAAACGACAACGTCCTCTATTAACTTTGGTGAAGAGATGCTTAAAGAAGAATTTAGTAATGAAGAGATAGAAAGTTTTGAGAAACAGCTTTTAGGATTTTCATTATCATCAAAACCTATTGATGAAATATTGGGAGGAGTCGAAACTCTGGCAACTCACAAAATTGATGAGATTTGGGACGAAAATTTGGACTTGAGAGAAGTTACCTTAGCGGGTGTTATTAGAGAAATAAGGGTTATATTTACTAAAAAGGATTTGAAAGAAATGGCATTTGTAAAAATAGAAGATCCAACTGGTATGGTTGATTTAGTTGTCTTTCCAAAAATTTATGAAAATATAAAAAATCTTCTCTCTGAAGACAAACCTTTAGTGGTAGTTGGTTCTATTGACCGTAGAGAAGATTCTGTAACCGTTATTGTGAAATCGGTAATAACTGATTTGGAAGATAATGAAAACAAGAACGCTGGGGAAGTGATGATAGAAATACCAAAAGGAATAACCAAAGAACAACTTCTAGAGTTAAAAGATTTTTTTCTTGAGATTCCTGGAAAACATAAAGTCTTTTTAGTTTTTTCCGAGAATAATCAGAAAGTAGAAACTCAGACAAGAATAAGTTGGAATCAAGATATTGCTAAAAAGATAGCTAGCATTCTTTCACCTGGTAGATCTTATCATTGATAATTGCTAAAGTTAATGAATTAATATAAAATACATTCGTTTAATAATTATGGCTATTAGGTTGAAATTCAAAGACAGTGAATTTGGTGTTGGCGATACCGTTAGGGTTGTTCAGCGCATAAAAGAAGGGGATAAAGAGAGGAACCAGTATTTTGATGGCATTGTAATTGCTATTAAGGGTAAAGGTTCTGGAAAAGTTTTTGTGGTTAGAAAAATTGGTGTTCAACAAATAGGAATAGAAAAAATCTTTCCAGTAGAAAATCCTTCTATAAAAGAAGTAAAAGTGCTAAAAAGAGGAACAGCTGGAGTGAGAAAAGCTAAGCTTTATTATATTCGAGGTAAATCCAGAAAAGAAATTAGTCGTATTTACCAAAAAGCTTCATTGAAAGAAAACAAGTGAATGACAGAAGAAAGGGGTTAGGAAAACTGGGCGAGGATGCTGCTTGTTTTATTCTCCAGAAACAAGGTTATAAAATCTTAGCTAGAAATTATCATAGTTTTCTTGGTGAGATAGACATAATTGCCCTGGATAAAGATACTTTAGTTTTTGTGGAAGTAAAATTGCGCACTACCTCTAAATTTGGTTTGCCCGAAGAAGCAGTAGACAAAAGAAAGATTGATAAGATTAAAAATGTTGGGTTTAAGTTTTGGCAAGAAAAATGCCCAAACATAAAAAAGGCAAGAATAGATGTTGTTTCTCTTAAATTTCAAGAAGGCAAAATCGAAAGTAGGGTTATTAAATCAGTTTAATTTTGCCACTTGCTTATTTTTTTATTAGTACTTATTATTTAATATATGGCTGTTAAGAAAGCAAAAGCCGAAGAGAAAAAAGAAACCGAAGCCAAAAAAACAGAACAGGTTGTCAATAAAAGAAAGCCTTCTAAAAAATATGGATTAGTTATTTTCATTTTACTTATTCTTTTTATTGTTGGCTTGTGGATTTACCTTCATTTGGGATGGTTTGTGGTTGCTTCTGTTAACGGAAAATTAATTTGGAGAACAGATTTAATTAGAGAACTAGAGAAGCAAAGTGGTAAGCAGATGGTTGACTTTTTAGTTAACCGCTCTCTAATTTATCAAGAAGCAGCCAAGAAAAATGTAAATGTAACTGAAGAGGAGATAAAAGCAGAGCTTGATAAGTATGATCAGCAATTGAAAGCTCAAGGAAGTTCGCTAGCCGATGCTTTATCTCTCCAGGGTTTAAACGAAGATAGTTTTAAAGATGAGTTAAAGTATGAACTAACTGTAAGAAAGCTTTTAGCAGACAAAATAAATGTTACGGATGAGGAAATAAAACAATATTATGAACAAAACAAAAGTCAGTTTGGAAAAGATCAAACTCTAGAAGGTCTTAAGGATACAATAAAGCAGTTACTTTCTAATCAAAAATTATCTCTTAATTACTCAAGTTTTATTCAGGATCTAAAATCTGCAGCAAAACTTAGGTATTTCTCAAATTAGCTTAATACTTCTGATTTTAAAAATTAAATAAATTGCTTTGATATGGCTTTAACTGTTTTTTATACTATAATTACTTATGCTTGTTTTAGGTATTGATCCGGGAACGGCAACAACAGGATTCGGATTAATAAAAGATAAAGACGGCGTCATGGAAGTTGTTAACTGGGGATTAATTGAGACAGATAAAGAAAGTCTTTTAGGAAAAAGATTTATAAATATTTATTCCCAGGTTTCAAAACTTATCAAAGAATTCAAGCCTGATGTAGTAGCAATGGAAAAAATTTTTTTTGCTACCAATGCCAAGACTGCTATTTCTGTTGGTCAAGCACAAGGTGTAATGATCTACTGTTTCGCCAAATCTAATCTAGAAGTTTTTGAATATGCACCAGGAACTATCAAGAAGGTAGTTGCTGGTGATGGTAAAGCTAAGAAAAAGGATATCCAAAGATCACTAAGAACAATATTTGGTTCTAAGATCAGAAGTGCCAAAAAGAAAAAAAGTCACTTTGACGATTCTGCAGATGCTCTGGCTGTGGCATTATGTCATATTTTGTCTTCAAAATATAAGAAAGGGGGTGAAAAAAATGTTTAAGGTAGGAAAAGTTACTCATTATTATGACAAAATAGGAGTGGCTGTTGTAGAGCTTACAGGAGATTTGGCAGTAGGTGATAAGATAAAATTTGTGCGAGGTGGTGAAGATCTATTCGAACAGACAGTAGAATCAATACAGGTGGAGCACAATAAAATAGATGCCGCTAAAAAGGGTGAAACTGTTGGATTGAAAGTAGATCAGCCACTTAAGGAGGGTACAGAAATCTATAAACTTTAGTTTTTTACCTGCCTTATTTTATAGTGATCAAGAAAAGGACTAGTGGTATTTTTTGGGAAGATGCCACCGATGTTAAAAGAAAAATAGAAATGATCAAAGAAGGCGGCGAGTTTTCTTGGCTTGATTTGGAAGCTATAACTTGTTTACGTTCTTATGGTTCTAAATCAAGAGCAATTGCTAGAATTTGGGGGTTACCAAAGCTGTGGCAAAAAGTCTTGAAGTTAAAGCCGCATTATGTCATTGAGGTAGTTTCCGAAAAATATGACAAATTAAATAACCAACAAAAAGAGGATGTCCTTTTGCACGAGATTGCTCATATTCCCAAAAACTTTTCTGGTTCCTTAGTGCCTCATTATCGTAAGGGAAGAAGGAAGTTTAAAGATTTGGTTAAAAATTTAAAATTAAGGTATCATTTGGATTATGGAAATAATAGTTCTTCAAGGAGAAGATAAGTTAGCTTTAGAAAAGCGATTGTCTGTTTTTATTGCGGAGGCAAGAAAAAGAAAGTGGGGAGTTAACAGAATCTCAGCTGGTGAAGCTGCCTTAGAAAAAATTTTTCTTTCTGATCTTTTCACCCCTAAGAACCTTTTTATAATTGATGATTATAAAAGTCTTAGTAATAAAGATGTTAAGCATTTATTAAAAAAAAATGACAACCTAGAAGGGGTTTTAGTTATTTGTTCTTCTGGAGATTCAATTCCCACCAGTTTTCTTAAAAATTTACCCAAAATCAAAAAAATTGAGAATTTCAATTATCCAAAGATTATTTTCCAGTTTTTGGATTCGATTTATCCAAAAAATGCTAAGAATAGCTTAGCACTTTTGCATCAGGTTCTATACAGAGAACCACCAGAATTAGTTTTTCACCTTATTGCGGTTAGATTGCGAGATATTTACTGGAGCAAAGTTGATCCCTCTACTTTGCCTTATTCTTCCTGGCAAGTTGAGAGGATAGAAAGACAAGCTGCTAAATTCGATTTAGAAAAAGTTAAAGATCTTATTAATGAGTTAGCAAAATATGATGTTGAGGCCAAAAGGTCGTCACTAGGTTTAACATTTTATCTTGACCTTTTAATCACTAAACATATAAAATGAATTATGTCAGTTGCCTCATTGTTTGGGACAAGTGGGATTAGAGGAGACGCCGAAAAACTTTTTACAAACCAATTTTGCTTTGATCTAGGTAGATCGTTTGCAATATTTCTAAGCAACCGCAAACAAGATGGCATGATTGCTGTGGGAATGGACCCACGTGTTTCAAGTCCAAGGATAAAAAAATACTTAATTTCTGGGTTAATCTTTGAGGGTAGGCAAGTATGTGACGAGGGTGTGGTACCTGTTCCTTCCCTAAACTATATTCTTAAATCTTCATCCGCTTATGCCGGTAGCCTAATGGTGTCGGGCAGCCATATTAAGCCTGAATTAAACGGAGTAAAATTTTTTGCATTTGGTGAAGAGATATTAAAAGAACATGAGAAACAGATAGAAGAGATATATCTTTCTATTAAAGAAAAGGTTGCTGGTGGTGATTTTGATTCAAAACAGGTAATTTATGAAGAAAAAGCAAAAGAAGAGTACATAAACTACCTCATAAGTAAAGCGGATCTACCTTTTCCCAATTGGAAAGTGGTAGTAGATGCTGGAAATGGAACTCAATCTGAGGTTATGCCTTATGTATTAAAAAACCTTGGATTTGAAGTAATTGAATTAAACACCTCAGTTCAGGAAAACTTCTTGTCCCGCGATACTGAAGTGGAAGGTGATTTCAAGGATCTCCAAAAGAAAGTAAAAGAGCAAAAAGCCGATTTTGGAGTTGGATATGATTCTGATGGAGATAGATGTGTCTTTGTTGATGAAAAGGGTAATTTCATTCCTGGAGATTATAGTGGTACTTTAATTGCTAGAAAAATAGCTCAAGACTCAGTTGTAACACCAATTAATACGTCTCAGATAGTGGAGAAGGTTTGCAAAAAAGTTTATAGGACTAAAGTTGGATCTCCTTATGTTGTTGCTAAAATGAAAGAAACTGGCAGTAATTTTGGCTTTGAAGCTAATGGTGGGGGAATTTTTTCAGAAATGCATAGTCGTGATGGTGGTAGATCTACAATTGAAATTTTAAATATTCTAAAAGAGTCTAAGAAAACACTCTCGAATTTAATTTTGGAACTTCCACGATATTTTATAGCCAGAGACAAAGTTGAATATGACTGGAGCTTAAAAGATGAAATTATTAATCAAGCCAAAGACACATTTAAGGGTATAAAAGTTGATGAAACAGATGGCTTAAAAATTTGGATTGATGATGAAAATTGGATTTTGTTTAGAAGTTCTCAAAATGCACCAGAATTTAGAGTTTTTGTTGAATCGCCATCTTTGACTAAAGCTCAAAGCTTGCTTTTTGAAGGAATTAACCTGGTTAAAAAGATAGTGGAAAAATGAAAGATTTAGATAATACAGAAAAATTTTTAGATTTTGATAAGAATAAAGTTTATGACTCCATTTGTTCATTTGCCGGCCAAGTAAAGCAAGCTTACGAGGAAATTAAAAACATAAAAGTACCCAAAAGTTATCTTAATGCTAAGAATATTGTTATTGCTGGTATGGGGGGTTCAGCACTTGGAGGAAGAGTGGTTGATTCGCTAATTCCTCAAAGAGTTAGGGTTCCTGTTGAAGTCTTTACAGAATTCTACATCCCAAATTATGTAAACAAAGATTCTTTAGTAATCATATCTTCTTATTCCGGTAGCACACAGGAAACTTTGAGAGACATTAACGAAGCAATCAAAAGACAAGCTAAAATATTTGTTATAACCACAGGAGGAGAATTGGAAGAAATAGCAACCAAAGAAAATATTCCCTCATATATTTTTAATCCAATTAACAATCCCTCTGGACAGCCAAGACTAGCATTAGGTTATTCAGTGACTGCCATAATGGCATTTTTATCAAAATGTGATTATATTCATTTATCAGACGAGGAAATAAGTGAAGTAGTTTCATTCATTGAGAATTTAATTAAGGATTATTCTCGAGAAAAAGCAGACCACGAAAACCTTGCTAAAAAATTAGCAGTTGAACTTACTGGCTTTCTGCCAGTAATAGTCTCAAGCGAACATTTGATAGGCTCCTGTTATGCTTTCAAAAATCAACTTAATGAAACAGCCAAAACTTTTGCTGTTCTTTTTGATATCCCAGAACTAAATCATCATTTGCTAGAAGGTTTGAAAAATCCAACGCGACTAAGAAATATTTTAAAATTTTTGGTAGTTGAATCCAATCTTTTTTCTAGAGAAGTATCAAGGAGATACTCCGTTACCAAAGATGTAATTTCTAAAAATGGTTATCCTGTCTTAACTTATGAAACTTTGGGTAAAAATAAAATTCTCCAAGTTTTTGAGGTAATTGTTTTATCTTATTTTGTTGCATATTATTTGGCTTTTATTTATGGTGAAGATCCAAGCAAAATTCCTTGGGTAGATTATTTTAAAGAAAAACTCCGGGAATAATAGTTCTTGCTAAAAGGCCGCTTGTTTGTCTATAATTAATTTGTTTTATGACTGCCCAAAAATTAGTTTCTTTTTTTAAGGATTTAGATAAAACTAGTGTTGATTTGGTTGGGGGGAAAGGTGCCAATCTGGGTGAAATGACTAAAATTGGGTTACCTGTTCCTCCTGGTTTTGCTATTACCTCTAATGCCTACGATATTTTCTTGAAAGAAAATGATTTAGAAAATAAGATTTACTCAATTTTATCTTCTCTTGACGTTTCTGATCCTGCACAGCTTCAGCAAGCTTCAAAAACAATTCAAAAAATGATAATCAACTCTAATATTCCGGAGTTATTGGTTAAAGAAATAGTAGATTCCTATCTGAAACTTTCGGGTTTGCTAAAAAAAGCATTAGTTGCTGTAAGATCTTCTGCTACAGCTGAGGACATGCCTTCCACCTCATTTGCAGGCCAGCAAGCAACACTTTTAAATATCAAGGGTGAAAACAATTTGCTTCAGGCAGTCAAGGAATGTTGGGCTTCGCTTTTTACAGCTCGTTCGATTTTTTATCGTGTTCAAAACAAAATACCTCACAAGAAGGTAAAAATTGCTGTTATTGTTCAAAAAATGATTCAATCCGAAGTCTCAGGGGTTATGTTTACTGTTGATCCAGTAAGTGGTGAAAAAGACAGAATTATTATCGAAGCTGTTTGGGGCTTGGGAGAAATGATAGTTCAAGGATCAGTAACACCTGACCGTTATGTTGTACAAAAGGATACTTTTGATATTCTTTCAAAAGAAATTTCAGAACAACATATTCAATTGATAAGAGAAGGGGGTCAGACCAAGGAGTCTAAGGTTTCCAAAAAGAAGCAATCTTTACAAAAAATTAGTGATGAAGATATTAGATTTTTGGCAAAAATAGCCCAAAAATTGCAGGAGCACTACTATTTCCCACAAGAT
This sequence comes from Patescibacteria group bacterium, assembly GCA_025999275.1. Lineage (NCBI taxonomy): Bacteria > Patescibacteria group bacterium. Next base: position 546,550 of record AP024680.1, read on the forward strand.
TCAGAGTGGGCTAAAGACAAAACCGGCATTTATATTGTTCAAACAAGGCCTATTACAACATTGGGTAAAGAAAATGAAATAAGAAAAGAGACAGAAAATGAATTTGCTAATTTGCCAGTTATTCTCTCAGGAAAGCCAGCAAGCCCAGGCATTGGAAGTGGGGAAGTAAAGTTGGTTAATAGTGCCAAACAGATAGGAAAGGTTAAAGATGGGGATGTTCTAGTATCAAAGATGACTTCTCCTGATTTTGTGCCGGCAATGAAAAAAGCTTCGGCTATTGTAACTGATGAAGGGGGAATGACTTCCCATGCGGCTATAGTCTCTCGCGAACTGGGAGTGCCTTGCGTGGTTGGGACAAGAATGGCTACCAAGAGACTTTCAGAAGGTATGATAGTTACAGTTGACGGCACAAATGGGATAATTTACCAAGGAACAAATCAGGCAAAAGTTAAGAAAATAATAACAAAACAACCAACGCTGATTAGGAAAACTGCTACTAAACTCTACGTTAACCTGGCCGAGCCAGAAATGGCTAAAAGAGTGGCAAAAATGGATGTTGATGGAGTTGGTCTTTTAAGAGCAGAGTTTATGATGGCCAATATGAGAATTCATCCTAAAGAGGCAATCAAGCAGAAAAAACAAATAAAATATATTGATGATTTAGCATCGGGAATTGAAACTTTTTGTAAGGCTTTCTATCCAAGACCAGTGGTCTATCGAACTACCGATTTCAAAACAAACGAATATCGAGTACTTGAAGGTGGTAAGCATTGGGAACCAGAAGAAGCAAATCCTTTACTTGGCTTTAGAGGAGCTTTACGCTACATCTCCAATCAAGAAGTTTTTACTTTGGAATTAAAAGCTTTAAAGAAAGTTCTTTCGGGTTATAATAACTTAAGGGTAATGATTCCTTTTGTTAGATCTCCTCTTGAACTTTCAAAGGTAAGAAAAATAGTTGCCTCCGAAGATTTATTCAAGTTTTCAAGTTTTAAGTTTTGGATGATGGTAGAACTGCCTGTTAATGTGATTCTTTTGGATGATTTTATTAAAGTAGGCCTTGATGGAGTTTCTATTGGTTCAAACGATTTAACAATGCTTTTAACAGGAACCGATAGAGATAATGCTGAAGTGGCAAATGCTTTTGATGAAAGATCACCCGCAGTTCTTTGGGCTATCAAAAAAACAATTAAGACCTGTAATAAATATGGAATTAATTCCTCAATTTGTGGCCAAGCCCCATCTATTTATGATGATTATGCTTTTAATTTGGTTAAATGGGGAATTACAAGTATTTCGGTAAATCCAGATGCTTTGGCAAGGACAAGAGAGACTATTTATCAAGCTGAAAAAGAACTACTCAGAAGGTAAGTTTTACATTTACTATGCCTATAATTAAAAAAATCTGGGCAAGAGAAATATTAGATTCAAGAGGCTGGCCAACTATTGAGGCGGTAGGCCAACTTGATACTGGCCAAATAGCTGTTTTTTCGGTTCCTGCGGGTGCTTCAACAGGAAGTCATGAAGCTTTGGAATTAAGAGATAGGGATGAAGAAAGATTTTATGGAAAAGGTGTCTTAAAGGCAGTAGAAAATGTTAATACTGTTTTATCACAAGCTGCAATAGGAAAAGACCCTTCAAATCAAGCTGAACTGGATCAAATTCTAATTAACCTAGATGGGACCCCGAATAAGTCCAAGTTAGGAGCAAATGCAATTCTGGCTATTTCTGGTTTAGTCTTAAGACTTGGGGCAATAGCCAATAATCTGACCCTTTATTCTTGGATATTTCTACTAATGAAAAATATGGGATTTGAAGTTACTCCAAAGATACCCACGCCTATATTTAACATAATAAATGGCGGTCTTCATGGGGCAGCCAATCTTGATTTTCAAGAGTTTCATATTGTTCCAGCTTCCAATAAAGCTTATTCTGAATCATTGAGAATGGCTGTTGAAATCTATATGGTTGCTGGAGAAAACTTAAGACAAAAAGGAGCAATTCATTCGGTTGGAGATGAAGGAGGCTATGCCCCTAATCTCTTTACAAATATGGATGCTCTAGAACTTTTAGTAGAAAGTATAAAACAAACAAATTATGGTTTGGGTAGAGATGTGTTTTTGGGTCTTGATACTGCTGCTTCAGTGTTTTACAAAAACGGTGTTTATCATATAAGAGACAAAACTTCTCCTCTTGATAAGTCTGCTATGCTTGAGTATTACAAAACACTTAATGATCAATATCATCTCACACTACTTGAAGATCCTATAGAAGAAGATGATTGGGAAGGGTGGAAAAAATTAACGGAAATGATTTCAAAAGAAACAATTATAGTGGGAGACGATCTTTTGGTAACAAATCCAGAAAGGGTGAAAAAAGCTATCTTGGAAAAGGCTTGTACTGCAGTTTTAGTTAAACCTAACCAAGTAGGAACAATTACTGAAACCTTTAATGTTATTAAGTTGGCAAAAGAGGGTGGTTTGAAGGTGGTGGTTTCTCATCGATCTGGAGAAACTAACGATTGGTTCATTGCCGATTTTGCTGTTGGAGTAGGAGCCGACTATGTTAAATTCGGAGCGCCAGCTAGAGGGGAAAGAGTAGCAAAGTACAATAGACTCTTAAGTATAGAGTCTGAAATTCTTTCTTATTTTAATAGAAATGCCTCCTAATGAAATCGATAAAAAATTAGTAGTCCTTTTGGTTCTTGATGGTTGGGGTCTGGCACCTCCTGGACCAGGCAATGCCATAAGTTTAGCTGAAACTCCAAATATGAATAGATTTTGGGCGTCCTTTCCTCATACCCAACTTATAGCATCTGGTGATGCTGTAGGCTTACCAAGGGGAGAGGCTGGTAATACAGAAACTGGCCACCTTAATCTTGGTGCAGGCAGAATTGTTTATCAAGATTTAGAGAGAATTAATATGGCAATAGCTGATGGTTCTTTTTTTCAAAACCCAGTTTTAAAACAAGCTTTAGAACATGCTCAAAAGTTTAATTCCAAAATTCATCTCCTTGGTCTTTTGGGTGCAGGCGGTGTTCACTCTAGCGCTGAACATCTTTATGCTTTGATTAGGTATTTTGGTTCCCAAAAGTTTGATCGTCTTTTCTTGCATATCATAACCGATGGTCGAGATTCTCCTCCTACCGCTTCTGCTTCCTATATAAATTCTTTAAGAAATGTAATAAAGAAAGAGGGAGTAGGAACAATAGCTTCTTTAATGGGAAGATATTGGGCAATGGACAGGGATAGACGTTGGGACAGAACTCAAAAAGCTTATGAAGCTTTAACAGAAGGAAAGGGAAATCTCGTCAAAACACCCGAAGAAGCTATTTCTTATTCTTATTCTGAAGGCAAGACCGACGAATTTATAGAACCTGCACTAATTTCAGATCAAGAAGGTAAACCTATATCACTAATATCTGATAACGATGTCGTTATATTTTTTAACTTTAGAATCGACAGACCAAGACAACTAACTGCGGCCTTTATTGTTGAAGACTTTAGCAACACCAGTATAGCCTTGGATTTCGACCCATATCTTGAAAGATACGAAAAAACACACTTAATCGGTAAGGTTGCATACTATCAACGGGTTTTTGAAAGAAAAGTTAAATTGAACAATCTCTTCTTTTGTACAATGACAGAATATAGCAAGTCCTTGACAGCAAGTGGAGCTCATGCACTCTTCCCTCCTGAGATTGTAGAAATGCCTCTAGGAAGAGTAATTTCTGAGAATTCTTTAAGACAAATGAGAATTTCTGAATCTGAAAAAGAAAGATTTGTAACTTTTTATTTCAATGGTCAAAGAGAAAACCCATTTCCAGGAGAGGAAAAAATAATTGTTCCTTCACCAAATGTCCCAACCTATGATTTAAAACCAGAAATGTCAGTTTACGAGGTTACTGAAAAAGTGATTTCCACTTTAAAACAGGATGGATATGCTTTTGTACTAGTCAATTTTGCTAATCCTGATATGGTAGGGCATACTGGCAATATTGGAGCTGCTGTTAGAGCCTGCCAAGCAGTAGATGAATGTGTTGGTAAAATTGCCAATTTTATCCTAGCATTTGGAGGATGTTTAGTAATTACGGCTGATCATGGAAATGTTGAGGTTATGATTGATCCCAAGACTGGACAAATTGAGACAGAACATGACAACTCTCCTGTGCCGTTTATAGTTGTTTCAAGAAAGTTAATTGGAAAATCTCAAACTTTAATTTCGGGAATTTTAGCAGATGTTGCTCCAACCGTACTTTATCTTCTTGGCATTAATCCACCGGCATCGATGACTGGTAGAAATTTACTTTCTGGGTTGAATTTTTCTAGTTAGAATATTTTCTAATTAGACCGACCACCCTACCTTGAACTCTAACATTCTTTACAAAAATCGGACTCATCTTAGCGTTAGCAGGCTCTAGCCTAATTCTAGTAGCCTCTTTGAAAAATTTCTTTAATGTAGCCATGCCATTATCAAGAAGTGCAACTACAATATCTCCATTTTTGGCAGTTTGAGTCTCTTCACAAACTACATAATCTCCATCTCTAATTTGCTCTTCAATCATTGAGTCTCCTCTTACTTGAAGAACAAAAACCCTTTTGTTGTCACTTGCAAATGAAGGGGGAATTCCAATTTTTGCGTTTGGATCACTATAAGGCTCAATAGGCAGGCCTGCTGCTATATATCCTAAAACCGGGACTTCTACTCCTTTGGGAGAAAAACTGATCTCTTCATCCAAAATTTCTATATTCTTGCCTCTATTGGTTCTTTTTATCAAACCTTGCTTTTCAAGATTGGTTAAATGTTCGTGAATTGTAGAAAGCGAAGAAACTCCAGTGGCCTCGGCAATTTTTCTTAATGTAGGGGCAACACCATACTTTTGGATGTATTGCTTCAAAAAATCTAGTATAATAGCTTGCCTCCTGTAGACAACTGGGGTCATATTATTTAAGTTTTACCAAAAATAACCCGAATTTGTCAACAACTAAAATGAAAAAATTTAATCTAGAATTAACTTATAAACCAACCTTAGAACAAAAAAGGGCTGTGGAAGAATTGGCAAAGGGATATCAAGACGGCAATCTCTATCAAGTTTTATTAGGTGTAACCGGTTCTGGAAAAACATTTGTAATGGCTAATTTAATTGAAAAATTACAAATGCCAGCTCTAATAATCTCTCATAACAAAACTTTGGCAGGTCAGCTTTATCAAGAGATGAGAGAATTTTTTCCCAAAAATGCGGTTTCTTTTTTTATTTCCTATTATGATTATTATCAACCAGAAGCATACATTCCTTCAACTGACACATATATTGAAAAAGACTCGGCTGTAAATGAACTTATAGATAAACTAAGGCTTGAAACAACAGCCAACCTTTTAAGTAGAGATGATGTTATCGTTGTTGCTTCAGTTTCTTGCATTTATAACTTGGGTTCTCCAAAATCTTATGGAAATTTCTCTCTAAAAGTAAAATTGGGTAGTAGACTATCACAAAAAGAACTAATAGACAAACTAATAGACTTACAATATGAACGCAATGAATTCGACTTTAGAAGAGGAACTTTTCGTTTACGCGGTGATTATATAGATATCTACTTGGCCTACATAGATAAAGGAGTAAGAATCTATATTGAATATGATCAACTGAGAAACATTTCTTACTTTGATCCAATAACAGGAAACAAAGAGAGCAACGAAATTGAAGAAGTAATTCTTTTTCCAGCAAAGCACTTCATAGCAGAACGTAGTGACGAAGAAGTTTTTGAAGAAATTAAAAGGGATATGGAAGAAAGGGTTAAGTTTTTTGAAAAGAAAGGCGATCTTCTTTCGGCTCAAAGAATAAAACAAAAAGTTAATTACGATTTGGAGATGATTAAAGAGTTTGGTTATGTAAAGGGAATTGAAAATTATTCCCGTTATTTTGATAACAGAAAACCTGGCGAGCCTCCATTTACACTGCTTGACTATTTTACAAACTCCTACAAAGACAAATGGCTTTTAATAGTTGACGAATCACATATTAGCTTTCCTCAAATAAGGGGAATGTATAATGGTGATAAATCTCGAAAACAAACTTTGATAGATTACGGCTTTAGATTACCTTCAGCGCTTGATAATCGTCCTTTGAAATTTGATGAATTCTTGGATAAGATCCCAAATTTTATTGCCACTTCAGCAACCCCAGATATTTGGGAGGTAGAATATAGCCATGGAAAAGTAGTAGAACTCCTGACCAGGCCTACAGGAATACCAGATCCTGAAATCCTAATAAAACCCACCAAAAACCAAGTTGCAGATGTGATAGAGGAAATAAAAACCCAAGTCAAGAAGAAGCAGAGAACTTTGGTTACAACTTTAACTAAAAATATGGCTGAAGATCTTTCTTCTTATCTTGCAGATCAAGGTCTTAAGGTGCACTATCTTCACTCTGAAGTCAAAACCCTCGAAAGATCTGACATCTTGGAGAGCTTAAGAAAAGGAGAATACGATGTTTTAGTGGGAGTTAATTTACTAAGAGAAGGTCTTGATCTTCCAGAAGTTTCATTGGTTGCTATTCTTGATGCTGATAAAGAAGGGTTCTTGAGATCAAAAACAACATTGATTCAGACAATGGGAAGGGCTGCTAGACACGTTGAAGGTAGAGTAATTTTATATGCTGATGTAATAACTGATTCTATAAAGGAAGCTATTAGAGAAGTAGAGAGGAGAAGAAAATACCAATTAGAAGTTAACAAAAAGTATAATATCAAGCCAAAAAGTGTTATCAAGCCAATTAGGAGCAAACTGATAGAAAAAGAAGAAACAGGAGTTTTTGATCAATTGTTTGTTAAAGAATCTACTTTTGGTAATTTAGATAAATTTGATATCGATAGTCTAACACCTCTTGACAGAAAAAAATTAGTTAAGAAATTAAGACAAGAAATGAATCTTGCTGCTAACGATCTTGATTTTGAACTTGCTATTAAAATTAGAGATAAAATCAGAGAAATTGAAAGCATAAAATAAAAATATGGAACAGTTGATTAAAATTAGAGGAGCAAGACAACATAATCTCAAAAATATTAATCTTGATATTCCCAAAAATAAGATGGTTGTTTTTACCGGAGTGTCAGGAAGCGGAAAAACTTCTCTTGCTTTTGATACCATCTACGCCGAAGGACAAAGAAGATATGTTGAATCACTTTCAACTTACGCCAGACAGTTTTTGGGGGTAATGGATAAACCCGATGTAGATTTAATCGAAGGTTTATCACCTGCTATCTCTATAGACCAAAAAACTACTTCTCATAATCCAAGGTCAACTGTGGGAACAATTACTGAAATATACGATTATTTAAGGTTACTTTTTGCAAAAATAGGCCACCCTCATTGTCCTGTTTGTGGCAGAGAAATTTCTCATCAAAGCATAGATGAAATTGTCGAAAGTGTGATTCAATTGATAGCTTCAAAAGTTTCTGAAAAAAAGGCGGTAAGATTTTTCATCCTTTCTCCGGTGGTTAGGCAAAGAAAGGGGGAGTTTGGAGCTTTATTTGCCAATCTAAAAGCCAAGGGGTATTCAAAATCAAGAATAGATGGTTATTTTAAATCTTTGGAAGAGGATTTGTTTTTAATCAAAACCAACAAGCATTCTATAGATGTAGTCATTGACAAATTCAGTATTAGTGAGAAAAACTTAAAGGACAAACTGTTTTTCAACAATTTCAAGGCAAGACTAGTCAATTCTATTTCTCAGGCATTGAATCTATCTGAGGGTAATGTGATTTTAGCTGAAATATTGGATGCTGGCTTTGAAATTCCCGACAATCCTCGAGAGGTTAAGGATCACCTTTTTTCTGAACTTTTTGCTTGTCCAATTGATAATATTCAAATTCCAGAAATTGAACCTAGAACTTTTTCATTTAATTCACCACAGGGAGCATGTCCAAACTGTGGCGGGTTAGGCAAAGTATTAAAGATTGACCCCCAGAAAATCTTTTCAGCCGAGCTTTCAATAACAGAGGGGGGAATTTTGCCATTCTCACGTCTTTTTGAAAAAAATACTTGGTATTCAAGAATTATCCTGAAAGTTTGCCAAGAAAACGGAATAAATCCAAAAGAGCCAATTAAATCTTACTCAAAGGAACAACTTGATATTTTGCTTTATGGAACAGGAGATAAACTTTATCAAGTTGAGGGGTTAAATCGATTTGGTAAACCAACTTCAATCTTGGAAAATTTTAAAGGAATAGTTGCTGAACTGGAAGATAAATATTCTCAAACCACATCCGATTTTGTCAAACAAGAAATAGAAAAGTACATGAAAGAAGAAACTTGTGAGGTTTGTAAAGGAACTCGACTTAAAAAAGAAGCTTTGTCAATTACTATCGCTGAGAAATCAATAGCAGATATAGTTGATTTACAAGTCAAGGATTTAATTATCTGGATAGAAAAATTACCAGAAAAAATTAGCGAGAGGGAAAAAGTTGTTTCTCAAATAATAATCAAGGAGATAAAAGAGAGGTTAAATTTCCTTTCTTCAGTTGGACTTGATTATCTTTCTTTGGGCAGATCTTCATCATCTCTTTCTGGTGGAGAAGCTCAAAGGATAAGACTAGCCAGTCAAATTGGTTCTGGATTAACAGGGGTTCTTTATGTTTTAGATGAGCCAACTATTGGTCTACACCCCAAGGATAATCAAAAACTAATTGATACACTCAAAAAACTTCGTGATCTTGGTAATACAGTAATAGTAGTAGAACATGATAGAGAAATGATAGAGCAGTCAGATTGGGTAATTGACTTTGGTCCTGAAGCTGGAGAAAAAGGTGGAAGCGTAATCTTTGAGGGGACACCAGATCAAATTAAAAATGACAGCAAATCTTTAACAGGACTTTATCTATCAGGAAAAAGGTCTATTAATATTGGTGGAACAAATAATCTTTTTCCAAAAGGGGAAATTAAACTATTTAAAGCATCTCGACACAACCTAAAAGATATTGATGTTGCTTTTCCATTGGGTAAGATGGTGGTAATAACAGGCGTTTCAGGAAGTGGAAAATCTACTCTTTTGGTAGATACTCTTTACCCCGCTCTTCAAAGTTACCTAAACTTTGGGTATATAGATAAAGATTTGCATCTAAAAGACTTAAAGATAAATGGAAAAGTCGATAAAGTAATACTCATTGACCAGTCACCAATTGGAAGAACTCCCCGCAGCAATCCTGCTACATATACCAAAGTCTTTGATTTGATCAGAGAAGTTTTTGCCAACACCAGAGAAGCAAAAGCGATGGGATTTAAAAAAGGAAGGTTTTCTTTTAATGTAAAAGGGGGTCGATGTGAAGTTTGTGAAGGGCAAGGGCAAATAAAAATAGAGATGCAATTTATGAGTGATATTTGGATTACTTGTGATGTTTGCCATGGCAGAAGATACAACAACGCCACATTGGAAGTAAATTTTAGAGGAAAAAATATTGCTGAAGTTTTAGATATGTCGGTCGATGAGGCTTTAGAGTATTTCCACTCTTATTCGCAAATAATACACAAACTTGAAACACTTAAAGAAGTAGGCCTTGGCTATATTAAGCTTGGTCAACCAGCAACAACACTTTCAGGTGGAGAGGCCCAAAGAGTTAAATTAGCAGCAGAACTCTCAAAAAAATCAACTGGAAATACTGTATATATCTTAGACGAACCCACAACTGGTCTTCATTTTGCTGATGTAGAAAAACTTCTTAAAGTTTTAAGGCTTTTGGTTGAAAGGGGCAATAGTGTTTTTATGATCGAACACAATCTTGATGTAATTAAAAATGCAGATTTTATTATCGATCTTGGCCCTGAAGGTGGCGAAGCTGGTGGATACGTCTTAGCTACAGGAACCAGAGAAGAAATTAAAAAGAACGCTTTATCTTATACAGCAAAATATCTCTAATCCTTGTTATACTAAACTTGATGCGAAAATTAATATTAATCATTTATTTAGTTATAACAATTTTCTTAATTTATGGAAATTTTCCTTCCATAGTTTTTTCTCAATCATCTTTTAGTGTAGATTCATTTATTACTTATGATGTAGATGAAAATGGCGATGCCAATGTGGTACAAGATATAACCTTAACAAATGAAGTAGCTGAAGTTTATGCCAAAAGTTATACAGTTTCCTTGGCAAACTTTAAACCGGAATATGTCAAAGCTGAAAGTGGAGGAACGGAGATACCGGTTAGAAAAGAGGAAAATGGGAACAAGACATCATTAAGCCTTGATTTCCCAGATATCAAAGTTGGCAAAGGAGCTAGTAGAAACTTCAAATTAACATATAGAATTCGAGAATTTGCCCAAAAGACTGGAGAAGTTTGGGAGCTTTATCTTCCCTATCAGACTGATATTGAAAATTTTAAAAATTATCGTCTGACGCTTTTTGTTCCAATCTCTTTTGGAAACCTTGCCTATTCTTCTCCTGAACCAGAGAAAAAGTTTACCCAAGGAAATAAAAATGGGTTTGAATTTACAAAGGAAAGACTTAAGAATAGTGGTGTAAACTTGGGTTTTGGAAACTTTCAGATATTCTCTTTTACACTAATTTATCACCTTGAAAACCCACTTGAAAAAGAAGCTATTACCAAAATTGCCCTACCTCCAGATGGTTCATTTCAGCGTGTATTTTATAAAGAAATTGATCCGAAACCAATTAAGATTGGTGTTGACAATGACGGCAATTGGCTTGCAGATTACAGACTTCAACCAAGAGAGAGACTTGAGGTTAAAGCAATCGGTTATGCTCAAATTTTTCCATATCCTCAAAAAATAAGAGATTTTGACAAAGAGATTCTTTACAAAAATACCCTACCACAAAAATATTGGGAATCAGATAGTCCAGAAATTAAAAGAATAGCTCAAAACTTACGATCAATTAAAGAAGTTTATGATTATGTCGTTAATATCTTAAATTATGATTATGATAGAGCAAAACCCAATGTCCAGAGACTTGGCGCAAAAGCCGCACTTGAGAATCCAAATTCAGCCATATGCATGGAATTTACAGACCTGTTTGTTGCCATTTTAAGAGCCAAGGGAATTCCAGCAAGAGAAATAAATGGGTATGCTTATACCGAAAACCCAAAGCTCATGCCTCTTTCTCTTGTAAATGATGTTCTTCATTCCTGGCCTGAATATTGGGACGAATCAAAAAAGATATGGGTTCCAGTTGATCCAACCTGGCAAAAGACCAATGTCCAAGCTGACTTTTTTGAAAAGCAAGATCTTCGCCACTTTGCATTTGTAATCCATGGAGAAAGTTCAACTTACCCTCCAAGTGCCGGGTCTTATAAACTTGGTTATCAGCCTCAAAAAGATGTTTTTATTACTCTAGGAGGGCAGCCTGAATTGGTAAATAATCAAATCTCCACTGATGTCCAAATAATAACCAACATTCCCCTAATTAGTTATAAAGCTAGAATTAATATTAAGAATGAAGGCCAATCTGCTATCTATAATCAGAAAGTTTTGGTTCTTTTTGATCAAGATGAAGTAAAAGAGGAAAAGATAGCATATCTCTTACCGTTTTCTAATTACGAATTTGAAGTTAATATACCTTTTAGTTTTCTTGCTCAAAAAACTCCATATAAAATTTCCATAATTTCTGTAAATATCAAAAAAGAGGTTAAGGGGGTAAAAGAACAAGTTTTATTGGCTAATATTTTAGTAATTTTTGCGCTAGTGATATTATTAATGATCTTTATTATCATAAAGTTTAATAAAATTAACTTCCAAATTATATTGAGTAAATTTTATATACACAGGAAACAATGAACAAAAAAGTTGTTCTTAAAATTTCCAAGAAATTAAAAGAAAGTAATTTATCTAAATTACCAAGGAACCCCGGTGTTTATTTCTTTATGTCTGATAAAAAAGAGGTTTTATATGTTGGCAAAGCTAAAAACCTCAAGAATAGAATTTCAAGTTATTTTTCAAATCTAATTGTAGGTAAAACAAAAACAATGGTTGAAAAATCAAAGTATTTAAGTTTTATCAAAACAGAAAGTGAGATAGAAGCATTAATACTCGAAGCAAATTTAATCAAAAAATATAAACCAAAATACAATATCATTCAGAAAGATGATAAAAGTCCTTTATATATCTTAATAACCAAAGAAAAATACCCTCGTCTAATATTAGGAAGAAAAAAAGATATCCAAAAAAAAGACTTAATAGGTTTCTACGGTCCTTTTCTTTCAACAAGAACAGCCAAAAGAATTTTAAGAAGCATTAGAAAATTTATTCCCTTTTCTGATCATAAAATTGGCAGAAAGCCTTGTATGTATAGCCAAATCAATCTCTGTAATCCTTGCCCAAATTTTATAGAATCAATTGATAATAAACAAGAAAATAGATTACTCTTTAAAAAATATTTACAAAATATTAAAAGAGTTAGACTCTTTCTGGAAGGAGATATAAAAAGGGTCGAAAGAGAATTAAACAAAGAAATGGAATCTTTTATTGATAAAGAAGATTTTGAAAATGCAAAAGAAATAAAAGAAAGGATTGAATCGCTTAGATTATTAACCAAACCCCTTAACAAAACCGATGAGTATTTAGAAAATCCAAATTTACTTCAAGATAAAATTAAGATTGAACTTAATTCACTTTTAGAATTTCTAAACAACTTCTTTAAGATTAAAAAACTAAAAAGAATAGAGTGTTATGATGTGTCACATTTGTCTGGAATTTTAGGAACTGCGTCGATGGTGGTTTTCATAGATGGTGAGAAAAGTAGCAGTGATTACCGTCATTTTAGATTAAAAGAAAGCTCAAACGACGACCAAAAATCGTTGTTAGAAATATTAAATCGTAGAATAAAATATCTTAAAGACTGGGGAAAACCAGATCTTGTTATAGTTGATGGTGGCCGACCACAATTATCAGCAGTGTGGAAAGTATTTTTCCAAAACAAAATACCTGTTATTGGAATTGCAAAAAAATTTGAAGAATTAGTTATTCCAATATTTGAAAACAACAGGATAAAATATTTTAAATATAAAATAAAAGATAAACCATTTGGAAATTTAATTATTAGGATTAGAGACGAAACGCACCGATTTGCTTTAAGATATCATCGCAAACTCATCCTCAATAGACCAAAACTTTGACTTTTAATAAAAACTCTCTATATACTTAAATTAGAATGATTAAGAAAGTCATTAAGATATTTGCAATTGAAGTTCTAGCTTTATACATCATTAATCAATTGATATCAGGATTGGTGTTTGAAAACGGAACAAAAACCTTTTTAATTACCGCCGTCGCCTTGAGTATAGCTGCTTATTTAGTTAAACCAATTATAAATCTTCTTATTTTACCTTTGAATTTAATTACTTTTGGTTTTTTCCGCTGGATTTCCTCTGCTGTAGCTCTATACCTAGTAACTCTTGCTGTAAACCAATTCAAGATAGAAAGGTTTTTCTTTCCAGGTTATGAAAATGTATGGTTTTCAATTCCAAAGCTTGACTTTAGAGGATTTTTGGCAATAATCTTCTATTCTCTTACGCTTTCAATCTTGACCTCCATAATAAGTTGGGTATTTAAATAATTAGACATTATGAGTTATAATTGCTCATATGGAAAAACTTATTCTCACCATTCAAATTATCTCGGCCATATCGGTAATCTTTCTGGTTACTATCCAAACCAAAGGTACGGGTTTAGGAAGAAGCTTTGGTCAAAGTGGTTCAGTATCCTTTAAAAGAAGGGGGATAGAAAAATTAGTTTTTAGAGCAACATTTTTATTTTCAGGACTTTTCCTTCTAACTTCTATTCTACAAATCTTTATTTAGAGATAATTTTATGTCTTTCTCTTTAAGATATTCTCTAAAGCTAATACAAGCGTTTTTGTTAAGATTTAAGTCCCTCATTTTAATAGGTTTCTTGATGGGTGTTCTTATATTCTTCTTACTAAAGTTTGTAATTTTACCTTTCATAACGTTAGGTAAAACAGAAAGAATTGGTATTGTAGGAAAATATAGAATTGAAACTTTGCCTAACGACATTCTTTCACTTATAAGTTACGGGTTAAGTAGAAATAATTCAGACGGTTCATCCGAGCCAATGTTGGCCAAATCTTGGGAAACTCCCGATAAGGGAAAAACTTGGATATTTTATTTAAACGAAAATCTTTTTTGGCAAGATGGAACAAAAATTAAAAGCAGTGATATCTCATATAACTTTTCTGATGTCGAAATAGAAAAACCAGATGAAAAAACTATTATCTTTAAGTTAAAAAACCCTTTTTCTCCTTTCCCAACAGTTGTCTCAAAGCCAATTTTTAAAAAGGGATTGCTTGGAGCAGGGGATTGGAAAGTAAAGAAGATCTCTATTTCAGGTGGTTATGTAGAAAAACTTATATTAACTGACAAAAATAAAAATCAAAAAATTTTTAGATTTTATCCCACAGAAGATAGGTTAAAGTTGGCATTAAAAATGGGAGAAGTCGATATAATAGAGAACCTTCTTGATCCAACACCGTTTGATAAATGGTCGAGTCTAAAAATAAAGGAAAATATTAACAAGAAACAAATAGTTACTATTTTCTTCAACAGCAACGACAAATTTCTTTCCGAAAAAGTTATTAGACAAGCCCTTTACTATGCTATTGATAAAAATAAACTAAGCAGTAATAGTGCATATTCACCAATTTATCCTGAATCGTGGGCTTATAATCCTTTAATAAAACATTATGATTTTGATCTTGATAAAGCTAAAAAGATGATTAACTCTTTACCTGCAGAAGCAAAGAAAGACTTAAGTATAAACCTTACTACCACTCCAGCACTTTTAGATTCTGCTGAAAAAATTGTCAAGATGTGGAAAGAGTTGGGTATCAACTCTAGCGTTCAAATCTCATCAATAATACCAGACAATTATCAAGCGCTACTAGTTATATTTGAACCGCCTGTTGATCCTGACCAATATCCAATTTGGCATTCCACCCAGACAAATATAAACTACTCTCAATACAAAAACCCTCGTATTGATTCTCTTCTCGAGGAAGGAAGAAGTAAACTTGATCTAGAAGATAGAAAAAAGATTTATTTTGATTTTCAAAGATTCTTGCTTGAGGAAGCTCCAGCAGCCTTTCTTTATCATCCGACTTTTTACACTATCTCTAGGAAAAAATAAAAACTTGTGATTGTAAATCTAATTTTACATAATACAGATTATGTTTGAATTTTTTCTATCCTTAATTTTTGGTTACGAGATAGCCAAAAATAATTCAAAACCAGGCTCAAAATTACACCAAAAACTTCCCTTTATTAAAATAAAATTTATACAAATTAGTCCAAACCTAAAAATAGATTTTAGAGAGAAGATTATTCACATTCACCACTGGCTTTATATGTCTTTACTACTAATAATTTCCTTTACTGCTAAAGATTCTTTTCTCACTTCAGTTTTTTTTTCAAGGAGAGGATGTTAAGAAGAATAACTCAAGGATTAACTTTTTCAGATTGGAAAAAGATAATAATTTCAAAAAACGATAAGAAAAATCCCGATATATCAAGCTAATCCAAATCGAATACGAGAAGATGTTATGGGTGGCTGAGCGGATTTGAACCGCCAACCCCTTGCTCCACAGGCAAGTGCTCTAACCATTGAGCTACAGCCACCAAGTGATTTAATTTTAACAAATAGAGTCCTGTTTCACAAATAGTTGACAACACCATCCTTTTTGTTGCACAATGAGTATGTTATGGACGAACCTGCCAAAAATGAAAAGAAGATTAAGGTTGAAGTAGTTAAAGAAGAGCCTGGTTTTAAAGGAAAAGAAAACAATACTCCCCAAATAGAAAGTCAAAAAGAGAAAGTTCAAGTCAAAGAACAACAAGTTCTAGAAAAGGTTGAAATAGAAAAAGTAGATAATCCAACAGAAGAAAAAGCCATCCAGCAAAAAACGCCGTTTTGGATTTTGTTTTTAGTATTCCTGCTTGGATTGACTTTGGGAGCAGGGTTAATTGGAGGTATATTTTATTATAAATCAAAAGTTGAAAAGAGTCAGATTGCAACCAGTTCACCCACTCCTGAAACATTAATAAACAAAGAAGATGTAAAAGAAACTCCAAAACCAGAAGAAACAAAAATTTCTGACCTAAAAGTTTTAATTTTAAATGGTTCAGGAATAAAAGGTGAAGCTGGAAAAGTAGAAGCACTACTTAAGGAAGCTGGTTTCGAGAAGACCGAGACTGGAAACGCAGACTCCTATGACTATAAAGATACTAATATTTTTATTAAACCAAACATAAATGATTCTGTTTACGAAAAGATAATTGACATCCTGGAGGGATATAGTTTAAAGAAAGCTGACTTAGAAACGAGCTCAGGATACGATATTAAAATTATTGTGGGGAAGACTAAAAATTAGATCGACTCCTTCTTGTTTGATGCTTCCATAATCTGGTAAAATACAAATACTGTTCTTTGAGATGGACCATTATTATTTGGAACTTCTAGCCGAGATGGTGGAATGGTATACACGCAGGACTTAAAATCCTGTGGTCCAATGGACCGTGAGGGTTCGAGTCCCTCTCTCGGCACAACTTTCAACGGGGTGTAGCTCAGTTGGCTAGAGTGCGCGCTTTGGGAGCGTGAGGTCGACGGTTCGAGTCCGTCCACCCCGACCAATACTACCAACCAGCACACAAAAAACAAATTAACTAGATACAAAACCAAACGAATAAAAATCCTTCAAGAAAAATCAGAAAAATCTCTAGAATCCAAACCTAGAAGCGCAATTGCCTTGCCTACTTCATAACCAACATAATCTACTTCAGGATGAGTTTGACCAGGATGACCACAAATTCTGTAGCGTAAAATTTCAGCAGCGAGAGGAGCCAACCTAGCTGTAATTTCCACAAATTGTCCAGTCATTCTGCCATAAATACCTGTTCTTTCATTTGCAGAAATACCCAAAAGAACAGCATTCCAAAAATGATAAGTATCACCAGCTGGATCTTCTAAGTTTTGATTAAGGCAAAGAGCAGCAACTACATTTTGCCAATTAGCAATACGTTCTCTAGAAATTTTAAGATCAGGAGTAATTCTCTTGTCAAAACCACGAGCAATAGCTCGTGTTGCAACAGACAATTTAAATACTGCTAGAGAAGCATCTCTCTCTAAGTAATCTAAAGCTAGAGATAATTGTTCTGACAA
Organism: Patescibacteria group bacterium; assembly: GCA_025999275.1. Taxonomy (NCBI): domain Bacteria; species Patescibacteria group bacterium. The sequence continues at coordinate 563,725 of AP024680.1, forward strand.
TAATAGTGGTCTCCCAGCTTGTCTTGCTTTTTCTTCCAACAAAGAAACAAGTATTTCTATATTACCAATTCTTTCAATAAACTGCTGTGAGAAGGGCTGGTTGTGTTGGTCTGAAAATGCTGCATAAAATTTTAATATCTCCGCTTTTGATATACCAAACCCAGCCTTAAGTGGGGTAAAACAGATATCTGGTCTTTGTTTCAACACCCTAAACAAATCATCCAAAATATTTTCGGGAGAGCAATTATGAAAGATTATTTTTTCTGTTCTATAAACAATCCTTTGCAATTCGAGGGGGTACGCGTTACTAGCAGCACTACTAACTACCCTTGTGATTGATAATGCCTTTTCCGTTAGCATATTTATTTTCCAAGCCCGAACCTTTTTAAATTTTAATATTATAGGTTAATATTTTAACTGTAAAGAAAGAATAATTCAATAGTTATTGATTAAATAATTCAAAAACCATCGCTCTATAAAATTCATTAGAAATAGCAAGAATTTTATATACAAGGAAATTTGGGAGTTTAAATTTGGAGCGGGCACGGAGAATCGAACTCCGATCTACTCCTTGGAAGGGAGTTGTTGAGCCTTTCAACTATGCCCGCAACCTGCTAATTATAACAATTTAAGAAATGAGCCTCAACCTCCACTTTCAGTAATCTAATCAAGGCTATCTAAAAACTCAATTACATTATCTTCATAAATAGGTTTTTTCATCTCCAGGTCTCTGTAACTGTGGTCAGCGTTTGATACTTCGTGGTAAATTATATTTTTTGATACAGCATCACTCGTATCCCTTTTTACAACCTCGATATTTCCAAACTTATCCTTCTCTCCCTGGATAATGGTAATTTTTCCGGTAAAGTTATTTAGCTTAACTTCCCCAGTTACATAGCCAAGAATGATTACTTCATATAGCTTTTTCTCTTTATCAGTCAAGCTGTTTAGATAATAGCTAGCTATAATTCCACCAAGAGACTTACCAATAAACCTGACGCGGGCAAATTTATCAAAATAAGCAATAGACAACATTTCCCTTAGTACTTCTAATTCTTCTTTTAACTCAGGTCCAGAAGAGTGATCATCTCCTCTTTCTAAGAAAGGAAAATTAAACATAATTACACTGTTGCCTTTACTTTTAGAGTGTTCAAACAATTTTTGCATAAAAGGAGAATCTATACCCCCCCCGATCCGCCATGCAAAATCACATCTAAATTAGTAGCTCTACTATTGTGGTAATGTATAAAACTAGTCAACTTACTCATTTTTTTCAATTAAAATTTTGATCTTGAAATAACTGCTTCTACAAAAGAAACAAAAATGGGGTGGGGTGATAGAGGACGACTTAAGTACTCAGGATGAAATTGGACCCCCACAAAAAATGGGTGATCCTTTATTTCTATCGCTTCAACCAGCTTCCCATCAGGAGAAACACCGGAAACTAAAAACCCAGCTTTTTCAAATCTTCGGCGATATTCAAGGTTAAATTCATAACGATGTCTATGCCTTTCATAGATTAAAAGATTCTCCGACTTAATTGATTCATTTTTCCTCAAAGGATTAGGGAAAAACCATGGGCTAGATTCCAAACTACCATATTTTCTGTAAGCGCTTTCAAGCTTTGTTTGAGGACTAACCAAACATGGCCAGGCTCCAAGCCTGATAGTTGCCCCATACTGCTTCTTTTCAAGATATGCTTTCTGATTGGGCATTATATGAATAACAGGGTGGGGAGTTTGGGGATCAACCTCCTGACTATTGGCCCCTTTCAGACCAAGCACATTTCTTGCAAACTCGATTGTTGCCATTTGCATGCCAAAGCAAAGACCAAGATAGGGAATTTTATTAACTCGTGCAAACTCAACTGCTAAAATTTTTCCTTCTACTCCTCTTGACCCCCAACCCTGTGGAACAATAATCCCATCAACAGCGGATAAAATATCCTTGAGCTTATCTTTACTTATAGTCTCAAGATACGAAGAGTCAATCCAATTTATATCAACTTGGCAAGAAAGAAAGGCTGCTGCATGCTTTAGCGACTCAACAACACAAACATAAGAATCAGATAAAAGGTAATCACCTGTTTTTTGGTATTTTCCCACAATTCCAATTTTAACCTTTTTCTTGACAAAAGAAGCTCTCTTGACCATATTTCTCCAGACTGAAAGAAGTCTTGATTCTCTCTTCTTTTTCCTAAGCTTCAATAATTTTATAATCTTTTTATCTAGCTTTTGTTTCTCAAGATAAAGCGGAATCTCATAGATATTTTTAACATCGGGGTTTGAGATTATGTTTTCCAAGGCAACACCAGAAGATAAGGCAATCTTTTCTTTCCTTTTGGTATCAACCTCATTTTCAGCTCGGCAGATTATAAAGTCAGGCTGAATTCCAAGCGAATGAAGCTGGGAAATAGATTGTTGAATAGGTTTTGACTTAAGTTCTCCTATTGAAGGGGGAGCGGGAAGATATCCTACATGTACAAAACAAACATCACCCGGATATTTCAGCCTTAGCCTTCTTGCAGCCTCAAAAAATAAAAGACCTTCATATTCACCAACAGTTCCTCCAAGTTCAACAATAACAACATCAGCCTTGTGAGCCTTACCAGCTTCAAAGAAACGCTTGATTATTTCAGGTGGAATATGATGATAGGGCTGAACACATGCTCCATCATAGAAAAGAGCTCGTTCTTTGTCCAAAACTTCCTTATAAACCTGTCCACTTGTTAAGTAATTAGCTCTTAAGAGAGTTTCATTTAAAAATCTTTCATAGTGGCCCAGATCCTGATCTGTCTCAATTCCGTCATGAGTAACAAACACCTCACCATGTTCAATTGGATTCATTGTCCCAGCATCAATATTCAAATACATATCACACTTCATTATTGTTACTTTGTATCCTGAAGCTTTGAGAAGAAGTCCTATTGAGGCGGCTGTTACTCCTTTCCCCAATCCGCTTAAAACTCCACCTGAAACAATTATAAACCTCATTAACTACTTGCCTAAATTAAAACAGAGAAAAAAAATTGTCAATAAGAATTTTTATTGTGCTTCCAAAGGCGGTCAGACCCTACCCCTTGTTCTGACAAAATTTGCCTAGTGCGCCCGGAGGGAATTGAACCCCCATCCCTTGTTCCGAAGACAAGTGCTCTATCCATTGAGCTACGAGCGCAAATTTTTTACCAATCTGAAAACCTATTAAAGCCAGAATAATCAAAACTATAAGCAGAAATCAAAGAACTTTAAACTACCAGCTTTTACCCTTATAATTATAGCTTAAATGAGCGACATTAACCAGCAAATAAGCCAAATTGAAAAAGAAATAAGAGAAACTCCATATCACAAGGGGACAGAACACTATATAGGGCTTTTAAGAGCAAGGATAGCAAGACTCAAAGATAAGCTCTTGGAAAAAGAAAGCAAAAAATCAGGTGGTGGGGGAGGGTACGCTGTCAAAAAACAAGGTGATGCAACAATTGTTTTGGTTGGCCCACCATCAGTTGGAAAATCAACACTCATAAATACTTTAACAAATGCCAATTCTAAAATTGCTCCATATGCTTTTACAACAGTTTCTGTAATTCCTGGGATGATGGAATACAAGAATGCCAAAATACAAATTCTTGATGTTCCTGGGTTAATTGAAGGAGCAGAGGAAGGCAAAGGAAGAGGAAAGGAGGTAATCTCAGTTATTAGAGGATGTGATTTGCTTATTATCATTGCAGAACCAGGCAAAGAAGAAGCTTTCAGAAGAATAACTTTAGCCTTGGAGAGAAATGGCATAAGAATTAACAAATTAAAACCCGACATAAAAATAGAGAAAAAAGTAGATGGCGGAATAAAGATTTTTTCAAACATAAAGCAAGAATTGGCAAAAGAAACTATAAAAGAAATAATTCAGGAGATGGGAATTAAAAATGCCGAAATAAAGATTAATCAAAAAATCACAATCGAAGATCTTATTGACAGCCTTTCAAGAAATAGAGTTTATGTACCAGCTATATTTGCAATCAATAAATCAGATCTTCTGCTAGAAGAAAAACAAGGTGATGGAACTTTAGAAAATCCTGTTTTGATAAGCGCTCAAGAAAAAAGAGGACTTGATGTTTTGGTTGAAACTATATGGAGAAAGCTTGATCTTATTAACGTATATCTTGTAAAACCTGATGAGGAACCTTCTTTTAATAATCCAATAGTGGTCAAAAATAATTTAACATTGTACGACATTGCTAGGGAGATAGGAGAGGATTTTGCCAACTCAAAAACAAGCGCTATGATTTGGGGAAATGGAGCTAAATTTCCCGGTCAACAAGTCTCTCTTGAAACAAAAGCAAAAGAAGGAATGATGATAAGATTTATCTAACTTCTTGTGAGCCTGGAAGGACTCGAACCTTCAACCGTTACCTTAAGAGGGTACTGCTCTGCCAATTGAGCTACAGGCCCAAATTTTTCAAAGTGTCCCTGGAGAGAGTCGAACTCTCAACCTTTCCCTTAGAAGGGGACTGCTCTATCCATTGAGCTACAGGGACAAATTTTTATAATTATAGCAATTTTACAATTTAATTTCAGCCTAATGCAAAATAAAATAAAATATTGACTTTTTGAAAAAATAATTCAATATAAAAACAAATTTTAATAAAGTGAAAAATAATAAGACTAATGGTTACCAACTTCCAAAAACTGCCGCAATTCTTTATAGCGAAGTAAAAAGGAAGTATTTTCCCACCAGAGAGCAATATTTGACTGAAAAAGATGCCAAGAAAGATGCGCAACTAGTAGCAAAATATCTCAAAAAATTAGGTTTGAAAGTTTATCTTTATCCTGGAAGCGACTATGTCTTTGAGATTTTAAGAAAAAAAAGACCTGATGTAGTTCTAAACATGGTTGACTCCGTCAAGGGGATTGAAAATCTGTCTGCCTCTATTCCCGGAGCGCTTGAGCTTTTAGACCTGCCTTATACAGGGGCTGCAATCTTGGGTAAATCTCTTGACACAAATAAATTCTTGGTTAAGAAGCTTCTCCAACAAGCAGGAGTTCCTGTACCAAATTACCAGCTCTTGGATTCTGCCAATTACTACCTTGATCCAACATTAAGGTTTCCTTTAATTTCCAAACTTAACGAAATTCATGGCGGAGTAGAAATAAATCAAGATAGCGTATCTGAAAATCCGAAACATCTAAACCAAAGAGTAAAATACCTAATTTCAACCTACAAACAACCAGTACTAGTTGAGGAATTTATAGTAGGAAGGGAAATTACGGCAATCTTACTTGAAGGATTAAACAAAAAAGTTTACTTAGCAGAAAAAATATTTAAAAAGAGAGATCAAAAATACGTATTTTCCACTTTTGAAGATCAGTGGGTCAAGTCAAATAGGGAAAGTTTTGAATATAAAAAATATCACGATCCGCTTCTTCGAGAATATGTCAAAAAGGCTTTTGATGTTGTCCAGATGTATGATTACGGAAAATTTGACATTAGAATGGATCAATCGGGAAGATATTTTTTTATTGATGCAAATTGCAATCCCGCTTTTGGTCCAAAAGAAGCTGATGTAGCTTTATCTTCAATTCTTGATCTTTACGACATCTCTTTTCTCGAGATACTAAAAAGGCTTCTTTTAAACACAGTTAGAGATTTCCAGGGAAAAGAAAGATTGCCAGTTCCATTTTAATTGAAAGGGGTTTTTGGTAAAATATAGGTATATCTTGCAGGTGTGGCGGAACTGGCAGACGCATACGGTTCAGGACCGTATGGACTTTAAAAGTCCTTAGAGGTTCAAATCCTCTCACCTGCACAGAATTATTTTCTTGCGCGGGTGGTGAAATTGGTATACACGCAGTCTTGAGGAGGCTGTGCCTTCGGGCGTGCAGGTTCAAGTCCTGTCCCGCGCACAACAGACCGCTTAGCTCAGCTGGTTAGAGCGTCTGACTTACATTCAGAAGGCCGGGGGTTCGAATCCCTCAGCGGTCACCTTCATGTCTATAGAAAGCAAATACCAAAAAGTATCAATTCAATATTGGTTAGCTATGATCTCAAGAAGATTTTATACAATCCTTTCATCTTATCCAGAACTTGTTTTTATACTCAAAATAATAGTGGGGATAATTTTTGCCTTTTTAGTATTTTTTATTTTAAGAAGATTTGTCGGAAATTAATTTTTTGATATAATATATTTTGAAATATCTTTTTGCCGAGATAGCCAAGGTGGTCACGGCGGGCGCCTGAAGAGCGTCAGATGTGTGTTCGACTCACACTCTCGGCACCACAAAAAAATAATAATGCGGTGGTAGTTCAGCTGGTAGAACGTCTCCTTGCCAAGGAGAAGGTCGCCGGTTCAAATCCGGTCCACCGCTCCGACAGAGATGTCTATAATTAAAAGGGTAGTTGACACAAACTCTCCTTTATGGCATCCTAGAGGTTGAGACGGCAAACTTTTGGCTTTATGAGACCATTTTACAAATTTAAGGAGAACCTCAACTTATGGCAAGAAATCACATTTATTTTTGTATTTTTTCTCACCACACCCTTGATTATAATTATTTCTACATTTGCCTTAATATCTTTACAAAATTCGCAAGAAAACAAAGTAATCAGACTTAAGGCTATACAAAACCAAAATTACAACAATGTGCCAGTGGTCTTATCGGCATCAGTAAATACTGTTCCGCAAATTGAGTCAAAAATTACTACTGACGATGCAAGAGTTGAACTAGTCAGAAAATATTTAAATTTTTATAAATCTCCACTTGAACCATACGCACAACTAATAGTTTTAGAATCGGATAAAAATCATATAGACTGGAGACTTTTAATAGCAATAGCCCAGCAGGAATCAAATCTATGTAAAGTAATACCTGAAGGAAGTTATAACTGTTGGGGTTGGGGAATACACAGTCGAGGTACACTAATGTTTGATTCATATGAGCAAGCTATAAAAGTTATAGCAAGAGGAATAAGAAAGAACTACATAGAAAAGGGTTATATCAATGTAGAAGATATTATGAAAAAATATACTCCCCGCTCTAATGGTAGTTGGGCCTTTGGGGTAAGCAAATTTATGGAAGATATTACTGTACCTTGGTATTAAACACTTCAATATTATGCCGGCACACTACGACTACTACGATTATCCATCTTACTGGCAAAACAGGGAATACGAGCATAATTCAGAAATTATAGCTCTAGACTCTTTCTTGGAGAAAATTCCTAAAATAAAATCACTTATAGATATAGGCGCAGGTTACGGAAGATTAACTCCAGAATACGCACATCGAGCTAGAAAAATAGTTATTTGTGATCCATCTGCTAAATTACTTAAAATAGCAAGAGAAAACTTTGGAAATATAAAAAACATCAGATTTCTCCAATCGAGAGTTGAAAACTTAAAAAAATATTTTAAAGCCAACTCCTTTGACACCGCGATCTTGGTCAGGGTTTTGCATCATATTGAAAACCCTGAAAAAAATTTAAGAATAATTTCTAAAATTATTAAAAAAGGTGGTTATATAATCTTAGAACATGCCAACAAAAGACACTTCAAAGCTGTCGTCAGCGAGATGTGCAAGGGGAATTTTACCTTTCCTATTGATATCTTCCCTAAGGACATTAGATGTGCCAAAAATATCAAAAAGAAGACAATTCCATTTATTAATTATCATCCTGATGAAATAGAAAAAATACTTATCAGCAACGGTTTTGAAATAATCGAAAAACGTTCTGTCTCTAACTTCAGAAACAGATTTTTTAAAAAGGTTTTACCTTTAGATCTTCTTCTTTCCCTTGAAGAAAAGTCTCAAAAGATCTTAGGGAAAATAAATTTCGGTCCATCTATTTTTATTCTCGCCAAAAAGATAGAGGAAGATTGAACATATATCCCTTATCCATAAATAATACATCATCAACAAGGCTAGATGATAAAAACTTGACAATCCTCTAGTAATATGCTATAGTATCAACTAGATTCTGAGGCTAACCTAGTTTACTAGGATTTTGGCGTCGGAATTTTCCCCGGAGCTTCCCTTATAGGGAGCTCCCTAAAAAGGACTCTTGGAAACAAGAGTCCTTTTTAGTTTAAAAACAAAAAGCCATGAAAATAAAAACAGTAATTATCACCCTCTTTTTTCTATCAACCGCAATTAAGCCGGCAGGAGCTCATATTGCCGAAAATTCAGCTGAGATTAAAAGTAAAAAAACAAGTAAAACAGACACAAGGATTATAACTTTAACTCATTATCTTAGCAAAAAGAAATCTCCTCTTGTAAACCAAGCTGAAAAATTTATTCAGGAAGCAGATAAAAATAATCTAGATTGGAGACTTATCCCAGCTATTGCCGGCGTTGAATCTAATTTTGGTAAAAGAATACCTACTAACTCATATAACGCCTATGGATGGGCTAATGGAAATTATTACTTTAAATCATGGGAAAATTCAATTGAAACTGTCTCAAAAACATTAAAGACCAAATATATTGATAGAGGCGCTATTAAAATACATCAAATTGCCAAAATATATGCTCCTCCAAGCTCCAGTTGGACAAACAAGGTCAAATATTTTACCAATCAAATAGACCCAACTGGTATTGCATTTGATATAAATTAAATTTCTTCTTTATATTGAAGGCCCTTATAAAAGTGATAAAATAAACTCAGCGCCCCGATGCTGGAATTGGCAGACAGGCACGCTTTAGGAGCGTGTGCCTAAAAGGCGTAGAGGTTCAAATCCTCTTCGGGGCACAAATGATAAAAAAAGAAACTATTCAAATTGCCAAAAATAAAAAAAATGAAGAAGAAAGTATACTTGCTTTCATTCCCCTCATTGTATTCTTTGTAACATTCTTAATAATATATTTCCTAATTAAGATATACAGAGTAAAATCCAATATATGACCAAGCACATACTTTTTCCAATAGCCTTAGTTGCACTAATAATTATTGTTCTCGGTTTAGTTGTAAAAAAATATAATCCAGTAATTTTTAACCAACCCCAAACAAAAACAAGGGTAAATGAAACAAATTCACCAAAGGTAGAAATCGGTGATACAGAAATAGAAGTAGAAATAGCCGATACCGAAGAAGAAAGAGCCAATGGTCTTTCAGGGAGGGATTCTATGGATGAAAATAAGGGAATGTTATTTGTATTTCCAAAAGGTTCGAATGCTACTTTTTGGATGAAGGATATGAAATTTGACATCGATATAATTTGGATAAGAAATTCAAAAGTAGTTAAAATTGATAAGAATGTCAAAGCACCAACTCCAGGCACTCCCGACAATAAACTAACTCTTTATCCTTCAGGCCAACCTATCGATTATGTTCTTGAAGTTAACGCTGGTTTTGCAGATAAAAAGGGAGTCAAAGTGGGAGACACTATAATATTATCTATCTAACATTTAAATTCAAAATCTTTAATTAGTTTATAAGAAGATCCTTTTGAAGAAAGTCTTGATTCAAAAATAGAGAATGAACATATATTTTCCTCAATAGACACTCTATTATATAATTCCTTAATATCTTTTATTTCTCTAAATCTTGCAATAGTTATGTGAGGAACAAATTTTTTACTCACCGAAGAGAAACCAAGTGATTTCTCTAAAAATGATTTAATTCTCAAAATATCAGGATTTGGTCTACCTTTAATCCAAATTAAACGTGAGTTTTTGGTATTTGGACCTGTTGAAATATTATCAAAGGTAATTTTAAAAGGTTTTAACTCTGAATTCTTCAATCTATCCTCCACTTTTAAAATAACATTATCAACATTCTCTTCATACCAAGGAGGAATAATGGTCAGATGAAGATTTTCAGGCTTGATTAATCTAAAATCTTGCTCATAAAGCCAGGGGTTTTTCTTAATCCAGCTCTTGATAAAGACCAACATTTTCTCGGAAATCTTGATACCGACAAAAATCCTCTTTTTCATAATTCTTGCTCAAATAAAAATTATACTCTAAACTTTAAATTGAAGTGGAAAAACAAAAATTCAGAATTAAGAAAATGCCTCAACCTTTGCCTTTAAAAAAGCTGCTGGGCCCCAGTTTTATTTTGCTGGGGTTGGGGCTGGGAAGTGGAGAAGTAATTCTCTGGCCATACTTAACCTCAAAATACGGTATGGGAATAATCTGGGGAGCAGTTTTGGGTATTACTCTTCAATTTTTCTTAAATATGGAAATAGAAAGATACACTCTTGCTAGAGGAGAAAGTGTTTTCGTTGGCCTTGCAAGAAAATATAAAAAGATAGCACCATTTTGGTTTATTATTTCAACACTTCTGCCGTGGATGTGGCCTGGTATAATTGCAAGTTCAGCAAAAATAATTTCAAATTTGGCTGACTTTAGATATACAGGAATAGTTCCTTCATTGATGTTAATTAGTATTGGAACCATTTTCACTCTTGGGTCAATAGTTTATAAAACCCAAGAAAAACTACTCAAACTGGTAATTGGTTTGAGTGTACCTACAATAATTTTAATTACCCTTTTTCTATTAAAAAAAGATGAATTGCCAAATTTAGCTTATGGAATAATTGGTAGGGGAGATGGCTATTGGTTTTTGCCTGCTGGAATATCAATAGCCACTTTTTTGAGCGCCTTTGCTTATGCAGGAGCTGGTGGAAATCTAAATTTAGCTCAAAGTTTTTATATTAAAGAAAAAGGCTACGGAATGGGAAAATATTCAGGAAGAATTACAAGCATACTGACAGGGAAAAAAGAAAAAATAAACCTGGAAGGTTTTAGATTTCCTCTAAACCCAAAAAACTTATCGAGATTTAAACTCTGGTGGAAAAGAATCAATATTGAACACTTGGTAGTTTTTTGGCTTACGGGAGCTTTTACAATGGTTACGCTTTCGTTTTTAGCATACCTAACAGTGGGAAAACAGAATAGCAATTATCAAGGAATAGAGTTTTTGATCTATGAATCAAAAATAATAGGATCATCTCTTTACCCAATATTAGGAAATTTATTTCTTACTATCTGCGGAGTAACGCTCTATTTTACTCAATTCTCAGTTATCGATGCTACATCAAGAATAATGAGTGAAAATTTGATTCTAATTAAACCAGACAGGTTCAGAGTTGAAGATCTTCCCAAATTTTATTATGTTTTTTTATGGCTACAAATAATACTTGGTGTAATTATATTTTCACTAGGGTTAACCGAGCCTTTTATACTCCTTGTCATCGGAGCTGTACTTAATGCCTTCACAATGTTTATATACTCCTTTTTGGTGTTTAGACTAAATAACACCAGCCTCGAAGTGCCATTAAGGCCAAACATATTTAGGAACACAATGCTTCTATTAGCATTTCTCTTTTACGGTGTGTTTGGACTAGTCACTATTATCCAATATTTTCAAAAATAAATGAGGAGAAAACTAATAATCGCATTTTTGATAAGCACAATAATATTTTTGATAGCATATCAGACAAATTATAAAAATAAAAATAAACCTAGTTTAATCAATCAAACTCCAAAAACAGAAAAAATTCTTGAAAAATATTCAGTAGAGAATTTGGCTAAATCAGATATAAAAGATGGAGATATTTTGATAAAGGAAAAAATTGAAGAAAAAGAAAAATTTAATTCTTACATTTTTGAATTCAGATACAACCCCAACTTAGATGGAAAAACTATTAAGAAAACAACGGGAATGATAAACATTCCAAAAGAGGGAAATAAATTCCCATTGGTAATAATGATAAGAGGATATGTTAATCCAAAAATATACAAAACAGGAATCGGCTCAAAAAATTTAAGTTATTTTCTTGCTAATAACGGTTTTTTAACTATTGCACCCGATTTTTTGGGCTATGCTGATTCTGACAAAGAAGCTGAAAATATTTTTGAATCTAGATTCCAAACTTACACAACAATACTTTCTTTGATTAAATCAACAAAGAAGATAGAAAAATGGGACGGAAAAAACATTTTCATTTGGGGGCATTCCAATGGAGGCCAAATATCAATTTATACAATCGAGGTAATAAATAACAATATACCAACAGTCCTGTGGGCTCCTGTATCAAAGCCTTTTCCTTACTCAATTCTTTACTATACTGACGAAGCTGAAGATAAAGGAAAATTTATAAGAAAAGAGTTGGCTAAGTTTGAAGAAGTTTACAGTGTTGAAGATTTCTCAATTACCAATCACTTTGACAAAATAAACTCAAAAATATTAATAATTCAAGGGGCATTAGATGATGCTGTTCCAGAAAAATGGTCAAGGCAACTTTATCAAACCCTAAAAGAAATGGGTAAAGATGTAAGTTACAAAGTATATCCAGCAGATCATAATCTAAGACAATCTTGGCAACAAGCAGCAGAGGAAACACTGTCTTTTTATAAGCAAAATTTGACAGAATGATAATAAAAGTAATATAGTTAAATTATGAAATTATTAATGAGATTGATCATAAATGTATTTGCCTTATATGTAGTGGAATATTTGGTGCCTGGATTTAGACTAGAAAATATCTGGGCAGCAACAGTTGCAGCAATAGTCATTGGCATAGTAAATACATTCATAAGACCAGTGCTTCAAATAATCACCCTACCCATATCAATAGTCACTTTTGGACTCTTTTCTCTTTTGATAAATGTTGGCCTTTTATATCTTGCAAGCTTTGTTGTGCCTGGTTTTGAAATAGCAAACTTTCTTACCGCTTTCGTTGCCTCAATTGTTCTTTCTTTAGTTTCTTGGTTTTTGGGGCATCTTGCCAAAGACTAATATGGCCAAAGGCTTTATTAAGAAAAAAGAAGGCCCAAACCAATCGGGGCCAAAATATAGAACTCCTGATTTTTTTAAGGGAAAAACCTTTAGCCCCAAATCTTCTTTTGCCAAGTTCAATCCTTCAACCTTCAAAATTCAACATAAAGGGTAGTTGAAAGTAGCAAGTAGCACGTAGTAAGTAGTAAGGGAAAGGAATATAGATTTAGGATTTAGGATTTAGGATTTAGGATTTAAGAATTATGAATAATGAATTAAGAAAGACGGGTAAAAGTGCCTGTTTCAACAACGGGCCCATTATTAACACCCACTTGTTTGCAAAATATTAAACCTGCATTAATATCTATCTTCATCTATCTATTTATCCTTTTTTAAGATATAATAGCTCCTATGGCTAAAACAAAGGAAGAAAAAATAACAAGAGTTATTGCTAAAAATGATGATGGCTCAATACAAATAACCTTCAGTGTGCCTAAAGGAATTGTGGCCAAAGCTGAAGAAAAAGCTTTAAGCGAGATAGGGAAGGACATACAAGTTCCCGGATTCAGAAAAGGAAAAGCGCCAATCTCAAAAGTAAAAGAAAATATTCGTCAAGAAGAACTAATTGAAAAAATACTCACTAACACTGTTCTTCCAGCTTTAAGAGAAGCATTTGAAGAAGAAAGAATAAAACCCATTGTTTATCCAAAATTTGAACTAGTCTCCATCAAAGAGGGTGAAGATTGGCAAGTTAGAGTACTCACTTGCGAGCTTCCAGATGTGGATCTGGCAAATTATAAAGAAAAAATAATTAAAGACTTAAAACCAAACCAAATTTGGACTCCAGACAAAAAGGGAGAAGAGAGCACCAAAGAAAGCCGAGAAGAAAAAGAACAAAAAGTGATTGAGTCTTTGATTAAAAATATAGATATAAAAATTCCAAATCTTTTAATAGAAGAGGAAGTTAATAGCCGTCTATCACAACTTTTGGAAAGAATAGAAAAGCTTGGGCTAAGTTTGGAAAAATATTTGGAATCGATAGGAAAAACTGCCCAGAGCTTAAGAGAAGAATACGAAAAACAAACAAAAGAAGCCATTGCTCTTGAATTAATCCTTAACAAAATAGCTCAACAAGAAAATATAAAAGTAGAAGAAAAAGAAGTTGATGAAATATTAAAAATATCAGGAGAGAATCTTAATAACAAAGATGACCTGCAAAGGAGAGAACTGGTAAAAAATATAATCTCAAGAAGAAAAGCTCTAGAATTTTTAACCTCTTTGATATAAAATAATTAGGCTGCCAATAATAAGATGGCAAAATCTGATCTTCATAATAGAAAAGGAAAGAGAAATTATGTTGAAAACCTCAGGGAAAATGATGATTTTCTTACTTCTTTGGCCTCAAATATCAACCCCCTTGATCTGATTCAAGAGATCGTTGGAATCCAAAAAACAAATGAGGAATATGCAAAAAAAGATTTTAGGCCCGGCGAATCAATAGAAATATCATCAATCAAGCCATCCGAAAGAAGTTTTTTTAACTTGCCAACCGAGTTTAGTATCTTTAGCCAAGAAAGAAGAGAAACTGAAAGAAAAATCGCCGAACTTAAAGCTGAGCTTAAAGCAATTATCAATGAGATAAAGTTGTTGGCAAAATCAACAGAAAATGTAAAAGAAGAAATTAAAGCAATACCTGAACAGGCACCTGAGGACGCTGGTACTTATCATCTTTTCTTCTTCGAGCAGATATTAAAAATTGTAAGAAACGCTCGTCTTCAAATAGAAAAAGCCTCTGTTTGGCTCGAGGCCTCAAGCAAAAGATCTCGTATGAAATATTGGACAAGGTATAAAAAGCATGGCTCAAGTTTTCTTCTTTCTGCTGATCACTATCTCACCAGATCCGCGGGTTAGTCAAATGACAAGGACGGACCTTGTCAATAAAGCTTGCAGATTCTCTACTGTTAACATAAAATATGTAACAAGGACGGTTAGCTCAGTTGGTTAGAGCGTTCGCTTGACGTGCGAAAGGTCAGGGGTTCGAGTCCCTTACCGTCCACAGTTTTGGAAAATTTAGATTGTCGGGTAATGGCACCCGCCGCGCCCACCCCGCGGCGAGTGTTGCAAAGCCCTGTTTATACACCCAAAAAAGACACCGCAATTAAAGAAAAAAAGAAAAACGCAAAAAATTTTAACGTCCTAAAACTCAAATGGCGCAATCTGTTGGACACAGAATTGTGCCATCAAAAAAGCAATCCCTTTTTGCTGTGTCCAATAAACCAATAAAAATATATCAATTTTCTGGAGGCAAAAGCTACATTTTTTGCTTTTCTGTAAAAAAATTGATATACTACGATTATGCCCGAAGATATAACCAGTGTTAAACAAGGTATACAAGAAGTAAATCCAGTAGTGGATAAGTTGCGCGAACTCAACCCAATAGAAAAGTTAAGGTCAACTCTAATGGAAGAACATCACCCATACGGGTTACTTTTGATGTCAGCGCCTTTTATTTCTGCTGCAGGACCAACGGCATATCACATTGATGATTTAGGATTATCTTCATCTTCACTTTTAGTTTACAGTTCATCTGATACAAACCACGGTCAACCAGGAAAATTATTGAAAGACTTTAGTAGTGCGGGTGCACTTGGTTTATTCTCTTCTGGTCATAGCCCTGAAGCCTCATTAACTTCTGCAGGTTTTGCTTTATCATCTATGGGTAACGAAGAAGATCAGTTACATATGCCAATTGCAGCGTTGCTCTCCGTTTTAGGTGCTTCGGCTGGGTCTGATCCAAATTTGGCAAATGCTTTTCGTAATTCGTTTGAATTTACAGCCCCTCAAGCAGAGGCTATGGTTGTTCCTCTTTCGGCTTCCGCCAAACAAAAAGAAGTCAAATCTTTTTCTCTTAACAGAATGGAAATACGAGATAACAAATTAAGAGTTGGGAGCGTGGTTGCAAATGTATGCGTTTATATTGGGCGAAAGGAATTTACAATTACTGGTGGAGGGTTAGATAAGCCTTATGTGATTAAACCTGGCGATATTTTTTTAACACTCCATGTTAATCAGAGTGGAGAACAATATGCTCAAATGGAACCTATTGCCCGTGTTCGAGCAATTAAGCGCGACTTTCAGAAATTATGTAGATTATTGGAAAAACCTGATCAATTTGAATTATCCGATGAACAAAGACAGCAAATAGAGAGATTAAGGGAAGCACCTATGATAGGCGTTAGTCATCTTGTCAAACTGATTGCCGCACGAGGTTTGCCAACCTGGGGTATTGAGTCTCTACCAAAACTTGTTCAACAATTTCACACTTTTGATTCCCAAGTTGTTTCTAAATTATTTGGTGGTCAACGGAAGGTGAATTCAATGGACATTAGAGTGATGTTTCTCCCCGCATCTATGCGAAGCCAGATAATGGCTTAGCATAATTGCTCGGCGGAGCCGAGCAAAAATCGCGCGCGTGAAACATAAGCGAGGTCGAAAGCTGGGTGTGAAGATGACACTCTAAGTTGATAGAGGCACTCGCAGTGCTACCTTTGAAATTCAGTCCGAATTTTTTCGTAAAGAGTCCACTCAATTTGTATATAGAGGGCCCGTAGCTCAGCTGGCTAGAGCGCCTGGCTGGCAGTCAGGAGGTCAGGGGTTCGATCCCCCTCGGGTCCACTACAAAATTTAGTCATCTATCTACAAAACACTAAATAAAACTAGTAAATTTAAATTATTTTTTTTAAAATTACATTTTTAAAAGTATCGCATTGTATAATTGTCTAGATTTTTACCCACAAAAGTTTTAATATATCAACAATGGATCAAAACGAAAAATTAAGAGCACTGAGACACACTACCGAACACGTTTTAACTCAGGCTGTTTTGAGGCTTTTCCCCAAAGTAAAAATGGCTATGGGGCCAGCAACCGATGAGGGTTTCTATTTTGACTTTGACCCCAATGGAGAACAAATTAGCGAAAAAGATTTTCCCAAAATAGAAGCAGAAATGGAAAAAATTATCAAAGCAGATTTACCACTAAAAAGGGAGGAAATTACTCTTGACGAGGCAAGAAAAGTTTTTGCAGATAATCCCTACAAACTTGAATGGTTAGATGAAATTGAAAAAAGAAAAGAAAAACCCACAATCTATAGAACCGGAAATGAATTTGTAGATCTTTGTGCAGGACCCCATGTTAGCTCAACTGGCAAAATAAAAGCCTTCAAACTTATCTCTATCGCCGGTGCCTACTGGCATGGAGACGAAAGAAATAAAATGTTAACCCGAATTTATGGAACTGCTTTTGAAACAAAAGAAGAGCTTGAAAAATACCTAAAAAATTTAGAGGAAGCAAAAAAAAGAGACCATAGAAAAATCGGCAAAGACTTAGATCTATTCCTGCTAACAGACGAAGTTGGACCAGGGCTTCTAATACTTAAGCCAAAAGGGGCTATTATAAGGCGAGAAATAGAAAACTTCATAATTGAAGAACAAACTAAAAGAGGGTATCAGCATGTCTACACCCCTCATATCGGCCGAAAACAACTTTGGAAAACCTCCGGCCATTGGGATTTATACCGGGACAAGATGTATTCGCCAATGAAAATAGACCAAGATGAATATTTAGTCAAACCAATGAATTGTCCATTCCATATGGCAGTTTACAAATCTCAAAAAAGAAGCTATAGGGAACTCCCATTAAGAATTGCTGAAATTGCAACAGTTTATCGCTATGAAAAACCTGGAGAACTTTCAGGAATGTTAAGAGTAAGACACATCACTCAAGATGACGCACATATTTTTTGCCGAGAAAACCAAGTAGTTAATGAATTTATAGGGGTATTTGATTATATGTCCTACTTGCTTGAAACATTTGGCCTTAATAATTACTACCTAAGGCTAGGTCTAAGATCTCCAAAAGAAAAATATCTTGGCAATGACGAAATATGGGAAAAGGCAGAAAAAGAAATAGTAAAGGCAATAGAGAAAAAAGGATTGAAATATGTTAAAAGCTATGGAGATGCGGCTTTTTATGGACCAAAGCTTGATGTAATAATTAAAGATGCCATAGGAAGAGAGTGGCAGTGCGGAACAATACAAGTTGATTTTATGCTTCCAGAGCGTTTTGGTCTTGAGTATGTAAACGAAAAAGGAGAGATAGAAAGACCGGTTTTAATCCACAGAGCTCCACTAGGTTCAATCGAGAGGTTTCTTGCCATAATAATTGAAAATTACGCAGGCAACTTTCCAGCTTGGTTATCACCCATACAAGTAAGAGTTTTGCCTATTACCGAAAGGAATGTCAAATATGCCCAAGATATTACAGAAAAACTTGAGACAAATGGTATAAGAGCCGAAATCGATTTAAGGAATGAAACCTTGGGAGCAAAAATACGCGACGCACAACTTGAAAAAGTATATCTAATGGTTATAGTAGGTGACAAAGAAGAAAAAGAAAATAAAGTAGCTGTAAGAAACAGACACGGAAAAGATAACGGTTTGCAAACAATTGAGTCTCTAATCGAAGACCTTAACAATAAAATAAAACAAAAGCTTCCGTAAAGAATATTGATTTAAATGATTTTTTCTAGTAAAATGAATTAGGTTTTTTTTGAAGAATAAATTGAAAGACATCTTAAGCAACTGGCGAATAAATCAAAAAATAAGAGCTGAGAAAGTAAGAGTTATTGATGCTGACAAGAAATTTGTCGGCATTATGACTTTAAAAGAGGCTCTTGAAAAAGGCCAAGAATTAGGCCTTGATTTAGTAGAGATTGCGCCAAAAGCCAATCCTCCAGTTGTAAGGATGATTGAACTCGGCAAGTTTAAATACGAGCAGGAAAAGCGGCTTAAAAAAGAGAAAAAGGGTGCCAAGGGTGGTGAAACAAAGGAAATAAGATTCTCACCCTTTATTGCTGAGGCTGATTATCAAAACAGAATTGAAAGAATAAGAGAATTTTTAAAAGAAGGAAATAAAGTAAGAATAGTTGTCAAATTCAAAGGTGCACAAATGGGTAGTAAAGATTTTGGGTATGATTTAATAAAAAGAGTAATATCAGAGGTTGGCCTACCTATAAATATAGATATGGAACCAAAATTCTTAGGAAGACATTTAGCTAGCG
This sequence comes from Patescibacteria group bacterium, assembly GCA_025999275.1. NCBI lineage: Bacteria > Patescibacteria group bacterium. Next base: position 582,555 of record AP024680.1, read on the forward strand.
TCATTTCACCTATGTCAAAATCAAAAAAGGAAGGAGAAAACAAAAATGCCGAAAACCAAAACTAAAAAAATTATTACCAAAAGGTTTAGATTAACTAAAAAGGGAAAATTATTACGAAAACAAGGGTTTAAAAGGCATCTAAATGCTAAAAAATCGTCTAAAAGAAAGAGATCTTTGGGAAGAACAGTTAAAACACATAAAACCTGGGCCAAAAAAATAAAAAGGGCTCTAGGTAAAAATAAGTCATAAAATGGCAAGGACAAAATCAATAGCATCAAGAAAACATCGAAAGATTTTGAAAAAGGCTAAAGGTTATAGGCAAGCAAGAAGTAGAAGAATAAAAACAGCCAAAGAGGCTGTACTTCATGCAGGCCAGTACGCCTATATTGGCAGAAAAAATAAAAAAAGAGATTTGAGAAAGCTTTGGATTATTAGATTAAACGCTGCTGCAAGAAAGGAAGGCATTTCTTATTCCAAACTTATAAAACTTCTAAAAGAAAATAATGTAGAAATAGACAGAAAAATTCTAAGTAACATCGCTGTTAAATTTCCTGAAGTTTTCAAAAAAATAGTTGCTAGCCTAAAATGACATCTTTAATTTACACCAGCTTTTGCTTTAGAATAATAAAGTAAGGCTGGGGTAAAGTGTTTTTTTACCTCCGCCAGAAATCGGAGGTTTTTTTTATGAACGAGGAAATAATAAATTTAAAAAACGAAGCTTTTGCACAAATAAACACAGCCAGTGATACAAAAGAGTTGGAAGAAATTCGAATTGCTTATTTAGGTAGAAATGGCAAATTAACTTCCTTAATCAAAAGAATAAAAGAAGTGCCCCCAGAAAAAAGATCACAAGTGGGCAGTCTTATTAACGAAACTAAAAAAAATCTCGAAAATCTCCTCTCAGATAAAAAGCAGGAAATAATCAAAAGCCTAACAGAAAAAAGAGAATGGTTTGACTTAAGTATTCCAGGAATCAAACCAGAAATGGGCCACAAACACCCCTTAAAAGAGGTCTTAGAGGAGGTTAAGGATGTATTCAGATACCTAGGTTATCAAGTAGCCGAAGGACCAGAAATAGAATCAGATTATTACAACTTTGAAGCACTAAATATTCCAAAGGATCATCCGGCACGAGACACTCAGATGACTTTTTATCTAGAAAATGGAAAAATACTACGAACACAAACCTCAGCTATGCAAGTTAGGGTCATGGAAAAAACAAAACCACCTTTTAGAGTTTTGGTGCCAGGAAGAAATTTCAGATTTGAACAAGTTGACGCTTCACACGGTTTTGAGTTTTGGCAAGTAGAGGGGTTTGCTGTTGATAAAAATATACGCTTCACCGATTTGTTGGGAACTATCAGTTTTGTGTTGAAAAAACTTTTTGGGGAAGAAGCAAAATTAAGATTTGCCACAACCAATTTCCCGTTTGTCGAGCCTGGAGTTGATACATACTTACAATGCACTATTTGTAAAGGAAAGGGCTGCCCTTTTTGCAAAAACACAGGCTGGAGTGAGATAATGCCTGCCGGAATGATTCACCCTGAAGTTCTAAAAAAGGGAAAAATCAATCCACAAGAGTGGCAGGGTTTTGCCTTTGCAATAGGCTTTTCAAGAATTGTTAATCTAAGATATCAAATAGATGATTTAAGAATTCTCACAACACCGGACATAAGAATTTTATCTCAATTTTAAAATGTTAGTTCCAATTTCCTGGCTCAAAGAATACGTAGAAATAAAAATGCCGCTTCAAGATTTGATGTGGCGCTTAACAGAGATTGGCTTAACTTGCGAAAGGACAGAAAAAATAAATGGAGAAGACGTCCTAGATATAGAAGTTACAGCCAATAGACCAGACTGGATGAGTATTTTGGGTGTAGCTCAAGAGGTAGCGGCAATACAAAATACAAAAGTCAAAGAACCCGCTCTAAAAAAGATAAAAATACCCAAAGACAGCTGGCCAATAAAGCTCGAAAACAATTTTCAAGCAATAAGACGCTGGACAGGAATTATAATCTCAGATATTGAAATTAAACCTTCACCAACGTGGCTTCAAAAGAGATTAATCTCAGTTAACTTAAGACCTATAAACAACGTTGTTGATATCACCAATTTTGTAATGTTTGAAATGGGCATCCCCATGCATGCCTTTGATTACGATGAGATTAAAGGGCATCTAATGAAAGTTGAGCTTGCCAAAGGGGGAGAGGATTTTACTAGCGTCGATGGAATTTCCTATAAACTTCCCAAAAATGCAATAATTATAAAGGATAACGAAAGAATTATTGATTTAGCAGGAATAAAAGGTGGTTTAAATTCGGGGATAAAACAAACCACAAAAAACATATTTCTCCATTCGACCATAAACAATCCAGTCCTGATTAGGAGAGCTTCTATAGCCTTGGGTTTAAGAAGCGATGCATCTGCAATCTATGAAAGGGGACCAGATATAGGAGGAACTACAAAAGCCATAAACAGAGTGGTAGACCTAATACTTGAAACAGCAGGGGGAAAAGTCTCATCAAAAATTATTGATCTAAAAGATAAAGATTATAAACCATATAACCTTAAATTAAGACTTGATCGCCTAAGTAATGTACTAGGTATTAATATCAACAAAGAAAACGTGATTAAAATTCTTGACAGTCTCAATCTTAAACCCAAATTAAAAAATAAAGAAGTAATTTGCCTTATACCAACAAAGAGAAGTGATCTTAAGATTGAAGAAGATTTGATTGAAGAGGTTGCAAGAATCTACGGATATAACAAATTTCCACTAACACTACCTCAAGGAGAGGTTAGAAAAGAAAAAATAGCTTATTTTCAAGACGATTCTATTCAAAAAAAATTACGCGAGATAATGATATCCTCAGGATATTCAGAAACAATGAATTACTCACTGGTATCAGAAAAAACTATTAAAAATAGCCTTGGAAAGACCGAAAATCATATTAAAATAACAAACCCAGTAAGTGAGGAGTACCAATATCTTCGCACATCACTTCTACCAAGTTTAATTATGGCAACAAAGATCAACCAAGAAACAAAAATAAAATTATTTGAGATTGACAAAGTCTTTCCTGAAGAAAATTATAAAATATCAGCAGTTGCAAATGGAGTTGAATTTAGAGAATTCAAGGGTGTAATTGATCTAATACTAGAAAGGCTCCCGATTTCAGATTATGAAATAATATTTGAAACCAAAGACAATATTTGGCATCCAACAAAAAGCGCAACCATTAAGATAAATGATAAAGAAATTGGCTACTTTGGTGAAATCAATCCTCAAGTAAAAGAAAATTTTGGTATAAAAGATATGCTTTGGGCATTTGAGCTTGATATAGAAACTTTACATAAAAATATAAAACAAAAGATATATAGACCTATAAGTAACTATCCCCCGCAAATTGAGGATCTAACTTTTACGTTTCCCGCCAAAACAAGGATAAGAGAAGTCATAAATTCAATTAAAAAAACCAGTCAATTAATCAAAAAAGTGGAGTTGATAGATATATTTGAAAATGCCTTTACATTCAGAATAATTTACCAGAGTTTTCAAAAAACCCTAGATAATAAAACTGTAAAGAGAATCAGAGAAAAAATAATAAGAAATTTGAACAAAAATTACGCGGGAAAAATAAAATAATTTCAAATCTTTTTAACCCTTACACCTTCATTTGAAGGAGTTATTCTCTCAGTAATATAACGGACCCCTTTTAACAACGATTCGTCTTCTTCTAACAAATCATCGTTAGGAGGAAAAAGAATATCTCTCTCGTTGTCAAAATCTTCTCTACTCAAAATACCCAATTTTAGCTTCATGCGTAAACACCACCACTGATGTAATAGATTTTCGACCCTTTCGTCGGGAAACTCTTCAATACCAAGATGATCTAAAAGAGAATGCCTCCATTCAGACCAAAAAGGACCACCAAAGAGTTTCGCTTCTTCTTCATCAACAGGGCAACAATGTCTTGTTATTTCTCTTGTCATACAAATATTGCCTTATTAGCAAATATTATAAAACACTTTGTCAAATCTTATAAGCTAATATCAAATAACAGGAGTAGGGGAAGGGGTTAAATTAAAACCGGGGCTTTGAGTGGGGACAGGAGTACTTGGCACATAGTCCCAATTAACACCCACGCCTATTGTTATCTCTTTTTCTGACTGATGGCCATCTTTATCTTTCGCTTTCACCTTTAGCTTATGAACGCCATTATCCAAGTTAACAATAACATTATATGGTGGTTTATCAAAAGATTTAAAGATTTTGCCATCTATCTCAAGAGAAACATTTTTAATATCAGAGGTTGAATCAGCTAATAACATCACCTCAAAACTATTAGACAAATTAGAATCCTTGTCTTTAGGATTTTTAAAATCAACCATCAACGGATTTGAAGAACCACAATAATCAGTTGGCGGATGATATCTGGGATCGGTTTGGGTAGATAACCAATTTAATATTGCCTCCTGCCATTTGTTTGGCCCGCCACCTGAGGTTGGATCTTCTTCCTTAAAAATAAAGTATTCTTTTTCCTCATAATTTCCACTCTCAATATCAGCTGGGGTTGCTATTTTACCATCTGTTTTACAAACTTTTAATTTAACATGGACAGGATCATCGCCGGGTTCAGTACCTTTAATAAAGATTTCAGGTCTTGAGGGAAAACCATCATGAGCTCTATAACCCGAAACAACATCCACATCCACAGTTTCAATCCCATCAGGCCGCTCAAAACCTATATTTGGTTTGCCTGAAAGAGATTCAAGCAATATCCTTCTCCAGATAGGAGATGCTCCCGAAACTCCTGAAGCCACTTGTTTCATCTCCGAATTATCATTGTTGCCAACCCAAACCCCAACCATTACTTGAGTATTCCCTCCAATAGCCCAGTTATCTCTCTTATCATTAGTTGTTCCTGTTTTTACCATTACAGTCCTTCCAGGAATATTTAAAAGAGAATTAGGACCAAAGACATCTTTTCTAGCATCATTATCAGAAAGAATATTGGCCACTAGATAAGCAACCTGAGGGCTAATTACTGGATTTAGCTTTTTGGGTTTTACCTCTTCTAGAACTTTGCCATTTATATCCTCAACTTTCAAAATAGCTATCGGATTGACACGATAGCCCTGATTAACAAACGCGCAATAAGCTCCTGTCAACTCTAACAACCTTACCTCACCACCTCCCAATGTCAAAGAAAGGCCCAACTTGCTTAAAGTATCTTCTGATGGCTCAAGCGAATTAATACCCAAATCATAAGCCAAACTCAGAACATTTTTAATTCCAACCATTGCTAATATCTTTACAGCCGGAATATTAAGAGAATTTCCCAAAGCATATCTGACCTGAACAGGACCGCGATACTTACCATCATAATTAGCAGGTTTATAAGGTTTACCCCCCTGACCAGTCCCAAACTCAGTTGGAACATCCATTAAAAGGGTAGAAGGGGTATAACCCTTCTTAAAAGCAGCTGCGTAAGTTATTGGTTTTATTGCAGATCCGGGCTGACGTAGAGAAAGAGTTACATTCACCTGACCATCATAATTTGGGTCAGAAAAGTTTTTAGAACCAACCATAGCCAAGATCTCTCCTGTCTCGGGATCTAAAACAACAGAAGCCCCATTTGTGATATTTAACTTCTCAACTTTAGAGATTTCTTCCTTAACAATACTTTCAGCTTTCTCTTGAAGTTTTAAATCAAGAGTCGTCGTAACACGCAAACCCCCATTCTCAACCACTTCTTGGCCATACTTTTCCTCTAGTATCTTCTGTATATACTGAACAAAATGAGGAGCTTTAAAACCCACCTCTCTTGGTTTAAATGTAACATTGGGCAATTGATCTAAAGCCTCCTTCTCCTGTTCGGCAGTAATGTAACCATCCTCCCTCATTCTACGCAAGACTGCTTTGGTTCTTTCAATATAAGCTTTAGGCGTAGAAGAGTAGGGAGAATAAACAGAAGGCCGTTGAGGAAGCCCAGCCAATATTGCTGATTCTACCAAATCAAGATCTTTAACTTTTTTGCCAAAATACATTTCAGAAGCCGTTTCCACACCCCACGCTGTTCCTCCATAAGGAGCTTCGTTTAAGTACATCTGCAAGATCTGATCTTTCGTATATTTTCTCTCTATTTGAACTGCCAAGATAAACTCCCTGATCTTGCGAAAAATTGTCCTTTCAGAACTCAAGAGAGTGTTCTTTACCAGCTGTTGAGTTAAAGTTGAACCACCCTGAAGTTTGTGACGAAACACAATATTAAAGATCGCTCGCAAATAGCCAGTGACATCAAATCCTTGGTGTTTGTAAAAATTCTTATCTTCGATTGCCACTGTCGCTTGTTTTAAATAAAGGGGGATATCTTCAAAAGCAACTGGCGTTCTTCTTTTGTCTTGAAATATGTCGTATAAAACTTCTCCATTCCTATCTAGAATCTTAGTAGAATAACCTTCTCGACGAACAACTTTATCAGGAGAGGGAAGATTAAAAGCAAAAAGAGGAATCAAAATCAAAAAGGCAATAAATAAGGCCAATAAAGAGAGGAAAGCAATTTTGGCAAAAAACAAAACCCTTCGACTTTTTTCAAGCCGTTGGGAACTAGAAACAGTAAAGCGCGAGATTTTTTTCCTCCTTAAAACTCTTTTCCAATTTGCCATCAAAATAATTCTAGCATAAAAAGTAGTAGCAAGTAGCAAGGATAAAGAAATTAAGAATTATTAGTTAAGAATTATGAATAATGAGATATGGAGTATGGGAAGATAATTCAAAATTCAAAATTCAGAATTCAAATTTAAAAATTAAAAGTATTCTTACAACTTCTGTCTTTTGAATCTTAAACTATCCTTTTTACTGGACCCTTTAAAGATTGAATCTTTAAAGGTGCAAACAAAACACAGCTCTTTACTCAAAATAAATTTGAGCTAAAATAGAACCAATGAATGTAGAAGAAGTATTAACAAGAGGAGTAGAAGAAATATTACCTTCAAAAAAGGGCCTTGCTGATCTCATATCCAGAAGGAAGATTACCTTATACCAAGGCTTTGATCCAACAGCTGATTCTCTTCATATAGGACATTTAGCTGGAATCATGAAACTTAGGCAATTCCAAAAACTTGGCCACAAGGTAATTTTTCTAATCGGAGATTTTACCGCTCAAATAGGAGATCCCACCGGCAAAATTTCTGCGCGCAAAAAACTCACCAAAGAACAGGTTCAAAAAAATCTAAAAGGCTGGCTAAAAATAATCAGGCGTTTAATAGATTTCAAGGGTAAAAACAAAGCTATTATATCCTATAACTCCAAATGGAACGAAAAGATAACATTTGAGGATTTAATAGAAATAACAAGCAATTTCACTGTTCAGCAAATGATAGAGCGTGACATGTTCCAAGAGAGAATAAAAATGGGTAATCCAATCTACCTCCATGAATTTTTATATCCAGTAGCTCAAGCCATAGACAGTGTAAAGATGGGGGTAGATCTTGAAATAGGAGGAACTGACCAGCTTTTTAACATGTTGGCAGGTAGACAACTAGTAAAAGCGACAACAGGCAAAGAAAAATATGTGATGACACTAAAACTTTTGTCTGACAAAGAGGGGAAAAAAGTGGGCAAAACAGAAGGCAATGCAATTTTTCTTAATCAACCACCAGAAGATATATTTGGAGCAATAATGTCGTTCCCTGATCAAATACTAAAAACCGCTTTTGAACTCTTTACCGACCAGAATTTAGAGGCCTTAGAAAAGTCAATTAAGCAAGATCCAATGAGAGAAAAGAAAAGACTTGCATTTGAAATAACTAAGATAATCTACGGTGAAAGAAAAGCAGCAAATGCTCAAAAAATATTTGAAAAAAACTTTCAACAAAAAGCTCCCATTTATAATCTGAAAATCAAAAAGGGTAAAAATCTCTTAGAAACTGTCTCAAATGTTTTGAAAAGTAAATCCGAAGCCAAAAGACTTATCAACGCTGGTTCTGTTGATATTAACGAACAAACCGTTAAGAACTACTTAATCCCTGTAAGAAGTGGTGATAGAATAAAGATCGGCAAAAAGATATTTGCAATTGTAGAATAATGTTCAGAAAAAAACATCGCAAATTACTAGTGATTATTGTTCTTATTGCCATATTAGGACTTATTTTATCCTCAATCTTGCCACTTTTAATTTACAGCCAAAGGTTTTAATAAAATGGATTTAAACGATCCTGTTACAAAACTCCCTCTTGTGGGGCATCATTATTCTTCACTACTTGAAAAAGCTAATATTTCAACCGTTTACGATCTTCTTTTTTATATTCCTTATCGCTATCTTGACTTCAGCAAAGAAACAGAAATAGCCAAAGCAAAAATAGGCGATATCGTTACTATCTGTGGCAAAGTAGTTGAGATTAAAAATACATACACAAAAAGAGGACTGACAATCCAAACCGCCAAAGTTATTGATAAAACTGGAGCAATCAATATTATCTGGTTCAACCAACCTTACTTAGTTAATAATATTAAAAAAAACGAGATATATTCTTTCGCGGGAAAGATAACATTATTTAAAAACAAAAAAACTATAGTCTCACCGGAATATGAGAAAAAAGAAAAAAGTGGAATCCACACAGGAAGACTAGTACCCCTTTATAGCAGCATCAAAGGAATAACTTCCAAATGGTTAAGATCAAGGATTAACCAGGCGCTTGAAATATATAAAGATAAAATAGAAGAAAAATTGCCAACTTCTACTCTTAGAAAGCTAGGGTATCCAAAAATAAATGACGCATTTTGGTATATACACCATCCTCAAAATGAAGAGGAAATTAAAAAGGGAAGGGAAAGGTTGGCTTTTGAAGAATTCTTAAAACTTCAGATTACAAGCCTAATAAAGAAAATAAACTGGCAAAAAAACAACACCGCTCCCATATTAAAAAACAATCAAGAAACAATCAAGTCTTTCCTAAAACTCATTCCTTTCGAATTAACCAGAAGCCAAGAAAGAAGTGTTAAAGAAATAGCAACTGATCTAAACAATAAAATCCCAATGAATCGGCTTTTAGAAGGGGATGTTGGAAGTGGAAAAACTATTGTTGCGGCATTTGCTTGTTTTTTAGCAGTCAAAAACAAGAAAAAATCAGTCCTAATGGCACCAACTGAGATTTTGGCGAAACAGCACTACAACACTTTCAAAAAAATATTTGAAAAAGAAAAAATTGGAATAGGATTGGCAACAGCCTCAGAAAAAAAGAATCTTGAAAACTCAGACATAATTATTGGAACCCACGCTTTAATCTATAAAAGTGTCAATTTTGATAAAATTGGCCTTATTGTAATTGACGAACAACACAAATTTGGAGTTAAACAAAGAGCTTCTTTGGTTGAAAAGGTAAAAAAGGGAGAATATCAACCCCACATCTTGACTATGACAGCAACCCCAATTCCTAGAACTATAGCTCTTACTGCCTATGGAAATCTCGACCTATCTTTGCTTGAAGAAATGCCAAAAGGTAAAAGAAATGTTGTAACCTGGATTGTTCCAGAAGAAAAAAGAATCCCAGCCTACCTTTGGATAAAAGAAAAAATAGAAAAGGAAAGAGAACAGGTTTTTGTTGTTTGTCCATTAATTGAAGAGTCGGAAAAAGAAAGTATGAAGCAGATTAAAGCAGCAGAATCTGAATATATAAAACTGAAAGAAATATTTAAGAACCAAAAAATAGGCCTTCTTCATGGAAAATTAAAAACTAAAGAAAAGGATGAAATAATTCAAAAATACAAAAACGGAGAGATTAGTATATTAGTATCAACACCCGTTGTGGAAGTAGGAATTGATGTCCCTAATGCAAACATAATGATAATCGAGGCAGCAGATAGATTTGGATTGGCACAACTTCATCAACTAAGAGGAAGGGTGGGAAGAGGGGAAAAGAAGGGTTATTGTCTACTTTTTAGTGAAAGCCAGTCTAAAAAGGCCTACAAAAGGCTAGAGGCACTAAGAAAAGAGTCTTCGGGATTCAAATTAGCAGAGATTGACTTATCACTAAGGGGACCTGGTGAGGTTTGGGGAACAAAACAACATGGCTTTCCAGAACTTAAAGTAGCTAAATGGTCAGACACGGAAATAATCAAAAAGGCAAGAGAGACTGCTGAAGAAATATTATCTAACAAAAATAAATATAAAAAGATAATATCAGAGTGGGAAAGCAAAATCGTTTAGAAACCACAAATTCAATTAAAAATTAAAGTGAAAAATCCAAAGTTAACTCAAACAATTAAGTTGCTAGATGCCCTCCAATAGAGCAACCAGCTTGTCCCCAGTAGATAGTATAGAAATTTTAAACTCTAAATCTTCCCTTACTACTTACTACTTACTCCTGTTTTCAATCTTCCCATAATTCATGCCCCATTATCCATAATTCATAAACCATAAATCTTAAATCTTGATCCCTTTCTCACTCGCTACTTTCTGCCTGCTATTTATTTGCCACAGTCTTTAATTTTTAACTTTGAATTTTGAACTTTGAACTCTTATCCTAAAAAACAATATTCTATTGCCTCTAACTACCACAAGCCAAAAGTCAATCCTTAACTGTTAATCGCCAATTGTTAATCGTTAATTGTTAACCGTTAATTGTTAATTGTTAGATGTTAATTGTCATCTTCCTGTTGCATTAATATAATATTTAAGAGTAAAATATAAGCCTATGACACCGTTACCAAAGAGAAAGCACACAAGAAGTAGAAGTGGAAAAAGGCGAAACAGCCAGTCTAATCGATTTCTTTTGCCAAACCTTGTTGTTTGCCCTAACTGCAAAAAATTAAAACTGCCACACAAGCTTTGTGGAAATTGCCAAATGTATAGTTAAGGATGAAATCTCCAAAAGATCCAAGGCATCAAAAAAGAAGAGAAATTGTAAAACTTATATTTGCTGAAGAATTTGCCCACCAACAAAATATTAACAAAATTGTTAAAGAGATTCTTGACAAAAAAGAAGAAATTGATAAATTGATTAGCGAGGGAGCACCTCTATGGCCAATCGAAAAGCTCAATAAAATAGATTTGGCTATTTTAAGATTGGCTGTATGGGAGTTATTAAAAAAAGACGCCCCGCCAAAAGTAATAATAGACGAGGCCATTGAACTTGCTAAGGAGTTTGGAAGCGAAAATTCTCCCGCTTTTGTAAATGGTGTTCTTGGTTTCATATATCAAAAGTTAGAAAATAAAAATTAACTATGGAAAAGGATGACAAAAAATTTAAAAAATACTTAGAAATAACTAGAAAGGTTCTTTCCCAAATATTGGGAACAGACTCTGTTGATATCCAACTTGAAGATTCGTTCACTGAAGATCTTCACATGGGGCCTACCGAAATTGCCGATTTCATTCAACTAATGAACGACAATGGTTTTAGCTTAGATGATCTTGATCTTGAGGAGATAGATACTGTAGAAGAATTTGTCGATTATCTTGTTAACAATGAAGAAGTTTGAAGATTTTAAATTAATAAAAGATAATTTCAAAAATCCTAAAATCATAGAGGAGGCTTTAACACACCGTTCTTGGGTAAATGAACACCCTGGTATAAGAGACAATAATGAAAGATTAGAATTTCTAGGAGACGCCATACTTGAATTTGTAGTCTCAAAAGAGCTGTTTCTAAAGTTTCCATCTAAAAAGGAAGGTTTTCTAACCACACTAAGAGCCAACCTTGTTAACACTTCAAGTCTAGCTCAAACTGCAAATAGTTTAGGTTTAGGTAAAGAATTATTTCTGTCCAAAGGAGAAGAAGAAACAGGGGGAAGAAAAAACCCTTCTCTTTTGGCCAATACATTAGAGGCCATTATAGGAGCATTATTTATTGATCAAGGTCTCTCAAAAGCCGAAGAATTTATACAAAAAAATATACTCAACAAAACCAAAGAAATGATAAAACAACCACTAAAAGACCCCAAAAGCAGGCTTCAGGAAAAAATCCAGGCACAAGGATTGCCAGCACCAAAATACACTGTAATTAAAGAATCAGGTCCCGACCATCAAAAAACATTTGTAGTTAAAGCAACAATTAACGGTAAAGATCTAGCCCAAGGAAAAGGGAGAAGTAAATCTGAAGCTGAACAAAACGCAGCTAAAGAAGCGCTAAAGGGGTTGTAATAATAAACCAAATAGATTAAAATTAAAGCCTTATGATTAAAATCAGACTTTCAAGAGTAGGAAAAAACAACAACCCATTTTATAGAATTGTTGCTATAGAAGAAACCAAAAAGAGAGAGGGAAAAGCTAATAATGTAATAGGGTTCTGGAACCCAAAAGAAAATAAAATTGAAATTAATAAAGAAAAACTCGATAAGTGGTTAAAAATGGGAGCTGTTTTAAATCAATCAGTTAAAAAATTGCTCGAAATTTAATTATTATGGAAGAATTGCTTAAATTCATAATTTCTTCTATCCTACCAGGTAAGGAAATTCCTATAACCAAAGAGGAAACCGAAGATGGCTTAATTACTTTTCTAGTTAAACCCAAAGAAGAAGACGCTGGAATTCTAATAGGAAAAGATGGTAAAGTTATTAAAGCAATCAGTCAAATCTTAAAAATAAAAGCTACTTTAAACAAGAAAAAAGTAATCATAAAAGTCGTTTCATAAAACACTAAATTCCCCTAAAGAGCTGAAGAGAATGGATTATCCCTTTGGAAAGGTCCGTTGGGAGAAGGATTTGAGACTTCTGGCTTTTTGAAATTTCCTAAATCGATTAATAAGTTTCGTTCTGAATCAGTAATCTTTTGAATTGGAGAATCTGTCTGAATCTTAGCTGCAAAGGGACTCCAAAAAGAATTAATTGTTATTTCAGCTAAAACAACATCACCTTCTGGAGAAAAACTCAATTTACTTACAGACATAAGCGGCAAGGTGTTCTCCACCTCCTTTAAGAAAGAAATTATTTGATCAAAGTTACCAACTACGCTTAAATTAAAACTTGAAGTATTCACCACCGTTTTATCATCCCCTTCTGCACCAACCCTAACACTATATTCATCAAGTGGTAGAAGGTAAAAATTAAGAAGTAATCTTAATTGAGAAAAAGACAGTAAAACCGGATTTTCTTCAGGTAAAGCAATACTTACTGGATCATAGAAAATACCTACAATTTCAGATTTGGCCCTTAAAAGCTCCTTTTCTTTATCAGCCAAAATTGCCTCTTTTGCCTTAATATCAGCCAGGGTATTTCTTTGTTCTGAAATTTTAGAAAGACCAACTTTAATTACTGTTCCAAAAAGAAAAATAATAATTAAGAAATACAAAGATGGAAAAAGCGAAGAAGTTCTTCTTAAATTAGATAAATTTGTTACAACATCATTCTCTTTAATCTTTATCATATTTTATTCAAGTTTTACTTCCAATTGATAACCTTTTTGAGGAGTAAATCCTAAAGAATTAATAACCCCCTTTTCATAAGATTTAATTTCTTGAATAGCTGAAAGCAGTCTTTCTAAATCAGAGTATGTTAAAACTGTTGCTGAAAATAAAAACTTACCTTGGTTAAATTCAACATCATCAAGGCTAACCCCATTAACTGATTTTAGAATTGTATTAAACTCTTCTAGTCTTTCTACTAACTGTCTTGATTGTAATATCTCACTTGATTTGCGCACTCTATCCTTAATAAAGACATACTGAGATTCAACTTGAGAAAGAGCCTTTATCTTATTTCTATACTCTTCTTGCCGAGCCTTAGCCTGATTAATAGCATTTTGGTTCAAAACAATTAACGCCACGAAAACAAGAGTGATAATGAAAAATAATACTGTTACCACCAGATTTATACTCCTAAAAGCTTGTTCAAAGCTATACCAGCTAATTTTTTGTGACTTACCAGAAGGATAAAGGTTTATTTCAGCCATTTTATTTACCCCCTCTCAACGCTAATCCAATTGACACACCATATAGATGCATGTAATCAATTACACTTTTTTGCAAATCCCCCGGAACCTCTACTCTCAAGAAAGGATTACCCACCAAAACTTCCAAATCAAGTTCTTTTGTAAAATAGGGCATTAGATCCGGCAAACCAGCCAACCCCCCTGAAATAATTATTTGCTTAGGCTTTTCCTCCGTAGAATTTTCAGAAATAAAGTATTGAATAGCCTTTTTAATCTCATCTAATAACGACCGCATTACAGGTTCCATAGCATGCCTTACTTTTCCCTCAAGCAAGGTGGGCGAAAAGCCATAGGCTTTTTTATACTGTTCAGCCTGGGTGGCATCTATTCTTAATTCCTGAACTATTGCTCGATTTAACGCATCTCCTCCTATTGGAATAGAACGAGAAAACCACAAATCACCCATCTTGGTAACACCAATATCACTTGAGGCTGCTCCCAAATTAACAATAACTGAAAGCTCTGTTTGGGAAGCTAAAGATCGAGCAAGAGATAAAAGTTCATTTTCCACTGCTATTACATTTAAACCTGCAAGTTGGGATAAAAGAACATATTTTTCAACTAAAGATCTGCGAGCAGCCACTAAAAGAACTTTTACCCGTGGAGGGTTTGACTTCTCGTCCCTTAAAACAATCTGGTACTGCATGACTGCTTCTTCAAGAGGAATCGGTACATATTGGTCCGCCTCCCATTTTAAAGCGGCATCGATCTCCTGATCACTTAAAAGAGGAAAAGTAACAAGTTTTACAAAAGCAAAACGTTCAGGTAAAGAAATAATAACTTCACGACTTGATATCTTGGCTTCATTAAAGAGCTTTTTAATAATATCCGCCAAAGGAACTAGTTCTTTTTCTTCTTTTACATTTTCAATCACAATACCAGAATATCCTACAACCCCAGACCCTCTTAAATACCATTTATTTTGCTTTTTCTCAAGCTCAACAACCTTAATAGATTTAGAACCAATATCAAGTCCTACGCTCATAAAAATTACTGTTTTGAAAGATCCCCAGAACTAACTAAACCAGCTTCAAATACACTCAAGGGAGTACGATAATAATCAGCTACTTCAACTTGTCTTACTGTACCACCAGAATAACCACGAGAAACCAAAAGCTTTCCCTGAGAAGGAAGAACACCTCCTTGAACATTCACTCCAAGTCCAGAAGAATAACCGTATAAAACCCTAATAACAGCAAAAAGAGGTCTGGTAAGATCAGAAATGTTAATGCTCCCAGAAGAAAAAGAATAGCCATTTTGACCCCCAGAGGCAGCTGTAAAACCGTTAACAGCACGCCTCGAAGAAATGGGGTCGAAAGCAAATCGCTTAACCCTTATGCCACTAAAATTTGGAGTAGAAGCAATGGCTCCACTCAAACCCAAAGTATCATAATAAACAACAACTTCAACAGCGGTATTATTACCATTCCAAAACACAGTAAAACTACTTCCATTAAAACAAATTTTGTTTGTACAAGTAAGTCTCAAGCCATCATCGGTGTGGGAAACAAACCAAACAGTTGCCGTATCCCCATTGTTATAATTGTCACTAAAACTAAAAAAATTTCCTCCCTCATCCAAAGTATAAGACTGGGCAGATTCTATAAATGCATCATTTCCTAATTGTTCACCTGATATATTAGTCTCTCCAATTAATAACCTTTCTATACCAGCTTCTGCTGCAGAAAAAGCTTTAGAAGAGTTTTCCTCAACCTCACTAATTGAAACGTCTGTTACAGATCTAGACACAACCGAAAGAACAATTGTCAAAACAACAGCCATTCCCAAAATTACAAGAAGTACAGCTTGACCTGAAGACTTTTTCAAGAACTTATAACTGGCAGTATGTTTCATAAATCTAAACCAGTTTATGACTAAAAAATAAACAAGTCAAGTACTTCTCACTTCAAGTAATTCCTCAAAAAAATTCTGGATGAGACGGTAGCAACATCCGACTCAACCCCACTAGTACCTAAACTACTAGCAGTCAGATTGATAACAACAACTCCGTTAGAAACCAAAGAACTACAATCAAAACCACAGTTACTAAGATTAATATTCGCTCCAGTTAGATCAGAGCCATTCATAACAAGATTATTTGAATTACAACTCAAATTCACAGAAATACCATTTTGATCAGTAAAAGATAATCTAGGAGATTGATTTTGAGGATCCAAACAAGATACGGAATTGTTTTTTGCCTCTCTTAAAGACCTTTCAACAATAGAAACAGCATTCTCAAGTTCAGACCTTACCTTCATAGAAGATTCACTTTTTCTTACTCCTTTCATAGAGGTGCCAACCAGATTCCCAACCAAAACTGCTATTCCAGCAAAAAGGCCTGTTACTACCAGCATCTCAATTAAAGTAAATCCCCATATTTTAACTGTTTTCATATTATTCGGTCAATGAAAAAATAGACTCAACTTTTGTTATATGATTCCCAGCACTATCACTCCATGTAACCACAACTGTTGCCTTAATCTTAGGTTTCTGACCCACTCCTAGATCATATTTATAAAGCATCAATTCTCGTTTAAAAACACCACCTAAAGAATAGCTCGAGCAACTACCAGGGCTATCAAAGTTTAAGCTGTTTAAACAAAAGTCTATATTATTAAGATTGGTGTCAGCTCTATAATTTAGAATATTATACCAATTATCCCTTTTATATGCCCTTAACCACTCCATTGCCTCTTCAACGTACCTTTTTGCCATTGTTTGCCTTTTGGCAAAATAGGCTGCCTTAATTGAAAGTGCCGAAAGGCCAACAACAGCAACTATTATTATCACTATTAAAGCTAAAGCTACAAGAAGCTCTACTAAAGATTGGCCTTTATCACCCTTAGATTTTTTAAATCTTTTCATTATCTAATTAGTATATGTCATACTTATCTTACCAGAAGTTGAAACCGTAATATTAATATAAGGATTTAATGTTCCAGACCTTAAAATTCTAAAAGAGACACCACCATCAGCACCTCCTGTCACAGCCCTGAAAACAATGCTCACAGAAGAATCAGCAATCTCAAAACCATTTGGCATACTCCTATTAATAACACTTGTATAATAATTAACACCAGACAAGCGGCAAACACGCCTTATGCTGTAAGAAGTTGCACTATTAAGATAAAAATTATAACCGTAAAAATAACCTTGGCTACCACAATACGCATCCTTTCCAGACATAGCATAACTTTGAGCAAGTCTTAGATCTCCTTCAACTTGCCTGGCAGCAGCCCATAAAGCTTGTTTTTGTGAATAAGCGCGGAAATTAGCATAACCAAGGCCAACCAAAATAGAAATAACCAAAATTGAAACAAGAAGCTCAATTAATGTAAAACCTGAATTTTTAAAGGCAGATTTTGACTCCATATAAACATAATAATTTCAAGGATTCGTAACTTTGTAATTACAACCTATACCACAGTTGCCTCCGCAACCACTTACAGCTGCTCCACCACCTTCCAGAGAGGCGCAAAGAGCATAAGTATTACAATTTCCAGAAGGAGAAC